>NZ_QBUB01000001.1:0-1079831 GCF_003058125.1 Paraburkholderia sp. GV068
GCTGCATGGGTGTCGGTTTCCTGAGCATGACGCCCATTAAACGACAAAGCCCGGCGCGTGGCCAGGCTTTGGGGGGTACTTTGTCAGCAGTCTGAAAGGACACTTGCGAGTGTCCTTTTTTGCGTTTGGAGGGCTGGTTGTGGGGTTGGCGGTTAGATGGCTGCTGCCACTGACCTCGCAACTACGCGACCGACGCGCCTACATCAGCCGCCGCATCTCGCTACTTTCGCCCAAAAAGCCCCGCAAGGCGCTCGACCGCTTCCTCGAGCTTCGGATACGCGGTCGCATACGACAGCCGGATATATTGCTTCGGCGCATGGGTGCCGAAGTCCATCCCCGGCACCAGCACGACGCCTGCGTCGTGCAGCATCGCCTTGGTGAGCGCCGAACTGTCGCCGGCGGCAGGGTGATTGACGGTCCCGCAGTCGGCGTACACGTAGAACGCGCCGTCGGGCATGACCGGCACCGTGAAGCCGAGCGATTGCAAGGCCGGCGCGATGAAATCGCGGCGTCGCTTGAACTCGAGACGGCGCGCTTCGTAAGTCGCGATGGTTTGCGGTTCGAAGCACGCGAGCGCCGCGTGCTGCGCCAACGCCGACGCGCAGATGAAAAGGTTCTGCGCCAACTTCTCGAACGCGCTCACCATGCCCGGCGGGACCACGAGCCAGCCGAGGCGCCAGCCTGTCATGTTGAAGTACTTGGAGAAGCTGTTGACGGTGATCACATCCTCGCCGTATGACAGCGCGGAGATTGGCTTCGCGTCGTAGCTCAAGCCCTGGTAGATTTCGTCGACGATCGTGAAGCCGCCGCGCGAGCGCACCGCTTTGACAATGCGCTCGAGTTCGGCCGGTTCGATCGACGTGCCGGTCGGATTGGACGGCGACGCGAGCAGCACGCCGCGTGTGCGCTCGTTCCAGAGCCGTTCGACGTCGGCGGCGGTCAACTGGAAGCGTTCGGCAGGGCCGCTCGGCACCATCACCGGCTTGCCTTCGGCGGCGATCACGAAATGGCGGTTGCACGGGTAGCAGGGGTCGGGCATCAGCACTTCGTCGTCGCGGTCGACCAGGGCCGCGCACGCCAGCAGCAACGCCGCCGACGCGCCCGCGGTCACCACGATTCGCGCAGGATCGACGTTGACGCCGTAGACCTCCGCGTAGTGCGCCGAAATCGCTTCACGCAGTGTGTGCAGGCCGAGCGCGCTGGTGTATTGCGTGACGCCGCGGCGCAGCGCGTTCGCGGCTGCCTCGATGACCGGTTCCGGCGCGGTGAAGTCCGGTTCGCCGATCCCCATGTGAATGATGTCGCGCCCCTCGCGCTCGAGAAGCGCGGCCTCTTTGGCCAGCTCCATCACATAGAAAGGCTGAATGGAGTCGACGCGTGCGGCGAGCCGCATAAGAGGTTCGGTCACGGAGTTCATTCGATTAAATCCAGTTCAAAAGCAGAAACCGGACGGCGCCTCGCGCGTTGACACATGCGCACGGCGGCGTCCTTACAGCGATTCGTTCCAATCCGGCCGATGCGCGGCTGCGGCAGCGGCGTTGCGCACCTAAGCCCGCCGCATTCCGACGCCTAGCGCTTGCGAGCCGCTTCGATCTCCGCCGCGCGCAGCTTGGCAGCCAGCTTGTCCAGCACGCCGTTCACGTACTTGTAGCCGTCCACGCCGCCAAACGTCTTGGCGAGCTCGACGGCTTCGTTGATCACCACGCGATAAGGAATGTCGACGTGATTCTTCAGCTCGAATGCGGCGACCAGCAGCACCGCGCGTTCGACCGGTGACAACTGCTCGATCGGACGGTCGAGACACGGAGCGATGTCGGCCGACAGCGCCTCCGAATCGCGGATCACGCCGTGCAGAATCGCGTCCAGATGCTCATGGTCCGCTTTGTCGAAGCCCTGCGCGCCGCGCAGTTGCGCGTCGATCTCACCGCCGGGCGAACCCGACAGCAGCCACTGATAAAGCCCCTGCGTGGCCAGTTCGCGGGAGCGTCGGCGTGCGCTCTTCATGCCTCTTCCTCTTCTTCGTCTTCTTCTTCGTCGTCGCCGCCCAACTGTTCGAGCGCGACCGCCAGATTCGCCATTTCGACGGCGACGCGCGCCGCGTCACGGCCCTTTTCGGTCATGCGGGCGACCGCCTGTTCGTCGTTTTCCGTGGTCAGCACGGCATTGGCCACGGGGATGCCGAAGTCGAGGCCGATGCGGGTGATGCCCGCGCCGCTTTCGTTCGACACCAGTTCGAAGTGATACGTCTCGCCGCGAATGACCGCGCCGAGCGCGATCAGCGCGTCGAATTGCGCGCTTTCGGCGAGCTTCTGAAGCGCGAGCGGGATTTCGAGCGCGCCAGGCACCGTGACGAGCAGCACGTCTTCGCCCGTCACGCCGAGGCGCTCCAGTTCCTCGATGCACGAGTCCGCGAGGCCGTTGCAGACCGGTTCGTTAAAACGCGCCTGGACGATGCCGATGCGCAGTCCGTCGCCGTCGAGGTTCGGTTGGTATTGTCCGATTTCCATGTGAATTCCGTAGTGTTTGAGTGGGCGCGAGGCGCGTAAGTGGCCGGATCAGCCTTGTTGCGGAGTCTCTGCGATACCGCCGGGCATGGGTACGAAACCGGTGACTTCGAGACCGTACCCCGACATGCTGCCCAGCTTGCGCGGGTTCGACAGCACCTGCATCTTGCCGACGCCGAGCTCGCGCAAAATCTGCGCGCCGATGCCGTATGTCTTGAAGTCGACTGGCCGCCGCTTGAGCGCGTCTGCTTTTTCCTTCGAATCGAACGCCTTGAACACGTCGATCAAATGCTCTTTCGAGTCGCCGCAATTGAGTAGCACGATCACGCCGAGTTCGCGCGAGGCGATCTCTTTCATGGCCGCGTCGAGTGTCCAGGAATGCGTGGATTCGCCGACTTCGAGGAGATCGAGCACCGAAAGCGGCTCATGCACTCGCACAGGCGTGTTCTGCTCGGGCGTCGGCGTGCCGCGTACGAGCGCGATGTGCGGCTGGCCGCTCGGCTGGTCCAGATACATGACCGCGCGAAACGCGCCGTGCGCCGTCTGCATGGTGCGCTCGCAAATGCGCTCGACGATCGACTCCGTGCGGCTGCGATAGTGAATCAGATCCGCGATCGTTCCGACTTTCAGGTTGTGCTGTTTTGCGAACTCCATCAGGTCGGGCAGGCGCGCCATCGTGCCGTCGTCGTTAATGACTTCGCAGATCACGGCGGCCGGCGTGAGACCGGCCAGCGCGGTCAGGTCGCAGCCAGCTTCGGTGTGGCCCGCGCGCACCAGCACGCCGCCTGGCTGGGCCATGATCGGGAACACGTGGCCCGGCTGCACGATGTGCTCGGCCTTCGCGTCCGGCGCGACGGCCGCGGCGATGGTGCGGGCGCGGTCGGCGGCCGAAATGCCCGTCGTGACGCCTTCCGCCGCCTCGATGCTCACGGTGAACGCGGTGCCGTACTGCGTGCCGTTGCGATACGTCATGAGCGGCAGATTGAGCGACTTGCAGCGTTCCTGCGTGAGCGTCAGACAGATCAGGCCGCGGCCGTAGCGGGCCATGAAATTGATCGCTTCCGGCGTGACGAATTCAGCGGAGAGCACGAGGTCGCCCTCGTTTTCGCGGTCTTCTTCGTCGACGAGGATCACCATACGGCCGGCTTTGAGTTCGGCGATGATCTCTGGAGTGGAGGCGAGCGTCATGGTGGCGAGTTTTTCGGGAAAGCGCGTATTTTACGCCACGCGCGGTCCCAAGTCGCCTCCGCCGGATGGCATAGGCCGTTTGGCCGACTGGCCGGTCGGGGGAACATGGTGTCAGGTCAAGTAGTCGCTCAGTTTTCCGACGCCCTTTTTGAAAGCGCCGCGCACAACATGCTCCAAAATATGCGCGTTCCAATGATCGATGTATGAAGCGGTACCGGACACTTTTTTGTCGTTGCGCGAGCCCATGACGACTTTACCGTTGTCCGACCAGATGTGGACATGGCTCCAATCGAGCTTCACTGGGTCACCGGAGCCAAACAGCTTCGAACGCACGAGGTACGCGTGCGTGTCGCTTATTTCAATGCTGCCGAAAGATAGCGTCTTGCCTGCTTTGAGTGCCTGGGTCATCTCGACAATAAGGCGAACACAGACCGCACGCCACAGGCAGTCGAGGAACTTCGTATAGGTCGCTTCTTTTTTCAACTGGATGACCATCGAGCCGATCTGCGTGCCGATGCCGATTGTGTAGTCGGTCCCTGCCGGTATGCCGTTGACCGATTGGCGGACTCCGCCCCAGCGCACCGCGGTTATCCAGGAAAGCGGGTATGTCCGTCCCTTCCATTTGACTCCCTCCGGGCTGATGGCAAGTTCGTCCTTGAAGAGGATGCCAACTTCCGAGCGGAAAGTGATGGAACTCGCCCATTGATCGTCTCTCTGTGTTGCATCGATCGCACTTTGTTTGAGCTTCAGGAGTTTTTTTGCATCAAGGTCAGCGATTTCAGCGAGCTCGGGCAAATCGGCAAACAGCTCCCGCACCAATGCGGTCGTGCGCTCTGCCAATTCAATCATGTTGTGATCGTTGTTGAGCGTGATCCCTAATGACCGGATCTTTGCGCCCAACCGGAAGCTGGATTGATCGGTCGTGCCGCGCGCCTTCGCGCTTAATTGAATGGGCTTCGCGATCGTGCACCAGACACGGCTCATCTCCTCAATAGTGTTGATCGCAACGCTGACCTTGGCTTTTCCTTGCGGAGCGAACCCGATCGCGTTCTGGATTTCCAAAGCGATTCTCTCGGCGCGTGAAGAAAGAATCGGCTCAACTTCCAGCGCGTAGGTGTCGACCAGGTCATCGATCAATGCCGGGGCCGGCCTCCTGCCTTCGTCTGTCGCCTGGCGGACCATCAGCAGCATCGATTCGACCAGGTGCGCTGACTCCATGCGGTCAAGTGCACCTTTGATTGCCGACTTGTACGCGCTGCGACGGTCGCCGAGTTCCGCTTCCACGGCGGCTTCGTCTAACACCTCCGGAAATCCTGCGACCGCGCGATCTTCGTTGATATCGAGCATCGTTGTTGCTAGATCGATCGCATCGACGAGTTCGGCCAGCTTGATTACAAACGCGGCCATTTGGTGCGGGACCACATCCTGAGCGAGTTCGAACGCTGCCGCCGTTAGATTCGCTCGCGCAAGCGGCGGGAGGCCTTCGTCATACGCAACCGCCAGACCGCGCTTCTCAATCGACGCTACAGCTTGCGATGCTTTTTTTGGTGCGACGCCAGGGAGCCACGAGACTTCTTGCGCGAGGCGGCCTTTGGGATTGGTCAATGCTGCACGTGCTTTTTGTGCCTCGTCGCCCGCTGATTCCAAAGACTTCGCCTCCTCGAGCTCGACAATCTTCCGCCGGTCGTCTCGAGTAGTCGCTCCGATCACCCAAAACGAATTAGCGTGCATGTTTGTCATGCTTATGGCCCTTGGGCGTGCGTCCTGCCAGTCCGTGTCGGGTGATGTACTCATGATGATCTGTGCTGTTATTTTTTTGATTATTCGTTTGCGTTTCCGCTGTCTTCGCCATTGTTGCCGCTGCCATCGCCGCCTTCGCTGTCGTCGCCGGATGTCGAAGGAGTTGGGGCAATGGGCGGATACACGGGAGCCGGCGTGTCGTAGCGGCTGGTCAAGTCGGGAATATAGGTCGGGGCCGGCGCGGATGGCATAGCTGCGAGCCAGCTTGCGCGTGCCATGCTTTCGATGCGAGAGCGCTCGTTTTCCATTTCGCCAGCTACGCGTGTTTGTGCACCTTGTCGATATCTGTAACTTGAGCAGCGCGAGTTAAAGTCGTTGACTTGTGCGTTAAACCGGCCGACGTCAAGACTATTTGTCACCTGTGTCAGGCTTCTCCAGGTTTCCAAACGGATTTTTTGCGCGATGCAGTAGCCTATCTGCGAATCGTTGAACAACAGGCCGGCACCTTGCGGAGGGAGCGACTCTGCAACTCGCTCGGGAGTGTAGGGCGGGGCGGGCACGGGTGTGGACTCAGCAGCGGGAGTAGGGGGCGCGTATGCGGGCGCTATCGGAGGCGAAGCCGGCGGCTGATACGCGTATGCGGATGCGGATGCGGAAGAGGAAGAGTCTGGCGCCGACCCAACGTTGTTTGCCGAGTAGATCAGAAAGGCGGCGAGCACGACTGCACCGATGATGCATAGCGCCTTGCTAACATCGTTTGTGTTTTCAGGATCGCTCTGCGTCTCGGGCTGTGACTTGAATGCCGACCGTTCCCGCTTCTGGCCATTCGACGCGGGCGGCGCGGCGGGGCGCGGCGGAGAGGACGGAGGCGGAGGCGCCAAATCCGCCAAGCCTGCGAACCCGCGCACTTTGTCCTTTGTTCCGTTTGTGCTCATTCCCACACCACCTTATACAAAACCGATGTGCCGACCTTGGCCCTGGTCTGCGCGTGACGGCGCGCTATCCAAGGCCGAAAGCAAGAACGCCTGATCAATCTTCGATTTGCCCGCACGTGCCGAAAGTCGGGCACCCTCACGAACGACGAACGCGACGTCAGACAGTGGCCTGCCTGCCAGGCGTTTCGCGAGAGGGGCGTGATCCACGCCAGAGTCCTTCGGAAGATCGCATAGAAGCTTGTCGAGCAGTGCAGACACTTCTTCCTCGGTGGCGGGCGGAACTTCGATCACGTGGTCGAAGCGCCCACGCCGCATGATGGCCGCATCGATCATCTCGATCCGGTTCGTCATACCTACGACAAGGACATGGTTCTTCCCTGCCTCGGGGATTCGCCGCAGGAACTCTGCGACCTCCTCGACGCGATGATGGCTTCCGCCAGACCCCGCCTCCCGGTCGGCGAGGAAAGACTCCATCTCGTCGATGATTAGCATGGAAGGAGCGCTCCTCATCGCCTTGTCAAAGATCTCCGCGATCTTTTTGCTGGTCTCGTGAATGTATGGGCTTGCAACGCTCGATGCATCGATCTGGAAAGACGGCCACCCCAGAAACTCTACGAGCTGCTCGATCGCGAATGTCTTTCCGCAGCCAGGCGGTCCATGCAGAGCGATGGCCGATGGAAAGCCGACCCCCAAGGCTGCGTATCGCTCCTCGTTTCTCACGATGTCGATGATGTGCTCGTTGAAGAACTCTTCAAGCATTGGCCGCCCGGGCAAGGAAAACGGTGTATCCGAGTCGATGGGCCTATTGCCACTGGGCTTCGGGCTTTGATCGGCAATCTCCGCCTCGAGAAAATCGGCTTGCTCCTCGTGGTCCTGCGCCAGCCTGGCTAGCCCCACCACGCCAGATGCCGACACCACATCGGTTACGTTCGCCGAACCCATCCAGCTGAGCATCTGCGATAAGCGCCGGCCAGCTTTGGCTGACACCCTCGCGCCCCCCGTAAGCCAATACCCGAGGACCACATCGTCATCGACGCGCGATGTAATCGCGTAGGTGGGCAGCAGCCTACTGATGGGTTCGACGTAAATCGCATCTTGCAACGGTGACTCGGCATCCGCTTCGCGCGTCGCTTTTAGCGCCAGGGCGAAGCTCAGAGCCTCGGATTTGTTGTTTGGCGATCGGCACTCGTTGATCGGGGCCAACATCTTGCTCGGAGCACTCGAGAGCGCATGAAGCCTGGCGGAGCCGAACGACAGAGGCTTCAATGCGGAGCCGTCAATAAGCCGCGAGGCGACCCACCTGGAATGGAGAGGTTCGTCGGCGATAAGCGCTCGGCCGCCACCAGCAGTCGTGACGATTTGCCAGCCATTTCCACCGTGGAGCGGTTTTCCACAGCGCGCTCCGTCAGGCAATTCGTGGCCGATCGGCAGCCAGGCTTCTATCGTCATAGCCTACCCGAGAAGAATGTTTGAACCGGTCAGCATCTGATCGTCCCCACCCAGGCTGATGCGAATCGAGTCCAAATGGTCAACGATGTTTCGCAACTGCTCGACATCGTTCTTCTCGAGAGCGGCCATGCCCGCCAACGCGAGTTGCTGATGCTCTCCGGCATTGTGGAAAAAGTGCGGCGATCTCGCTAGCCACTTGAATCGGTCGATGATGAACCAGTCCTGGCGGGCGAGAATGTCCCAGTTCTTTCCGCGCATCTCGCGCAAGTGCGATTCGAAGTCGCCGCTGTTGTTGGCGATGGCGCGCCGCGCGGTGATCGCGAGGTTGTCGAACGCAGATTTCTCTGCGGGCCGTGCATGCTGTCTGACTCTTTCATCGAAGGTCGACACGCAACTCTCGAGGTCCATCGTGCGGATGTCCCGCAAGTTTGCTTTGCGTGTAAGAGCCAACAGCTTCTTCGCTTCCTGCACGTCGTCCATCGCTTGCTTGGCGGATTCAGGATCACCCTTTGCCGCGTTGGTTTTCGCGTTTTGAAGCTTCACTCGCGCGCGGTCGAGTTGAGGATCGTTGATTTTTTTCGTAATGGCCTCGATGCGAGATTCCACTTTTTCCGCGTCGTCCTCAATCAGTTTCGCGGCGTTGGAGTAATCGATCTGTCCGTCCTGGCGCGAATAGAAATTGCGGCCGCTGTTGAAGTTGGCGCCGATGGACGGGACCATGACATCGAGCACGATCGCTCCGGAGTCATGTGCCTCGTAGTCGACGAGCAACTCCGCGCCTTTGACGATAACGCCGTCAGAGAAATCGGCGCCCCGTATTTCGAAAAGCCCTATGAAGCGGTTGTCCGTGGGAGGCTCGTCGATCGAGCCTTCGAACAGCTTGAACTTGATAGAACCCGGAGCTCCGGCTCGTAGCGACTCGTCCGCGCGGAACGTGACTTTTCCCTTCTTCGGAAGATGATCGCCCTCGCGCACGAGATACGCCATGATCATGCGCCCGCCAAGCTTCTCGCGTGCCTCAACCCCGATAGAATGCGACGCGGGAATGGCGTCGATTTGCGCGGCCGTGCGCGAGATGACGATCTTGTCTTGCGGCAGCGTGATGTGCCCTCCGGCTCCATCGAAAACGAAGACCTTGAAAACATTCTCGCCGGGCTTGGCCAGAGGCACCTCGAGGTTAGCGCCGTCCCTGAGCTCGACTCTTCCAGATGACCATCCAGTGTCGAGGCTGTCGATCTGGAATGCTGCGCCGGCGACGACTTGGCCCGCAGCCTTCGCGACGACGCGCGCCTTCGTGTCCGGCGTACGCGCAACGTAGTTGAAAGTGAGGTTCAAACCGCCGCCGGATGCGAGTTCTCCACGTCCGCTCTTGCGTCCTCGACTGTGGCTCGTCCAATCAATGGATTCTGCGAAAACCGCCGCACCCTCCGACACCGCAGTCATCGGATTGACATCCGTCGATGCGGCGATACCCAGCTCAAACGCAACCTTGTCGCGCAGCGGCTTGTATTGGGTTGGTCCGCCCACGAATACCACGCGTCCCACGTCGTGTGCGGTGAGTCCTGCCTTGTCGAGCGTATCCCGTGCGGCCTGGATCGCCTCTTCGAGTTTATCGGCGATCAGATCGTCATATTCGGCGCGGGTGACGGGAATGTCCAAATAGATATCGGCCTCCGAACTATCCCTGATGCGTAGCTCACTGTCGTCGAGGCTGATGATTGCCTCGTCCCTGGCCGAAAGCTCGATCTTCGCCCGCTCGGTTGCCCACTCTGCCATGTGGCGTAACGCGCTATATCGGCTGTCCAGCGAAAAGTTATCCGGCAGGTCGAACTTCTTCACCAACCACGGCTTTACGATGTTGTCCATGAGAGCACGATCGAAATCGCGTCCGCCGCACATCGCGACGCCGCCATGCGCCAGCAGGCTGACGCGGCCGTTAATGCTTTCCGCTATGGCGATATCCAGCGTGCCGCCGCCCAAATCAAACACGAGGAAGATGCCGTCAGACTTGCGTTGACGCATCACGCTCATCACAGCGGCTACCGGCTCCTGCATTAGTGCGACTTTGCCAAGCCCTGCGGATTCCGCTGCCGCCAGCGTCGCATCTTTCTGCATCTGGTTGAACGCCGCTGGCACCGTGATGACGGTTCCCGTGTCCGGGTCGTTTCGAACCTCCTCCGGGAGATAGCCGAATAGCACGCGCAGAATCTGCGCGGAGCAATCTTCGGGCGTCGTGACCAGTCCAACCGCCGACAGGTTGATCGGCGTGCTTGTCCCCATCAGGCGTTTGAAAAGCTTTGCCGCGTTGTCGGGACTGCGCGCTGCATTTTCGTACGCTCGTTGGCCGAAATATCTATTGCCGCGCTTGTCGACAAAGATCGCCGAAGGCGTCACGTCATTTTGCTCGGGGCTTTTGTAAAGCCTTACGTTCTCGCCGTCGTAGGTGGTGATCGCGCTGTTGGTCGTGCCGAGATCGATTCCGACGTAATGCTTCATATGCGGCTCCTGCTCGCGAGCAACATGGTTCCTGCTTTGACGACGCCGTTGGCGCCCATGAGGATCGGCTCGACCATCTGTTCGACGTAAAGATGTTCATCCGTGCCGTAGTCGCCGATGTTGAGCGCGGAGGCGGCCATTCCAAGGTCGTAGTCCTGGCCCTCAAGATTCACAAGGCGTAGCCCAGCCACCTGGAGGCTGTCGTCGAGCCTCTTCTGGAAGTAGCGAAGCTGATTGACATATCTACCGGCCTCGCCGGCATCCAGTTTTGTGAGAACCTTGGCAAAGATTTTTGCGAATCGCCAACTCTCTACAGCGATGTCGATCAGTGGTTGCCGCCCATCGACCGTCGCGCTTTCGATCTCAGTGTCCATATCGTCCCCGCAGCAGAAAGCCGGCGCCGCGGAGAGTCGCAGCCTGCTCGTGCATACAATTTTTGTTAATCATTGTTGCCAGAATCGCGCCCTCTATCTGGGCACTGGCTTCTGAGCGAATTAATACCCGCGCGAGGACGGTATCCCTCGCACCTCCGTTTTGACGAGCCGTGAAACGCGTAGAAGCTCGCAATCTGCTCTATCGATTGCGCTTTAAGACGAAACAAGAATTGGCTTAGTCTTCATGGCTTCGGGATAGAAGGGTCGACCCAGTGTCCCGTTCGTAGCTCTGTCGATCTGAAGAGGGATCTTATCTGCGGTTGACCGCAATTCTGTAGCAATCTGTAAAGGTGCTATCAGTTTCTTGTTTGCGGCCAGTCATTCCGCCACCTGCTGGTAGCGAGCAAACATTAAATGGGAAAGTAGATTTTTTCTGATGGCGCGAATGGGTCCGCTTATTCAGCTTGTCGAATTAGCCACGGTACCCGCGGTTTGCTTTTTCAACACAATTGGCCGGCTTAGGTCAGATTTGAATTTCGCAGTTGCGAGCATTCCGCTCGTTCGCTCGAGGCAGATGGCATTCAGAGAATCCGAAGGTTCCGGATTTGAGGCGGCGTTCTCCCCAAGGAGTGACGGTATACGAACCGCAGAAAACGGCAGTGTACCGTCACAGATATCGTCACATAATCGTAGCCGTGGCGGGTCTCAGTGAGACGGTGATAAGCGCCAGATTCGCCGACCTCAAATCATTCCGACGGCTGATAGCCGTCCCGAGGCGCGTTCAACATCCGCTCCACATACCGCGCAATCAGATCGATTTCCAGATTCACCGGCGTACCTTCACGCAGATGCTTGAGCGCGGTAACTTCCACCGTGTGGGGAATGAGATTGATCGAGAACTCGCAGCCATCGTCGCGATCTTTAACCGAGTTGACGGTCAGGCTCACGCCGTTGACAGTGATAGAACCCTTGTACGCCAGATAGCGGCCGATCTCGCGCGGCGCCAGCACGCGCAGTTCGTGAGATTCGCCGACCGGCGCGAAGTGGGTGACCGTGCCCAGGCCGTCCACGTGGCCGGAGACGATGTGGCCGCCCAGCCGGTCATGCGCGCGCAGCGCCTTTTCGAGGTTCACTTCGCCGATTTCGCCGAGGCCCGCCGTGCAGTTCAGGCTTTCGCGCGACACGTCCACTTCGAACGAATGGTCGGTTTTCGCGACCACGGTCATGCACGCGCCCTGAATGGTGATGCTGTCGCCGAGCTGCACGTCGGCGAGGTCCAGGCCGCCGGCTTCCACGCTCAGACGCACGCCCGCGTCGCCGTTCGTGCCGAGCGGCTTGACTGACTCGATGCGGCCCACTGCCGCGACGATTCCTGTGAACATCGTACTAATCCTCGATCAAAACGAAACGGGTGGGGACGCGGCGTCGGTGTCGCTTGCCGTGGCGCCGGCGGCCACGAGGCGCGCGAGAATCCGCAGGTCCTCGCCGATCCGCTCGACGTTGTGAAACGCCAGCTTGACGCGGCCTTCGAGTGTTTCGGGCGCGCCCAGATTGAACATGCTCATGGAGTCGATGCCGAGCAGGCTCGGCGCGAGATACACGAGCAGTTCGTCGACGCAGCCTTCGCGCAGCAGCGAGCCGTTCAGCTTGTAGCCCGCCTCGACGTGCAGTTCGTTCACCTGGCGCTCGCCAAGCACTTTCAGCATGCCGGGCAGATCGACCTTGCCGGCTGCGTTGGCCATCTGGACGATCTCCGCGCCGCGCTCGCGCAGCGCCTCTGCGCGTTCGCGATGCCGTTCATCCAGGTTGCCGCAGAAAATCAGCGTCGGCGCGCCGGCGAGAATCTGCGCGTGCGGCGACACCTCCAGCTGACTGTCGATCAGCACGCGTTGCGGCTGGCGGGGCGTGTCGACGGCGCGCACCGTCATGCGCGGATCGTCTTCCCTGACGGTGCCGATGCCGGTCAGAATCGCCGATGCTCGCGCACGCCATGCATGGCCGTCGGCACGCGCCGCTTCGCCGGTGATCCACTGGCTGACGCCGGAAGGCAAGCCGGTGCGGCCGTCGAGCGAGGCCGCCACTTTCATGCGCACCCACGGCCGGCCGCGCGTCATGCGCGACACGAAGCCGATGTTCAGCTCATGCGCTTCGTTCGCGAGCAGGCCGCAGCGCACCTCGATGCCCGCATCGCGCAAAATCGCGAGGCCGCGTCCCGACACCTGCGGATTCGGGTCTTCCATCGCGGCGACCACGCGCGCGACCTGTGCTTCGATCAGTGCGTTCGCGCAAGGCGGCGTGCGGCCAAAATGGCTGCACGGCTCGAGCGTGACGTAAGCGGTCGCGCCGCGCAGATCGTGACCGCGCGAACGCGCGTCTTTCATCGCGCGGATTTCAGCGTGGTCCTGGCCGGCCGGCTGAGTGAATCCTTCGCCGATGACTTCGCCGTTCTTGACGATCACGCAACCCACGCGCGGATTCGGGTCGGTCGTGTACATGCCGCGCCTGGCCAGCGCGAGCGCACGTTCCATGTGGACGAAGTCGGTTTGCGAGAACATCGGTGCCTGGTTGAGTGCGGGTGACGGGGCGGTGGCGTGTGTGGTCAGTACGTTCAGCTCAGGCAGTCAGCGACGCAAATGCGCCACGCGCCGCTTCGATCGTGGCGTCGACGATAGCGTCGTCGTGAGCAATCGAAACGAAGCCCGCCTCATACGCGGACGGCGCGAAGTAGACGCCCGCGTCGAGCATCTTGTGGAAGAACGCGTTAAAGCGCGGCACGTCGCTCTTCGTGACTTCGGCGAAGCTCGTCGGAATGGACTCGGTGAAGTAAAGCCCGAACATGCCGCCGAGCGAATCCGCCGCGAACGGCACGTTGGCTTCGCGCGCGACTTTCGTCAGACCTTGCGCGAGACGGGCAGTGCGCGCGGCGAGCGTGTCGTAGAAGCCGGGCGCCTGGATCAGTTGCAGCGTTTTCAGGCCCGCGGCCACCGCGATCGGATTGCCCGACAAGGTGCCCGCCTGATAGACGCCGCCGAGCGGCGCGAGGTGAGCCATGATGTCGCGCCGTCCGCCGAAGGCCGCCGCCGGCATGCCGCCGCCGATCACTTTGCCGAGGCACGTCAGGTCCGGCGTGATGCCGTAGACCTGTTGCGCACCGCCGAGCGCGACACGAAAGCCGCACATCACTTCATCGAAAATCAGCACCGAGCCGTACTCTGTGCACAGGCGCCGCAATGCTTGCAGGAACTCGGGCGTCGCGCGCACGAGGTTCATGTTGCCCGCGACCGGCTCGACGATCACCGACGCGATTTCGTTGCCGAACGCCTTGAACGCTTCTTCGAGCGCCGCGACGTTGTTGTATTCGAGAACCGTGGTGTGCTTCGCGATGTCGACCGGCACGCCCGCCGACGTCGGATTGCCGAACGTCAAAAGGCCCGAGCCGGCTTTCACGAGCAGGCTGTCCGCGTGGCCGTGATAGCAGCCTTCGAATTTGACGATGCGGCTGCGATTCGTGAAGCCGCGCGCGAGACGCAGTGCGCTCATGGTTGCCTCGGTGCCGCTCGACACCATGCGCACCTGTTCGATCGACGGCACGAGCTTGCAGATTTCCTCGGCGATTTCGATTTCCGATTCGGTGGGCGCGCCGAACGAGAAGCCATTGGCCAGCACGCGCTGCACGGCTTCGAGCACTTCCGGGTGAACATGACCGAGGATCATCGGGCCCCAGGAGCCGATGTAGTCGATATAACGCTGGCCGTCGGCGTCCCAGAAGTAAGGCCCTTGCGCGCGTTCGATGAAGCGCGGCGTGCCGCCGACGGAGCGGAATGCCCGGACCGGCGAATTCACGCCGCCGGGAATGGTGCGTTGCGCGCGCTCGAAAAGGGTTTGATTTTTGGACATGGCGATGACTGGATTGGGTTGCGCGGCGGCGCGGTTTGCTTGCGGGCGAGTCGCGCGGCGCCGGAGTAGGTGAGGAAATTGTACCGGAGTCGGTGTCTGAAGGCTTTGGGCGGCTGTGCGGACTTTGCGCGGCTTTTGCGCGCGGGCGCGGCGTTCAGGCGCACTCTCAGCGCTGCGACGGGCGCTTGCGGGCCGGCGTCCTGGCAGGCGGCGCGTTGGCGCCGGCTAGCTTCGCGTGCGCAGCGTGCGCCGTCGTCTTGCTCGAACGCACTGGACCGGATGGCGCGTCGAGTGCAGGCGGCTTGCGCTTTCCCGTGAGTTCGGCCCAGCGCTTTTCCAGCGCTCCTTCGGCGATGGGTTTGATGACTGTGCCGGAACTTTGCGCGTCCCACGTCTGCACTGAGAATGGATGTACGCGCAACATGTCGCGAGGAATCACCACGTTCTGATGCGCATCCACGAGCCGGTCATACACGAAGTCGATGCATAAACGATAGCCGCGCTTCGTCGCGGAATCGGGGACCTCGTAGGGCGCGCGCGTCACGTAGCCCGAGCCGAAAATGCCCTTCGGTTCCATCGCGACGCGATGCAGAAACACGCGATCGCCAGGCAGGATGCCGCGGGCAAATCCGCAGCCCCAGACGTCGGCGACCGCGATGCCCGCGGCGACGCGTTTCGCCACGTCGGGCAACTCCGGCCACGGCCATTTTTTGGGGCTCCAGATCAACAGAAAGGCAGTCATTTCAGCGTTGCAGATCAGTCACGTTTTGAAGGCGTCGAGGGAATTTCGTACGACGCTCAAGGGTTCACGCGGCAGCTTAACCGATCGGCGGCACGCTTGCCGCGAGGCTTCGTCGAGTGCGAGTTGCTGCTCGCGTCGCGTGCCAGGCGCGGCACACGCGGTAAGCGTCGCGTACAATTCATCCGGTCAATGCCGGTCTTTCGTATCACCGCGCCGCCTCGTTAAGGACGCGCGCTTCACCTGGATTCCCATGTCTCATGTCACCGGACGCCGGCCAGATGGCCGGCTGATTCTGTTGCTCGGCGCGCTTGCCGCCTGCGGACCGATTTCGATCGACATGTATCTGCCGAGCTTGCCCACCATCGCGCAGGCATTTGCGATCGGCACGAGCGCGGCGCAGACCACGCTCACCAGTTTCATGTTCGGCTTTTCGATCGGCATGCTGCTTTATGGGCCGCTCTCGGATACCTATGGCCGCCGGCCCGTGCTGCTCGGCGGCATCATCATGTATGCGCTCGCGAGCATTGCGTGCACGCTGTCGTTCTCGATCGGCGCGCTGGTCATCTTTCGCTTCGTGCAGGCGCTGGGGGCAGGCGCGGCCTCCGTGCTCGCTCGCGCCATTGCGCGCGATGCGTACGGTCCGACCGACGCGGCACGCGTGTTGTCGATGCTTGCCATCGTCACGTCGATCGGTCCGTTGCTCGCGCCGCTGATTGGCGGGCAATTGCTGCTGCTTGGCGGCTGGCGCGTCGTGTTTGTCGCGTTGACGCTGTTCGGCACCGTCTGCGCGATAACCGCGTTCCTCAAGGTGCCGGAAACCTGGCCGCGCGAAAAGCGTGCGCACTCGGTGCTTCACAAGTCGTTTGCCGCGTACGGCCGACTGTTGCGCGATCCCGTCGCGTGGGGACACATGTTGTGCGGCGGCATGGCGTTCGCGTCGATGTTCGCGTACATCACGGCGACGCCGTTTGTGTACATCGAATATTTTCACGTGTCGGCGCAGCACTATGGCTTTTTGTTTGCGCTGAACATCGTCGGCATCATGTTCGGCAACTTCATGAATACGCGGCTCGTCGGCCAACTCGGGTCATTGCCGATCATTTCGTTTGCCGCGACCGTGAGTTGCATCGCGTCGCTGTTCGTCTGCCTCGTCTCGTTGACGGGCTGGGGCGGGTTGTGGTCGATCGTAGCGGGGCTCTTCTTCGTGGTCGGCGTGGTGGGTTTACTGTCGGCCAATTGCACGACCGATCTGATGCATCGCTATCCGGCCAACGCGGGCGCGGCGGCCGCGGTGTTCGGCGCGATGCAACTGGCGCTCGGCGCGCTGTCGAGTCTCGCGGTCGGCCTCTGGACCGATGTCTCGCCGAAGGGCATGGGCATTGTGGTCGGCGTGGCGGGGACGCTGTGTTATGTCGGCCGCATTCTGGTCGTCAGATGGCATGGAACGAAGGCACCCGTGGCTGTCGTTTGAATGCGGCGTCATGGTGACGGCGTGTTATTGACTTTGGCTGTGTGTCGGCGGCGCCGGCGTGCAGCGTGCATCTAGCGGAAAACACCAGGTGTTGCGCGCACGCGACCTTGCGTTTCAATTTGCATTGCTATGATGAGGTCACTGTTCCTCGGAGCGGCAATCATGGCGATCAGAGATTTGATGAACGGCGAGCGGCAACATGCGGCATTCGCCGAAGCGCAGAAGCTGGCCGACAGTGGCGCCTATCACGATTACACGGATATCGAATACGTATTGCGCTTTGATTATGGCTTGACCGATGTATCGACGCTGCTCGACAGTCAGTTGATGCATCGCGATCTCAACCGGCGTTGTGCGGACGCGCGGGAGAGGGTCGAGGCGGTGAGTGTTTGATGCGAGGATGACGCGAGGCGGCTTCAATCAGATCTACGCGCGTTGGATCGGCGGGTGCTGGAGGTCTTCATTCGCAGATATTGACGCACGCGTTCCAGGCCGTACTGAATGCCGATGTGATAAGGATTGTACGGATTGGTGTATCTGTCCTTCAATTTACGTTTGTCGATAACGACACCAATCACCGTTAAGGGTAAGTCGTCGATTATCGAGGTCAAACGTTCAAGGAACGTTTCTCGTGGCTCCTTGCTGAGTCGGGCAAACGCCCCGCGCTTGCGGCGAATGTCGGACTCATGCAGAACGACGCAATCGTGGCCGAACGTCTCGAACTTCAACCTCTTGATCCGCGGAACCAGGATGTCTGCATAGTCACTTTTCTTGATGAGCAGAAACACAGCACGAATAGTGGGTAATCCGTGTCGATAGACGTACGGCTGTGGTCCCCGCTTTCGTCAACGAAAACGATATAGTCGCTATGCATTCGGCAATGAGATCTTTTATCGGCGCAAACGAAAAACGGGCCTGGCGGCCCGTTTCGTATAAGACAAGTCCTGGCGGAGGCGGTGAGATTCGAACTCACGGAAGGATCACTCCTTCGCCGGTTTTCAAGACCGGTGCCTTAAACCACTCGGCCACACCTCCAAGCCGCAAATTGTAACCTGAAAAAACCTCGCTGCGGCGCTCGAGCCATCCGCATTCACTGCGGATCTTTCAGAAACAACGCCTGTAGATCGTTCAGAAACGCTTGCCCAAGCGGCGTCGGCGCAATCTTCTCGTGATCGCGCGTGATCAGCTTGCGGCGCTCCGCTTCCTGCAAAGCCGGCTCGATCGACGTCATCGGCAAACCCGTGCGTTCGATAAACCGATGCACCGGAAAACCTTCCACCAGCCGCAGCGCATTCAGCATGAATTCGAACGGCAGATCGCGCGGTCCGACTTCATGTTCTTCCTGCACCGCCGCGCCGGCTTTGGCCTGCTCGATAAACGTAGCCGGATGCTTATAACGCGCCTGGCGCAGCACGCGATTCGGAAACGACAGCTTCGTATGCGCGCCGGCGCCAATGCCCAGATAGTCGCCGAAACGCCAGTAGTTCAGATTGTGCTTGCTCTGCCGATGTGGCTTCGCATACGCGGACACTTCGTAGCGCTCATATCCCGCAGCCGACGTGCGTTCCTGAATCCAGTCCTGCATATCGGCGGATGCATCGTCGTCGGGCAGGGCGGGCGGAAACTTTGCGAACAGCGTGTTCGGTTCGAGCGTCAAGTGATAAAGCGAAAGATGCGGCGGCGCGAACGACAACGCGGTATCGATATCGGCCTGGCACTCGGCAAGCGTCTGCTGCGGAAGCGCGAACATCAGATCGAGATTGAAGTTATCGAACGTGGACGCGGCCACCTCGACGGCACGACGCGCTTGCGTCGAATCGTGAATCCGGCCGAGCGCCTTCAGATGCGCTTCATTAAAACTCTGAATGCCCACCGACAACCGGTTCACACCGCTCGCGCGGAACTGAGCGAACTTCGCGGCCTCGAAGGTGCCGGGATTGGCTTCGAGCGTGATCTCGGCATCGGCGTCGAGCGGCAGCAGCGCGCGAATGTCCGACAGCATCCGGTCGAGTCCCGCCGCCGACAGCAAGCTCGGCGTGCCTCCGCCGATAAACACCGTATGCACCTGCCGTCCCCACACCAGCGGCAGCGCCATCTCGAGATCGGCGCGCAACGCATCGAGATAATCGTTCTCGGGGAACGTGTCGCCCTTCCATTCGTGCGAGTTGAAATCGCAATACGGACACTTGCGCACGCACCACGGAAAATGCACATACAGCGAAAGCGGCGGCAGCGACGTCAGCCGTATGCTGCCTGGCGACGTGAATGCCTTGATGACGCCATTGCCGACATCGGCGGGCGTCGGCTTGATCGGAATCACGCTTCCTCCGTCAGACGCGCGAGCAGTTGGCGCAACGCAATCGCGCGATGGCTGCTGGCGTTCTTCACCGATGGCTCGAGCTCGGCGGCACTCGCGTTCAGCGACGGCAAAAAGAAGTACGGGTCGTAGCCGAAGCCATTCGAGCCGCGCGGCGCATCGAGAATCTCGCCGTGCCAGCGGCCTTCGGCGATCAGCGGCTCGGGGTCGTCCGCGTGACGCACGAGCGCGAGAACGCAGTAGTAATACGCGCGTCGATCGCTCTCGCCTTGCAATGCCGAAACGAGCCGCGCGTTATTTGCCGCGTCGCTTTTCTCGCCGCCGGCTAGCTGCGCGTAACGCGCCGAATAAACGCCCGGCGCACCGCGCAGCGCGCGCACGCAAAGACCGGAATCGTCGGCGAGGGCGGGCAGGCCCGTGAGCTTCGCGGCATGCCGCGCCTTGGTCAAAGCGTTTTCTACAAACGTGGGATGCGGCTCTTCCGCTTCCGGCACGCCCAATGCGCCTTGAGCAATCAACTCGATGCCGGCCGCGTCGAGCAGCGCTGCGAACTCGCGCAGCTTGCCCGCGTTATTCGACGCGAGCACGACCTTGTTCAACGACGAACTGGAACTAGCCGCGCCGTTGGCTTCACGAACTTCATTCACCTCGATACTCCAATGCTTCTTTCTGCTTCGCGATCAACGTGGCAATGCCGTCGCTCGCTAGATCGAGCAGCGCGTTCATTTCATCGCGCGAAAAAGGTACGCCTTCCGCGGTTCCCTGAATTTCCACGAAGCCGCCCGCGCCGGTCATGACGACGTTCATGTCGGTGTCGCATTGCGAGTCTTCGTCATAATCGAGATCGAGAACCGGCAGACCGTCGTACACTCCGACCGAAATGGCCGCGACGTAATCGCTGATCGGCGAGCTTTCGATGCGGCCCGCGGCCAGCAGTTTGCTCACGGCGTCGTGCGCGGCGACGAACGCGCCGGTGATGCTGGCCGTGCGCGTGCCGCCGTCGGCCTGGATCACGTCGCAGTCGATATGCAGCGTGCGTGCGCCGAGCTTCTCGAGATCGAACACCGAGCGCAGCGCGCGGCCGATCAGACGCTGGATTTCCTGCGTGCGCCCGGTCTGTTTGCCGCGCGCGGCCTCGCGGTCGCTGCGCGTATGCGTGGCGCGCGGCAGCATGCCGTATTCGGCGGTGAGCCAGCCCTGGCCGCGATCGCGCAGAAACGAAGGCACGGTCTCGGCGATGCTCGCCGTGCAGATCACCTTGGTGTCGCCGAATTCGACCAGCACCGAGCCCTCCGCGTGCTTCGTGTAGTGGCGCGTGATGCGCACGTCGCGCAACTGATGGGCGAGGCGTCCGCTGGGGCGTTGAGTGGTGTCGGTCATGTGGATTGGGTCAGGAAGAAAGCGGGAGGGGAAAGCAGGATTTTACAGCCGATCGGGGCGCGCATGCGTCCGGCGGCTGGGCGCGTCGGCCGGGGCTCTACAAGGGGTCTCATCGACAAAAATGGGATAATGCCTGTTCACCGCCTCGCGTCTCGTACACGCCGGGCGATTCGACTCTTCGGCCATGCTTTTACGCAAGGCCACCATCGCGAGAAATACGATGATCTACAGCATGACTGGCTATGCGAGCGCGACACGCGAACTCGTCGCGGCTTCGGGCACGGGCGGCGTGAGCGTGTCGGTCGAATTGCGCACGGTGAATTCGCGCTTTCTCGACCTCAACTTCCGTATGCCGGAAGACGTGCGTGTGTGCGAACCCACGCTGCGCGAAATGCTGATGAACAAGCTGTCGCGCGGCAAAGTGGATATTCGCATCAATCTGCAGCGCAGCGAACAGACGGCGAACGCGGGTTCGATCAATCATGACGCACTGACGCAACTGGCGCTGCTCGAGCGCACCGTGCTCGCGACGTTTCCGGAAGCGGGCCGTCTGCGCAGCGGCGAAATTCTGCGCTGGCCGGGCGTGCTCGCCGAGACGGGCGTGGCACCGGACGTGCTGCGCGACGCGGTGCTCGCGTGCGGCAAGCAGGCGATTGCCGATCTGATCGACGTGCGGGCCCGCGAAGGCGCGCAACTCGCGACGATGCTGCTCGCCAACGTCACGGAAATGGAAGCGATCGTCACGAAGATCACGCCGCTCGTGCCGGAGTTGATTACGAAGCATCAGCAGAAGATCGTCGAGCGCTTGCAGGAAGCGCTCGGCATTGCGGCGCCGGATACGGCCGCGACGATCGTGTCGCGCGAAGAGATCAACGAGCGGATTCGCCAGGAAGTGACGATGTACGGCATCCGTATCGACATCGCCGAAGAACTGTCGCGCCTCACGGCTCACCTGAACGAAACGCGTCACGTGATCCAGAAGGGCGGCAAGGTCGGCAAGCGGCTCGACTTCATGATGCAGGAGCTGAATCGCGAAGCGAACACGCTCGGCTCGAAGGCGGCGGCGAAAGAACTGGCAGATTCGTCGATGACGCTCAAGCTGCTCATCGAACAGATGCGCGAGCAGGTACAGAATCTGGAATAAGGCGGGAGCATCACAACATGACCGATCATCACACACGCGACAGCGGCGCGCCGCGCAACCCGTATGCCGGCGCATATCCCGGCAACCTGTTCATGGTCGTCGCGCCTTCGGGCGCCGGCAAGTCGACGCTCGTGAATGCGCTGCTCGCCCGCGACGAAGCGATCCGTCTGTCGATCTCGTACACGACGCGCCCGCCGCGTCCGAAGGAGCAGGACGGCGAGCACTATCACTTCACCACCGTCGACGATTTCATGCAGCGTCATGATGCCGGCGAGTTTCTCGAAAGCGCAGAAGTGCACGGCAACTACTACGGCACCTCGCGCGTGTGGATCGAGGAGCAGATGAAAAGCGGCCATGACGTGCTGCTCGAAATCGACTGGCAGGGCGCGCAGCAGGTGAAGAAGCAGTTTCATAACGCGGTCGAGATTTTCATCTTGCCGCCGTCGCTCGAAGCGCTGGAAGAGCGTCTGAAAAAGCGCGGTCAGGATGAGCCGAACGTCATCACGCGACGTCTGCTCGCAGCGGGCAGCGAGATGGCGCATGCGGCCGAAGCGGAGTACGTGGTGATCAACGAGAACTTCGATCGCGCGCTCAGCGAATTGCAGTGTCTGGTGGCCGCGACGCGTTCACGCTTCGCCTCGCAATACGCGCGTCATACGCAGCTTTTTGTGCAACTCGGCATTCACCTTCCGCACCCCTGAGCGCGGCGGCGATTCGAGCACATAAGGTAGAATAAGCAACATACTGAGAAGGAACCCAACATGGCCCGCATTACCGTCGAAGACTGTCTCAAACAGATCCCGAACCGTTTCGAACTCGCGCTTGCCGCGACCTATCGCGCGCGTCAGCTCGCTCAAGGTCACACGCCGAAGATCGAAAGCCGCGACAAGCCCACGGTCGTCGCGCTGCGCGAGATCGCTGCCGGCCAGGTCGGTGTCGAAATGCTGAAGAAGGTGCCGGTTTAAGGCGCGCCTTCCCCGCTTCTGATTATTGATTCGCCACATGTTTCTGGCGCGTTTTCCAGTCACACCTGCTTTACCTGATTGCATCAACGTGCAGACCGGCGTCCACTCCTAACCGCTACGGAGGCGAACATGAGCACCACCCCGCCCACCGCCACGGAAGCGGAGCACGACGCCGATTCACCTTCGTCCGCACGCAAGTACATCGACGCGGTCCTCGAACAGTCGTTTCGCCATCTGTTCGGCCCGACCGCCACGCCGGAGCAACCGCGCCGGCATGACGTCGTTTCCATTGCCAAGCTGACGTCCGCTTTGTCCGGCTATCTGCAGCCGGAGGAAATCAAGGACGTCAAGGCGGCCTTCCATTTCAGCGACGAAGCTCACCTCGGCCAGTATCGCCAGAGCGGCGAGCCTTACATCACGCATCCGGTTGCCGTCGCGGAAATCTGCGCCGGCTGGAATCTGGACGGCCAGGCCATCATGGCCGCGCTGCTGCATGACGTGATGGAAGACCAGGGCGTGACCAAGGCCGAGCTCGCCGAGCGTTTCGGCGCGAAGGTCGCTGAACTGGTCGACGGTTTGTCGAAACTCGACAAGATGGAGTTTCGCAATCGCGAGGAAGCGCAGGCGGAAAACTTCCGCAAGATGCTGCTCGCAATGGCGCGCGACGTCCGCGTGATTCTGGTCAAGCTCGCCGACCGGCTGCACAACATGCGCACGCTCGGCGCGGTGCCGCCGGAAAAGCGCCGCCGCGTGGCGCGCGAAACGCTCGATATTTACGCGCCGATTGCACACCGGCTCGGTCTGAACAATACGTATCGCGAGCTGCAAGACCTGAGCTTCGCGAACTTCAATCCGCATCGGTACGCCACGCTCGAAAAAGCCGTCAAGGCCGCGCGCGGCAACCGGCGCGAAGTGGTCGGCAAGATTCTGGAATCGGTGCAGCGCGCCATTGCCGACGCGAAGATCGACGCGGAAGTCACCGGCCGCGAGAAAACCATCTTCAGCATCTATAAGAAGATGCGCGACAAGCAGTTGTCGTTCTCGCAGGTGCTGGATGTGTACGGCTTTCGCGTGGTGGTCGACAGCGCGCTCGAGTGCTACACCTGCATCGGCGCGCTGCATGCGTTGTACAAGCCCGTGCCGGGCAAGTTCAAGGACTACATCGCCATTCCGAAGGTGAACGGCTATCAGTCGCTGCACACCACGCTCGTCGGCCCGTTCGGCGCGCCGATCGAGTTTCAGGTGCGCACGCGCAAGATGCACGAAATCGCCGAAGCCGGCGTGGCCGCGCACTGGCTGTACAAGAACGGCAGCGCCGATCTCAACGACGTGCAAAAGCGCGCGCACCAGTGGCTGAAGTCGCTGCTCGACATTCAGAGCGAAGCCGGCGATTCGAGCGAATTCCTCGAACACGTCAAGATCGATCTGTTTCCGGATGCGGTCTACGTGTTCACGCCGAAGTCGAAAATCATGGCGCTGCCGCGCGGCGCCACCGCGCTCGACTTCGCGTATTCGATCCACAGCGACCTGGGCAACCAGTGCGTCGCGGTCAAGATCAACAACGAATTGCTGCCGCTGCGCACGGAGTTGAAGAGCGGCGATATCGTCGAAGTCATTACGGCGCCGTATTCGAAGCCGAATCCCGCGTGGCTCGGTTTCGTGCGCACCGGCAAGGCGCGCTCGGCGATTCGCCATTATCTGAAGACGATGCGCCTGAACGAATCGGTGCAGCTTGGCGAGCGCCTCGTCGATCAGGCGCTGAAGGGCTACGGTCTCGCGCTGTCGGACGTGACGCCCGAGGCATGGGAAAAGCTCGTTCAGTGGACCGGCAACAAGAACGGCCAGGAAATCTTCGCGGACATCGGTCTCGGCCGGCGCGTGGCGGCGGTCATGGCCAAGCGCATCGAAGTGCTGATGAGCGGTCGCGACGCCGACGACGACTCGCGCTCCGATTCCGGCTCGGCGCCTCATGCGCCGCCGGTCGTGATTACCGGCACCGAGGGCATGTCGGTGCAACTGTCCGCGTGCTGCCGTCCGATTCCCGGCGACGACATCATGGGCTACATCGGCATCGGCCTCGGCATGGCGATCCACACCACCGATTGCCGGGTTGCCCAGCGCATTCACCGGCGCGATCCGGCGCGCTGGATCGACGTGGCCTGGGCGCCGCAGCCGGGGCGTCTCTTCGACGTCGCGGTGAAGGTGCTGGTGAAGAACACCAAGGGCGTGTTCGCCCGCGTGGCCGCGGACATTACGTCGGCGGACGCCAACATCGTGCACATCGCGATGGACGAAGATCTGTCGCAGGAATCCACGGTTCTGCGCTTCGTGATCCAGGTCAGCGACCGCGTCCATCTTGCCAACGTCATGCGCCGCGTGCGCACGAATCCCGACGTGATGCGCATTGCGCGCGAACGGCCGAGCGACGACGGGCATCATCGGCATGACGGCGGCAGCGGCATGCGGATCGAGCGCGAGCGGGCCGATTACTGATCCGGCGCGTGCTGGTGAAGCAAATGTCGTTTCTTCTGCAGGAACACACCGGCGATAGGCGAGTCTGACCTGAAAACTCAGGGAGAACGCTGATGAAAGTAGCTGACCTAGAGGGCCTCGCACTCGACTATTGGGTGGCCCGCAGCCTGCACGACTTCGTGCGCGAAATCCAGTTCACCGACAGCGGCGAAACCGTCTCGATTCGCGGCAACGACCGCGGTCGTCCGTGGGACGGCCGCTTCACGCCGAGCAAGTCGTGGGATGCCGCGGCGGTCGTGCTGGAGCGCGCGCGTCGGATCGAAATGCGCGAGCGCAGCGAAGAGGGGCCGGCACAGTGCGTCGCGGAATTTGAAGGCGGTCGCGGACCGGTGGAAGGGCGCGCGGACTCGGTGCGCGTGGCACTGCTGCGGGCGTTTGTCGAAAGCCGGTTTGGCGATAGCGTCGGCGACGTGCTGCATGAACCGCAGTTGCTGATGGGCGTTAGCGCGCGGCGCATTGCCGAGGCGACGGCGGGCGATACGTTCGAAGACGTTCCGAGCCCGGACGGACATATCGGCGATATTCAGTCGCCGCCGCGGCCGTAAATAAGTGGGCTGCGGTGAATCGCGCCGCGGCCACGAGTGGCTGGTCGAATCGAATAATCGGAGTAAAACGGCGGCGTCGAAAAACGGCGTCGAAAAAACAAAGGGCCTTCCGATTGGAAGGCCCTTGAAAAGTGGTGCGGCTGGCAGGATTCGAACCCACGACCCCTTGGTTCGTAGCCAAGTACTCTATCCAACTGAGCTACAGCCGCACGCGAAACTGGTAAAGCGAAATTGGGTAAAACGTAAGGGCCTTCCCGGAGGAAGGCCCTCGAATAAGTGGTGCGGCTGGCAGGATTCGAACCCACGACCCCTTGGTTCGTAGCCAAGTACTCTATCCAACTGAGCTACAGCCGCACGCAGAAACGAGATTATAGCAAAGGTTTCAAAAAAGGGAAGCGTGTAACTGCGATTTGTCTCATTGCCATGATCGTGTACCCTAGTGAGGCAGTCGTTTGCTGCAGCTTATGGATCATCATGAACAAGGCCTTTGTCAAAGAGTCGAGCGAAGATAACGACGACGATCTCGACGTCGCCCAGCCGGACATCCCAGCGGGTACCAAGAACTACATCACGCCGGCGGGCTACCGCCGCATGCGCGACGAACTGCTGCATCTGATCGACGTCGAGCGGCCGGAAGTGGTCAAGCTCGTGTCGTGGGCGGCGTCGAATGGCGACCGCTCGGAGAACGGCGATTACATTTACGGCAAGCGTCGTCTGCGCGAGATTGATCGGCGCATTCGTTTTCTGACCAAGCGTCTCGATCTCGCGGAGATCGTGGACAGCAGCAAACAGGAGAATGTCGATCAGGTCTTTTTCGGCGCCACGGTCGAATATGCGACGCAAGACGGCGACGAGCATACGGTGACGATCGTCGGTATCGACGAAGTCGATCTGGACATCGGGCACGTGAGCTGGATTTCTCCGATCGCGCGAGCGCTGCTGAAGGCGAAGGTCGGCGATACGGTGACGTTGTATACGCCTGCCGGACCGCAGCCGATCGACATACTCGACGTCAAATATCCGCCGCCCGATAACGGCGGCTAGTGTTCTATCCCGGCTGCGTCCGTTCGAGCCTGCCGCGTCCATCGCCTTCGCGCGGCGTTCCGCGCAGGCAATAAAAAAGGCGCCGCAAGCGGCGCCTTCCATGTCGCGAGTCCTGCCTGCCGCTTTAGAAGCGGTGACGCAGGCCCGCCGTGACAGCGATCTGCTTGTTGTTGCTCGAAGCAGCCAGACCGTTGATGTCCGCGTTAACAACCGCGTTCTCGTTGACTTGCTGGTATTCACCCTGCAGATAGACGTCCGTGCGCTTGGACAGTGCGTATGCCGTTTGCAGGTTGAACTGGTTCCAGTGCGGACGGGTGCCGGCGAGGCTGGCGCGCGTGTACGTGTACGAACCGGCGATGCTGACAGCCGGCGTCAGAGCGTAGCGAGCGTTAGCTTCGAAGTTCTGGAAGTGCGCGCTGTCACCACCGAAGGCGACGCCGCCCGTCTGGCCCGACGCGCCTGCGCCGATGCCGGCGAGGCCCGACAGGTTCGTCTGCGAGTACACGAGACCGACGGTTGCCGGACCGAACGCGTAGCTCGCGCCCGCGCCCCACGTCTGCTGACGGCTAGCGAAGAAGGTGTTGTCGCTCGACACTGCGCCGCCGGCGTTGAACGCCGCAGCCGCGCCCGTCGCGCCGTTGTTGTTCAGTTGCAGGTACGCTGCGCCGACATTCAGGCCGCCCCAGTTGTACGATGCGCCGGCGCTGTAAGCGCGGTTGTTGGCGAAGCCGTCAGCCTGGTTCGAGAAGCCGTACAGGCCGCCGAACTTGAAGCCGCCGTAGTTCGCGCTCGTGTACTTGACCGAGTTGTTGATGCGGAACGAGTTGTTCAGGTTGTCGTTGTCGAACGGATGGGCGAACTGCGTGCCGCCGTACTGCGTGCCGGTCAATGCCAGCGGGCCGACGAAATCGACCATGCTGTCATATTGACGGCCGAGGGTCACGGCGCCGAACTGGTTGCTCGACAGACCGACAAATGCCTGACGGCCGAATTCGCGGCCGCCTTGCTTCAGCGAACCGTCATTGATGCCGAAGCCGTTTTCCAACGTGAAGATTGCCTTCAGGCCGCCGCCGAGGTCTTCAGCGCCGCGCAAGCCCCAACGGCTGCCGTTCACCGAGCCGCTGGTTTGCTGCCAGTTGCTGTGACCGTGCTGGTTGTTGGTGTACGTGATGCCGGCGTCGATCAAGCCGTACAGAGTGACGCTGCTTTGGGCGTGCGCCGCGGTGGCAAAAACGCCCGTCAGGGCTGCGACCATGAGAGTCTTTTTCATCTTGTTACTCCGAAAGCAAGAATTGGCGGTGAATGCTGCTTCGGAAAACCTTCACGCGGACGCTGCGAGAGGCGTATCCGCGAGAAGAGCGTCTGAATGCGGCGCTGTTTTCCGGTTACGCAAAGTGTAGAGAGACCGTCTAATCAATGGGCGTTTCTGTTTGCGCAATAGAGTATTACGCCATTCGAAACGATATGCGGACGCGTTGAAAGCCCCGCCGGTTAAGGCTTTCGAGAGTACCAAGGGCTCATGCAAGGGGTGCGGAGGAATTGGCGTTGCTTATATACGACGCTTATCCGATGCAAAAAAACAACAAGAGCGGCTATGCGAAGTTATTGTTGTTGTTAATGCAATAGACGATTGTTATTTGTGTGAATAATCGGACTCGGAAATAAGCGCTATACTGAATTACCGCTTTCCGAAGCGGACTTTTTCGTTGTCGAAAAAGATCTCCAAACCTTTGTCAGCGCGACTTCCCAGTCGCGCTTTTTTTTGCGCGCTCAGAACTGCGAAGCCCGATTTGGCGCGTGACTTCCGCTCAATGCGCCGGTGCGGCGTAGTCGGTGTTCCACCGTTCGGTCGGCGTCGAGGAACTCCAGTCCTCCATGACGTAGCGCCGGGCGTCCATCGGCGACGACAGCAGGTTTTGCCAATGATCGCCGTGCCATACCGGGTCGAATTCGAGGGCCGACGAGTTCTGCCGGTCTGCTTCGGCACTGGAAGTGCGAGATGCTTGCGACGGTGATTGAGCGAAATGAGGGATGAGCCGGGCAAGAATGAGGCGGATGGTATGGAACTGCATGGCAATCTCCTGATGCGCATTACTGCAAATACATAGCTTCATGATGCGGTTCGCTCGGCGAGGCGAACAAGTCGGAGAAACACTTACCAAAGTCACAAATCGTTACAAACGTCGCGTGCATTTCGGGAAGTCTTTCTCTTTTTCTGTGCTCGCGTTAAAGGAGGAGTAAATTTGACGCGAGCGCGAGTATCCAAACGCCGGTTATTTCCGCCATTCGGCTAACTTTTCGCTTATCCAATGCCGTACTTAAGGACTATTAAAAATTCACTTGACGGTGATTCACCGCGCCCCGTATAACGGCAAAGCTGAATTCAGTAGCCGCTCCGAGTGCGCAATGCCTCAGGGATATTCCTTATGGATAAGATGGCAATGGATTGAGGCGTTGAGGGCATTGCCCGATTTGATAATTCGTTGAGGGAAACTGGAAAATGGAAACAGGTATCGTCAAATGGTTTAACGATGCTAAAGGTTTTGGCTTCATTACGTCCGATTTGGGTGGCGAAGATCTCTTTGCGCATTTCTCGGAAATCCGCAGCGAAGGCTTTAAATCGCTGAAGGAAAACCAGCGTGTATCTTTCGACGTCAAGGCCGGCCCCAAGGGCAAGCAGGCGGCGAATATCCAGCCGCTGTAAGCAGTAGTGCCGCTGCCCCGTAGCGCGCGGGGCAGGGTCCGCTGCTAAAGGCCCTCGCGATTCATCGCGGGGGCTTTTGTTTTTATTCGCTTCGGTCGGGCGTGTGGTCCGGCTGGCGCGATCTACGCACGGTCGGCGGCCGCCAACTAGTGCATACTTGGCGCAAAGTCACGCGTCCAAGCATTCTCTCCATGTCCGAACAGTTTTTGGCCGAACCGGCCTTCGCAGAGCCCATCGTCTTTGTCGATCTTGAAACCACCGGCGGCTCGACCAGCGAGCACCGCATTACCGAGGTCGGCGTCGTCGAAGTCGGGCCGGCCGGCGTCACGCGCTGGAGCAGCCTCGTCGATCCGCAGCAACCGATTCCGTCCTTCATTCAGCAGCTGACCGGCATCACGAATGCGATGGTGCGCGGCGCGCCGACATTCGACGCCATCGCGCCCGAACTCTTTGCCCGCCTGAACGGCAAACTGTTCGTCGCGCATAACGCGAGCTTCGACCGGGGTTTCTTGCGTGGCGAATTCCGGCGCGCCGGTATTTCATTCGACCCGGACGTGCTGTGCACCGTGCGCCTGTCTCGCGCGCTGTTTCCGTCGGAAAAGCGTCACGGCCTCGATGCGCTGGTCGAGCGTCATTCGCTCGTGCCGTCGGATCGCCATCGCGCGCTCGCCGACGCCGATCTGATCTGGCAGTTCTGGCAGCGCCTGCATGGCCTCGTGCCGCTCGACGTTTTACGGGCGCACATCGAGCGCACGACCCGGCGCTACCGGCTGGCCGGCAACATCACTGAAGATCTGCTCGAGACGGCGCCTGCGGGCTGCGGCGTCTACGCGTTCTATGGAGACGACGACTTGCCGCTGTATGTCGGACGAAGCGTACGCGTCCGTCAGCGGCTTCGCGCGCATCTGACAGGGGAGCGCCGTTCGTCGAAGGATATACGGCTTGCGCAGCAGGTTCGGCGTGTCGAATGGCGCGCGACGGGCGGCGAGCTGGGCGCAATGCTGACAGAGGCACAGTGGATCGCGGCGCTGCGGCCTGGGCACAATCGCGCGCCGCGCGTCGCCAAGAGCGATCCCATCGACGCGCCGTGGCCGTTTGTCGGGCCTGTCGTTTTCGAGGAGCGCGAACAGGCGTCGGAGGCGTGCGCTTTTCATGTTGTCGACCGCTGGTGTTATATCGGCCATGCGCCGTCGCTGGAGCAGGCGACCGAGTTGCACACGTCGCGTCTGGATAGCAGCGGCTTTGAACTTTCGACGTATCGGATTTTGCAAAGCCATCTCGCACGCGGTTTGCGGATGACGCCGCTGACGGTCGTGAACGCGGAGCCTGTCGTGGGCGTTGCCTGACCGCTTCGCCTGCACATTCACCCGCTCGTTCCGCCCGATCGTGCAAGCCCGGCAGCGCGATCAGTCCACGCCTTCCTCCTGGCGTCCGCCGTCAGCCCGTCGCGCCGACGCCGCCGCTTTCGCACACGTGTCCAAGCGCATGAGTTAGCGCATTCGACCGGGTCGAGTCATAGCGGGTCAGCGACTTCCAGTTAGCAAGCGCCTGAGCGACGCGCGACGGACAGTCCGGCGCCGCGCGCAGCGGTTGCACGCGGGCGAGGCCGGCGACGAGCGCCTGCGTCAAGCGGTCCAACTGAGGGCGCGTGCTCGTCGCGAGGTCCGGCGCCGGTTCTTGTGGCGGCTGAGTCGCGCGCCAGTTCGCGAACAGCGCGTTTTGCACCTCTTTGCTGGCGTCTATCTGATCCTGGAAGAAAGCGCGCGCGAACGCCGGATCCACGTTGGCCGCCGCGGCTCGCTTTTCCACATCGGCGAGCAGTGCCTGTTCGCGCGGCGTGTCGGTGATCGCTTGATGGTTGGCCCACTTCCAGCGCGCCACCGGCTCCGCGAGCGCAAGGCGTTGCGACGCAAGCGCGATCACGTTGGTTAGCGCGGTATCGTCGCCATCGGCAAAGGCGGGGGCTGGCGCGAACGCGGCACAGGCGAAGAGCGCCAGCGCGCACGGCGCAGCGAAGCGAAACAATCGATTCATGGGATCAACGGTCGGCCGGGTGGCCCGGAAGGAAAAACCAGAAGAATAGACGATCTACGATCGCACAGGCGCGCTCCCGGGCGCAGCCGCTGCTGGAAGCAGAGCACAACCGATGCTCGCGCAGCGGAAGCGCGCAAGCGCAACGACAGGCGCCGGCACTACGCGGCGGCAGTCCGTCTATTGGTAGCGTCCAAACGAAAGCGATCGGGGAGCGCGCGAGCCACCAGACCTCATGCACGAGACACGAAGACCGCTGCTGCGTTGCGCCACTGCACAGTTACTTTGCGTCGCACGACTTACGTTGTTCGTCGAAAAAGGCGCGCACGTGCTCCGGCAGTTCCGCACCCAAAAATTCGACGCCGACAGGTTCCGGATCCGGGCTGAAAACTTTGTCCGGGGTCGGAATCTTCGGTGGTTTGGCATCCATGATCTTTCTCCTTTACAAACTCATTATTCCCTCGGGCCCCGATTAGCACCAGTGCCCGATTAACATCACGCGTTCTTTGTTGCTTTAACGGCACAGCGCACCATTTCAGCAGAGTCTTCTGATTAAATTTATAGGTTCGCAGCTTGTGTTGTTCTGTGGGCTTGCGTACGTTCAGCGCATCAATTCATCGGTAGATTCCCTGGCGCCTTGTCAGGCGGGCCGCCCAAGCACTGCCGCCTCTCGGTCTCGCGAGTCCGCTCCTGTTCATTCCGGGTATTCCCCGATTCAAAGCTTCTTGTGCGCCGCCGCATCGGAATCGTTTTCCGCGCTAAAAGGCGAACGTTCGTTTATTACCGACCCGGACCTTATATCGCGAGAAAGCTTTACCTCTTTGTAAACGAGCGACGTGTCGCGCCGTTGACGATCCACGGCCTCTTTTTTCAAACGCGACTTAAGACTTTTTAGGAGTTTCACTGAATGGTTTAAGCATTCGGCCGGCGTTGCATTCCAGCTCGCGCATTTCGCGACAAAACATCATCGCTCGATGACAACGCCGGCAGCCGCGATCCTGGCTTCTATGATGTGGAGACGTATCGGCAACCGAGAGTGCGTTGGGCAACGGACGCGCGTCTGCCGATGCGGAAGATGGTCGTCTTCGCCTTCAGAGAGTGGGTCATGGAAAACGCTGTGTACTGGAAGGGACGTCAGGTCGGCATCGAATGCGACGGCCGCATCTCGTGGTTTCCGTCAGCGCCGCAGGAAGCGGTCGCTGCGTATTGCGGCGACGAACGCAGCAACGTCGAGCAGGGCGTCGCGACAAACGATTCCGTCGTCGCGCGCAACCTCGTCACGATCGCGCGCTTGCACGGCGACTGAGCGGACTTTTGCGGATAGCCAAAGCCAACTAGTAACCGCAAGACGCGTGTTGTCCCAACCTCGATAAACGCATCGCCAAAACAAAAAGCCCAGTCACGAGGACTGGGCTTTTTGCTTGAATCTTGATGGTGCCGGAAAGAGGAATCGAACCCCCGACCTTCGCATTACGAATGCGCTGCTCTACCGTCTGAGCTATTCCGGCATCAGGAGAAGCGAGATTATAGGGACTTCTTTATTGGCTTGGCAAGCCCCTCGGTCAATTTTTTGTTTCGAGATGGTAGCGGGTCACGCGGTCCACTTCGTTCTTCGAGCCGAGGAACACCGCGACGCGCTCATGCAGGCTCTTCGGCTGAATATCGAGAATGCGTTTCTCGCCGTTGGTCGCGGCGCCGCCTGCCTGTTCGACGATAAACGCCATCGGGTTCGCTTCGTACATCAGACGCAGCTTGCCCGGCTTGTCCGGCGTGCGCTTGTCGGCCGGGTACATGAAGATGCCGCCGCGGTTCAGGATACGATGCACGTCCGCGACCATCGACGCGATCCAGCGCATATTGAAGTCGCTTTGACGCGGACCTTCCTTGCCTTGCTTCAGTTCGCCGATGTACTGCTCGACGGGCGGATACCAGTGCCGCTCGTTCGACGCGTTAATCGCATATTCGCGCGTCTCGACCGGAATGCGCATGTCGCTTTGCGTAAGCACCCACGAACCGAGTTCGCGGTCGAGCGTGAAGCAGTTCACACCGTTACCAGTGGTCAGTACCAGTACGGTTTGCGGCCCATACACCGCATAACCCGCGGCGACCTGCTGCGTGCCCGGCTGCAGGAACGACTGCTCGGTAGGCTGCTGGCCGTCCGGGCAGCGCAGCACTGAAAAGATGGTGCCGATCGACACGTTCACGTCGATGTTCGACGAGCCGTCGAGCGGATCGAACACGAGGAGATATTCGCCCTTCGGATAGTTCGCGGGAATAGGAAAGAACTGCTCCATTTCCTCCGATGCCATGCCTGCCAGGTTGCCGCCCCATTCATTCGCTTCGAGCAGGATCTCGTTCGACAGAATATCGAGCTTCTTCTGTACTTCGCCCTGCACATTTTCGCTGCCCGCGGTGCCGAGCGCATCGCCCAACGCGCCCTTGCTGACGTGATAGCTGATCGCCTTGCAGGCCCGCGCGACAACTTCGATCAAAAGGCGCAGATCGGCCGGCAGGTTATTGGTTTCCCGCTGCTGCTCGATCAGGTACTTCGTGAGAGTGGTACGACGTTGCAAGGACATTGCTGTACTCCAGGAGGCTTGAGGAATATCCGGATTTTAACCGCTCGGTGTGTCTGCCCCGTGCTTTTGCTGTCGGTGGAGAGATGAAAAACGCGCGCGACGCGGCCAGTGAGCAGCAACGAGCATAACCGGCGGCCAAAGCACAACCCAAAGCACAACCCAAACCACAACCGGCCGGTCAGCCTTTGCGCCGGACCTTGCCCGCCGCGGCGCTGCCGCTCACGCTCGCTGCGAGCGCCGCGGCGCGCGCATGTTCCGCGGAAACCTTGGGCAGCTTCGGGCGATCGGCCTTCGGCATGGGTTCGATCTCGCGTTCGATCTGCGCGCCCGCCGCGGCCGTGGCGACGCGCAGGTCGTAGGCGATTTGCAGATTGAGCCAGAACTGCGCGCTCGCGCCGAAGTAGCGCTCGAGCCGCAGCGCGGTGTCAGCCGAGATCGCGCGCTTGCCACGCACCACGTCGTTGATGCGCGGCGCCGGTACGCGCAACGCAAGCGCGAGCGCATTGACGGACATGCCGAGCGGTTCGAGGAATTCGCTGCGCAAAATCTCCCCCGGATGGATTTCCTCGATGCTGTCTCCGGTGTCGATGCCGGAGAAATCGGTACTGTCCAGATCGGAGCGTTTGATGACCATGTCGGTCTCCCAATAATCAGTGATAGTCGACAATCTCAACATTCAGCGCCTCGCCGTCGATAAAGTGAAAACAGATGCGCCATTGCGCATTGATCCGGATGCTCCACTGCCCGCTGCGCTGCCCCTGCAACGCTTCGAGCCGGTTGCCGGGCGGCGCATGCAAACTATGGACGGTGTCCGCGGCGTCGATCATCAGGAGCTTGCGATACGCGAGCGCCTGGATATGACGCGGCAGCGCATGCACGAACCTGCCCTGAAAAATTCTTGCCGTAGCCTTGTCGCCAAATGTTGTGATCATGGGAATGATATAACGCATCGCGTTAAACGTAAACCGTTAATTGAATGCGTTTACTTTCCCTCAATGCGGCGCTTAAGAACAGTCGGCCAAATGGCTAACGTCGACGTGAACCTGCCACCGGGTCGTCGCAACACAAGGGCGAAAAAAAGCCGGCAACGCGTGCCGGCTTTCGGGGTTGAGAACCGCTCAAACGCGCATCATGCGAGCGCCTTCTCGACGATTTCGCGCACGTCGCGCGACTTCACTTGCGACGCCACTTTCTCCAGCGCCGCACGCATGCCATCGCGTAGCGTCGGCGTGAAGCGGCGCCACAATTCGAGCGAGCGAGCGAGGCGGGCGGCCACTTGCGGATTGATTGCGTCGAGCGCGATCACCTGGTCGGCCCAGAACGCGTAGCCCGAGCCGTCTTGCGCATGGAACTGCGCCGGGTTGGCCGCGCAGAAGCTGAAGATCAGCGAGCGCGCGCGATTCGGATTTTTCAGATTGAAGGCGGGATGCGTCATCAGCTTGCGCACGATTTCGATCACGGGGCGCTGCGCACTGCCACGCTGCGTGGCCTGCAACGCAAACCACTTGTCGATCACGAGCGGCTCTTTCTCGAAACGCCGGTAGAAGTCGTCGAGCGCGTGCTGCGCCTCGGCGCTGCCGCCATTGGCCGCTGCGGCGTTGAGCAGCGCGGACAAGGCCGCGGCGCGGTCGGTCATGTTGTTCGCGGCCTCGTATTGCGCCGACGCGAGCCGCACGGCTTCCGCCGGATCGTCGAGCTCGGTCAGATACGAGAGCGCGAGATTCTTCAGAGCGCGATGTCCGGCCGCGGCCGGCGTGGCTTCGTACGGACCCGCCGTGCGATGCTTCTCGTAGATGCTCAGCCATTCGCCCTTGAGCGCATTCGCGAGACGCTTGCGCACGAACTGCCGCGCCGCATGCACGGCCGCCGGATTCGACTCCGTCATCTGCTCGGCCAGATAGGCCTCCGACGGCAGCATCAGCGCGAGTTCGCGGAACGCCGGCGACAGCGATTCGTCCGTGAGCACGCGCGCGAACGCGGCGACCACCGAGTCGTCGAGTTGCAGTTGCGCGCCGTTCGCCGCCTGTCCGGCGAGCGTCAGCAACTCGCGCGTGGCAAGGCGTTGGCCGGCTTCCCAGCGGTTGAACGGATCGCTGTCGTGCGCGAGCAGGAACGCGAGCTGTTCGGCCGGATAATCGTATTCGACGATCACCGGCGCCGAGAAATTACGCAGCAGCGACGGCAACGGCTCGTCTTCGACATTGACGAACGTGAACGTCTGCTCGGTCTGCGTCAATTCGAGCACGCGCGTGGTCGAGTCGGAAGCGCGCGCTTCGCCTTCGAGTTGCAGCGGCAGATCGTTGCCGTCCTTGCCGATCAGACCGATGGCGAACGGAATCAGCAGTGGTCCCTTTTGCGTTTCGCGCGCGGCCGGCGCGGCGTCGCCATAACCCTGCGTGAGCGTCACGCTGTAGCGCCGCGCCGCCGCGTCGTAACGGGTGCGCACCGACACGCGCGGCGTGCCCGCCTGGCTGTACCAGCGCTCGAACTGCGCGAGGTCGCGGCCGTTCGCGTCGGCGAGCGCATGACGGAAATCGTCGCACGTCACGGCCTGGCCGTCGTGACGCTTGAAGTACAGGTCCATGCCCTTGCGAAAACCGTCGCGGCCGAACAGCGTCTGATACATCCGCACGACTTCCGAGCCTTTTTCGTAGACGGTCATCGTGTAGAAGTTGTTGATCTCGACGTAGCTTTCCGGGCGCACCGGGTGAGCCATCGGGCCGGCGTCTTCGGCGAACTGCATCTGGCGGAGCACGCGCACGTCTTCGATGCGCTTCGTCGCGCGCGCCGCTTCGTCGCCGCTGCTGGTCAGTCCGGCGGCCATGTCGGCGGAGAATTCCTGATCGCGGAACACGGTCAGGCCTTCCTTCAGGCTCAACTGGAACCAGTCGCGGCAGGTCACGCGGTTGCCGGTCCAGTTATGGAAATACTCGTGGCCGACCACCGCCTCGATGTTCGCGAAGTCCGTGTCGGTCGCCGTTTCCGGGTTCGCCAGCACGTACTTCGTGTTGAAGATGTTGAGCCCCTTGTTTTCCATCGCGCCCATGTTGAAGTCGCTCACCGCGACGATCATGAAGCGGTCGAGATCGAGTTCGAGGCCGAAGCGTTGTTCGTCCCAGCGGATCGAATTGATCAGCGAATCCATCGCGTGACGGGTCTTGTCGAGATCATGCGGCTCGACCCACACCTGCAGCAGCTTTTCCTTGCCCGAGCCGGTTTTCACACGCTCTTCGAGCGCAACGAGCTTGCCGGCGACAAGCGCGAACAGATAGCTCGGCTTCCTGAACGGATCTTCCCAGCGCGCGAAATGACGGCCGTCCGGCAGATCGCCTTCCTCGAGCAGATTGCCGTTCGACAGCAGCACCGGATAATCGGCTTTGCTGGCTCGCAGCGTGACCGTGTAGGTCGACATCACGTCCGGCCGGTCGAGGAAATAGGTGATGCGCCGAAAGCCCTCGGCCTCGCACTGCGTAAAGAAGTTTCCGCTCGACACATACAGGCCCGAGAGCGTCGTATTCGCCGCCGGATTGCAGATGCTGGTGAGCGTGAGCTCGAAGCTGTCGGGCACGTTGTCGAGCACCAGCCCGTGCTCGTGCGGATGCGCGTTGGCGAACGGCTGACCGTCGAGCGTCGCGCCGACGAACTCCAGTTGTTCGCCCATCAGTTCGAGATGCGGCGCGCGCGCGGCGTCCGGGTTGCGGCGCACGCGCATCGTGTTCTTTACGACCGTGCGTTCGGGCAGCAGATCGAACTCGAGCGCGACGGTGTCGATCAGAAAAGCGGGCGGCGCATAATCGGCGCGGCGGATCACATTGGGCGTTGCGGTATCGGCCATGGCGTTCTGTAGTGATGGGACTCGAGCGGCCGGCGCACGAAGACGCGCGAGCCGGGCTTGTCGAGCCATTGTACAAAGCCTCGGGCAATCGTGCGGCGCGCGCTTTTCAGATAGCCGTTCGGCCGATGCGCGCTCGGACGCCCGCACCGCTCTTGCTCACGCTCAAGCTCCTGCGGCGTGGGAGCGGAAGGGAGCGGAACGGCGCGGCGCGATCGACGGTCATACGTACAATGAAAGACGAACGAACAGAAACGCTTCACGAGGTAGACCATGACAACGAATATCTGGACGCGCCGGGCCATGCTGCTGCTCGCGGCACTGAGCGTGCTGCTGTCCGGCTGCACGACCTACGTGACCACGCAGGTCACCGCGTTCTCCGACTGGAGCGGCGGCGACGCGGCCCGCACCTACGCGTTCACACGCGAGCCCGACCAGCGGAACAATCTCGAGCTGACCACCTATGAGCGCATCATCGCCAACGAACTCGCCACGCATGCGTTCCGCCAGGTTGACGGCAACGACGCGCGCTATCTCGTCGGGCTCTCGTATGGAATCCGCTCGGACATGGTGACGGTGGCCGAGCCGGTCTACTACAACCCGTGGCCGGCGCCTTACTGGGGCTGGGGCCGTCCGTACGATCCGTGGGGGCCGTGGGGTCCGTTTCCCGCAGGCTACGTGAACCAGAGCTATCCGATCTTCACGCATCTGCTCGGCGTGCGGATCACCGAGCGCGCGACGGGCAAGGAGGTCTACAACGTGACCGCGCGCAACTCGGGCGGCGAGTCGTCGCTGGTGAGGGCCATGCCGTATCTGGCGCGCAGTGCGCTTGCCGACTTCCCGCTTGGCAACGGCGTCGTGCGCACGGTCAAGATTCCGCTTGGCAACAGCGCGGGTGCTTCCAACGAAACGCCGGTGCCGGCTGCAGCGTCGCCGGCTGCCGCGTCGGGCGCGAAAGCCGTGCAATGACCGCGACGCGACCGCAAGCGCGATAAAAGCGTGACAAGAGCGCGATCCGGCAAATGCCGGCATCGCGCGCACGTCGTCAGAGCCCGCCGCCGAACAGCGCCATCGTTCCGAGAACCACGAACAGCACGGCGGCGATGCCGTGCACGATGCCGGTCGGCAGACGGTGCGCGAAGCGGTCGCCGAGCAGGATCGCCGGGACGTTGGCGATCATCATGCCGAGCGTGGTGCCCGCCACCACGCCGAAGAAGTCGTGAAAGCGCGCGGCGAGCGCAACCGTCGCGATCTGCGTCTTGTCGCCCATTTCCGCGAGGAAGAAGGCCACGACAGTCGCGCCGAACACGCCAAGATGCGTGCGGTTCGTGTTGGCTTCTTCGTCGTCGAGCTTGTCGGGCACGAGAATCCACAAACCCATGCCGATGAATGAAATGGCCAGCGCCCAGCGCATGATGGCCGGCGTGAGCAGCGAGCCGAGCCACGCGCCGAGCGCGCCCGCGCCCGCGTGATTGACGAGCGTCGCGACCAGCACGCCGAGGATGATCGGCATCGGCTTGCGATAACGCGCGGCGAGCACGAGCGACAGCAGCTGCGTCTTGTCGCCGATTTCGGCGAGCGCGACCGCTCCGGTGGAAATGAGGAAAGCGTGGAACACGTGGGTTGGAATCCGCGGGCCGGGAAATGAACGAGCGACGACCCACGACACGCCGGGCCCAATTGCGGCGGGGTGTGGGTCATCGGTCTCGCCAGGCCAGAGGCTGCGGCTGCCACGGCCATGACGGCCAAGTCTGTTGACAGGCGCCCCCGCGAGCGCACGTTGTTGCGAGCCCGGCTAGATGCCGGGCGAACGTGGCGCGGGGCGGCTACTCCCCAATGAGGGACGGATTATAGCAGGCGTCGCCGCGCGACCGTTCTGCCGGGAGCAGAATTCGCGTGAAATCGGATCGCATGTATTCGACTGCAACAGTCGTCGCAGAAAGTTAATTGAAAGCATCTAGGGGATTCTCTTTGCGAACGCGACCGTCTGACAGTCGAATTCCCAAAAACCTACAGATGTAGGGATATTCCCAGGCCCAGATGGGAAATTTCTGCAAATCGCCATAGCACTCAAATTAGCGTCGTAAACGCGAGACGGATACAGATGGATACGTCTTTTGTGGCTGATTTAATTCAGAATATTCAGTATGATTCCGGCGACTAAGGAAGCCTGAGCCAAACTACACGGCCAATCGTCAATGGCCTAAATAATCGGGCCAAAGTGCCGTTAATTCGCTGAACCCTACAAAAGAAGTCTGGATTGTCCCCCGGCTGGAAATTGCCGGTCCGCGCGGCGCGCATACGCTGTGACGGCTGCGTATTCCGTCAGGCGCTTCAGCCTCTCCTTGCTTCAACGCGCGAACACCGATATGCCCGATCCGCACTGGACCATTCCGGTCGCTCGCTGGTCTAGCTGGCCTGCTGCCGCCACCGCCGCACCCGACATCGGTTTTATCGAACCGATCGTGCGGCGGCGTCTCAGCACGCTCTCGAAAGCCGCGCTGAAGGTGGCGCACGATTGCGTCGGGGCCGACGAGGCGCGCGTCGTGTTCGCGTCGCGGCACGGCGAACTGCGCCGCACCACGGAGATCCTGCGCGCCATCAGATCCGGCGAGCCGGTGTCGCCGACGGCCTTCAGCCTCTCGGTGCTCAATGCGATGACGGGCGTGTTCGGCATCGCGCGCGGCGACCGCTCGGCGGCGAGCGCCATTTCGGCGGGCCCGGAAACGCTCGGTTATGCGCTGCTCGAGGCGTATGCGCAACACGCAACGCAATCGGCGTCACCGGTCCTGCTGGTCTACGCCGACGAACCGGCCGACCCCGCATACGGAACGATCGACGATGAAGTGCAGGGCGGCGCGATCGCGCTGCTCTTGAGTAACGAAACGGCGCTCGGCCATCTGGTCTGTACACGGTCCGCATCGCCGGGCCTGCACGACCAGGAGGAGCCCGCAGCAAGCCGCTTCGCCACGCAAAGCCAGGCGCTGCTGCATTGTCTCGAAACCGGCGAGCCCGCGGCCTGGCAGGGCGCCGGCGTCCTTTGGCAGTGGGAGTGGCATGACCGCGCGGCTTGACTACACGTGGCGATTCTTCGCCACGGGCATGGCTTTCGTCGTGTTCGGCATCTGCGGCGTGCTGTTTTCGGTGCTGGTGTTTCCGCTCGCGTGGCTGTGGCCGCATCGCGCGTCGCGGCAGTTCGCGGTGACGAGCATCATCCACTGGTTTTTCCGCGCGCTCGTCGGCGCGTTGCAACTGATCGGCGTGATGAAGCTCGAAGTGTCGGGCGGCGAGGCGCTGCGCGCGCGCGGTCCGTCGATCGTGGTGGCCAACCACCCGACCTACCTCGACGTGATGGTGCTGCTTTCGCTCACGCCGCACGCATGCTGCGTCGTGAAAAACGCGCATTGGAGCAACCCGTGTTTCTGGGGCATCGTGCGTTCGGCGGAATACGTGAGCAACGCCGATCCGGCGGAGCTCGTCGAAGCAGGCGCAAGGCAGCTCGCGGCAGGCTATACGATGATCATTTTTCCCGAAGGCACGCGCAGTCCCGCGCGCAACCGGCTGCATGCGTTTTCGCGCGGCTTCGCGCACATGGCGCTGAAGGTGGACGCGCCGATCGTGCCGGTGCTGATGGATTGCGATCCGCCCGCGTTCACGAAACAGATGCGCTGGTACGACGTGCCGGCGCGAGCGTTCCGCATGCGCGTGAACGTGCTGGAGCCGCTCGGCGTCGAGCGGCTCGCAGCAGACGACACAACACCGGCTCTCGCTGCGCGCAGCGTGACGAGCGCCGTCGAAGCACACATTACCCGGCACCTGTTCGATTATGGATTCTTTAAAACTGGAAATTAAGCAGCTTCTGATCGAGGCACTCGATCTGGAAGACCTGAGCCCCGCCGATATCGACGACGATGCACCGTTGTTCGATACCGACGGTATCGGTCTCGATTCGATCGACGCACTGGAAATCGGCATCGTGCTGCGCAAACAATATCAATTGACCATTGCGGCAAACGACGACCGCACGCGCGAGCACTTTCGCTCCATCAGCACGCTGGCCGCGCTGGTGGCAAGTCAGCGCGAAGCGGCGCACGCCGCGAACGAAACCAACAGCAAAGGGGAATGACCGTGTCCGAGGCAGAGATTCTTGAACGCATCCGCGCCATCTTTAAAGAGAACTTCGCAATCGAGCCGGAACGCGTGACACCCGACGCGCATCTGTTCGAAGACCTCGATCTGGACAGCATCGACGCGGTCGATCTCGCGATCAAGCTCCAGGAAATGACCGGGCGCCGCATCAAGCCGGAAGAGTTCAAATCGGTGCGCACGGTCGGCGACGTGATCGGCGCGGTCGAATCGCTGCTGGCGGCTCAAGGCTGATGCCGGCAGTGCGTTCGCGCACACGGGCGGCCGATCAGCCCGCCGCAAGCGCTTCGTCCGCGGCTGAACGCCATTGGCTGAAGGCGATCGTGCAAGTGCTGGTGAAGCTCGCGTATCCCGCGTTGATTCTGTGCGCGTGGCGTTGGGACACGCCGCGTTACGTCGGCTGCATGCTGTTTGCGATTCTGTGGCTGCAGCGCTGGGCCGGCAGCGGTGCGGTCGCGACTTCGCTGCGGCGTCTTTCCGCCATCGACTGGACCGTGGTCGGCTTGCTGAGCTGCGCGTCGGCGGCCATCGTGCTCACCAACAGCGAGCTGCTGTTGCGCCTCTATCCGTCGCTCGTCAATCTCGGGCTCCTGATCGCGTTCGGCGCGACGCTCGTGCGCGGTCCGTCGATGATCGAAAAATTTGCGCGCCTCGGCAAACCGGATTTGTCGCCGGGCGCAGTGCGCCACACGCGGCGCGTCACTCAGGTGTGGTGTGTGTTCTTTCTACTGAACGGTGCTTTTTCCGCGTATACCGCGCTCTACTGGAGCCGCGCAAGCTGGTCGCTGTATAACGGCGCGATTGCCTATCTGCTGATCGGTGTGCTGCTGATCGCCGAGGTCGTGTGGCGCTATCTCGTTGTGCTGCCGCGAGCCGCGCGTTCGGAGGCGGCGTGATGATCGCGTTGCACGACCTGTTGTCCGTTCCGCTCGATGCCGCCGCTTCACGCGTTGCCGTTTGCCGCGATCGCACGGCGCTGCTCGATCGCGCCGCGTTTCGCGCGCGCGTCGCGGCGCTCGTTGCGCTGGTGCAATCGCAAGCGGCGCAACGCTATGCACTGTGTATCGACGATCCGTTCGATTTCGCGTGCGCGTTGTTCGCGCTCTTCGCGTGCGGCAAGGAGCCGGTGATTCCGGCGAACGCGACGCCCGGCTATCTTGCCGATCTCGCCGAAGCGTACGACGTCGTGCTGACCGACGCGACGCTGCAGTTGCATGTGCAAGCCGATGCGCAAGCCGAGGCAGCCGCGTCCGCGCTCGACAAAAACATCGACCCCCAAGCGCCGCTCACGCTCTACACCTCGGGCAGCAGCGGCCGTCCGAAGCCGATCCGCAAAACGCTCGCGCAGTTCAACGCCGAAGTGCACACGCTCGAGAAGCAGTGGGGCGCGCTCGTCGGCGACGCGACCATGCTCGCGAGCGTGCCGCATCACCATATCTACGGTCTGCTGTTTCGCGTGATGTGGCCGCTTGCCGCCGGCCGCGCATTCGATCGCGAGATCAGCATCGAACCGCTGCATCTGCAAACGCAGATCGCGCAATGCGGCGCAGCCGTGATCGTATCGACGCCCGCGCAGTTGTCGCGCTGGCCCGCGCTGCCAGGCTTCGCCGCATTGACGCCCGCGCCGCGCGCGGTTTTTTCGTCGGGCGGTCCGCTCGCGCTCGAAGCCGCGCAGCAATATGCGGCGGCTTACGGCGCCGCGCCGCTCGAAATCTACGGCAGCACGGAAACGGGCGGCATTGCATGGCGTCGTCAGGACCAGACCGATGCATGGCAAGCGACGACCGGCATCGAAGTGCGTTGCGACGAAGACGGTGCGCTCAACGTGCGCTCGCCGCATCTCGACCATGGCGGCTGGCATCGCACCGACGACAAGATCGCGTTCGACGCGCAAGGCCGTTTCCGTTTGCAAGGCCGTCTCGATCGCGTGCTGAAGCTCGACGGCAAGCGTGTGTCGCTGCCGGAACTCGAAGCGCGTCTCGCGCTGCATCCGTATGTGATGCAAGCGGCAATCGCGCCGCTCGAAGGCGGCGCGCGTGAGCGCGTCGGCGCGGTCGTCGCGTTGACGGGAGCGGGCAACGACGCGTTGCGCGACGAAGGCCGCGTGGTCCTCGCACAAAATCTGCGTCGCCATCTCGCCGACTACTTCGACGCTGTCGTGTTGCCGCGCCATTGGCGCTTTCGTCTCGCGTTGCCGTTCGACGCGCGCGGCAAGCTGCCGGTGTCGGCGGTTGCCGCGGCGTTCGAGCCGCGCGCCGAAGGTTTCGAGCTGCTCGCCGAAGCGCGCGCAGGCGACACGCTGCACTACGAACTGCGCGTGCCGCCCACGCTGATTCATTTCGCCGGCCATTTTCCCGGGCTGCCGATTCTGCCGGGCGTCGTGCAAGTCGATTGGGCGGTGCGTCTGGCCGCCGAACAACTGCCGTGCGCGCACAGCGTCGCGTCGGTCGACCGGTTGAAGTTCATGGCGCCGGTGTCGCCGGGTTCGGTGTTGAAGCTCACGCTCGCGCACGATAGCGCGCGTCAGCGCGTGCAGTTCGCGTACCGCGTGAACGAGCGCGATTGCGCATCGGGCGTGATCGTTTATCGGGAGAGCGCGTGATGAATTTCGCTCCCTGCATCGTGATCCCGATCTACAACCACAAGGACGCGATCGGCGCGACCGTCGCGCATCTCGCGGTGCACGGCTTGCCGATTTTCATCGTCGACGACGGCAGCGACGAAGCCACCCAACAGGTGCTCGCCGAGCTTGCACAGCAATACGTGCAGCAAGTCTCGCTGCTGCGTCTGCCGGTCAACGGCGGCAAAGGCGCGGCTGTGATGGCGGGCCTGCGCGCCGCGCGCAACGCGAAGTACACGCACGCATTGCAGATCGACGCGGACGGCCAGCACGACGCCAATGACGTGCCGCGTTTCATCGAAGCCGCGCGCGCCGAACCCGGCGCAGTCATTCTGGGCCGTCCGGTGTATGACGAGAGCGTGCCGAAAGCGCGACTCTACGGCCGTTATCTGACGCACGTGTGGGTGTGGATCGAAACGCTGTCGCTCACCATCCGCGATTCGATGTGCGGCTTTCGCCTCTATCCGCTTGGGCTCGCGTGCGAGTTGATCGACAGCGTGCAGTTACCCACGCGGATGGACTTCGACATCGAGATTCTGGTGCGCCTGTATTGGCGGCGCGCAGCGTTTCGCGCGATTCCCACGCGCGTCACGTATGCGAGCGACGGCGTCTCGCATTTCGACGTGCTGTGGGACAACGTGCGCATCAGCCGCAGTCACACGCGGCTCGTGTGCGGCATGCTGCTGCGTCTGCCGATGCTCGTCGCGCACAAGTTCATGCCGCGCCGCGCCGTGCTCGCGGACGTGCAAAGCGAGGCGAACGCGCAGGACTGGTGGCGTATCGCCGAGCGCGGCAGTCACCTCGGCATGTCGTTGCTCGCGCTCAGTTGCAAGCTGTTCGGCCGACGTTTCACCGCGCTATGGCTGCATCCGATCGTCGCGTATTTTCTGCTGACGGGACGTGCCGCGCGCGAGGCCTCGGCCAATTACTTCACGCGTTTGCGCGAGGCCGCGCCGCATGGCGAGACGCCGCGACCCGGCTGGCTGTCCGCGTATCGACACATGCTGGCGTTCGCGCAATCGGGCTTCGACAAGCTCGCCGCGTGGTCCGGCCGCGTCAACAATGCCGACGTCAAGTTCGAAGATCCTTCGGCATTCGAAGCATTGGTCGCGAGCGGCAAGGGCGCGCTGGTGATCGGCGCGCATCTCGGCAATCTGGAGATGACGCGTGCGCTCGCCGCGCAGGGCGCCTACGCGAAAGTCACGGCTGTCGTCTATACGGAACATGCGCGGCGCTTCAATAGCGTGCTCGCGTCGGCGAACAGCGAGTTCGCGCGGCATCTGCTCGAAGTCGCGGACTTCGGGCCTGAAACGGCGATGCTGATGCAGCAGCGTGTCGACGCCGGCGAACTGCTCGTGATTGTCGGCGACCGCGTGCCCGCGCACGAAGCGGGCCGCACCACCCAGGCGCGCTTTCTCGGCGCCGATGCGCCCTTCGCGCAGGGACCGTACGTGCTCGCGCATGCGCTCGGCTGTCCCGTGTATCTCTTCTTCTGCCTGAAAGAGCAGGGCGGTTATCGTCTTTACTTCGAGCCGTTCGCGGAGCGCATCGAATTGCCGCGGCGCGAACGCACGCAGCATCTCGCCGCGTGGGCGCAGCGTTATGCCGCGCGTCTCGAACACTATTGCCGCAAGGCACCTTATCAATGGTTCAACTTCTTCGATTTCTGGGCCAGCCCCAAGCGAGGCGCGAATGGCCGAACATGATCTGATCGACGCGCCGGATGCCGGCGTGCAAGCGGTTTCAAATCGCGGCGGCAACGCGGCTCCGGTGGTGATCGGCGCACGCAAGCTGACTATTGAGGACGTCGTCGCGATCGCGCAGCATCGCGCGCCGGTCGCATTGAATACGGACCCCGAGTGGCGCGCGCGCATTCAACGCGGCGCGGATTTCTTGCGCCGCCATCTCGCGGCGGGCGCGACGGTGTACGGCGTCAACACCGGTTACGGCGACGCCTGCGTGGTCGATGTGCCGATGGAACTCGTCGAAGCGTTGCCACTGCAACTCACGCGTTATCACGGCTGCGGCATGGGCCGCTATCTCGACGACGGCGAGACGCTTGCCGTCATCGCCGCGCGTCTGAACTCGCTCGCGTATGGTTTTTCGGGCGTGCGCCCCGTGCTGCTCGAACGTCTCGCGGACCTCGTCAATCATCGCGTGCTGCCGCGTATTCCGGCCGAAGGCTCGGTCGGCGCGAGCGGCGATCTCACGCCGCTTTCATATGTCGCCGCCGCACTCGCGGGCGAACGCGAAGTCATGTTCGAAGGACGCCTGCGCGACGTGCGCGAAGTGTGGGGCGAACTCGGACACACGCCGCTCACACTCGCGCCCAAAGAGGGCCTCGCGCTGATGAACGGCACGGCGGTCATGACCGGACTCGCGTGCCTCGCGTTCGCGCGCGCCGACCATCTGACGCGGCTCGCCGCGCGCCTGACCGCGCTGTGCACCGTCGCGCTCGACGGCCGCGCCGCGCATTTCGACGCGACGCTCTTCGAAGTGAAGCCGCATGCGGGCCAGGCCGAAGCCGCCGCCTGGATTCGCGCCGATCTCGAAGGACGCGACGATACGCCGGGTCATCGCTTGCAGGACCGCTATTCGATTCGCTGCGCGCCGCATGTGATCGGCGTCGGGCGCGATGCGCTGAGCTGGGTGCGCCGCGACATCGAAAACGAATTGAACAGCGCGAACGACAACCCGCTGATCGACCCCGACAACGAACGTGTTTTGCATGGCGGCAACTTCTACGGCGGCCATATTGCGTTCGCGATGGACTCGCTGAAAGTGGCCGTCGCGAATCTCGCCGACCTGATGGACCGGCAACTGGCGCTGCTCGTCGACGTGAACTTCAACAACGGTTTGCCGCGCAACCTGAGCGGCGCAGCGCCCGCGCGTGCGGCCATCAATCACGGCTTCAAGGCCGTGCAGATTTCGTCGTCCGCGTGGACGGCGGAGGCGCTGAAGAACACGATGCCCGCCAGCGTGTTTTCGCGTTCGACCGAAGCTCACAATCAGGACAAGGTCAGCATGGGCACGATCGCCGCGCGCGACTGCCTGCGTGTGCTCGAATTGACCGAGCAGGTCGCGGCCGCGCATACGCTTGCCACCGTGCAGGCGGCGCAGTTGCGCCTGCGAATCGACAGTGCGACGCCGGTGCCCGCGCCGTTGCAAACGTTCGTGGAAAACGTCGGCGCACAATCGCCTTTCGTCGACGATGACCGCGCGCTCGAATCCGATCTGCGCGCACTGACCGCGCGCATCGCCGCCTGCGAGTTGCTGCACGACTATCGCGGAGGCTCAGAAGCATGAGCGCCGCCCGCAAGGTATTGAGCGCGAGTGCGGCGGTCGAAGTGCCGTTTCACGACGTCGACGCGATGAACGTGTGCTGGCACGGCCATTATCTGAAGTACTTCGAGATCGGCCGTGCGGCGCTGTTGCGCGCGTTCGATTACGACTACCGCGAAATGCAGGCGTCGGGTTATCTGTGGCCGATTGTCGAAGCGCACTTGAAGTACGTGCGTCCGGCAACCTACGGCCAGAAACTCGACGTGCGCGCGCAACTGCTCGAACACGAAAACCGCCTGAAAATAGGCTATGAAATCGTCGATTGCGCGTCGGGCGCGCGGCTCACGAAGGGCTACACGATTCAGGTGGCTGTCGATGCCGCGACGCAGGAATTGCAATTCGTGTCGCCGCCCGTCGTGTTCGAAAAACTGGAGCGCGTATGGGCAGCATGAATTGCTACGGGCGACTAAGCAAAGCGCTATGCAACGCGCTATGCGCTCTCGCGCTTTCGGGCGCATTCAGCGTGGCCGCATCGCCGGCTTCGGCAGCATCCGCGGACGGCAACCCCGCACTCGTCTCGCAGATCGCATCGCACCTTGCCGCGGCCAAGGGCGTGCGCGCGCAGTTCACGCAGACGCAGACACTCGCCGCGATGAAGCAGCCGCTCGTCAGCACCGGCTCGCTGCTGTTCGTGCGCGAGCGCGGCGTGATCTGGCAAATCGCGACGCCGTACAAAGCCACGTATGTGATTACCGATGCAGGCGTCGCCGAAGTCAACGCCAACGGTCAGCGTGTCACCACGCACAGCGCGCAGGGCACGCGCGGCGTCGCGCAAGTCTCGAAGATGATGCGCGCGATGCTCGGCGGCGATCTGTCCGCGCTGTATTCGCAATTCGACGTAGAGGCCGAAGGCAGCGCCGCGCACTGGCGCATGCGACTCACGCCGAACCAGCCGCAAATCGCGCAGTCCATCAAAGGCTTGCAGATGAGCGGCGGCGATTATCTGCAGAGCTTGCGCATCGCGCTCGCCAACGGCGATACGACGCAACTCGAGTTCAGTAAAAGCGAGGCGGTGAGCGAACTCGCGCCGGCCGAACGCAGCCTGTTCGGGACGCCGTAATGGATTTGCTGCGACACAGATCCGCGAGACAGACATGGGGCGTGCGCGCCGCGTGGCTCGCGCTCGCGCTCGTCGCAGCGCTGTATTGCGGCTGGCGTTTCGCGGGACCGTCACCGTTGCAGACCAATTTGCTCGCGCTGTTGCCCGCGACCGAAGCGGACCCCGTCGCGGAAAAAGCCGTCGATATGCTCGCGAGCGCGCTCGGCGACCGCACCGTTTTTCTCGTCACGAGCCACGACGACGCGCACGCGAAAGCGGCGGCGAAACAGCTCGGCGCATCGCTGCGGGCAAGCGGCGCGTTCGCTTCGGTGACGGCGGAATTGCCGCCGTTCGATCTGTCGCAAATCGCGGCGCTGTACATGCCGTATCGCTTCGGCTTGCTGACGCCTGCCGATCGTGCGGCAATCGCCGGCGCGAACGCAGCGGATTCGACGCTGCGCGATGCGCTGGCTCAGCGCATCTACAGTCCGCTGCGCGGGGGCCTCACCACCTCGCTATCGGACGATCCGTTCGGCTGGCTCGAACATTGGCTCGGCAATCTGCCGCTTGCCACGTCGAACCTCGAACTCGAGGACGGTCTGCTCGTCTCGCATCGAGGCAATGCGACAAGCGTGCTGATCGTCGCGACGCTGCCCGGCTCGGCCTATGAAACGAAGACGCAGCACGCGGTGCTCGGCGCGTTGGCGCAAGGCGAAAGCGCGCTGAAGCACGCGTTCCCCGACGTGTCGGTGGCGCGCACCGGCGCCGTGTTCTATGCCGAATCGGCACGCAGCGCATCGGAGCGCGAAGTACACGCGATCGGCATCGCGTCGCTCGTCGGCATTGCGTTGCTGATGATGTGGGTCTTCCGCTCGCCGCGCCTGCTGCTGCTCGGTTTCGTCTCGACCGCGCTCGGCATTGTCTGCGCGCTTGCGGTCACGTTGCTCGTATTCGGCAAGCTGCATCTGCTGACGCTCGTGTTCGGCGCGAGCCTGATCGGCGAAGCCGTCGATTATTCGATCCAGTATTTCGTCGTCTATCTCGGCGCGGGGCGAGACTGGGATGCGCGGCGCGGCGCACGCGCGGTGCGTCCCGCGTTGAGCGTCGCGCTTGCCACAAGCCTGCTCGGCTACGCGATCCTGACATGGGTGCCGTTTCCCGCGCTCAAGCAGATCGCGTGCTTTGCGATGGCGGGCATCGTGACGGCGTTCGCTTCGGTGATGTGGCTGTTGCCGGCGTTGCTGCCGCACGCGCCGAAGCGCAGCCCGCGGCGTCTGTTCGAGCGCGCCGCGCGCCTGCTCGGCGTGTGGCATCGCATGATCGGCGGCAAGCGCGCGTGGTTCGTCGCCGCGCTGCTGCTGATTGCCGCCATTCCTGGCTGGCTGCGCCTCACGAGCGACGACGACATCCATCTGCTGATCCAGCGCGATGCGTCGCTGGTCGCGCAGGAAGACAAGGTGCGCGAAGCGGTCGGCGTGGATAACAGCGCGCAATTTTTCGTCGTGCGCGGCGAGACGGCGGACGTCGTGTTGCAGCGGGCCGAAGCGCTCGGCGCGAAACTCGATGCGTTGAACGGCACGGCGGACAAGACGGGCGGTTATCAGTCGGTTGCGCAATTCGTGCCGTCCGCGCGTCGGCAGAATGAAGACCGCGCGTTGCTCGCGCAACATCTGTTTAACGACCCGGCCGCGTTGCGCGCGACGCTGCTGCAAGCAGGCTTCAAAGACGAAGTCGCCGACGCGTGGATCGCCGCTCAAGCGAAGCCGCAAGCGCTGTTGAGTATCGACTCATGGCTCGCCGCGCCGTGGTCGCAACCGTATCGGCATTTGTGGCTCGGTCAGGTCGACGCGGCGAGCCATGCGTATGCGGCCGTCGTGATTCCGCAAGGCGTGACGCCGCGCAACGAGCCCGCGTTGATCGCCATCGCGCAGGCGCTGCCGGGTGTCGCGTTCGTCGACAAAGCCGCGAGCGTGTCGAAGCTGTTCGGCGCGTATCGCGTGGATAGCGGCTGGTGGCTCGGCGGCGCGCTGACGCTCGTTCTGGTTCTGCTGATCGTGCGTTACGCTGCGCGTCGCTCTGTCTCACCGAATGCAGGCGGCGCAGTCTCTCTGCTTGAGCGCGTGCGCGGCGGCGTCGCGGTGACGTTGCCGGTGCTGCTCGCTGTCGGCGTCACGCTCGCCGCATTCGGTTATGCGCGGGTGCCGCTCAATCTGTTCAACTGGCTTGCGCTGATGCTCGTGCTCGGCGTGGGCGCAAACTACGCGGTGTTTCTGCGCGAAGGATGCCTGCGCGCGGACGCCGATCTCGGCGCGGTGTGGACCGGCGTGCTGTTGTCGGCGGCGACCACGCTGCTGTCGTTCGGCATGCTCGGCATGAGCGCGATGCCTGCGTTGAAGAGCTTCGGCGCGACGCTCGCGCTCGGCATCGCGGTATCGGTGCTGCTTGCACCGATCGGCATGCCATCGGAAACAAGGAGGGCCGCATGAAAGCGCCATCAGTTTATTTGCACGCGCTCGGCATGATCAACGCGCTCGGCGGCGACCTCGACAGCATCGTGCCGGCGCTCGCGGCGGGCGACGCGAGCGGCATGGCAAGCATGCACACCGGTATCGGCGACGCGTTTGTCGGCAGCGTCGTGACGCCGCTCGAACTCGCGCCGTCCGCGGATCTCGCGCGCTACGACTGCCGTAATAACCGCTTGCTGCTCGCGGCGCTCGCGCAGATCGCGCCTGCCGTCGATGCAGCGCGCGAGCGCTATGGCGCGCATCGAATCGGCGTCGTGCTCGGCACGAGCACGTCCGGCATCGAAGCGGCGGAAGCCGCGTTCGTCTATCAGGCACAAGCCGGCGCGCTGCCGTCGAGCTTCAATTACCGGCAGATGGAGATCGGCACGGCCGCGCCGTTCGCGGCCGCGGCGCTCGGCGTCAAAGGGCCGGCGTATACGATCTCGACCGCCTGCACGTCGAGCGCGAAGGCGTTCGCATCGGCGCGGCGCTTGTTGCAGTTGCAACTATGCGACGCGGTCGTGGTGGGCGGCGTCGATTCGTTATGCGAGCTCACGGTGCAAGGCTTTGCGTCGCTCGAATCGACGAGCAGCGTGCGCAGCAATCCGATGAGCCGCAATCGCTGCGGCATCAATGTCGGCGAAGGCGCAGCCGTGTTCCTGATGAGCCGCGACGAAGCGGCGGTGCGTCTCGCCGGCGTCGGCGAATCGAGCGACGCGCATCATATTTCGTCGCCCGATCCGCAAGGCGTGGGCGGCGAACTCGCGTTGCGCGAGGCGCTGGCCGATGCGGGCATCGCGCCGTTGTCCATCGGCTATGTGAATCTGCACGCCACGGCGACGCGCAAGAACGACGAGATGGAAGCGAGCCTGATGTCGCGCGTCTTTCCCGAAGGTGTCGCGACAAGCGGCACAAAGCCGCTGACCGGTCATCAACTGGGCGCCGCGGGCGCGACGGAGCTTGGCTTCGTATGGCTCACGCTCGCGCGTCAGGACGTTGCGCTGCCGCGCCATCTGTGGGACGGCGCGGCCGACCCGGCGCTGCCCGCGCTCGACCTCGTGGAAACCGAACGTTTCTTGCCGCGCGAGGCGGCCACGCAGGGAGCCACCCGATACGCGATGAGCAACTCGTTTGCATTCGGCGGCAGCAACGTCAGCCTGATTCTTGCAGGATGAGCGCGATGAACGACACGCGAACTATCGACGAACTGCTGCAGCAACCGATCGAAGCGATCATCCCGCATCGCGGCACCATGCTGCTGATCGACGGGGTCAACACGTTCAGCGAAGAGACGCTGACCGCGCGCGCGACCGTTCACGCCGACGCATGGTACGCCGACGCGCAAGGCGCGATGCCCGCGTGGATCGGCATCGAACTGATGGCGCAGACCATTGCCGCGCATGTCGCGCTGCTGGCCATGCGAGGCGGCGGCCGTGCGCGGCCCGGCGTGCTGCTCGGTTCACGCAGCTACAAGGCGTTGCAGCCGAGCTTCGCAGGCGGCGCGCAACTGCTGGTTCACGCAACGGAACTTTTGCGCAGCGAGGAAGGCCACGGTGCGTACGAATGCACGATTCACGACGGCGACGTGTGCTGCGCCGAGGCCGTGATCAAGGTGTTTCAGCCAGCCGATTTTCAGTCATTCATTGAGGGGAGTTTCAGTTCATGAGCCGGCGTGTTCTCGTTACCGGCGCAAGCCGCGGCATTGGCCGCGCGATTGCGTACCAGTTGGCCGCCGACGGCTTCGCGGTGTCCGTGCATTGCCGCACCGGACGCACCGAGGCCGAAGCGGTCGCGACGGGCATCGCCGCGCAGGGCGGCACCGCGCGCGTGCTGCAGTTCGACGTGCGCGAGCGCGCGGTGTGCCGCGAAGTGCTCGAAGCCGATGTCGCGGCGCATGGCCCGTACTACGGCATCGTATGCAGCGCGGGCGTCACGCGCGACGCCGCGTTTCCCGCGCTCAGCGACGAAGACTGGGACATCGTGATCGAAACCGGCCTCGACTCGTTCTACAACGTCGTGCATCCGTTGACGATGCCGATGGTCCGCGCGCGCAAGGGCGGGCGCATCGTCACCATCGCATCGGTGTCGGGCGTGATGGGCAATCGCGGCCAGGTGAACTACAGCGCGGCGAAGGCGGGTCTGATCGGCGCGACCAAGGCGCTCGCGGTCGAACTGGCGACGCGCAACATCACCGTCAATTGCGTGGCGCCCGGTCTGATCGAAACCGGCATGCTCGAAGAGATGCAGCTCGAACACGCGCTGAAGACGGTGCCGATGAACCGCGTCGGGCAGCCTGCGGAAGTCGCGTCGGTGGTCAGCTTCCTGATGTCGGATGCGGCCTCGTATGTCACGCGCCAGGTGATCGGCGTCAACGGCGGGATGATCTGATGAAGCGAGTCGTCATTACCGGCATGGGCGGCGTCACCGCGCTCGGCGATAGTTGGGATGCCATCGAAGCGCGCCTGAAAAGCGGCGTGAATGCCGTGCGGCGCATGCCCGAGTGGAATTACTTCGAATCGCTGCATACGCGGCTCGCGTGTCCGTTGCCGGGCTTCGTCGCGCCCGCGCATTATCCGCGCAAGAAAACGCGTTCGATGGGCCCCGTGTCGCTGTATTCGGTGCGCGCAAGCGAACTCGCGCTCGCCGATGCGGGCCTCGCCGACGACGCCAGCATCAAGGACGGCCGCATGGGCGTCGCCTACGGTTCGTCGTCGGGTTCGGTGCAGCCGATCCGCGCGTTCGGCACGATGCTTGAAACCGGCTCGATGAGCGACGTCACATCGAACAGCTACGTGCAGATGATGCCGCACACCACGGCCGTCAACGTGAGCCTGTTCTGGGACCTCAAGGGGCGCATCATTCCGACCTCGTGCGCGTGCGCGTCGGGCAGCCAGGCGATCGGCTACGCGTATGAAGCGATTCAGACGGGCAAGCAGACGTTGATGCTTGCAGGCGGCGCCGAAGAATTGTCGGGGCCCGCCGTCGCCGTGTTCGACACCTTGTATGCGACGAGCACGCGCAACGACGAGCCGCATTTCACGCCGCGTCCTTTCGATGCCGCACGCGACGGCCTCGTGGTCGGCGAAGGCGCGGCCACGCTGGTCCTCGAGGAATACGAACACGCGCTCGCGCGCGGCGCACGGATTCACGCGGAGATTGTCGGCTTCGGCTGCAATTCGGACGGCGCACACATGACGCAGCCGACCGCCGAAACGATGGCGCTCGCAATGCAGCTCGCGCTGAACGACGCGCAGCTTCCGCCCGACGCAATCGGGTATGTGAACGCGCACGGCACGTCGACGGATCGCGGCGATGTCGCCGAAAGCCACGCGACCGCGCAGACCTTCGGCGAACGCATGCCGATCAGTTCGCTCAAGAGCTATGTCGGGCATACGCTCGGCGCGTGCGGCGCGCTCGAGGCGTGGTGGACCATCGAGATGATGAAGCGCAACTGGTACGCGCCCACGCTGAACCTGAACAATGTCGATCCGGCTTGCGCGCCGCTCGACTACATCGTCGGCACGGGCCGCGAGATCGACGCGGAACTCGTGATGAGCAACAACTTCGCGTTCGGCGGCATCAATACGTCGCTGATTTTCAGGCGCGTTCGATGAGCGTGAAGCTGCAACGCGTCGTGGTCACGGGCATGGGCATCGTGTCGTGCCTCGGCAATACGCTCGACGAAGTGTCGGCCGCGTTGCGTGCAGGCACGTCGCGCATCGAGCGGATCGACGCATGGCGCGAGCGTGGTTTCGGCTCGCAGGTCGCGGGCGTTGCATCGGTCGATAGCGAGCCGCCGTTCGAGCGCAAGCTCGAGCGCTTCATGGGGGATACCGCGCGTTTCGCGTGTCACGCCGCGAAGAAAGCGATTCACGATGCCGGCGTAGACGCCGCGATGTTGCGCTCGCCGCACGCGGGCACGGTGATCGGCTCGGGCGTCGGCACCATGTCGAGTTACGACGCGGCGATGGCCGTTGCGAACACGCGCGGCGTCGAAAAAGTGCCGCCCTATACGGTGCCGCATGCAATGAGCAGCACCGCGTCGGCGAATGTCGCGCAGGTGTTCGGGCTCGAAGGCGTCAGCTATTCGCCGTCGTCGGCGTGCACGACGTCCGCGCTCGCGATCGGCCAGGCAATGCAACTGATCCAGACCGGCCGTCAGCAGATCGTGCTCGCGGGCGGCAGCGAGTCGTTGCACGACAACATGACGCTGATGTTCGACGCGATGGGCGCGCTGTCGCGCCGCTTCAACGATACGCCGCAGCGTGCGTCGCGTCCTTATGACAGCGAGCGCGACGGCTTCGTGATCGCGTCGGGCGGCGGCGTGCTCGTGCTGGAGGCGCTGGATCACGCGTTGGCGCGCGGCGCACGCATCTACGCGGAGCTGACGGGATTCGGTGATTGCACCGACGCCGGCATGGTCACGCCGCGCGCGGCGGGCATCGCGAGGGCGATGCGCGGCGCGCTGAACGAAGCCGGCAAGGCACCGGATTACATCAACACGCACGCACCATCCACGCCGCTTGGCGACGTCGAGGAATTGCGCGCGTTGACGCAAGTGTTCGGCGCGGCTTCGGAGCGAGGCATACCCGCGTTTTCGTCGACGAAGGGCATGACCGGGCATCCGCTTGGCGCTTGCGGCGCGCACGAGGCGATCTACACGCTGCTGATGATGCGCGACGGTTTCATCGCGGGAACAACGGGGATTGAAAGCGCGGGGATTGAAAGCGCGGAGCCGGCAATCGACGGCATGCCGCTCGTGCGCGAGACGCGCGACGCGCGCATCGATACGGCGATGTCGGTCTCGTTCGGATTTGGCGGCAGTTGCGCGAGCTTGATGTTCGAGGCGTGGCGGGGCGGCTGAAACGGCCGCGATTTTAAAAACGAGGGTAATAAGAATGACAAAAGCAACGAAGAGAATGGTGAAAGCAGCGCTCATGCTGGGCACATTGACGATGGCAGCCGCAGCGCTGACGGGCTGCGCGACGCAAGTCAAATCGCTGCCGCTCGCGGCTGCGGGCGGCGAATCGCGCGGCGCCGTGCCGGTGTATTTCGGCGAGCAGAACCATCCCGCGGTGAAGCGCGACCTCGGCGACGTTTCGTACTCGGTGCGCATCGCGCGCAAGGTCGCCGATGCCGACGACGCATGCCGCGACGCGCTTACCGAAGCCATCGGCAAGCTGCGCGCGGCGGCACGCGAACGCAGCGCGAATGCGGTGATCGACATCAAGACGCGCTTTCACAGCAGCGAGAGCAATTCGTCGCGCGAGTTCACCTGCGGCGTAAGTCAGAGCGCCGCGGCGATTGCAGTGAGCGGCAGGCTCGTCGTGCTCGAGGCGAACTAAGGCGCGCTCGCTCGTGAGGCAATAGTAGATACGTCAATCGTAAAACGGATAACAACCAGCAAAGGAGTATCAATGAAACGCCATCTGATGTCTGTCACACTCGCCGCTTCGTTCGCCATGCTGAGCGCTGCACCGGCTTTCGCACGCGACACGGTGGAAAACTATCCGATCGAACCGGCGTTGCATAGCGAGCCGGGCAAGGTCAGCGACGACATCGCATTGTATTTCGCGGGCCAGCGGCATCCGGCCGTCGCGAAGAAGATCGGCGAGTTCGCCACCAACAAGAAGACCAACGCGTTCGGCAAGAGCGATACCGACGCGTGCCAGCATGTGTTCCTGTCGGCGGTGATCGAGTTGCAGGACCGCGCGCGCAAGGAAGGCGGCAACGCAGTCATCAACATCAAGAGCAACTACAAGAACGAAGTGCGCGAGAGCGCAACCGAGTTCACCTGCGGCGCGGGCGCCGTGATTGCCGGCGTCGCGCTGAAGGGCGATGTGGTCACGCTGCGTAAGTAAGCAGGCTAAGTAAGCCAAATAAGCGGGCTGCGGAGCACCTGATTCAATCGGCCTTGACCGCCGCGACATTGACGAGCGTCTCGCGGCGCTTGCCGGGTTGCGGACGGTAAAGGCCGAGCCGTTCCAGCAGACCGAAGTCTTTGGCGCGGCTCCACCAGAGGTAGGGCAGCGAGACGTTGCGTTCGGTAAAGCTGAAGCCGCCGCGACGGATCATGTCGAGATAGCCATCCGCGCTTTTTTGCATCTGCATAGGATGGCGAAACAATAGCCGGATCACCCACGATCTGATGTACGCGTCGGTGGATTCGGCGAACAGCAGTACGCCGCCGGGCTTCAGCACGCGGCGGAACTCGGCGAGCGCGCGGTCCTGCTCGACGAGATGATGGAAAGTCTGATGGCAGAACACGATGTCGGCGCTTGCATCGGGCAGCGGCAATTCGGCGCAGTCGCCGTGCAGCAGCTCGATGTCGGCGACTTTATCGCGGCAGGCTTGAGCCGCATTCGCGGCGAGCGCGAGAGACGGCTCGTGATAGTCGATGCCGACAATGCGGCGCGGCTTGAACGCATCCGCGAGCAGACGAAACGAAATGCCTTGTCCGCAGCCCACGTCGACGATGACGGGCGCCGCGGGCAACGGTGTGTCGATCAGACGCTTGAGGTCGTCGATCGCGACACGCAGCACGTGGTGTTCCCACGTATGCGTGCGCAGGAACCAGATTCCGAATGCGGTTTCCGGCACGAAGGGCACGGTGGATGGATGAGACGGCGGCACGCTGGGCTCCCCGGAAAAAACGGTTCTTTCTGTTAGAGATGCAATGTAACAAGGCGTAAGGATGCAGCGTAATGCTGCGTCGAGCAAGCAAACGATTGAGGCAAACTTGAGTACACATGTCATGAAGCATTTGGCGGCCGATGTCGTCATCATCGGCGCGGGGCCGGCCGGGGCAGTTGCCGCGGCGTTGCTCCGCAAGGCGGGCCGCTCGGTGCTCGTGCTGGAGCGTCAGCACTTCCCGCGCTTTTCGATTGGAGAGAGCCTGTTGCCGCAAAGCATGGCTTATCTCGAGGAAGCAGGGATGCTGCAAGCGGTGGTCGAAGCAGGGTTCCAGTACAAGAACGGCGCACAGTTCGTGTATCGCGACCGGTCGTCGTCGTTCGATTTCCGCGACAAGCATTCGGCGGGATGGGGCACGACGTATCAGGTCGAGCGCGCGGCGTTCGACGACATCCTGATTCGCTGCGCGGCCGCGCAGGGCGCCGACGTGCGCTTCGGCCACACGGTGCAGGCGGTTCATACGGACAGCGTTGCGCCGCGCGTCGACGTGACCGACGAGGCCAGTCATGCGTATCAGATCGAAGCGCGCTTCGTGTTCGACGCGAGCGGCTTCGGCCGCGTGCTGCCGCGTCTGCTGAATCTCGAAGCGCCCACGCGCATGCCGACGCGCGCGGCGCTGTTCTCGCATGTGTACGACGGTCTGCCGGCCGGCGCGCATGATCGCAACAAGATCTGCGTGGCCACGCACCCCGAGCGTCGCGACGTGTGGTTCTGGATGATTCCGCTCGCGGGTGGACGGTCGTCGGTGGGCTGCGTCGCGGAGTCGAGTTTTCTCGATGTGCCGGAAAACGAACGCGAGGCGATGCTGCGCGCGCTGATCCAGAAGGAGCCGACGTTCAACCGGCTGATCGGCGACGCGCCGTTCCTGATGCCGGTGCGTCACATCGGCGGCTACTCGGCGAATGTCGAGCGCTTGCACGGCCCCGGCTATGCGCTGCTCGGCAACGCGGGCGAGTTCCTCGATCCGGTGTTTTCATCCGGCGTGACGATCGCGCTGCGCTCGGCGCATCTCGCGGTGCAGACCTTGAACCGTCAACTGGACGGCGAGCAGGTCGACTGGTCCGCGCAATACGATGTGCCTTTGCGCAAGGGCATCGACACATTCCGCGCATTTGTCGAGCGCTGGTATACGGGCGAACTGCAGGACATCATTTTCTATCCGGACCAGACGCCGTCGATTCGCCGCATGATCAGCTCGGTGCTCGCGGGCTACGCATGGGACGAATCGAACCCGTATGTCGCCGATCCGGTGCGCAGGCTCAACGCGTTGCACGAGGTGTGCACGCAGCGTTGATCGCGCTTTGGTTGTAGCGCTTCGTCAGGCCACAACCGGTGCCATGTGCGCCACGCGAGGCGCATGCTCGCGCACATCGTCGCGGCGATGCACGCGCTTGCCCGCCGCATACGTTTCATAGACAGCGCGGTCGTCGCCGAGCAGCGCGAACGCGAACAGCAACTCTTCGAGCGATTCGGTGCGCGCCGTGCGGCGCGCAAGCAGCGGCGTCGCTTGCGGATCGAGCACGACGAAGTCCGCTTCGGACTTCGGCTTCAACGTGCCGACTTGATCCGCGAGATCGAGCGCTTGTGCGGCGCCCGCGGTCGCGAGATAAAACATCCGCGTGGCCGTCAGATGATGTCCGGTCAAGCGTGCAACCTTGTGCGCTTCGTTCATCGTTTGCAGCATGGAAAACGACGTGCCGCCGCCGACGTCCGTTGCGAGCGCAACGGGCATGCCGGCTTCGTCGGCCTTGTCGAAATCGAATAGACCGCTGCCGAGAAAGAGGTTCGACGTCGGGCAATGCGACGCGACCGTGCCGGTTTGCGCCATGCGTTTGCGGTCTTCCGCGTCGAAGTGAATGCAATGGCCGTAGACCGCGCGGCGGCGCAGCAGACCGTAGTGATCGTAGATGTCCAGATAGCTGCGGTGGCCGGGAAAGAGGCTATTGACCCACTTCACTTCATCCAGATTTTCCGCGACGTGGCTCTGCACGAACACATCCGCATGTTCGCGCGCGAGCACGCCGCACGCTTCGAGTTGCGCTTCCGTCGAAGTCGGCGCGAAACGCGGCGTGAGCGCATACATCTGTCGGCCGCGATTGTGCCAGCGGCCGATCAGTTCGGCGCTGTCGTCGTAACCGGATTGCGCGGTGTCGCGCAGAAACTCCGGACAGTTGCGATCCATCAGCACCTTGCCCGCGACCATGCGCAGATTGCGCGCCTCGCTTTCGGCGAACAGCGCGTCGGCGGATTGCTTATGCACCGTGCAATACACGAGCGCGGTCGTCGTGCCGCAAGCCAGCAGTTCCTCGAGGAAGAAGGCCGCGGTGTCGCGTGCGTAGGCTTCGTCGCTGAAACGGCGCTCGGTCGGAAACGTGTACGTGTCGAGCCACGGCAACAAACCCGCCGCGGGCGACGCGATCATGTCGGTCTGCGGATAGTGAATGTGCGTGTCGATGAAGCCCGGCACGATGAGTTTGTCGCGCATGTCCTGCACGGACGCGCCCGGCGCGAGTTGCGACGCGAGCGCGGCATACGCGCCCGCCGCGACGACGTGGCCGTCTTCGACGATCAGCAGACCGTCCTCATGGAAGACCGCCGCATCGGGCGAGCGCGACGGATCGCCGTTAAAGGTCAGCAATTGCGCGCGAAATGCCGATTGCGCCGGCGCCTGTGCAGAATGAGTCATGGGAAAACCGTCTCCGAAATGAAAAGCTAAGCAGCGTGTGCGGCGCTTGATTGACGCCGCGCGCGCTGCGATACATCGGCCTTTATCGGCTTTTTAGTGCCTTTAATGCGGGCCGTTTTGATTCCAGTACGCGTCGAGCTTCGCGATCAGTTCGGCGCGTTCTTCGGGCGTCACGAACGACGCCTCGAAGCCGTTGCGGATAATCGTGTAGACGTGACTGTCGTCGAGCTTCAACGCGTCGATGGTGGCCGCGTAGTTCGCGTTCACGTAGCCGCCGAAATACGCGGGGTCGTCCGAATTCACCGTGACCGCGACGCCGCGCTCGAGCAAATCTTTCAGCGTATGTTTGGTGAGATCGTCGAACACGCAGAGCTTGAGATTCGACAGCGGACACACCGTCAACGCGACGCGTGTGTCGGCAAGACGCGCGACGAGCGCCGGGTCTTCGATGCTGCGCACGCCGTGATCGACACGGTCGACCTTGAGCACGTCGAGCGCTTCATAGATGTACGACGGCGGTCCTTCCTCGCCCGCATGCGCGACTAGCTTGAGCCCAAGTTCACGCGCCTTCGCGAACACACGCTCGAACTTCGACGGCGGATGGCCGCGCTCCGACGAATCGAGTCCCACGCCGATCAGGCGATGCTTGTACTGCTCGAACAAAGGCCGCGCTTCCTCGAACGTGGCGAGCGCGTCTTCCTCGGACAGATGCCGCAAAAAGCACAGAATCAGCTTGCTCGTCATGCCGCGCTGTTGCGCGTCGGCGAGCGCGCGCTCGATGCCGGCCACGACCGTCGCGATCGGCACGCCGCGCTCGGTATGCGTCTGCGGATCGAAAAAGATTTCGCTGTGAATCACGTTGTCGGCGAGGCAGCGCTCGACGTACGCCATCGTCATGTCGTAAAAGTCCTGCTCGTGCAGCAGCACGCTCGCGCCGGCGTAATAGATGTCGAGGAACGATTGCAGGTCGGTGAACGCATACGCCGCGCGCAGCGCTTCGATCGAGTCGTACGCGAGCTTCACGCCGTTGCGCTTCGCGAGCGCGAAAATCAGTTCGGGTTCGAGCGAGCCTTCAATGTGGATATGCAACTCGGCCTTCGGCGCGAGCAGGGTTTTTTCAACGAGAGTGGCAGGGCTTGTTCTATTCATGGTCGGTCAGAATGTGTGTGTGTTGTTGCTCGCGGTCGGTCGAAACAGTCAAACCGTTTGCGCCGTGCGATGCAGGCTCGCGTTGGCTTCAACGGCTTGAAGCAACTGCGCGGCCGCGGAAATCGCAATGATTTCCGGCGACTTGTCGACGATGCCGTCCACCCCGAGCGGGCACTTCATCCGCGCAATCCATGCGGGATCGATGCCGCGCGCGGCGAGCCGGTGCTCGAACTGCTTGCGCTTGCTATGCGAGCCGATCATGCCGAAGAACGCGAAGTCGCGGCGCCGCAGAATGCGCTCGGCCAGTTCGAGATCGCGCGTATGGTTGTGCGTCATCACGATGAAGTACGTATTCGGCGCGGCCTCGTCGACGGCTTCGTCGGGCGCGTCGTTCGCGTCGATCTTCACGTTGTGCGCGTGCAGCGATTCGACGGGCGGAAACTGCGCGTCGCGTTCGTCGACCCAGCGCACCGTGCAAGGCAGCGTGGCCAGCACGCGAACCAGCGCGGCGCCCACGTGGCCCGCGCCGAACAGCACGACCGGGAAGTCGCCTGGCGCGATGGTTTCGGTGAGCAGCGCGCCGCTGTCGTCGAAACCGGCGCCGTCCCACAGCAGGCAGTCGGCGGCATCCACGCCCGGCTCGGGATCGGACAGCATCACCGCGTCCGGCGCGGGGCCGAATGATACGCTACGCACGGTCGATTGACCGGCTGCGAGGCGCTTCGCAATCGACGTGATCCAGCCGAGGTCGCCCACGTCGAGCCGCTCGAATGCGAGCACTACCGCGCCGCCGCAGCATTGACCGAGGCTCGGGCCGAGCGCGAAACGCTCGAGCCGGCGCATATGCGGCGAGCGCATGCCGTCGCGCAACACCTGGCGCGCGGTCTCGATCGCTTTCCATTCGAGGTGGCCGCCGCCGATCGTATGCTTTGCCGAGTCGCGCGTGACGATCATCTTCGTGCCGGCTTCGCGCGGCGCCGAACCTTCGACGCGCGCGACCGTCACCAGCACGGCCGCGTCGCCGTGTGCGAGCAGATGTTGCAGGTCAGGTAGCCAGGCTTGCATCCGGCGATTCTCCGTGGAGTGCCGCGCGCGGTGTCCGCGCGGCCGGTTGAGCGTGGCGCGATGCGTTGGGGTCGCGTCGGGCTGTGGCGTTGTTCATCGCGTTACTCATTGTTTTGTTCAGTGCTTTGTTGAGTGCGGTTCGGCTCAAGCCGTGGTGTCCGTGATCGTCGCATGATTCGCAGTGCGTTGCGCCGATGCGGGCTCGTTCGCTTCGTCGGCACTCGATGCACTCAACGCATCCAACGCATCGAGAATCGCTTCGGGCGTGGCCGGCGCACGCAATGACGGCGCGCATCGCGCGTTCGGCACAGCGGCCGCAATCGCATCGCGGATCGCGAGAAACACCGAGAACGGCAGCAACAACGGCGGTTCGCCGACCGCCTTCGAGCGGAACACCGTCGGCTCCGCGTTCTGATTGTCGTAGAGCCGCACATTGAATGCGGCGGGCGTGTCGCTCACCGCGGGAATCTTGTAGGTGGACGGCGCGTGCGTCATCAGTCGGCCGTCGCGATTCCACCAGAGTTCCTCGGTGGTAAGCCAGCCCATGCCCTGAATGAAGCCGCCTTCGATCTGGCCGAGATCGATCGCCGGATTGATCGATTGACCGGCGTCGTGCAGCACGTCGGCGCGCAGCAGTTTCCATTCGCCGGTCAATGTATCGATCGCGACTTCGGACACGGCCGCGCCGTACGCGAAGTAATAAAACGGATGACCGGTGAGCGTCTTCGCATCCCAATGCACTTTCGGCGTCGCGTAGAAACCGTCCGACCACAACTGCACGCGCGCGAGATACGCGGCGCCGACCAGTTGCTCGAAGGGCATCGCGCCGCCGTTGACCGACACCTCGCCGCTCGCGAACCGCACGTCGTCGGCATGACCGCCCAACTGCTTCGCCGCGAGTTCCGCGAGCCTCGCGCGGATCGTGCGCGCCGCGGCTTCGGCGGCCTTGCCGTTCAGATCGCTGCCGGTGGAAGCCGCGGTCGCCGATGTGTTCGCGATCTTCGACGTATCCGTTGCGCTCACACGCACGCGCGAGAGCGGCAAGCCGAATTCGCCGGCGACGACTTGTGCGACCTTCGTGTTCAGCCCCTGGCCCATCTCGGTGCCGCCATGATTGACGAGCACCGAGCCGTCCTTGTAAACATGCACGAGCGCGCCTGCCTGATTCAGAAACGGCACGTTGAACGATATGCCGAACTTGACCGGCGAGAACGCGAGGCCGCGCTTGAGCACCGGACTCGTCGCGTTGAACGCGGCGATCGCTTCGCGGCGCGCGCGATAGTCGCTCGAGTCGAGTAGCTCGTCGGTCAAAGGCGCGAGGATGTTGTCTTCGACGCGCTGTCCGTAGGGCGTCGTATCGCGTTCGCCGATGCCGTAGTAGTTGGCCGCGCGCACGTCGAGCGGATCGCAGTTCAATTGACGCGCGATGCTGTCGAGCATCACCTCCATCACGAGCGCGCCTTGCGGGCCGCCAAAGCCGCGAAACGCGGTGTTCGACTGCGTGTTGGTCTTGCAGCAGAGCGCGACGATGTCGACATCGGACAGGTAGTACGCGTTGTCGAAGTGACAGACGGCCCGTGTCGCGACGGCGCCTGAAAGATCCGCGGAATAGCCCGCGCGCAACGCGATTTCCACGCGTGCGCCGAGAATGCGGCCGCTGTTATCGAAGCCGGCCTCGTATTCGTAGATCGCGTCGTGACGCTTGCCGGTGATCATGAAGTCGTCGTCGCGATCGGCGCGCAGCTTCACCGGACGGCGCAGCAGCTTCGCCGCGAGCGCGGCCACGCACGCGAACAGCGCCGACTGCGATTCCTTGCCGCCGAAGCCGCCACCCATGCGCCGGCATTCGCACACCACGTTGTGCGCGGGCCAGCCGAGCATATGCGCGACGACCTGCTGCATTTCGCTCGGATGCTGCGTCGAACTGTAGACGAGCATGCCGTCCATCTCTTTCGGCACCGCATACGCGACCTGGCCTTCCAGATAAAACTGTTCCTGGCCGCCGACTTCGAACGTGCCGCTGATCTTGTGCGGCGCGGCCGCGATCTTTGCATCGGGATCGCCGCGCTTCAGATGCAGCGGCGGCAGCACGAACTGCTTCGCGGCCTTCGCGTCAGCCGGCGTGAGGATCGCTTCCAGCGGTTCATAGCGGATCACGTCGTCGCTTTTCGCAAGCGCGGCCGCGCGGCGCGCAAGCTCGTTGCTTTCCGCGATCACGGCGAACACGGGCTGGCCGAGGTACAGCACTTCATTCACGGCGAGGATCGGATCGTCGTGCAGCACCGGGCCGCAATTGTTTTCACCGGGGATGTCGTCGGCGCTCAGCACAGCGATCACGCCGGGCGCTTTTCTGACCGCGTCGAGATCCATCGACACGATGCGCGCATGCGCGTGGCGCGAGAGGCCGAGCGCCGCGTGCAAGGTGCCGTGCAATTCGGCGATGTCGTCGGTATACGTCGCTTCGCCGCTCACGTGCAGCGCGGCCGATTCGTGCGGCAGCGCGACGCCGATCGCGGCTTCGCTTTCGCGCGCGGCGGCCGGACGTTCTGCCGGATGCGCTCCGGCGTCCGCGGCGCGTTCGACAAAAGCATCGGTGCGGTTCATCACGACGGCTCCTTCGCAATCGCGTGCGGCGTGCCGGCTTCGAACGCGAACACATTGACGTCGAAGAGCGCGAGCGGCGCGTCGTCGCGCGTTTCCAGATAGCAGCGCCACAGCAGGTTGCGCGCGACCTTCAGCCGATACGCGCTCGACGCGCGCATGTCGGTGAGCGGCTGGTAGTCGGCGGCGAGCGCGTTCATGGCCTGCCGCGCGGCGGCTTCGTCCCACGTCGCGCCGGTTAGCGCGGCCTCGGTTTGCACGGCGCGCTTAGGCGTGGCCGCCATGCCGCCGAACGCGACGCGCGCCTCGCGGATCGTGCCGCTATCGTCGATATGCAGCGCGAATGCCGCGCACACCGCGGAGATGTCCTGATCGTAGCGCTTCGACACTTTGTACGTGCGAAAGCGCAGCGTGCCGCCAGGCCGCGGCACGCGCAGCGCGGCGACGAATTCGCCCGCGGCGAGTGCGGTTTTCTGGTAACCGAGATAGAACGCGTCGAGTGGCAGCGTGCGCGTTTTCGCGCCGTGACGCAGCACGACTTCGGCGCCGAGCGCGAGTAGCGCGGGCATCGAATCGCCGATGGGCGAGCCGTTCGCGACGTTGCCGCCGAGCGTGCCGGCGTTGCGGATCGGCAGCGACGCGAAGCGCGTCCAGAGTTCGGCGAGTTCGGGGTAGTCGGCGGCGAGGGCCGCGTACGCGTCTTCGAGCGTGACGGCGGCGCCGATGGTCAGCGTTTGCGCGTCGTGCTCGACCGTCTTCAGTTCGCGCACGTTGCCGATATACAGGATGTCGCCGAGATCGCGGAATTGCTTCGTGACCCACAGGCCGACGTCGGTGCTGCCCGCGACGAGCCGCGCTTCCGGATGCTCGGCGCGAAGCTGCGCGAACGCGTCGAGTGCGACGGGCGCGTAAAACGCCGGCGAGCCGAAGGCAGCGCCACGTGAATCGGCGGCGCGGTATTCGAAGGTGTCGTTGCGTTGCAGTTCGCGCAGTGCTGTTTCAATTGCCTCGCGGTCGAGCGTCGTACGCGGATATTGCGCGTAGTCGAACATTTTCTGCGCGGCGTCGACGATCGGCCGGTAGCCCGTGCAGCGGCAGAGGTTGCCGGACAGCGCGGTGTTGATTTCGTCGCGCGTCGGCAGGCCGGCCGCGGCCGGCTGGTTTTCGTACAGCGCCCACATCGACATGACGAAGCCGGGCGTGCAGAAGCCGCACTGCGAACCGTGGCAGTCGACCATCGCCTGTTGTACGGGATGCAGCGTGCCATTGGCGGCGCGCAGGTCTTCGACGGTGAAGAGCGCCTTGCCGTCGAGCGTCGGCAGAAACTGGATGCAGGCGTTGACCGCTTTCAGCGCGAGCGCGCCGCGCGCGTCGAGTTCGCCGATGACCACGGTGCAGGCGCCGCAGTCGCCTTCAGCGCAGCCTTCCTTGGTGCCGGTGCAATGCAGGTCTTCGCGCAGATGCTGGAGCACCGTGCGCGAGGCGGGCACGCCCGCGACCTCTTGGACGGACCCCTGGCGATAAAAGCGGATGGTTTGCGTTGTCATGGCGAATCCAGAAGACAGTGCGGACCGGGCGCGCGTTACGCATGGGGTCGCGCCAAAGCCGGCCTCGCGCACGTAGATCGCCATCCAGAACCGAAGATAGCACTCCCGCGCCCCAAAAATATTTCCGATGCCGCATGAAGCTTATGCGGAACAAGCAATGAGATAAGTCCGATTTGTGTCGGATTCGTGAGGGGCGGGGAAGTTGCGTTGGGGGCGGTGTTGCCTGCCAGGCGGTGGGCGGCGCTCCGGTGGCTGTGGCGCTCGCGGTGCGTGTGCCCGGCTTCGAAAGCGCCGGTGTTTTCGCACTTGCTGACGGCGGCGCCGCGGTTCTGGCGGTGGCGGCGCGCGAGGCGGTGGGGAGCGGCGGTGGGCCGTGCCGGACGGCGCGCTATGGCGGAGGCGCTGCTCGGTAGGGCAGTGTGCGGTGCGGTAGCACTAGCGGGCTGCCTGGGCGAGGCCGGAGTCCAGCGGCAGCCCCAACCCCGCCCCAACCCGCGAATCCCGCCTACGCGATCCGTCGACGATTGCGTACCAGACTCAGCGCCAGCGGCACAAACGCCAGCACAAAGCCGACGAGCGCCCACATCGGCAGCGTGAGCCCCAAGATCGGCGGATAGGCGGTTTCGCACAGCCCCGCGACCTTGAACACGCCCGGCAGCCAGTGCGCGGGCGGCAGGCTGTCGACGATCGGCTGGAGCGCGTCGAAGCCGCAGCTAAAGCCCGGATTCGCCTGCACATACACGTGGCGGACGGCGGTCACGATGCCGGCCAGCGCCGACAGCGCAGCCATGACTTCCAGCAGACGCACGCCGCGCCAACTGTTAAAACGCGCGCCGAGGAATGCGAAGATCGCGATCAGCAGGAAGAAATAGCGCTGGATGATGCACAGCGGGCACGGGTCTTCGTGCTTGAAGTATTGCAGGTACAGTGCGCCGGCCACGAGGCCGACGCAGATCAGGCCTAGCAGGACCAGCAGGGAGCGCTCGCGGCGCAGCATCGCGTTGTCGTTGTTCATGGATCGTGTGGCTGTGTGCGTGTGTTGTGCGGCTGTTGTGGGCTGTCAGGCGGTCGTTATGGCCGTCTGTCAGCGAAAAGGGCAGGTGCCCGCGATTCTAGCGCGAACCCCCGCCCCCACGGCGCCACGCACTCAGGCGCGCTTCGATGCCGCAGGCGCGCGTCAGCGAATCGCGTTGAGCACTGCCTCGGCGCCGCGGCCGATAGCGAGCAGCGCGTCGTCGGCATGCGGCGCGCCGGCCAGCATCAGGCCGACCGGCGCGTCGCCGCGCAGGTGGCACGGCAGCGACAATGCACACGCGTCGAGAAAATTAAACACGCCGGGGTTACGCAGGATCAGCGCGTTGGTGCGGCCGAACAGATCGTCGTCGGAAACCAGTTCGGCGACGCGCGGCGGCACCACCGGCACCGTCGGCGCGACCACCGCGTCGAAGCGCTGCCACAGCGTGCGGGCGGCTTCGGCGAGCATTGCGTCGCGCTCGGCGAGCAGGTCGAGATAGTCGGCGGCGCTCGCGGGCTGGCCCTTCAGAATGCGCACCAGCACGCGCGGATCGTATTGTTCGCGATGCTTTTCCAGCAACGGACGATGCCACGCATACGCCTCGATCGGCGAAAAGCCGAAGCGGTTGATCTCCGGCAGACGGTCGAGCGGCGCGAAGCGCACTTCGCTGACAATCGCGCCGGCCGCTTCGAGATGCTTGAGCGCGGTGTCGATGGCGGCGGCGACCGCGGGCTCGACGCCGTCGGTGACGTAGTTCGTCAGCACGCCGAGGCGCACGCCTTCGAGCGGGCGCGCGGCCGGCACGCGCGGCTCGAGGCCGGCCAGCATGCGGTCCACCAGCGCGCAACACGCCACGGAAACGCCGATCGGCCCGAACGAATCGAGCGTCGACGAAAGCGGCACGCCGCCTTGCTTCGGAATGCGCGTCGACGTCGGCTTGAAGCCGGTCAGGCCGCACAGCGCGGACGGAATGCGGATCGAGCCGCCGGTGTCGGTGCCGAGCGCGACGGCCGCCATGCCGTCCGCAACGGACGCCGCCGCACCCGACGACGAGCCGCCCGAAATCCGCTCGTCGCCTTTCACGTCGCGGCGGTACGGCGACAGCGGATTGCCGTAATGCGGATTGAGGCCGAGCCCGGAGAACGCGAACTCGCTCATATTGGTGCGTCCGACGATCACCGCGCCCGCCCGTTTGAGGCGCGCGACGGCCACCGCGTCCTGCTTGGCGGCGGGCGCGTCGGCCAGCACCGTCGAGCCGGCGCGGGTCGGCTGGCCTTCGATGTCGAACAGGTCCTTCACCGATACCGGAATGCCCGCGAGCGGCGACAGAACCGTACCGGCGGCGCGCAGACGGTCGTGCGCGTCGGCGGCCTGGCGTGCGCCGCCGGCGTCGACGTGCATGAAGGCGACCGCGCCCTGGCCGGCCGGATCGGCGATCCGTTCGAGCGCGGTTTCGACGAGCGCGCGGCTCGTGGTCCGTCCCGCGGCGAGATCGGCGGCGAGTTGGGCAAGCGGCGGGAAGGGCGTGAATTCGGTGGCCATGATGTCGTTCGATCCGGTTGGACTGTATGAAGCCGCTTCGCTAGCGTGACTCGCAAGCGGCTGGGTCAAATGCGTGTCGATCAGATGCGGTTGAAAAGCGTCGCGCGGAATGCCTCGATATGTTTTTGCACCGAGCGGCGCGCGCCTTCGGCGTCGCGCTCGCGCAGCAGGCGGAACAGTTCGAGATGTTCGTCGTGCACGTCTTCCAGATGATGCGGCTCGGACAGCGAAATGAACCAGAAGCGCAGCGAGCGCTCGTGCAGCCCGCGCAGAATGTCGGCCAGCACGGCATTGCGCGAGGCCGCCGAAATGGCCAGATGGAATTCGCGGTCGATGTCCATCATGCCTTCGATGTCGTGCGCGGCGACGCACACGGCCGAGCGTTCGAGCAGCGCCTGCATCGCGTCGTAGTCGTGCTGCTGCGCGTGGCGCGCGGCGAGTTCGACACAATAGCTTTCGTTGACGAGGCGCACGTCGATGATCGACAGCACGTCGTCGAGCGAAACCGGACGAACCATGATGCCCTTGCGCGGCATGATGGTCAGCATCCCTTCGTGCACGAGCCGGTGCAGCGCCTGGTGCACCGGCGTTCTGCCGATGCCGGTCAGCGCCATCAACTCCGCCTCGTTGAGCACCTCGCTCGGCCGCAAACGCATCGTGATGATCTCGCGCTTGACGAACGCATACGCCTGTTCGGCGAGGCTCGCGTTGGCGGTCGCTCGGGTGGGTCGCGGAGGGCGGGCGGTCTGCAAAAGCGTCATGTGAAAGAGTGCGGACTAGGTCGTCCGGGCATTGTAGAGCAAGGTTTTGTGCGCACGGGCGGGGTGGCCCGTGCGCTATCAGGCGCGTCCCGGCACCGCCGTCGCTGCGTGCTCGACTTTCACGCGCGGCATCATCAGCGTGACGAGGCCGCCTACGATCAGCGCGCCCGCGATCAGCACGAGCCCGAACGTCACGCTATGCGTCGCGTCCTTCACGATGCCGAGCACATACGGGCTCACATAGCCGGCGAGGTTCGCAATCGAGTTGATCACCGCAATGCCCGCGACGGCGGCCGTGCCTTGCAGGAAGCTCGTCGACATCGACCAGAAAATGCCGAAGCCCGCCAGAATGCCGATATACGCAATCGACAAACCCGTGACCGCAAGCGGAATCGAATTCGTGACCGACGCGCTGCCGAGCAGCCCCGCCGCGCCGATGAAGCAGCACACGGCGTAATGCCAGCGGCGCTCGCCCGTCACATCCGACGAGCGGCCAATCAGAACCATGCCGATGCCCGCGGCCAGATACGGAATCGCGGTGACGAAGCCATTGCTGACGAGGTTCGTCACGCCGAGATCCTTGACGATCTGCGGCAGCCAGAACGAGAAGCCCGCATTGCCGGTGACGAGGCAAAAGTAAATCAGCGTGAGCAGCCAGAAGCGGCCCGAGCGCAACGCGACCGCGAGGCTATGCTCGGCGCCTTGCGCGGCGGCCGCGGCGTTTTCGCGCGAGAGGCGGGCGAGGATCACGCGCTTTTCATCGTCGGTGAGCCAGGCGGCTTCGGCGGGCGTGTTGCGCAACACCGCGAGCGCCCAGAAGCCGGCGAGAATCGACGGAATGCCTTCGATCAGGAACATCCACTGCCAGCCGCGCAAGCCGTGTGCTTCGTGCAGCGCCGACATCAGAAAGCCCGACAGCGGCGCGCCGATGATGCCCGCCACCGGAATCGCGGCCATGAACACGGCGACCATCCGCGCGCGCCGGTCCGACGGAAACCAGAACGTCAGATAGAGCACCACGCCCGGCACGAGCCCGGCTTCGGCGACGCCAAGAAAAAAGCGCAGCACGTAGAACATCGTTTCGCTGCGCACGAACATCATCAGGCACGACAGCAGGCCCCACAGCATCGTGATGCGCGCGATCGTGGCGCGAGCGCCGAACTTCTTCAGCAGCAGATTGCTCGGCACTTCGAACACGAAATAGCCGAAGAAGAAAATCCCCGCGCCGAGTCCGTACGCCGCGTTAGAGAGACCCAGATCGCCGGTGAACTGCAGCTTCGCATAACCGATGTTGACGCGATCCAGATACGACAGCACATAGACGAGAAACAGGAACGGCATGATGCGCCACGTGATCTTGCGGATGGCGGCGGCTTCGAGCGAGGCGTCGGTGGACGGGTCGGCGGACGGGTGCGCGGCGGACGGCGAGGGGTTGCTCATGAGTGCCTCATTCGACGATGGACAACGCGCGCACGCGATAGGCGTGGCGCAGCGTGCGGTTCAGGACTGGGTCGTGCAATTCGAGTTCGAGCGCGTCGCCGTCCGCCATGCCGACGATGCCGCCTTGCACCGCGAGCGTCCCGCAGAACATGGCCGCGCCTTCGCTAAGCGGGGCGCGCGCGAGCAGATCGGCGGCGGACAGCAGCGACGCGACGCTGCCTTGCTGATAGACGCGCCGCTCGCCGTTCGCGAGCGCAAACGCGCGCAATTCGAGTTGGTCCCAATGGTCGCGGACATCGTCGAAACGCCATGCATCGCGCGCGATGGGTTTCGGGCACACCTGCTTCGAGACCGTCACGCCATAGGCTTCCACTTCGCGGTCCGTGTGGTCTGAGCCGACGGTGACGAGCAGACCTTCATCCGATTGCACCAGCACGCATTCCGCTTCGCCGCTCGACTTCGTGCCGACCACGTCGATCTGTTCGGCTTGCGTGAGCAGTTCGGAGCCGAGTCGATAGAAACAGGGCGTAGTGGACGGGCGCTTCACGCCGAGTTCGGCCAATTCGGCAATGTGATGCTCGATCGCGGCCTGGTCGCGGCCGGCCCAACCGGCAATCGTCAGACGGTCCACTTTGATCGACGCGGTGCGCGCGGCGCCCGAACGATCTAGAACTTGAAAAGACACCTGCTGCATCACTTGGCTCCAAAGAAATATGCGGCAAATATTATTGTGATATTTCACAGGCGTCCAGCGTGTCAAAAACATTTGCAACTCGGACGAGCGAGGTGTCGCGCTTTATTTGGCGCGGGTTCGACGATGAGCGCGCGTTTGTTACACTCTTCGTTGACATTACTTTTTGTAAGGAATTGGACGCATGCATGAAGGCATCGGCTTCATTCAGGATCTGGCGGTCGTGATGGCGCTCGCCGGCGTCGTCACGGTGCTGTTCCATCGCCTGAAGCAGCCGGTGGTGCTCGGCTATATCGCGGCGGGCGTGATCATCGGGCCGTACACGCCGCCGTTTCAGTTGATCCACGACGAACAGACCATCAAGACGCTCGGCGAACTCGGTGTGGTTTTCCTGATGTTTTCGCTTGGTCTCGAATTCAGTCTGCGCAAGCTGTTCAAGGTCGGCGCGACTGCGATCGTCGCGGCGCTTTCCGAAATCGTGCTGATGTTGTGGCTCGGCTATGAGATCGGCAGCGCGTTCGGCTGGAGCCCGATGGATTCGCTGTTCCTCGGCGCGATACTCGCGATTTCGTCGACGACGATCATCGTCAAGGCATTGTCCGAACTCGGCCTGAAGCGCGAGAGTTTTGCGCAGCTCGTGTTCGGCATTCTGATCGTCGAGGACATTCTCGCCATCGCGATGCTGGTGCTGCTGTCCGGCATCGCGCAGACGGGGGAGTTGAGCGCGGGCGTCGCCGTCGTCACGCTCGGCAAGCTGCTGCTGTTCATGACGGTGTCGCTGGTGGTCGGCATTCTCGTCGTGCCGCGGGCGCTCAACTACGTGGCGCGCGCCCGCAGCGACGAGATGCTGCTCGTCGCCGTGCTCGGCTTCTGCTTCGGCTTCTGTCTGCTCGTCGTCAAGCTCGATTACAGCATTGCGCTGGGCGCGTTTCTGATCGGCGCGATCATGGCCGAGTCGCGGCACCTGCATCGCATCGAGCATCTGATCGCGCCGCTGCGCGATGCGTTTTCCGCGATCTTCTTCGTGACCATCGGCTTGATGCTGAATCCGGCTGTGCTCGTCGACTACGCGTGGCCGATCGCGGTGATCACGATCGCGGTGATCGTCGGCAAGATCGTGTCGTGCGGACTCGGCACTTTTCTCGCGGGCAAGGACGGACGCACGGCGATGCGCGTCGGCATGACCGTTTCGCAGATCGGCGAGTTCTCGTTCATCATCGCGTCGCTTGGTTTGACGCTCAAGGTGACGAGCGCGTTTCTGTATCCGATCGCGGTCGCTGTCTCGGCGCTCACCACGTTATTCACGCCGTATCTGATTCGCGCCGCCGATCCGCTGACGCGCCGTTTGGCTCACGCTATGCCGCGCACGCTGGTCAACGTGTTCGGCATGTATAGCCAGTGGCTGGGCAGCCTGAGCACCGGAAGCGGCGAGCCGACGCTTTTCAGCATGACGCGGCGAATCATCCTGCAGATCGCGGTGAATCTCGCACTCGTCGCCGCGATCTTTCTGATGGTGTCCTACGGCGCGCCTTACATCAGCAGCTTGCTGACGCACTGGATCAGCGCCGAGCCGATGCAGCGCGTGGTGCTGTGGAGCGCCGCCTTGCTTGTGTCGATGCCGTTTCTCGTGGCGGTTTATCGCAAGACCAAGTCGCTCGCGTTGCTGCTTGCGGAAGTGAGCGTGCAGCCCGCGACGGCGGGGCGCTTCACGAGCGCGCTACGCTATGCGATCTCCGATCTGGTGCCGGTGGTTTGCATGGTCGGCGTGTTTCTGCTCGTGGCCGCGCTGTCGGGCGGGATTCTGCCGCCGACCGGTCTGCTCGCCGTCGTGCTGATCTGTGCGGCGCTGCTGCTCGCGCTTGTCTGGCGCTGGTGCGTGAAGATTCACGCGGCCATGCAAATCGCGCTGCGCGAAACTTTCGACGAACAGCCTGATCCTTAAGTTTGACGGTAGTGGGCCGCGCGACCGGACAATGTGAGCAATTGTGTGCGCGTTTGCCCGGTCCGGCACGCTGGCGGATAATCAGGGCATATTCATTCGTTCGCGTGGAAGGCGCCCCTCCGACAGTCATGAGCGAAAACAAACCTGAAAACGCCGGTCAAGCCGGTGGGACTTCGACGTCTTCGGTGACGGCGGGAACGCCTGGCACGTCCGCAACGCCTGGCACCACAACAACGCCTGGTCAAGCGCCCGCCGAACCGGCGGCTTCCTTGCCCCTCTCGCATGAAGATGCCATTCAGTCGCCGGTGAAAGACTCCGTGACTTCGACTGCGGTGTCATCCTCATCGACGGCGGCGCGCGCGGCGGCTCTTTCGTCCGGGGGCGGCGCATCGGTGTCATCGCCGGTTTCCGCGCCTCCAGGCTCGTCCGAAGCCACGGCGAGGTCGTCGACGGACGCTCCCGAAAGCGCGTCCACCGTGACGCCCGTCGACAGGCGCACGGCCCAGCAACGCGACGCCGCCGAAGCGCGCAGTGCCGCCGCGGCGTCGGTCGCGAAGCAGGAAGCGGCCGTCCATGAACGCGATGCGCGCACGACGCGCGGCCGCGACGCCGCGTCGTCCATTCCTCCCGCGCCGCCCACGCAGTCTTCACAGCCTCGCGGCGCGGCGCCGCTCACGAGCGAACCGATCGAAGGCGAACTGATCACCTCGACCGACGAAGTCCTCGACGCCGAGGCCACCACGGCGTCCACCGCGCGTCCCGCCGGCTCGCCGCCGCCGGGCTTCGGCGCGGCGCCCGACTTTAGCGCGACCAATCCGCCGCCGCCGAATGCATTGCCGCCTTCGCCGCCGCGCTATCTGAAGCAGACGGATTCGGCGTGGTCGGTGTTCGGCCGCATCATCGCGGCGCGCGCGCGGCAGCTATTCGACCGTGCCGGCCAGCGGATCACGCAGCGCACGCTGCGCATCGGCGTATCGGCGCGCATCTTTCACCCCGAGCCCGGCGCGAAAGGGCTGCGCGGCAAGACGCTGCAATACCTCGAGGAATCGATTGCACATTGGGTGATGTCGCGCGACGTGCTCGTATTCATGATTCCGACGGTCGGGCACCAGGGCATGCTGCATCCGAGCAATATCCGTTTGCGCGATTACGCGAAGCATCTCGACGGGCTGCTGCTGCAAGGCGGCGCGGACGTGTCGCCGCAGTCGTATGCGGAAGCGGCGACCCGCCCCGAATGGCCCGGCGACCGCGTGCGCGACATGTACGAGCTGGAACTGCTGCATGAATTCATCGAGTCGGGCAAGCCGGTGCTCGGCGTGTGCCGCGGCTGCCAGCTCATCAACGTGGCGTTCGGCGGCACGCTGTATCAGGACATTGCGACCGATGTGCCGACGGCGGGCGCGCACGTCAACGAAGATTACGATCAGCACCGCCATGCGATCCATTTCCCGGACGGGTCGACGCTCGCGAACATGTTCCCGGCGCGGCGCGATGTGATTGTCAATTCGATTCACCATCAGGCGGTCAAGACGCTCGGCCGCGATCTGAATATCGAGGCGGTGTCGGCGTCCGACGGCATCATCGAAGCCGTGCGCTATCGGCGCGCGCCTTTCGTGATGGGCGTGCAGTGGCATCCGGAGTTTCATCGCGCGGGCGGGCCGGAGCTGCTGGATTGCACGCCGCTGCTCGATACTTTCTTGCGGGTGGCGCGGGAAACGCGGTTTTAGGCGAGTGCGCCGTAGCCGCATCCAGCCTGCGCGTCCGCGCTCGTCGCCGCTTACGCGGCACGCCCCGCGCGCCGACGGACATCCTGGGCGGTTGGGCCGCGCGGCTATGCGACGTGACCCGATCGGATCGCGGCTCGGCCACTAGAAAATCTGATTCGTTTCGAGGCGCTACTGTCCAGGTGGCGCCTCGGTTTTTTATGCCGTTGACGGTTATTTACACATCTTGTTTTTGACCGCCCCGAGTCGGGCGATTAGCGCTTTTCTCACATCCGGCTCTCTTCAGATTTCGCGATAAGCGTCTTTGTCGCCTAATTCGGACACCATAGTTTTATCTCGATTTAAAGTCCAATTTTGCGACGCTTCAATGCTTCGCTTAAGCACAAATCCGCGCGATAATTCAAGGCTGTTTTTTGGATCCGCATGGAGCATGCAGATATGAAGCACCCCTTATTGGTACGGCGCGCCCTGCTGCTCGCGGCGTCGTGTCTGCTGTTGCAGCATGGCGGGTCTGTGCTTGCCGCGCAGGGCGAAGAGGCCGCGCCGATCGTCGGCACGCGGCCGGCCCTCAATACGCTGACGCCGCAGCCTGTCGCCGACGCGCTGCGCGATGCGGCGTCGGGTTCGTCGGCTTCATCCGCGTCGTCGGCTTCGGCTTCGGCGTCGTCGTCGGCCGAAGTGCAAGGCAATGTCGCCGAGTTGATGCAGATGATTCAGGACACGAAGCTGAGCGAACTGCGCACCACTTACAACGGCAGCTATGGCGCGAGCCTGTTTTTCTATCCACGCGAGTTGACGTACTACGTCGCGTTGTTTCAGAACAAGCATTTCTGGCGGGTGATCAAGTCGGCGGATGCGGGCCGGGCCGAGGCGATTTACGCGGGCTTCGCGCAGCAAACCGCGCAGCTTGCCGAGGTCGAGATTCGCCGCACGCAGTTGCAGGCGCAGAAGCTGTACATTGAAGACGTTATTGCGTTGTCCGAAGACCGGGCGAAGCGCCTGCAAGCCGATCTGGAAGTCGCGCGCACGCAGCAGGCGAAGGTCAACGACTACCAGCGCCAGACGCAGGACGAAGCAGCCGCGTTGCGTGAAGAGAAGGAACGCGCACAGGCGCAACTGCGGCAGGTGCAGGGGCAGGTCATGCTACTGCAACGGCAGATGGAAATGGGTCTGCCAGGCCAGAAGTAAAGGCGCGGTTGGAGTGCGAAAAAACCCGGCTTGGATAGCCGGGTTTTTTTATGGCGCGCGTTGCAGGGCTATCGAGTGAATTGGTCGGGGACCTCGGTCACGCGGCGCTGCGAGAGTCGGTTTATCCATTGCGGGTTGGTGTTCGGCGATGGATTCGCGGATGAGGGTGGTTGGGGTTGTTGCGCTTGTTGCGCCGGTTTCGCTTGTTGCGCAGGCTGCGCCAATTTCGGCTCCTGCGCTTGCTGGATCGGTTTCGCCTGCTGCGCTTGCTGGATGCGTTGTGCGTCCTGGGCGTCTCGCGGGCGCTGCGCGTCTTGGGCCTGTTGGGCGTCCTGCACCGGTTTCGCCTGTTGCGCTTGTTGCACTGGTTTGGCCTGCTGCGTTTGTTGCGCCAGTTTCCCCCGTTGCGCTTGTTCTATGGGTTGCGCGTCTTGAGCGTCTCGGCGGCGTTCGGCGTCTCGGGCCTGTTGGACTTCTTCCGCTACTTGCGACCATTGCGCCGACTGCGCCATTTGCGCCGCTTGCGCGCGACCGCTGCTACCGACGCCCGCGCTCATGTCCATCGACGCGTAATCGTGCGTGCCCAACTGCGCCGGCCGAAGCGGTGAGTATGCACCCGCAACGGACGGCTTGACGATCGTTCGCGGCGCGGTCGCTTGCGCTGCGATGCTCGACGCGTCGACGGCTGCATACCGCCGATGGCTCACCGCGGCGCCATCTGCAAGATGCCGTCGCATGTCCACATGACGACCGTCTTTCCTTGCAGCAAGCTGCTCGCGTGCGCGTGTGATCGACCTGCCTGCCGGCATGCGCGGCTCGATCGGCTTTGCTGTTTCCGGGCGTCCCGCGGTCGCGCCGACGACAATGCCTCGGTCCGCTTCCGGCGCTGACGCGGCACGCGCAAGCTGCGTCGCGGAAGCTGCACTCGCGGGCTTCGCGCGCACGGCTTCGTGGATCTTGTTGGAACTGTCGGCGCCGCGGCGCAACGGAGTTTGCGCAGCCATCGTGTTGGGGACGGCAACGGCTCCTTCCGCGGATTTCATGTCGTGACCGTTGCGCGGATGCGAAGCGCCGTCATGGGTGGCCATCCACGTAAGCAGTGCCGCGCCGCTCACAGCGCAGACGCCGCCCGCGAGCGCCCACCGCGGCGGGAATAGCGCGCGAGGCGCGCGCCGTGCGGCTTCTGAAGGATGTGTTGTCTCGGTTGCGCAAGCATCCGGCGAAACGGCAGCTTGTGCGAAAGGCAATGCGTCGGCGAGCAACGGCGCATCCGTCCAAGCCGAACCCACCGGCGGCATCAAATCCACCGAGCGCGCAGAAGCCACCGAAGCCACCGAAGCCGCAGAAGCCGCAGAAGCCGCAGAAGCCGCAGAACCCGCAGAACCCGCAGAACCCGCAGAACCCGCAGAACCCGCAGAACCCGCAGACGCCACCCCCCACGGAACCTCCAACGCCTCGGCCTCCACCCCTTCGCCAATCCGCGACGCCCCCTCGCCACCCACCGACCCTGCAGCCATCGCAACTACCGCATCCTCACGCCGACCCTCCGGCGCCACCCATCGACAAAACGAGCGAATCGGCTGCTGGCTCAAATCAAACGTTTCGAGGACCGCGCGGTATAGCCCGTGTAGCCCCCTGTCCAGCGAATAGCATGGCGCGAGCAAGGTCCAGCCGCGGCCAAATGGCGCCGGCACATCATTGAACGGGCGCGAGCGCGGCAACGCCATCGCGCCTTCGACTACGGTTAACGGTGTGGTGGACATCGCTCTCTTGCAGCGCCTCGGGGAGGGACGCCGCCTGGGCATCCGTGGGTCGGTGACGAGGGGCTCGCAGCACTACGTAAAAACGCTACGCAAAAACGCTACGCAAAAACATCACGCGAAAGCGCCTCGCGCGTGCATGCGAGGGCCAGAGCGCAGAGGCGCAGCAACCCACCAACACGCGCTCGCACGCATGCGAAGGACGCATCGGCGCCGTGCGTGGAAAGCCATCGTCGGGAAGAGAAGATGATGCGCTGGAATGAAACGCCGTAACGCTCGGAAGCTTCGCAAAGTACCTGCGGATACTTCCTGGATCTGCGCTAACGGACACGACAAACGTCGGTCAAACGCGGATCAAACGCCAGCCCCGTCCAATCGATAAACATAACGCAGCGCAGTGATGTCCACGCCGCCCATGCGGTCCGGTTCCGCGCCGGCGAACTGCCAGCCTTGCCGCTCATAAAAGCCGATCGCGGGCATATTGCCTTCGAGCACATACAGATGCAGCTGCGTCTCACCTTGCGTACGAGCCCAGTCTTTGGCGGCGCGCATCAACAGCTTCCCGACGCCGATTCCCTGGTAGCCCGGCAGTGCGTGAAGGTTATCGAGCAGCACGCCCCACGCGGACTCCGGCTGACGCTCGACACACACGAAGCCGATCGGCTTATCGTCCAGCACCGCGATCAGCACGATGCGGCGCTCGCCGCCCGGCGCGCGCATGCGCGCCTGCCACCAGTCGGCGCGTTCCTGCGCGACCTCGCCGTCGAGAAAAGCGTCGGGCAGCAGGCCACGGTAAGTGGCGCGCCAACTCGTGGTGTGAATCGACGCGATGAGCGCGGTGTCGGCGACGGTGGCGGTGCGCAGCGACAAGGCAGGGGCGGTCTGCATGAGAGGCATGGGAAGCGTGGGAAGGATGGGAAGGATGGGAACGGCATCGACGGGAATGGCTGAATCGCAATTTTAGCGGCCGCCCGCCGCCGGGCCGGCTGTAATGAAAATGTAGGGAATACGCAACAGTGCCATCGACGGTAACATGTGGCGGCGCGGCTCCCGGCGGTTCACAACGTTTACCCTGATACCGCTCCAGCGCCTTCGCTTGCAAAATGCTGCGCCCCTCGGCGCGGCGCTATCCGCAGCGGCCGTTTGCCTGTGGCATCCGCCAGTTCGACAAGGCGGCCCGTTTCAACTGCCAGATCGCCGTCGTTCGCGCGGCGTGGGCTTATCAGAGAACGTCAATGTCAACAGCGTCCCACGCTATTTCTTCGTCGGAAGAATCCAAGGTCAAGACAGTGTTCCGCGTGGTCAGCGGCAACTTTCTTGAGATGTACGACTTCATGGTCTATGGCTACTACGCGTCCGCGATCGCCAAGACCTACTTTCCGAGCGGCAGCGAATTTGCGTCGCTGATGCTCTCGCTGTCCGTGTTCGGCGCGGGCTTCCTGATGCGGCCGCTCGGCGCGATCGTCCTCGGCGCGTACATCGATCATCATGGCCGGCGCAAGGGGCTCATCCTCACGCTCGGCCTGATGGCGCTCGGCACGCTCACGGTGGCGTCGATTCCAGGCTACGCGACGATCGGCGTGCTCGCACCGGTGCTCGTGCTGTTCGGCCGGCTGCTGCAAGGCTTTTCCGCGGGCGTCGAACTCGGCGGCGTGTCGGTGTATCTGTCGGAAATTGCCACCAAGGGAAACAAGGGCTTCTATTGCGCGTGGCAGTCGGGCAGCCAGCAGGTCGCCGTGGTGTTCGCCGCGCTGATCGGCGTGATGCTCAACAAGACGCTGCCCGCCGACCAGATGAGCGCATGGGGCTGGCGCGTGCCGTTTTTGATCGGCTGCCTGATCGTGCCGTTCCTGTTCATGATCCGCCGTTCGCTGAAGGAAACCGCGGAGTTCTCCGCGCGCAAGCATCGTCCGGGCATGGGCGAGATCATGAAGAGCATGGCCGCGAACTGGGTCACGGTGCTGGGCGGCATGGGCATGGTCATCATGACGACGGTGTCGTTCTACATGATCACCGCTTACACGCCGACGTTCGGCAAGGAAGTGCTGAAGCTGTCGGCGATCGACACGCTCGTCGTCACCGTGTGTATCGGCCTGTCGAATCTGATCTGGCTGCCGCTCGCGGGCGCGCTGTCGGATCGCATCGGCCGTCGTCCGGTGCTGCTGGCTTTTACCGCGCTGACCATTGTGAGCGCTTATCCGGCGCTGCAATGGCTCGTCGCCGAGCCGTCGTTCGCGCGTCTGCTCACGGTCGAGCTGTGGCTGTCGTTCCTGTACGGCAGCTACAACGGCGCAATGGTCGTCGCGCTGACCGAAGTGATGCCGGTCGAAGTGCGCACTGCGGGCTTTTCGCTGGCCTACAGTCTCGCGACGACGATCGGCGGCTTCACGCCGGCCATTTCGACGTTACTGATTCATTCCACCGAAAACAAGGCGGCGCCGGGTATCTTCCTCGGCGTGGCGGCGATCTGCGGACTGATCGCGACGCTCGTGTTGTACCGCACGCCTGAATCGCGCAATCAATACAAGGGCGCGTGAGGCGTGGCGCGCGCTGACGCCTGCTGCGGCATCGGCGCATAAAAGAAAACCCCGCGCTCGCCAGAACGCGGGGTCGCATTGAGATGGTCATTAAAACCCTGCACGCGAGCTTCGCTGCAGGGTTTTTGTTTGTTTGCCTGACTCGCGGTTTTCGCGCGGATTCAACGCTTGTTCAGCGCTTTGTTCAACGCGCGACGCTAGCCGCGGCGCAGTTCTTCCGCGACGGCTTCCACCACTTCGCGCCACGCACCCGGCCTTGGCTGGCGCACCAGCTTCGCACTGGCGTACCACGGGCTGCGCGTGTCGTCGTGACACCAGCGCCAGTCGGGCGCGAACGGCAGCATCAGCCACAGCGGCTTGCGCAGCGCACCGGCGAGATGCGCAATCGACGTATCGATCGACACCACCGCATCGAGCCGTTCGATGATCGCCGCCGTATCCGCGAAGTCGCCGATCCGCTCGTCGAACCGATGAATCGACCCGGCGCGCGGATGCCCGTCGAGCGCCGCGCGTTCTTCGGCGCTGAGGTGAGGCTGCAGCACAATCCAGTCGATGCCTTCGAGCGCGAAAAGCGGCTCGAGCGCGGCGAGCGGCATCGAACGCGTTTCGTTTTGCTGGATGCGCCCGGACCACGCGAGCCCGATCTTACGCTTCGCCTGGCCGCCGATCGAACCGCGCCATTTGCGCCGATACGCGGGCGGCGCGCTCAAATAAGGCGTGCGCTCGGGAATCGTGGCGAACGTCGTGCCGAGCGCGAGCGGCAAGCTGAGCAACGGGCATTGGATGTCGGCGGCGGGACGCGGCGCGCCTCGCGCGATGAGCGTCACGCGCCAGGCTTCCGCGACCGGCGCGAGCAGCGGCAGCAACGGTGGCTGCACTTCTAGCACGACGCGCGCCGCACGCTGCGCGGCGAGCGGGACGAAGCGCACGAACTGCAGCGTATCGCCGAAACCCTGTTCCGCGTGGATCAGCAGCGTGCGCTGCGCGGCCGGCTCGCCGTGCCAGCGCGGCACGGTCTCGATGGCCGGTTCGGCGACGGTTTGCAGACGCCATTCGTATTCCGGCAGGCCGCGCGCGAAATCGCCCAACGCGAGCCACGCGAGCGCGCGGTTCATATGCGCGGACGCGAGATCGGGCTGCAAGCGCAACGCCTGATCGAATGCGCGAAGCGCGGTGGCGTGCGCGCCCAGCGCCTGGTGCGCGGTGCCGAGGCTCAGCCAGGCGAGCGCGAATTGCGGATCGAGCCCGACCGAGCGTTCGAGATACGGTATCGCCTCCGTGTGGCGCCCGAGCGCGGCCAGCGCATTGCCCATGCCGTAGATGGCGGGCGGCAGGTTCGGCTGCAACGCGAGCGCCGCTTCGAACGACGCGACGGCTTGCGCGTGGCGGCCGGTGGCGTCGAACGTATTGGCGAGGTTGAAATGCGCGGCGACGAAGCGCGGCTCGGCGGCCAACGCGGCCTTGAAGCAGGGAATCGCTTCGTCCGCGCGGCCGAGCGCATTGAGCGACATGCCCATGTTGTTCAGCGCGCCCGCGTGTCCGGGGCGCAGCTCGAGCGTGCGCCGGAACGACGCGATGGCTTCCTCGTGACGTCCGAGCGCGTGCAGCGCGTTGCCGAGATTGTTGTGCGACGACGCGTCGTCCGGTTGCAGGTGCAACGAACGGCGGAACGCGTCCGCGGCGTCCTCGTGACGGCCCGTTGCCGCATACGCGTTGCCGAGGTTGTAGTGCGCCATCGGGAACGACGGCGCGAGCGTCAGCGCGTTGCGGAACTGGTCGATGGCCTCGTCGATCTGGCCGAGCGCCTTCAGCGCGTTGCCGAGGTTCAGCTGCAGCGCGGCGTCTTGCGGGCGCAGGTTGACCGCGCGCCGCACCAGCTCGGCGGCTTCGGCGTGCTGGCCCTGCTGATGGCGCAGCACGCCCAGCAGATGCAACGCGTCGACGTGCGCGGGATTGCCGTCGAGCGTCGCGCGGTAGCCGCGTTCGGCGTCGTCGAGGCGGCCGTCACGATGCGCCGCGAAAGCGCGGTCAAATACAGGTTGCATGACGGGGGATGGTAGTCGGGTGAGGCAGAGGCCGCATTTTCCCACACTCGCGGAGGCTCGCTCCGGTTTGACCCGTTGCGCGGCTTTCGCTTAACCTGTGAATACCTGTTCATATGTACGCTGCCATGATTCCTGCTACGGTCTCTGCGCCATCGCCTGCGGGCTTCGAGCCGCACGCGGCAAAAAGCGTCGCGCCGCTCGCCGATCTGTTTCGCCTGCTCGGCGATCCGACGCGGCTGCGCATCGTGCTCGCCTGCGTCGACGGCCGGCGCGCGGTCGGTGCGATTGCCGACGAGCTCGGTTTGTCGCCGTCGCTCGTGAGTCATCATTTGCGGCTGTTGCGCGCGGCGCGGATCGTGCGGGCGCAGCGGCAGGGCAAACAGGTTTTCTATTTCGCCGCCGATCGCCACATCAGCGCGATGCTGGCCGGCATGCTTGAACACGTCGCCGAGCCTGCCAGTGACGACGCATTGGATCTGCCATGAAGACAATCGAAGAAAGAGAAGATGGGCAACAGGACACGCACAGTCACAGTCACGGTCACGGCGAACACCACCACCACGACGACCACGGCCACAACCACGGCCACAACCACGGCACACACCACTCGCACTCACACAGCCACGACCACGCCCACGGCCATCATCACCACCACGCGCCCGTAGCCGGCCACGGCTTCGCGTTCGCGCTGGCCGTCGCGCTGAACGTCGCGATCGTCGTGATCCAGGCCGTGTACGGCGTGCTCGCGCATTCGACCGCGCTGCTCGCCGACGCCGGCCACAATCTCTCCGACGTGCTCGGCCTGCTGCTGGCCTGGGGCGCCGCCTGGCTCGCGACACGCCGTCCTTCCGCGCGCTACACGTTCGGCTACGGCAGTTCGTCGATTCTCGCGTCGCTGGCGAATGCGGCGTTGTTGCTGTTCGCATGCGGCGTGATCGTCGCGGAGGCCATCGACCGGCTGATGAACCCCGCGCCCGTCGCGGGCCTCGCGGTGTTCGTCGTCGCGGCGGTGGGCATGGTCGTCAACGGACTGTCCGCGTGTCTCTTCATGCGCGGGCAGAAGGAAGACCTCAACATCCGCGGCGCCTTTCTGCACATGGCCGCCGACGCCGGCGTGTCCGCGGCGGTCGCGATCAGCGGCCTCGTGATTCTCTACACCAACTGGACGTGGCTCGACCCGCTGATGAGCCTGCTCGTGGTCGCGGTTGTCGTCTACGGTACGTGGGGTCTGTTGCGCGACTCGGTGCGCCTCGCGCTCAATGCGGTGCCCTCGGGCGTCGATGTCGAGCGCATCCGCGACTATCTCGCGGATCAGCCCGGTGTCGAGGACGTGCACGATCTGCACATCTGGGCGCTGTCCACGACCGGCAACGCGCTCAGCGCGCATCTCGTGATGCCGGCAGGCCATCCCGGCGACGAGGGGCTCGACGGCATCGTGCTCGCGTTGCGCGAACGTTTTTCGATGCAGCACGCGACGCTGCAAGTGGACCTCGGCACGACCGATCATCGTTGCGCGATGGAGCATCCGCACACTGCGCGCTGAAGCACGCGACGAAAGCGCGCATTCATGCATAACGCGTCGCCAACGTACATCGCGGAACACGCAAGCGCGGACGGCCGCCGCGAGCCCGACCGCTATGCGCGATACGCCTCGCATCCGATGCAGCCCGCCGTCCGGCGCGCGGGCGCGGGTTGTACACTAGAGCGCACTGTGGTCTGCGGAGTTTCGCATGAACGCTGCTGCTAATAATGCGTCGCCGGTGCTGATCGTCGGTGCGGGGCCGACCGGGCTCGCCGCCGCCATGAGTCTCGCGCGCGCTCACATTCCCGTGCGTCTCATCGACCGCGCGATGCAGCCGAACCCGTATTCGCGGGCCATCGGCATTCAGGCGCGCACGCTTGAACTGCTGGAGCAGCATCGGCTGGCCGAACGGTTTCTCGAACTCGGCCATCGCGCGCGCGTCGCCAATCTGTTTTCGAACGGCATGCGCCTCGCGCAGCTCGACTTCGATCCGCTGCACACGCGCTATCCGTATCTGCTGTTTCTCGATCAGTCGGTGACCGAGCGTTTGCTCACCGAGCATCTCGCGACGCTCGGCGTGACGATCGAGCGCGGCGTCGAACTCACGATGTTCTCGCAAGGCTCGGTCGGCGTTCAGGCGACGCTGCGGCGCGCCGACGGTCACACGGAAACGCTGCGTCCGTCCTACATGATCGCCGCCGATGGCGCGCACAGCGCGATCCGCCACGGGCTCGGCCTGAACTTCGTGGGCAAGACGTCGGAGCAGACCTTTCTGCTCGCCGATGTTCATGCCGAAACCGATTGGCCCGACGACGAATTTCACATCTTCGCTTCAGGCGAAGGTCTCGTTGCACTGTTTCCGATGGGACACGGCCGGCATCGTCTGATCGCGGATCATGCGGTGGAGCCGACGCCGGTCGCTGCCGCGCCGCTCTCGCCGGTGGTGCTCGGCGAGCCGCCGCTCGCACGTGTGCGAGCGCCGTCGCTCGACGAATGCAAGGCGCTCGTGGCAAGGCGCGTGCATGAACGCGTCGACGTATCCGAGCTTGCGTGGTCCTCGTACTTCCATGTGAACAGCCGGATGGTGGAGCGCCTGCGCGTCGGGCGCGTGTTCCTTGCCGGCGACGCCGCGCATGTGCACAGCCCGGCCGGCGCGCAAGGCATGAACACGGGCATCCAGGAAGCGTTCAATCTCGGCTGGAAGCTCGCGCGCGTATTTAAGGGTGCCGCGCCCGATCGCCTGCTCGACACCTACCATATCGAGCGGCATCCGATCGAGCGCGACGTGCTGCGGCAAACCGGCTTCATCACGCAGATGGCCGAGGCGGATCACGGTCCGCTCAAGCTGCTGCGCGAGCGGGTGATGCCGGTTCTTGCCGCGCTCGGTCCGCTGCGCGACGCGGCGCGGCTCACGATCAGCGAGTTGTCGATCCAGTACCGGCGCAGTCCGCTGACGCTCGAGCGCGTGCTCGACGGTGGGCCGCGCGCGGGCGAACGCGCGCCGGATGCGGTCGTGCATGTGGTCGACGGTCCGCTTGGGCGCGCGCCCGGCATCGGCTGCATTTACGATCTGCACGACCCGGCATTTTTCTCGCTGTTTCTGCTGGTGCCTCCGTTGCCCGCCGATGACAAACCGCTCGATCCCGACGCAAAGCACGCGCCGCCGGCCGACGCCGAACTCGAGCGGCTGACGGCCGACATGGAGAAGCTATTGGAAGGGGCGGTGCGCATCTGGCGCGTGACGGATACGAGCGGCGACGGCGGGCCGTCGCTGGCCGAATCGTATGGACGCACGCGGCCGTCGTTTTATCTGCTGCGGCCCGACGGCTACATCAGCGCGCGCGGACGCACAGGCTCCGATCTGAACGGCCTGCTGCGGCACTGTGAAGCGTGGTTCACCGTCGATGGTCAGATACCGGAGCAGACGGCCGTGTGAGACGGCCGTCATGCACCCGTCACGCACTCATCACGCGATGGAAGGCTCAGCGGGCGTCAGACGCTCGCGGTTCTTCACGAGCGCTTCCTTCACGATTGCCGACATCTCGATGCCGCCCGCCTGCGGCGCATCGAGCGCTGCGAGCAGCGCGCGCCGCATGCGCGGCTCCCAGAAGCGGCGGATATGGTCGGCGACACCGGTGATGGCTTCTTCGCGATCCGGCATCGAATCGAAAAAATCGCCGATGCGGTTCGCCATGTCGATCAGATTCTGAGTGTCCATCGTCGCCTCACTTACCCGACGTCGCGTTGGCCAGCTCGCGCTGCTTGAGCAACTCGAGTTGCTCCGCGTTGAAGCGCGAATACTCTTTCTGCCACTCGGACGGCTGTTCGACCGGCATCACCTGCACGGCGGTCACCTTGTATTCCGGACAGTTGGTCGCCCAGTCCGAACTCTCGGTGGTGATCACGTTCGCGCCCGATTCGGGGAAGTGGAACGTCGTATAAACGACGCCCGGCTGCATCCGCTCGGTCACTTTCGCGCGCAGCACGGTTTGTCCCGCGCGCGATTCGATGCCGACCCAGTCGCCCGTCTTGATGCCGCGTTCTTCCGCGTCGTGCGGATGCAGTTCGAGCCGGTCCTCGTCGTGCCAGCGCGAGTTCTCGGTGCGCCGCGTTTGCGCGCCCACGTTGTACTGCGACAGGATGCGCCCCGTCGTCAGCAGCAGCGGGAACTTGCGCGTGACTTTTTCCGGCGACGCGATGAACTTCGTAATCACGAACTTGCCCTTGCCGCGCACGAACGTGTCGACGTGCATGGTCGGCGTGCCGTCCGGCGCCTCTTCGTTGCACGGCCACTGGATGCTGCCCAGCTCGTCGATCTTCTTGTAAGACACGCCGTGGAAGGTCGGCGTGAGACGCGCGATCTCGTCCATGATTTCGGACGGATGCGTGTAGTCCATTTCGTAGCCGAGCGCGCGCGAGAGCAGCAGCGTGACTTCCCAGTCGGCGTAACCCGGCACCGGCGGCATGACCTTGCGCACGCGCGAGATGCGGCGCTCCGCGTTCGTGAAGGTGCCGTCCTTTTCGAGGAAGGTCGAGCCGGGTAGCAGCACATGCGCGTACTTCGCGGTCTCGTTCAGGAAAATATCCTGCACGACGATGCATTCCATCGCCGACAACGCCGCCGCCACATGATGCGTGTTCGGGTCCGACTGCACGATGTCCTCGCCCTGGCAGTACAGGCCCATGAAGCTGCCGTCGAGCGCGGCTTCGAACATGTTCGGAATGCGCAGACCCGGCTCGGTTTGCAGCGTGACATTCCACGCGTCTTCGAACTGCGAGCGCACGATCGTGTCGCTGATGTGGCGATAGCCCGGCAACTCATGCGGGAACGAGCCCATGTCGCACGAACCCTGCACGTTGTTCTGGCCGCGCAGCGGATTCACACCGACGCCTTCGCGGCCGATGTTGCCCGTCGCCATCGCAAGGTTCGCGATGCCCATCACCATCGTCGAGCCTTGCGCGTGTTCGGTGACGCCCAAGCCGTAGTAGATCGCCGCGTTGCCGCCCGTCGCGTAGATGCGCGCGGCTTCACGCACGTCTTTGGCCGGCACGCCGGTCACGGCTTCCGTTGCTTCGGGCGCATTCTCCGGCAGCGCGACGAAATCACGCCATTGCTCGAACGCGCGGCCTTCGCAGCGTTCGGCGATGAACGCTTCGTTCAGCAGCCCTTCGGTGACGATCACATGAGCGAGCGCGTTGACCACCGCGACGTTGGTGCCGGGGCGCAATTGCAGATGATGCGATGCCTTCACGTGCGGCGTATCGACGATGTCGATGCGGCGCGGATCGACCACGATCAGCTTCGCGCCTTCGCGCACGCGGCGCTTCAGACGCGAGGCGAACACCGGATGGCCGTCGGTCGGATTCGCGCCGATCACCATGATGACGTCGGCTTTATCGACCGAGGCGAAGGTCTGCGTGCCCGCCGATTCGCCGAGCGTCGTCTTCAGACCGTAGCCGGTCGGCGAGTGGCAAACGCGTGCGCAGGTGTCGACGTTGTTGTTGCCGAACGCGGCGCGCACGAGCTTCTGCACCAGATAGGTTTCTTCGTTCGTGCAACGCGACGACGTAATGCCGCCGATCGAATCGCGCCCGTGCTTCGCCTGAATGCGGCGGAATTCCGAGGCCGCGTAATTGATCGCTTCTTCCCAGCTCACTTCGCGCCACGGGTCGGTGATCTTCGCGCGGATCATCGGCTTCGTGATGCGATCCTTGTGTGTTGCGTAGCCCCATGCGAAGCGGCCCTTCACGCACGCGTGTCCTTCGTTCGCCTGGCCGTTCTTGAACGGCACCATGCGCACGACCTGGTTGCCCTTCATCTCCGCCTTGAACGAGCAGCCGACGCCGCAATACGCGCAGGTGGTGACGGCCGAATGCTCGGCCTGGCCCAGCATGATCACGGTCTTTTCCTGCAACGTCGCGGTCGGGCAAGCGGCCACGCACGCGCCGCACGACACGCACTCCGAATCCATGAACGGCTGGTTTTCGCTCGCGGCCACGCGCGATTCGAAACCGCGCCCGGCGATGGTCAGCGCGAACGTGCCTTGCGTTTCCTCGCACGCGCGCACGCAGCGATTGCAGACGATGCACTTCGCCGGATCGTAGGTGAAGTACGGATTCGATTCATCCTTCTTGTCGTTCAGGTGATTCGCGCCGTCGAAACCGTAGCGCACTTCGCGCAGGCCGGTCACGCCCGCCATGTCCTGCAGTTCGCAGTCGCCGTTCGCGGGGCAGGTCAGGCAATCGAGCGGGTGATCGGAGATGTACAGCTCCATCACATTGCGGCGCAGCGATTGCAGACGGTCGGTTTGCGTGCGCACTTTCATGCCGGCTTCGACCGGCGTCGTGCACGAGGCCGGATAACCGCGCTTGCCTTCGATCTCGACGAGACACAAACGGCACGAGCCGAACGGTTCCAGCGAATCGGTTGCGCAAAGCTTCGGCACGTTCACGCCTGCTTCGACGGCGGCGCGCATCACCGATGTGCCGGCCGGCACCGTGACCGCCTGGCCGTCGATTTCAAGCGTCACGTCGACGTCCGCATGACGCGCGGGCGTGCCGAAATCGGTTTCGTCGAAGTACGAGCGCGGGGCTTGCGTTTGAGCCTGCGCTTGCGATTTGCACGCGCAGTTGCCGGATCCGCAGCCGCCCGCCGAGGGGACTTGCTTCGGGGCGCCGGCAGTAGAGTTGAGCATGTCTGACATAGTTGGGCTCCTCGTTCAGGCCGCAGCTTTCGGTGCATCGGCGCCAGCGCCGGCGAGGCCGAAGTCTTCAGGAAAATGGTCGAGCGCAGACATCACCGGATACGGCGTCATGCCGCCCATCGCGCAAAGCGATCCGGACACCATCGTGTCGCACAGATCGCGCAGCAACTGCACTTGCCGCGTCGACGTATCGCCGTTCCGCATGCGCGCGATCACCTCGACGCCGCGTGTCGAACCGATGCGGCACGGCGTGCACTTGCCGCACGATTCGATCGCGCAGAAGTGCATCGCGTATTGCGCGAGTTCGGCGAGATTCGACGTGTCGTCATGCACGACAAGGCCGCCGTGACCGACCACGGCGCCGACCGCCGCATACGCTTCGTAATCCATCGGAATGTCCCACTGGCTTTCCGGCAGATAGGTGCCGAGCGGGCCGCCCACTTGAACGGCGCGCGCCGGCCGGCCGCTTGCCGTGCCGCCGCCATAGTCGTAAATCAGTTCGCGCAGCGTCACGCCGAATGCAAGCTCCACGAGCCCGCCTTGCTTGACGTTGCCCGCGAGCTGAAACGGCAGAGTGCCGCGCGAGCGACCCATGCCGAAGTCTTTGTAGAACGCCGCGCCGCGCGCGAAGATGATCGGCACCGTTGCCAGCGTGATGACGTTGTTGATCACCGTCGGCTGACCGTAGAGGCCGACGAGCGCGGGCACCGGCGGCTTCGCGCGAACAATGCCGCGCTTGCCTTCGAGCGATTCGAGCAGCGCCGTTTCCTCGCCGCACACATACGAGCCCGCGCCTTTTGCGACGAACAGTTCGAAGCGATGCGCGGAGCCGAGCACGCTGTCGCCGAGCCAGCCGGCGGCGCGCGCCTTCACGATTGCCGCTTCGAGCGTGGCGATCGAATGCGGATATTCGCTGCGCACGTAGATGTAGCCCGCCGTCGCGCCGGTCACGACGCCCGCGATGATCATGCCTTCGATCAGCACATACGGATCGCTTTCCATCACGAGGCGGTCGGAGAAGGTGCCGGAGTCGCCTTCGTCGGCATTGCAGACGATGTACTTCTGCGCGGCCTTCGCGGCGCGCACGGTGCGCCACTTGATGCCGGCCGGGAACGCGGCGCCGCCGCGTCCGCGCAGGCCCGATTCGATCAGCGCTTCGCAGGCGGCGTCGCCGTCGGTCTGCAGCGCGTTGCGCAGACCTTCGAGGCCGCCGTGCGCGACGTAGTCGTCGGTTGAAAGCGGGTCGGTGATGCCGATGCGCGCGAACGTCAGGCGCTGCTGCTTCTTCAGATACGGAATCTCGTCGACCACGCCGACGCGGCGCGCATGCTCGCCACCGTCGATAAAGCCCGCGTCGAACAGCGCGGCCACGTCGCTTTCGTCGACGTTCGCGTAACCGATGCGTCCTGCGGCGGTTTGCACTTCGACGAGCGGTTCGAGCCACAACAAGCCGCGCGAGCCGTTGCGAACGAGTTCGATCGTGATGCCGCGGCGTGCCGCCTCGGCTTTGATCGCGTCGGCGAGCGCGTCCGCGCCCAGTGCGAGTGCCGACGAATCGCGGGGAACATAGATACGCGTCATGCCGTCACCTCCACGCATTTGCTGGCAGCCGCGAAAATCGCGTCGAATTTTTGCGGCGTGATTTTCGCGTGCAGCGTGCCGTTCACCATCATCGCGGGCGAAAGCGCGCATTGGCCGAGGCAGTACACCGACTCCAGTTCCACCGCGGCGCCGGCTTTGTGTTCGGCGTCGAAGCGGCAGCCCGTATGCGACTCGATGTGCTGCGCGAGCGCCTCGGTGCCCATGCTGCGGCAGGCTTCCGCGCGGCACAGTTGCACCGTGACGGGCGCGGCCGGCTGCGTGCGGAAATGGTGGTAGTACGTGATGACGCCGTGCACTTCCGCGCGCGACAGGTTCATCGTGCGTGCGAGAGGTAGAACGGCGGCGGGCGGCACGTAGCCGAGTTCGTCCTGAATCGCGTGCAGCACGGCCAGCAGCGACCTGCCAGGTTGTGCGTGGCGCGCTACGAGCTCTTCCGGCGCGATGGCGATGAGATCGTCCAAGTGGGGGCTCCTCCAAAGTCATATATGCACTTGTTATTCATAATGCGTGCACTTATGCTTCGTCTATTCGATATGGGATAGCCGAACGATAGGCGGGCGAAACGGCCGATGCAATAGGAAATACCTGCACATATATGATCAGAATCGAGTGCCACGCTCAACTAGTATTGAAGGGCCCGGATGGCCGGGAGGCAAGCCTGTCGGACGTCGTGCCGCTGCTCGCTCTCGTGGACGAATCCGGCAGCATCGCGCAGGCGGCGACGCTTAAGGGTTTGTCCTACCGTCATGCGTGGGGTTTGTTGCGCGCAATCGAGGAGCGTCTGGGCGGTCCGCTGATCGCGAAGGAGCGCGGCCGCGGCTCCGTGCTGTCCGAACTCGGTCAAGCCGTGCTGCGCGCGCAGCGTCTGTGCGGCGAACGGCTCGACGGCAACATGCAGGCGCTCGCGAGCGAAGTGGCGAGCGATCTGAACCGCTGGCTCGCGCCGCCCGTCGATCACGTGCGCATTCATGCGTCGCATGGTTACGCGGTGGCCGCGCTCGTCACCGCCTTGGTCGCGCAGGAGCTTCCGGTCGACATCAAGTACCGCGATGGCGCAGACGCCGTGAGCGCGCTCGCGCGCGGCGAGTGCGAGCTGGCCGGTTTCCACTTGCCGCTAGGCGAGTTTCGCGCGGCATGTGCGGACACGTACCGGCGCTGGCTCGATCCACAGCGTCATGTGCTCGTGCATCTGACGCGGCGCAAGCAGGGGCTCTTTCTCGGCAAGGGCAATCCGAAACGGATTCTTGGCCTCTCAGACCTGTCTCGCGACGACATTCGCTTCGTCAATCGGCAGCATGGTTCCGGCACGCGCATGCTGCTCGATCTGGCGCTGCGCAAGTTGGGCATCGACCCGGATGGCGTGAACGGCTATGCGTCGGCGGAACTCACGCATTCGGCGATCGCGGCGTTCGTCGCGAGCGGCATGGCGGACGTGGGTTTCGGCGTGGAACCTGCCGCGCATCATTTCGGACTCGACTTCATTCCCGCTGTCGACGAAGACTATTATTTCGCGTGTGACCGCGCTCGGCTCGAGCGCGCGCCGCTGTCGGCGGTCATCGAACTGCTGCGAAGCAGCGCGTTTCATGCGAGCGTCGATCGGCTGCAAGGCTACGACCCGCGTGACTGCGGCAAGCTCGTGGATCTCGAGGCGGGATTGAGCGGGGCGGGCGCGTAAGCGGTGGTAAACAACCCGCCGCGCATCTCACGTGCTCGCCGCTGCGGATGGCTTTCGTTTGCGATACTCTCTAAGCTTCCGTTTTTGCCAACCCCGCGCGTCGCCGCGCTTCGAATCGATATGAAAGTTCTTCTACATGCATGTGCCGCGGCCGCGTCGGCCGGCTTGCTGCTCGCGACCGCGTCGGTCGCTGTCGCGCAGAACTCGCCGGGCGTGCCGGGCGGCATTCTGCAGGAGCAGTTCCGGCTTGCCGAACATCCGCAAATGCCGTTCGCCGCGTCGGCGCCGTCGGACAAGTATCAGTCCGGCAAGAAATCGGCGATGCGCAAGCGCGGCGACCTGGGCGATCCGAACGGCTGCAATCTGCAATGTCCGAAGGAATAGCAGGCTTAGCGGCCTGCTCGAAGTGCACGAATCTCGATGACGACGCCGGCAATTTGCCGGCGTTTTTTTATGGGCTCGCGGGTGTCGACGGTCAGGGCTTCGCGGTGTGCCACACGTCCTTGAACCCGTCTCCCTTGGTGTCGCCCGCCTGCTTGTCGGCCGCGTAGCGATAGAGCGGATGACCTTTGTATGCCCATTGCTGCTTGCCGTCCGCGGACGGGATCAGCGTCCAGTCTCCCGACGGCTTGTCCGACGGACTCGCCACCGCGGCCGGCCAATAGCTCGTGCAGCCGCCGGTGCACGCGCTCACGCCGGGCGTGGTGTCCTTGTCGAACGTATAGAGCGTCATGCCGTCGGCGCTGACGAAGCGGCCGTCGACCACTTTCGGAGGCTCGGCGAAAGCGCTCTGTTGCAAGGCGAGCAGGGCGAGGCAGAAGAGGGTCTTGCGCATGATGTCGGCTCCTGTTTGTTGTGTGGATTCGCGCGACGCGGCGTGCGTCGGCGCGTGAGTATTAACGGATGGGGAGGTGGGTTTATTCCGTGGGTGTTTGGTGGGTGTTTCGCGCGCGCGCGGTGCTGGCCTGAAGGGCAGTTCTGGGCAGCGGGAGGCGGTTGGAGCAGGCAGCGGGCGGTGGGAGGCGCGGCTTATCCGCCGATGCATCGGCGATGCAAAACAAAAAACCCCGAAAGGCTCACGCCGTCGGGGTTCTAGTTTAAGCGGTGCGCAAAGCACTGCACTTTGCTGCAAGGTGTGTGGTGGAGGCGGCGGGAATCGAACCCGCGTCCAGAAGCACTCTACGACCAGTTCTACATGTTTAGTTCTGTCTTTTGATTTAACCGTAGTGACGCGGACGAACACGCTGCACTACGGCGATTCACTAGGTTTTCGACCCGGACGTCGTGACTCCGTCAAGGCTTAACTGACGTATATGACCTCTGTCGGTATTGCTACCGGTCTTGCGACACTAGCCCGTCAGTGAACTAGGCAGAGGACGGCGGCCCTTAGGCTGCCAGTGCGAACGTATCGTCGTTTGCAGTTACGTTTTTCCCATTGATTAACGAGGTGACGGGTCCTCGACATGCCCTAGCCGCTTCGCAACCCCTGTCGAAACCAGGTCGCCCCCGCGGTTCGTTGCTCGGAACGTTGAGCCAAAGTAGATTTTACAATAATTTGACGGCCGTGTCTCGGCTTGCTTTCGACACGTTTCTGGGACGTTTCCGTGCCGTTCGAGCCGCGCGTAACGGCCACCCGCGCCGCACATCGATTGGGTTGTTAGCCGATATCGCGCAACAGCCGCTGCAACTCGGCTGGCGACTGCACAACGTGCTGCGCATGCCATTGCGTGGGCGGGATGTCGTCGCCGCAATAGCCGTATGCCGCGGCCACGGTCTTCATGCCGGCGGCAAAGCCCGCCTGCACGTCGCGCAAGTCGTCGCCGACGTAGACGATGCGCTCCGGCGCAATGTCGAGCGCCCTTGCCGCGTACAGCAGCGGCGCGGGGTGGGGCTTCGAGTGAGGCGTCGTGTCGCCGCTCACCACGCAGCCTGCGCGCTCCTCCAGACCGAGTTGTGCGACCAGCGGTTCCGTCAGCCGCGCGACCTTGTTCGTGACGATGCCCCAGCGCACGCCGCGCGCGTCGAGTTCGTCGAGCAATTCGGGAATGCCGGGAAACAGCGTGGTCTCGATGCAGAGGTCGGCTTCGTAGTTGGCGAGAAACTCCTCGCGCATCGACGCAAACTCGTGGTCGTCCGGCCCAATGCCGAACCCGCCGCAGATCAGCCCGCGCGCGCCGGCCGACGCCAGCGGACGCAGCTTTTCGAGCGGCACCATTTCCAGTCCGCGATCGTGACGCATCTTGTTGACGGCGGCGGCCAGGTCGGGCGCCGTGTCGGCCAGCGTGCCATCGAGGTCGAACAGCACGGCTTGGCAAAGACCGAGCGAATCTTCGTTGTCTTCGCGCTGGGGCAGGGGCGTGGGATCGCTCATTGATTTTCTTGTCGGCAGTGGGGGATCACGCGTCGCGGCGGCAGGCGAGCATGTAGTTCACGCTCGTGTCGGCGGACAGTGCGAAGTGCTTGCTGAGCGGGTGGTACACGATACCCTTGATGTCCGCCGTACGCAGCCCCGCCGCGCGCACGAAACCGGCGAGCTCCGACGGGCGGATGAACCGCGCGTAGTCGTGCGTGCCCTTGGGCAGCATCCGCGCAATGTATTCGGCGCCGATCACGGCGAACAGGTACGACTTCACATTGCGATTGAGCGTGGAGAAGAACACCCAGCCGCCCGGTTTGACGAGCGTCTTGCACGCTTCGACGATCGCCGACGGCTGCGGTACGTGCTCGAGCATTTCCATGCAGGTGACGACGTCGTAGGTGCCCGGCTCGCGGGCGGCCAACGCTTCGGCCGCGATTTCCTCGTAACTTACGGTTACACCACTTTCAAGGCTGTGAAGATCCGCGACACCGAGTGCCTCGCTCGACAGGTCAATGCCTTTGACGTGCGCGCCGAGGCCTGCCATGGATTCCGACAGGATGCCCCCGCCGCAGCCGATGTCCAGCACGTGCTTGCCGGCCAGATGCGCGTGGGCGTCGATCCAGTTCAGACGGACGGGGTTGAGTTCGTGCAACGGTTTGAATTCGGCGTTCGGGTCCCACCAACGATGTGCGAGGTCGCTGAATTTCTTCAGTTCGTGGGGATCGGCGTTGGTCATGGCAAAGCTGCCTCGATGAGAGCGGTGAGCGGGCGCTCGAGGATAAACCCGGAGTATATAGGCGACGGACCGGAGCGGCAAAATGCGGCCGGCAATAAAAAAGCCCCGCCGAAGCGGGGCTTTTGGTACTGCGTGTTTTGCAGCTTACTGCTTCGAAGTACCGACAACTTCGACTTCCACGCGACGATCCGGTGCGAGGCAGGCGATCAGTTGCTTGCGGTTCTTCTGGTTGCAGCCGGTCGTGACCGGGTTGCGCTTGCCCTTGCCTTCCGTGTAGATACGGTTGGATTCGATGCCCTTGCTGACCAGGTACGCCTTCACAGCTTGAGCGCGACGCAGCGACAGACGGTCGTTGTACTTGTCCGAACCGATGCGGTCCGTGTAACCCGTTGCCACGACGACTTCGAGGTTCAGGCCTTGAATCTTCGATGCCAGATCGTCCAGCTTTTCCTTGCCAGCCGGCTTCAGGACAGCCTTGTCGAAGTCGAACAGTGCGTCAGCTTGATAGGTGATCTTCTGGCTGGTGATGGCCGGTGCCGGTGCGACCGGAGCCGGCGGCGTCGGAGCCTGGGCAACCAGTGCGCCGTCGCACTTTGCGTTAGCCGTTGCCGGCGTCCAGAATGCATCGCGCCAGCAAAGCTCGTTCGTGCCGTTCATCCACACGTATTCGCCAGTACCATTCACCCAGTTGTCATTGGTAGCTTGTCGCGACGCCGGCACCGACTGTGCCATGGCGGATGCAGCCATAACCGCGGTAGCTGCAATGAACGCGAGCTTTGAAAGTTTATTCATATTTCTCCTCTCGAAATTGAGATTACCGCAGGTTTACTGCGAGCCTGTTGACGAAGACAAGTCATACATTGCTCGAAGTATAACATTGGTGCGGAACAAAAAACGTTGTGTGTAGACTTCGAGCAGCGTCTGACTCTTTGTGCGTTGGCATTTTGCCATATCGTTCCCTTCCGACGATAAAAAAATCCGCCCCCGATCAAATCGCCTTCCAATTGTGGTGCATGCGCAACAGAAGCAATCGCCCGCAGCGTCCCGCCAGTCATGGCTCGGCGGCGAATTGCCCCACGCATGAATCGAGCCTGATCCGCCCAAAAGAAGTGCCGCGCGGAACTTTTTCGGGACGGCTTGCTAATAGGTATACGTCGGGTGACGTGACGTGGTCGGGCGCGGATTCCCGGCATGTTAGAATCGCGTGATGCATTGCGCCTGCAATGCTTACGCGAGGGCGCCGGATTCTCGCCGCCTTCGCACGTAAAAGATACGGATAATGGATCAATTCGCCAAAGAGACTCTGCCAATCTCCCTCGAGGAGGAAATGCGCCGTTCGTATCTCGATTACGCGATGAGCGTGATCGTAGGGCGTGCGCTTCCCGATGTTCGCGATGGCCTGAAGCCGGTGCACCGGCGCGTGCTGTACGCGATGCACGAACTGAACAACGACTGGAACCGCGCGTACAAGAAGTCGGCGCGTATTGTCGGTGACGTCATCGGTAAGTACCACCCGCACGGCGACACGGCTGTTTACGACACCATCGTCCGCATGGCGCAGGACTTTTCGCTGCGCTACATGCTGGTGGACGGCCAGGGCAACTTCGGTTCCGTCGACGGCGACAACGCCGCGGCCATGCGTTACACCGAAATCCGCATGGCGAAGATCGGCCACGAGCTGCTCGCCGACATCGACAAGGAAACGGTCGACTTCACGCCGAACTACGACGGCAGCGAAAACGAGCCGGCCATTCTGCCGGCGCGCATTCCCAATCTGCTGATCAACGGTTCGTCCGGCATCGCGGTCGGCATGGCGACGAATATTCCGCCGCACAACCTCAATGAGGTTGTCGACGCGTGCCAGCACCTGCTCAAGAATCCCGAAGCCACGATCGACGAGTTGATCGAGATCGTTCCGGCGCCCGACTTCCCGACCGCCGGCATCATCTACGGCGTGGCGGGCGTGCGCGACGGCTATCGCACCGGCCGCGGCCGCGTGGTGATGCGCGCGCTCACGCACTTCGAGGAAATCGATCGCGGCCAGCGCATGGCGATCATCGTCGACGAATTGCCGTATCAGGTGAACAAGCGCTCGCTGCTCGAGCGTATCGCCGAACTGGTCAACGAGAAGAAGCTCGAAGGCATTTCCGACATCCGCGACGAGTCCGACAAGAGCGGCATGCGCGTCGTGATCGAGCTGAAGCGCGGCGAAGTGCCGGAAGTGGTGCTCAACAATCTGTACAAGGCGACCCAGCTCCAGGACACCTTCGGCATGAACATGGTCGCGCTGGTCGACGGCCAGCCGAAGCTGCTGAACCTGAAGGAGATGTTGTCGTGCTTCCTGTCGCATCGCCGGGAAGTGCTGACGCGGCGCACGGTATACGAACTGCGCAAGGCGCGTGAACGCGGCCATGTGCTCGAAGGTCTGGCCGTTGCGCTCGCCAATATCGACGAGTTCATCGCGATTATCAAAGCCGCGCCGACTCCGCCCATCGCCAAGCAGGAATTGATGGCGCGTCCGTGGGATTCGTCGCTGGTTCGTGAGATGTTGTCGCGCGCGGAGCAGGAAAACGCGTCGGCGGGTGGCCGCGAAGCCTATCGCCCTGACGGATTGAATCCGTCTTTCGGTATGCAGGCCGACGGCCTTTACCGTTTGTCCGACACCCAGGCTCAGGAAATTCTGCAGATGCGTCTGCAACGCCTGACGGGTCTCGAGCAGGACAAGATCATTGGCGAGTACCGCGACGTGATGGCGCAGATCGCCGACCTGCTGGACATTCTGGCTCGCCCGGAACGCATTACGGCGATCATCGTCGACGAACTGACGTCGATCAAGTCGGAATTCGGCGACGCCCGTCGCTCGAAGATCGAACTGAACGCCACCGAGCTGAACACCGAAGACCTGATCACGCCGCAAGAGATGGTCGTGACCATGTCGCACGCCGGCTACGTGAAATCGCAGCCGTTGTCGGAATATCGCGCGCAGAAGCGCGGCGGTCGCGGCAAACAGGCGACTTCCATGAAGGAAGACGACTGGATCGACACGCTCTTCATCGCGAACACGCACGATCACATCCTGTGCTTCTCGAACCGCGGCCGCGTGTACTGGGTCAAGGTCTACGAAGTGCCGCAGGGCTCGCGCAATTCTCGCGGCCGCCCGATCGTCAACATGTTCCCGCTGCAAGACGGCGAGAAGATCAATGTTGTGCTGCCGGTTAAGGAATTTTCCGCAGACAAGTTCGTCTTTATGGCGACCGCGTTAGGAACAGTAAAGAAGACGCCGCTGGAAGCCTTCAGCCGTCCGTTGCGCAAGGGTATTATTGCGGTCGGTCTGGATGACGGCGACTACCTGATCGGCGCCGCCATCACAGACGGTCAGCACGACGTGATGCTGTTCTCGGATTCGGGCAAGGCGGTTCGCTTCGACGAAAACGACGTGCGGCCGATGGGCCGCGAGGCGCGCGGCGTGCGCGGCATGCAACTCGACGAAGGCCAGAACGTGATTGCGTTGCTGGTGGCGGGCGACGAGCAGCAGTCGGTGCTCACCGCAACGGAAAACGGTTTCGGCAAGCGCACGCCGATCACCGAGTACACCCGTCACGGCCGCGGCACGAAGGGCATGATCGCAATTCAGACGTCCGAGCGTAACGGCAAGGTCGTCGCGGCCACGCTGGTCGACCAGGAAGCGCAGATCATGCTGATCACGACCACGGGCGTTCTGATCCGTACGCGCGTGTCGGAAATTCGAGAAATGGGCCGTGCAACTCAAGGTGTTACACTCATCAGCCTTGACGAAGGCACCAAGCTTTCAGGTCTGCAACAGGTTGCCGAGGCGGAAGCGGAAGGCGATGTCGAAGGTGACGCCGAAGGTCCTGCTGAAGGTGGTAACGGCGGGGAAGACGGCGGCGCGGCTTGATCCCACTTGGATCCGCTGACCGTGCTTTCGCTTCACGCCCGGTGACTGATTGAAAGCTCCGCAGGACATATAGCGTGTCGGGCCGACACGCTTCTTGCGCGGCTGGCAGTTCAAGTTAATTTCTATTAGGGAGTAATGATGCAAAAACGATTCAAACAACTGATGTTGCTGGCTGCCCTCGTGCCGACCTTTGCCATGGCTCAAGCACTCCAGAGCCCGGGTTCGTCGGCTCCGGCTGCTGCTGCAGCACCGGTTGATCCGGCCAAGCAGGCTGCCATCAAGGACCTGCTGGACGCAATCGACGCGCAAAAGCTCGTCGGCGCAATTGGCAACAGCGCGCAAATGCAGGCAAAGCAGCTGGTTCCGGCAATCCTGTCGGACGCGCTGAGCGAAAACAAGACGCTGACGGACAAGCAGAAGCAGGCTTCCGTCCCGACTCTGCAAAAGAATGCAGTGCCGAAGCTGGTTGACGGCGCGGGCCAGGTGTTCGCGACGGACAGCTTCCGCCAGGACGCAATGCAAGCCCAGTACGACGCGTACGCGAAGTACTACAGCACGTCGGAAATCAAGGATCTGACTTCGTTCTACAAGAGCCCGACCGGCCGCAAGTTCATCCAGGTTCAAGACCAGGTTGGCCGCGACGTCGTCAATGGCTTGATGCAGAAGTACATGCCGCAATCGATCAAGGCAACGCGCGACCAGGCTGACAAGGAAGTCGCTTCGGTCAAGCCGGCTAAGTAAGCCCGACGCGAAAGCTGCACTGATACTGCGCTAGCGCGTCGCCCGGCGGTCTGATTCCAGGCCGCCGCGTTTGGCGGGTTAGCGGGGACAATGCGATAATGGCCGTTTGCGCGAGTGCGCAAACGGCCATTACTTTTTTCGGCGGGAAATGTCCGCGCTGCAGCGGTCTGCCAGGCTGCAGCGGTCCAGTACCGCGATTCCCGCCGGCCAATAGATGTAGTCACTTTCCGGTAGTTTGTTTTCGCGGCGACCGACTCGCCGGCTCGCCGACCAGCGCCCCGGCTTTTCGTGTTCGCACCGCTTTCAGGATCTCACGATGCGCGTCTTTAATTTCTCCGCCGGCCCTGCGGCCATGCCCGAAGAAGTGCTGCGTCAGGCAGCCGACGAGATGCTCGACTGGCAAGGCAGCGGCATGAGCGTGATGGAAATGAGCCATCGCGGGAAAGAGTTCATGTCGATCCACGAGGAAGCGCTCGTCGATCTGCGCGAATTGCTGGCCGTGCCGGCGAGCCATCGGATTCTGTTCCTGCAAGGCGGCGGTCTCGGCGAAAACGCGATCGTGCCGATGAACCTGCTGGGCTCCAAGCCCCGCGCCGATTTCATCGTCACCGGGTCGTGGTCGCAAAAGTCCTTCAAGGAAGCGCAGAAATACGGCACCGTGCACGTCGCCGCGAGCGGCCAGACGGCGGACGGCTTCACGCGCGCGCCGGCATTTGCCGAGTGGCAATTGTCGGACGACCCGGCTTATGTGCATCTGTGCACGAACGAGACGATCCACGGCGTCGAGACATTCGAGATTCCCGACCTCGGCAACATCCCGCTAGTGGCGGACGCGTCGTCGCACATCCTGTCGCGTCCCATGGACATCGCCAAATACGGTGTGCTGTTCGGCGGCGCGCAAAAGAACATCGGCATGGCCGGCGTGACGGTGGTGATCGTGCGCGAGGACATGCTGGAGCGCGCCATGCCCATTTGCCCGTCGGCGTTCGAATGGAAGACGGTCGCGGAAAACAATTCGATGTACAACACGCCGCCCACCTACGCGATCTACATCGCGGGGCTCGTGTTCAAATGGTTGAAAAAGCAGGGCGGCCTCGCTGCGATGGAAGCGCGCAATGTCGAAAAGTCGAAGCTGTTGTACGACGCAATCGACTCGAGCAGCTTCTATCTGAACAAGGTCGAGCGTGGCTCGCGCTCGCGGATGAACGTACCGTTTTTCCTCGCCGACGAGTCGCGCAACGAAGATTTCCTTGCCGGCGCGAAAGCGCGGGGCATGGTGCAGCTCAAGGGCCACAAGTCCGTCGGCGGCATGCGGGCGTCGATTTATAACGCGGTCCCGCTCGAAGGCGTCAAAGCGCTTGTCGAATACATGAAGGAATTCGAACGCCACAGCGCCTGAGTGCTTCGGCATTCGGCGCGCGTATCCTTTCAGCATGCATTTTTGCAGCAGCTACCGGCAGGACCGTTTTCACGCATGGACGACGAACTCAATAATCGACTCAAGCCGCTTCGCGAACGCATCGACGCGCTCGACGCGCAGTTAATCGCGCTTCTCAATCAGCGCGCCGCGGTGGCGCTGGAAGTGGGCGAGGTCAAGAAGCATTTCAACGCGCCGGTGTTTCGGCCCGAGCGCGAACAGCAGGTGATCGCGCGTCTGCAGGACATGAGCGAAGGGCCGCTCGCGAGCGAGCACATCAGCGCAATCTGGCGCGAGATCATGGCCGCCAGCCGCGCGCTCGAAAAGACCATCAAGGCCGCGTATCTCGGGCCGGTCGGCACGTACAGCGAGCAGGCCATGCACGAGTACTTCGGCCAGTCGATCGAGGGTCTGCCGTGCCCGTCGATCGACGAAGTATTCCGCTCCGTCGAGGCGGGCGCTGCCGAATTCGGCGTCGTGCCCGTCGAGAATTCGACCGAAGGCGCGGTGTCGCGCACGCTCGATCTGCTGTTGCAAACGCAACTGACCATCGGCGGCGAACTTGCGTTGCCGATTCATCACAATCTGCTGACGCTGAACGGCGGCCTGACCGGCGTCACGCGCGTTTGCGCGCACGCGCAGGCGCTCGCCCAATGTCAGCGCTGGCTCGCGACGAATGCGCCGCATCTCGAACGCCAGGCGGTATCGAGCAACGCGGAAGCGGCGCGCATGGCGGCGGAAGATCCGAGCGTCGCGGCCATCGCCGGCGATCGCGCGGCGACTCACTACGGTTTGCAGGTCGCCTACGCGCTGATTCAGGACGATCCGCACAACCGCACGCGCTTCGTCATGATCGGCAAGGAGCGCACCGGCGCGAGCGGCAATGACCAGACGTCGCTGATCGTGTCGGTGCCGAACGAGCCGGGCGCGGTATTCAAGCTGCTGGAGCCGCTCGCGCGCCATAGCGTGTCGATGACGCGCTTCGAATCGCGGCCCGCGCGCGTGGGCACGTGGGAGTACTACTTCTACATCGACGTCGAAGGCCATCGCGACGATCCCGCAGTGGCCGCCGCGCTGACCGAGCTCGGTGAGAAGGCAGCATTCCTGAAGATTCTGGGCTCGTATCCGCGCGCCCGCTAACAACACTGCCACGCGGCGGGCAAGCGCGAGTCAGGCAGTATGCCGACGCGCTCGCCGCGACTTTTCCAATAATCGTTCGGAGATTTCATGACAACGTCCTTCGGTCCTTCTTACGTGCGCGCCATAGCGCCTTACATCGCCGGCAAGCCGATTTCGGAAGTCGCGCGCGAGTTCGGGCTGGACGAAGCGAAGATCGTGAAACTGGCGTCGAACGAGAATCCGCTCGGCATGCCCGAGTCGGCTCAACGCGCGATGGCGCAGGCGGCGAGCGAGTTGGGCCGCTATCCCGATGCGAACGCGTTCGAACTGAAGACCGCGTTGAGCGAGCGCTACGGCGTGCCGTCGGACTGGATCACGCTCGGCAACGGCAGCAACGACATTCTCGAAATTGCCGCGCACGCGTTCGTCGAAAAAGGCCAGGCGATTATTTACGCGCAGTACTCGTTCGCGGTCTATGCGCTTGCCACGCAGGGTCTTGGCGCGCGCGCGATCGTCGTGCCGGCCGTCAAGTACGGCCACGATCTGGACGCGATGCTCGCCGCGCTCACCGACGACACCCGTTTGATTTTCGTCGCCAATCCGAATAACCCGACCGGCACATTTATCGAAGGTCCGAAGCTCGAAGCGTTTCTCGACAAGGTGCCGCGCCACGTGGCCGTGGTGCTGGACGAGGCGTACACGGAATATCTGCCGGCAGAAAAGCGCTACGACTCGATCGGATGGGTGCGCCGATATCCGAACCTGCTGGTGTCGCGTACGTTCTCGAAGGCGTTCGGCCTTGCCGGCTTGCGCGTTGGCTTCGCGATCGCGCAGCCCGAGTTGACCGATCTGTTGAACCGTCTGCGCCAGCCGTTCAATGTGAACACGCTCGCGCAAGCTGCGGCGATTGCCGCGCTCAACGACCAGGCGTTCCTCGAAAAGACCGCGGCGCTGAACGCGCAGGGCTATCGTCGTCTGACAGAAGCGTTCGAGAAACTCGGCCTCGAATACGTGCCGTCTGACGGCAACTTCGTACTGGTGCGCGTCGGCAATGACGACGCGGCGGGCAATCGCGTGAATCTCGAATTGCTGAAGCAGGGCGTGATCGTGCGCCCGGTCGGCAACTACGGCTTGCCGCAGTGGCTGCGTGTGACCATCGGGCTGCCGCAAGAAAACGAAGCGTTCATCGCCGCGCTCGAAAAAACCCTCGCCACCGTCTAGGCGGCGAACTCTGACCCGCGCGCCCGTCTATATGAGAGGCGCGCTTTTTGTGTGACCGACGTGGCCGCGTTTTCCTTTGACAAGCTGGTGATTTTCGGTGTCGGCCTGATCGGCGGATCGCTTGCGCGCGCGCTGCGCGAGCGCGGCGAAGCCGACGGGGCGCGCACGGTAATCGGCGTGGGCCGTTCGGCTGCGTCGAGCGCGCGTGCGCTGGAACTGGGCGTGATCGACGGCGCCGCCGCATTGAACGACGACGCGGCGTTGCGCAACGCGCTCGCGGGCGCCGACTTGGTGCTGCTCGCGGCGCCCGTCGCGCAGACCCAGCCGCTGCTCGAGCGCATCGCGCCGTTCCTCGACGCGAACACCATCGTGACCGATGCCGGTAGCACCAAGTCCGACGTCGTGGCCGCGGCTCGTGCCGCGCTCGGCGCGCGCATCGGGCAGTTCGTGCCGGGGCATCCGATTGCCGGCCGCGAGTCGAGCGGCGTCGAGGCCGCGTTGCCCGACCTGTACGTCGGCCGCAATGTCGTGCTGTGTCCGTTGCCGGAAAATGCACCGCATACCGTCGAGCGTGTGGCGGCGATGTGGCGCGCGACCGGCGCACTCTTGCGCGACATGGCGCCGGAGCAGCACGACCGCGTGTTTGCGTCGGTCAGTCATTTGCCGCATGTGTTGTCGTTCGCGCTCGTCGAGCAGATTCTGAATTCGCCCGATGCCGCGTTGAAGTTTTCTTTCGCCGCGGGCGGTTTTCGCGACTTCACGCGCATTGCGGCGTCGAGTCCCGAAATGTGGCGCGACGTCTGTGTCGCCAACCGCGCCGCACTGCTCGACGAACTCGACGCCTACACGGCGGTGCTCGCGCGGCTGCGCACGGCGATAGAAGCTGGCGACGGCGCCGGGCTCGAAGCCGTATTCGCGCGCTCGCGCGTGGCGCGCACAGAGTGGCAGGAACAACGCGCGGGCGGCGCCGCGCAAGGCGACGCATCGAAATAGCCGCGTCGAAATAACCGGAAACTGGACTCAATCATGGAATTCCTCGATCTCGGACCATTTTCTCGTGCGTCCGGCACGGTTCGTCTGCCTGGCTCGAAAAGCATTTCGAACCGGGTGCTGCTGCTCGCCGCGCTCGCCGAAGGCGAAACGACGATCACGAACCTGCTCGATTCCGACGACACGCGCGTCATGCTCGACGCGCTCGAGAAACTCGGCGTGCGTCTGAAGCGCGAAGGCGATACGTGCGTCGTGACCGGCACGCGCGGCGCGTTCACCGCGCGCACGGCCGATCTCTTTCTCGGCAACGCCGGCACGGCGGTTCGCCCGCTGACGGCGGCGCTCGCCGTGAATGGCGGCAATTACCGCATCCACGGCGTGCCGCGCATGCACGAGCGGCCGATCGGCGATCTCGTCGACGGGCTGCGGCAGATCGGCGCGAGAATCGACTACGAGGAAAACGAGGGCTATCCGCCGCTGCGCATCCGCCCCGGGCAGATTTCCGCCGAGGCGCCGATCCGCGTGCGCGGCGACGTCTCGAGTCAATTCCTCACGTCGCTTCTGATGACGCTGCCGCTCGTGCGCACCGCAAGCGGCGTGACCACCGTTCAGGTAGACGGCGAACTGATCTCGAAGCCCTATATCGAGATCACGATCAAGCTGATGGCGCGTTTCGGCATCGACGTTGAGCGCAATGGCTGGCATCAGTTCGTCGTGCCGGCAGGACAGCGCTATCAGTCGCCGGGCACGATCATGGTGGAAGGCGATGCGTCGTCGGCGTCTTATCTGCTCGCGGCCGGAGCGCTCGGCGGCGGGCCGGTGAAAGTCGAAGGCGTCGGCCGTTCGAGCATTCAGGGCGACGTCGGCTTCGCGGACGCGCTCATCAGAATGGGCGCGAACCTGCAAATGGGCGACGACTGGATCGAAGTGCGCGGCGTCGGCACCGACCACGGCAAGCTCGACCCGATCGACATGGACTTCAACCTGATTCCGGACGCCGCGATGACTATCGCGGTCGCCGCGCTGTTCGCCGACGGTACGACCACGCTGCGCAACATCGCGAGCTGGCGCGTGAAAGAGACCGACCGGATCGCGGCCATGGCGACGGAACTTCGCAAGGTCGGCGCAAAAGTCGAGGAGGGCGAAGACTTCCTGATGGTCACGCCGCCTGAAAAGCTGATCCCGAACGCGTCGATCGACACGTACGACGATCACCGCATGGCGATGTGTTTTTCGCTCGTGAGCCTGGGCGGCGTGCCGGTGCGGATCAACGACCCGAAGTGCGTCGCCAAGACATTCCCCGATTATTTCGAGCGCTTCACCGCGCTCACTCACCCTTGATTCGCTACGAATCGCCTGACGTGCGACCTTTTCGATGAAACCGATCCGTCCCTTTCACCAGACGCCCGTCATTACAATCGACGGCCCCAGTGCCTCCGGCAAAGGCACCGTGGCCGCGCTGGTCGCCGCGAGCCTCGGCTTTCACCTGCTCGACAGCGGCGCGCTGTACCGGCTCGCGGCGCTCGCGAGCATCCGCTACAACGTCGCGGCAGACGACGTCGACGCGCTTGTAAAGCTGATCGACGACCTGCATATCACGTTTCGCGAGGGTTTGGCGCAACTCGACGGTGTCGATGTCTCGGCGGAAATTCGCGCGGAGGAAGTCGGCAGCCGTGCGTCGGCGATCGCCGTGCACGCGCCGGTGCGCGCCGCTCTGGTGGCGCGCCAACGGGCTTTTCGTAAGGAACCGGGGCTGGTCGCGGACGGTCGCGACATGGGCACCGTCATCTTCCAGGACGCCGTTCTGAAGGTGTTCATGACCGCCAGCGTGGAGGCCCGCGCGGCGCGGCGGCATAAGCAATTGATACAAAAAGGCTTTTCTGCTAATATTGATGACTTGCTCCGGAATTTGCGCGAGCGTGACGAGCGCGACAGTCAGCGCTCAGCCGCGCCGCTTAAGCCCGCAGCGGATGCAAAACTGCTCGACACGTCCGCCTTGTCGGTCGATCAGGCGGTCGAGCAGGTGGTGCAATGGTACGAAGCCCTGGTCCATGCGTGATTGATTGCCTGACGCATGGCTGCCATGAAGCATGGCTCTCGCCGAACAGGCGGCCGCGGTCGTAGTTTCATTGATTGCTGGTGCTTCGCGATGGTCGCGAAGCGTTGTATTAACCCTTTAACCCCGCGTGGCATTCGCATTCTTGCCGTAGTTGCTGACCGTCCGGCCAGCCGGGCAGCGCGAGAACCATGCAAATTTCGATTTTTATGTCCGACCTGCAAACCTCTACCCCGAATACCGAATCTTTTGCGGCTCTGTTCGAAGAGTCGCTGACCAAGCAAGACATGCGCGCCGGCGAAGTGATCTCCGCCGAAGTCGTGCGTGTCGACCACAACTTCGTGGTCGTCAACGCTGGTCTCAAGTCCGAAGCCTACATCCCGCTCGAAGAGTTCCTGAATGACGCGGGCGAGGTAGAAGTGCAGGCGGGCGACTTCGTTTCCGTCGCGATCGACGCGCTGGAAAACGGCTATGGCGACACGATCCTGTCGCGCGACAAGGCGAAGCGTCTGGCTTCGTGGCTGTCGCTGGAAAAGGCTCTCGACAACAACGAACTCGTGACCGGCACGATCACGGGCAAGGTCAAGGGCGGCATGACCGTGATGGTCAACGGCATCCGCGCGTTCCTGCCGGGTTCGCTGGTCGACACGCGTCCGGTCAAGGACACGACCCCGTACGAAGGCAAGACGCTGGAATTCCGCGTCATCAAGCTCGACCGCAAGCGTAACAACGTCGTGCTGTCGCGCCGCGCCGTGATCGAAGCAACCCAGGGCGAAGAGCGCGCGAAGCTGCTCGAAACGCTGAAGGAAGGCGCGATCGTGGAAGGCGTGGTCAAGAACATCACCGACTACGGCGCGTTCGTGGACCTCGGCGGTATCGACGGCCTGCTGCACATCACCGACATCGCATGGCGTCGCGTGCGTCACCCGAGCGAAGTGCTGTCGGTTGGCCAGGAAGTTACCGCGAAGATCCTCAAGTTCGACCAGGAAAAGAACCGCGTTTCGCTCGGTATCAAGCAACTGGGCGACGATCCGTGGGAAGGCATCTCGCGCCGTTACCCGTCGGGCACGCGTCTGTTCGGTAAGGTCACCAACATCACCGACTACGGCGCATTCGTCGAAGTGGAATCGGGCATCGAAGGCCTCGTCCACGTGTCGGAAATGGACTGGACGAACAAGAACGTTGCACCGTCGAAGGTTGTGCAACTGGGCGACGAAGTCGAAGTCATGGTTCTCGAAATCGACGAAGACCGCCGCCGTATCAGCCTCGGCATGAAGCAGTGCAAGCCGAACCCGTGGGACGACTTCAGCCGCAACTTCAAGAAGGGCGACAAGCTGCAAGGCGCAATCAAGTCGATCACCGACTTCGGCGTCTTCATCGGTCTGCCGGGCGGCATCGACGGTCTGGTTCACCTGTCGGACCTGTCGTGGTCGGAAACGGGCGAAGAAGCCGTTCGCAAGTACAAGAAGGGCGACGAAGTGGAAGCGATTGTTCTCGGCATCGACGTCGAGAAGGAACGCATTTCGCTGGGTATCAAGCAGCTCGAAGGCGACCCGTTCAGCAACTTCGTTGCAATGAACGACAAGGGTTCGATCGTCGACGGCGTGGTCAAGACGGTGGACGCGAAGGGTGCAGTGGTTCAGTTGTCGACGGAAGTCGAAGGCTACCTGCGCGCTTCGGAAATCGCACAAGACCGCGTGGAAGATGCTCGCAACGTGCTGAAGGAAGGCGACAAGGTCAACGCGATGATCATCAACATCGATCGCAAGTCGCGTGGCATCAACCTGTCGATCAAGGCGAAGGACTCGGCTGAGCAACAGGAAGCGATCCGCGGCCTGGCTTCGTCGGATTCCAGCGCGGCTGCTACCGGCACGACGAACCTCGGCGCGCTGCTGAAGGCCAAGCTCGACGGCCAGAACCAGTAATTGAGGAACGCCCCCAGCCTGCCGTTCGCGGCAGGTTCCCCAACGGGGAAGTCTTGGGGGTGGCTCGGCGTTTTCTTGAGAGGTCTGCTGCAGTATGACCAAATCGGAATTGGTCGCCCAACTGGCTACGCGTTTTCCGCAACTTGTATTGAAAGATGCGGATTTCGCGGTCAAGACGATGCTCGATGCGATGTCTGAGGCGCTTGCCAAAGGTCACCGCATCGAAATTCGAGGTTTCGGCAGCTTTGGCCTGAACCGCCGTCCTTCCCGCGTCGGGCGCAATCCGAAGTCGGGCGAAAAAGTGCTGGTGCCTGAGAAGTACGTACCGCATTTCAAGCCGGGCAAGGAGTTGCGTGAGCGGGTCGATCGTCGTGCGGGCGAGCCGTTGAAGGCCGAAGAGCCGGATGACGATCTGTAAAAGACCGCTCTGTGCGCGTTATGCACTCTGCAGCGGTCGGCAAAAGACCAGAAAAAGCGCCTTTAGGCGCTTTTTTTTCGCCCAGGCGCTTTGTCGACACGCAGGCATGTACTCCACTAACGGCGCCCCGAGCCGTGCTATCAGTCGCGCTCGAAACCGCGCTCTCGGCGAGCCGCGCTTTTACTCCAGCTTCCTGTCCCGCTCCCAGCCGCATTTCGCATCGCGTTTCGCCGGCACATTCTGTAAGCCCGCGATCCGCCAGTTCCTGCCCAGCCGCGAGGGCTTCAATTACAATACGGGTCACTTCGGCGCGGGCAAATACCGTGGCGCGACGCGTCATCAGGCCGGCGTCACCCCGCAACTGCCGTCAAGAGATCTATTCATGAAATTTATCGTCTGGCTGATCCGTGTACTGGTGTTCGTGCTGCTGCTCGTGTTGGCACTCTCCAATACACAACCCGCTACGCTGAATTTCCTCGCGGGTTACGCCTGGTCGGCACCGCTCATCCTGATCGGCCTCGCGTTTTTCGCGGTCGGGCTTGTCGCCGGCCTTGTTTCGTCGATGCCGGCCGTAGTCCGCCTTCGCATGGAAAACGGCCGATTGAAGCGCGAGTTGCGGGTGGCTCGCGAGGCGCCGGTGGTTGTCGAACAGCCGCCCATGCCGCCGTTGATCTGATTGTGCCGTTCGCCGCGCGCCCCTTGCGCGACATCCCGTTCCCGCCTTCCGGCTCATTTGCATTCATCGCATGGATCTAGACTTCTGGTGGCTGCTCGTCATTCCCGTCGCTTTCGCGTTCGGCTGGATGGCTGCGCGCTACGACCTCAAGACGCTGCTGTCAGAAAGCGCCAATCTGCCGCGTTCCTATTTCCGCGGCCTCAATTTCCTGCTCAACGAGCAGCCGGACCAGGCAATCGACGCGTTTATCGAAGTCGTCAAGCTCGATCCCGAAACCGTCGAATTGCATTTCGCGCTCGGCAACCTGTTCCGCCGCCGCGGCGAGACGGATCGCGCGATACGCGTGCATCAGAATCTTCTCAGCCGCGCCGATCTGCCGGTCAGTGAGCGCGATCACGCGCTGTTCGAACTCGGGCAGGACTTCCTGAAGGCCGGTCTGCTGGACCGCGCGGAAGAAACCTTCCGTTCGCTCGAAACCGGCGACTACGCGTTGGGCGCGCAGCGTGCGCTCCTCACCATCTACGAAATCGAGAAGGACTGGATCAAGTCGATCGACACAGCCCGGCATCTCGAAACGATGGGCGCGGAGTCGCTGGACAAGGAAATCGCGCAGTTCCATTGCGAGCTTGCGCAGGAAGCGCTGCAACACCAGAAGCCCGACGAAGCGCGCCGTCAACTCGGCTTCGCGCTGAAGGCGAACCCCGGCAACGTGCGCGCCACGATTCTGTTCGGCGATGTCGACGCAGCCGGCGGCGCGCAGGAAGCCGCGATCGCGCAATGGCGGCGCGTCGAGGAGCAGAATCCGGCGTATCTGCCGCTTGTCGCCGAAAAGCTGATGAAGGCCTATGAAGCGCTCGGCCGCGCGCAGGAAGGCGCCGATCTGCTCACCACGTGGGTTGACCGCTATCCGAGCAACGATCTGCTCGACGTCGCCTATCAGCACGTCGCGTCGTTGCGCGGGCCGGACGCCGCGCACGCGCTGGCCCGTTCGCAGATGCAGAAGTCGCCGAATCTCGCCGGCATGACGCGCCTGCTCGAGGCGCAGCAGGCTGTCGCGGAGGAGCCGCGGCGCAGCGAGCTCGAACTGATGCGCACGCTGATCCGCCAGCGCACCAAGAATCTGCCGCGCTATACGTGCCAGAATTGCGGTTTCAGGGCGCGGCTTTTCTACTGGCAGTGTCCCGGCTGCAGCGGTTGGGAAACCTACGCGCCGCGCCGGGTCGAGCCGATCACTGCGTCGAACTGAGGTCGCCCGCGGCTTCGGCAGCGTGTTCATGACCGGAATCATCACCGGAACTTTCAACCGGAAAGCGTATGAAAATCACCATTATCGGCACTGGCTATGTGGGCCTCGTCACGGGCGCATGTCTCGCTGAAATCGGCAACGACGTCTTCTGTCTCGACGTCGATCCGCGCAAGATCGAAATCCTCAACAACGGCGGCGTGCCGATCCACGAGCCGGGCCTGCAGGAAATCATCGCGCGCACGCGCGCGGCCGGGCGCATCACGTTTTCGACGGACATCGAGGCGAGCGTCGCACACGGCGACGTGCAGTTCATCGCGGTAGGCACGCCGCCCGACGAAGACGGCTCGGCGGATCTGCAATACGTGCTCGAAGCGGCGCGCAATATCGGCCGCACGATGAACGGCTTCAAGGTGATCGTCGATAAGTCGACGGTGCCGGTCGGCACCGCGCAGCGCGTGCGCGCGGTCGTCGAAGAAGAGCTCGCGAAGCGCGGGCTCGCGGGCAGCGAAAAGCATCGCTTCTCGGTCGTGTCGAATCCCGAGTTTCTGAAGGAAGGCGCGGCGGTGGACGACTTCATGCGGCCCGACCGCATCGTGCTCGGCAGCGACGAAGACCAGGCCGGCCAGCGCGCGCGCGAACTGATGAAGCGCCTCTACGCGCCGTTTAACCGCAACCACGAACGCACGCTCTACATGGACGTGCGCTCGGCCGAATTCACGAAATACGCGGCCAACGCGATGCTGGCCACGCGCATCTCGTTCATGAACGAAATGTCGAATCTCGCGGACCGCGTCGGCGCCGACATCGAGGCGGTGCGCCGCGGCATCGGCTCCGATCCGCGTATCGGCTATCACTTCCTGTACGCCGGCTGCGGCTACGGCGGCTCGTGCTTCCCGAAAGACGTGCAGGCTTTGATTCGCACCGCGAGCGAAGAGGGCCACAATCTGCGCATTCTCGAAGCCGTCGAGGAAGTGAACGACAAGCAGAAAGACGTGCTCGTGCAGAAGATCACGCACAAGTGGGGCAACGATCTGGCCGGCCGCACGTTCGCCGTCTGGGGCCTCGCGTTCAAGCCGAATACCGACGACATGCGCGAAGCGCCGAGCCGTCGCGTGATCGCCGAGCTTCTCGCGCGCGGCGCGCAGGTGCGCGCGTACGATCCGGTGGCCGTGACCGAAGCCCGCCGCGTCTTCGCGATGGATCTGCACGACGCGCCCGACCAGCTCGCGCGTCTCACGTTCACGAGCACGCAGGACGAAACGCTCACGAACGCCGATGCGCTTGTGGTCGTCACCGAATGGAAGGAGTTCAAGAGCCCGGACTTCGTGCATCTGAAATCGGTGCTGAAGTCGCCGGTCATTTTCGACGGCCGCAATCTGTATGAACCGGATGCGATGAACGAACTCGGCATCGACTATCACTCGATTGGACGCCCCTATGCCCAACCCACTGAACTTGCGACCGATGTCTGAGGCGCGGCCCGGCTCCATCACACCATCGCCGTCGCCGTCGCCGGCTCTGACGGTGGTGCCGCGCGCGCAACTCGCGGCCGCGCGCGTGCTTGTCGTCGGCGACGTGATGCTCGATCGCTACTGGTTCGGCGACGTCAATCGCATCTCGCCGGAAGCACCGGTGCCGGTCGTCCACGTGCAGCGCCAGGAAGACCGCCTCGGCGGCGCGGCCAACGTCGCGCGCAATGCGGCGGCGCTCGGCGCGCAAGCGGGCCTGCTGTGCGTCGTCGGACATGACGAGCCCGGCGAGCGCATCGTGCAGTTGCTCGGCGAGAGCGGCGTGAATCCGCATCTGGAACGCGACCCCGCGCTGCTCACGACGATCAAGCTGCGCGTGCTGTCGCGTCAACAGCAGTTGCTGCGTGTCGATTTCGAGAACTCGCCGGCGCACGAGGTGCTGCTTGCAAGCCTCGCGCGCTTCGACGAATTGCTGCCCGCGCACGACGTGATCCTGATGTCCGATTACGCGAAGGGCGGGCTCACGCACGTCACGCAGATGATCGCGAGAGCGCATGCCGCGGGCAAGCCTGTGCTGGTCGATCCGAAGGGCGACGACTGGGAGCGTTACCGCGGCGCCACGCTCATCACGCCGAATCGCGCGGAGTTGCGCGAGGTGGTTGGCCAGTGGAAGTCCGAAGAAGACCTGATCGAGCGCGTGAACAAACTGCGCGCGGATCTGCAGTTCAAGGCGCTGTTGCTCACGCGTTCGGAAGAAGGCATGACGCTCTTCTCCGACGACGGCATCCTGCACGCATCGGCCGTCGCGCGCGAAGTGTATGATGTTTCGGGCGCGGGCGACACCGTGATCGCGACGCTCGCGGCCATGCTGGGCGCGGGTCTCACGCTGGTCGAAGCAGTCGGTCTCGCCAATCGCGCAGCCGGCATCGTGGTCGGTAAGCTAGGCACGGCCACCGTCGACTACGACGAACTCTTTCACTGACGCGGCCCGCCCGATCCTGCACCGCAAGCCGACGGCAGCGCGCAAGAAGGATCGGCGGAACGCCAACCAGACCTGCCGATCGAAGCCGGCGTCTCGTCGCCCGCTTCAATCCTACACAAGGCTCATTACCGCGGGACCATCATGACTCTCATCGTCACCGGCGCGGCCGGCTTTATCGGCAGCAACCTCGTGAAAGCGCTCAACGAGCGCGGCGAACAACGCATCATCGCCGTCGACAATCTGACGCGCGCCGACAAGTTCAAGAATCTGGTCGACTGCGAAATCGACGACTATCTGGATAAGACCGAATTCGTCGAGCGCTTCAAGCGCGGCGACTTCGGCAAAGTGCGCGCGATCTTCCACGAAGGCGCCTGTTCGGACACGATGGAAACCGACGGCCGCTACATGATGGACAACAACTTCCGCTACAGCCGCGACGTGCTCGACGTGTGCCTCGCGCAGAACATCCAGTTCCTGTATGCGTCGTCGGCGGCAACGTATGGCGGCTCGAGCCGTTTCGTCGAAGAACGCGAAGTCGAGCAGCCGCTGAACGTGTACGGCTATTCGAAGTTTCTGTTCGACCAGGTGATCCGCCGCGTGCTGCCCACGGCGAAAAGCCAGATCGCGGGCTTTCGCTATTTCAACGTCTACGGTCCGCGCGAAACGCATAAGGCGCGCATGGCGTCGGTAGCGTTTCACAACTTCAACCAGTTCCGCGCCGAGGGCAAGGTCAAGCTGTTCGGCGAATACAACGGCTATGCCGCGGGCGAGCAGACGCGCGATTTCGTCTCGGTGGAAGACGTGGTCAAGGTCAACCTGTTCTTCTTCGACAACCCGGACAAGTCGGGCATCTTCAATCTGGGCAGCGGACGCGCGCAGCCGTTCAACGACATCGCGAGCACGGTCGTTAATACCTTGCGCGCGCTGAACAACGAGCCGCCGCTGTCGCTCGCCGACCAGGTGCAGCGCGGCCTGATCGAATACATTCCGTTCCCCGACGCATTGCGCGGCAAGTATCAGTGCTTCACGCAGGCGGATCAGTCGAAGCTGCGCGCGGCTGGCTACGATGCGCCGTTTCTGAGCGTGCAGGAAGGTGTCGACCGATACGTACGTTGGCTATTCGGCCAGGTGTAAATAGTTCGGATACCTGTTTAAACTGGAATCTCCCGGTTGGTGATGTCGCCAACCGGTTGTACAAGGGAGATTCCATATGTTTCGAAAAATTCTGGTTACCGCGGCCATGCTCGCCGCTTTCGGCCACGCGTATGCGTCGGTTGACGTCAACACGGCTAACGAGGACGCGCTGCGCGGCGTCAAAGGCATCGGTCCTGCCAAAGCGAAAGCCATTCTCGAAGAGCGCGCCGCACATGGTCCGTTCAAGGACCCGGCCGACCTCGGCAAGCGCGTCAAGGGCATGGGCGGGCATACCGTCGAGCGCCTGCAGGCGGAGGGTCTCGCTGTCGGTCCGGCTGGCGCGGCTGCTGGCCCGCAGGTTGCGGCGTCTTCACAGAACAAGGGCGCGGCCGTTGCGGCCAATACGCCGAAAGGCGGCGCTACCGTGGCGGTGAAGAAATAGCCTGACAGCCTGACGCGGGGTCGCGCGCGGCGCGTGTAGCCGCGCGCGATTCGCCATCGTTGTCCTTCATGGTTGGAGCCGGCAATGCCGCTCCTTAAGCTGTCATTCGCATGACTGGCTCCCGCGGTACTCAGCCGCGGGTTTTTTGCGTGCGCGCGGCGTGCATCCATGCGGCGAGAAGGGCCGCGCGGCAGCGGCGGGCACCGTGGTTTAGAATCGATGGATTGAGACTCCGCGCATCGACAGCACCTGAACCGATATGGCTTACAAAACAATTGAAGACACGATCGGCAATACGCCGCTCGTGCAACTCGTCCGGCTCACCGACGACGAGATCCGCAGCCGCAATAACGTGGTGCTCGCCAAGCTCGAGGGCAACAATCCCGCCGGCTCGGTGAAGGACCGCCCGGCGTTGTCGATGATCAAGAAAGCGGAAGCGCGCGGCCGTATCAAACCGGGCGACACGCTGATCGAATCGACGAGCGGCAACACCGGCATCGCACTCGCGATGGCCGCGGCGATCCGCGGCTACAAGATGGTGCTGATCATGCCGGAAGATCTGTCGGTGGAGCGCCGTCAGAGCATGGCCGCGTATGGCGCGCAAATCATCCTCACGCCGGTCACGGGCGGCATGGAGTACGCGCGCGATCTTGCCGAACAGATGCAGCGCGACGGCAAGGGCATCATCCTCGATCAGTTCGCGAACCCGGACAATCCGGCGTCGCACGTCGAAGGCACGGGCCCCGAAATCTGGCGCGACACCGAAGGGCGCATCACCCACTTCGTTTCGTCGATGGGGACGACCGGCACGATCATGGGCGTGTCCACGTATCTGAAGCAGCAGAACCAGGCAATCGAGATTATCGGCGCGCAGCCGGAGGAAGGTTCGCGCATTCCAGGCATCCGCAAATGGCCGGAAGCGTATCTGCCGAAAATTTTCGACCGCAGCCGCGTGGACCGCGTCGAGAACGTGAGCCAGGCGGCAGCCGAGGCAATGGCCCGGCGTCTTGCATCGGTGGAAGGGATTTTCGCGGGCATCTCGTCGGGCGGCGCATGTGAAGTCGCGTTGCGCGTCGCGCGGCAAGTCGAGAACGCGACCATCGTGTTTATCGTCTGCGATCGCGGCGACCGTTATTTGTCGACGGGCGTGTTTCCGGCGTAAGGCGGCAATACGGGTGCGGCTGGCGGCGTTCGGCGCCTTGCTTGCGGACAAAGAAAAAGCGCCTGCCGGCGCTTTTTTCTTTTCCATCACATCACATGCGAAGCGCTCAGACAGCGCGCCTCGCGTTGCATGGTGTCATTGCGAAGCGTCGCTCGCCGGCGCCGCGTTATCGACGGAATTGCCGTTGGAATTGCCGTTGACATTGCCGCCGTCGCTCGCTTCCATCTGCGACTTGATGCGCTGCCCCAACTGATAAACCGCGAGCGCATAAAAGAAGCTGCGGTTATAGCGCGTCAGCACATAGAAGTTCTTCAGGCCCAGCATGTATTCCGTGCCGCGTCCGGGCGAGGGCAGGTCGACCACCGTAACCGGCGTTGCCACTTCAGAAGAGATATTCACGTTCGGCTCATTGAGCACGAGCCCGGCGCGCAACAACTGGTCGAGCGGCCAATGCGGTTCCGGCGCGCCGTCGGCGGCTGCTTGCGCGACGCCGAGGCTGCCCGCATCGCTACCGATCTTCCACACGACCGGCCGGCCGTTCTCCCAACCGTTCTTGCGCAGATAGTTGGCGACGCTGCCGATTGCATCCGCCTGGCTCGTGCGCAGGTCGATGTCCTTGTGGCCATCGTAGCTGACCGCATACTGCACGATGCTGCTCGGCAGAAATTGCGGAATGCCGATCGCGCCGGTGTACGAGCCGAGCACAGTGCTCGGATCGATCTGCGAATCGCGCGTCCACACCAGGTAGTCTTCGAGATTCTTGCGGAAGGTCGCCTGGCGGTCCGCGCGATTCGGTGTATTCGGGTAATCGAAACTGAGCGTGGTCAGTGCGTCGAGCACGCGGAAGTTGCCCATGAAACGCCCGTAAATCGTCTCCACGCCGAGAATGCCGACGATCACTTCCGGCGGCACGCCGAACTCTTCATACGCGCGCTGCAGCGTGGCCCGATTCGCGCGCCAGAAACGGATGCCGGCGTTGATGCGGATCTGATCGAGAAAGCGCGACTGGTACACGCGCCAGTTTTTCACCGCGGCCGACGGCGACGGCGTGACCAGCTTCACCGCGGTCGCCGAATAGCTGACGCCGGCGAACAGCGAATGCAGCGCCGCTTCGTCGAAATCGTAGCGCGCCGCCATGTCGTTGATGAACGCATCGACATTCGCGTTGTTCGCGTAACGCTGCGGAATAATTTCTTCCTCGAACGTTTGCCCTTGCGGAACGGCGGTTTGCGGCTGCGCCTGAGCGACAAGTACGGGCGGTTTTTTGCCGGTGCTCTGCGCGAGAGCCGGAGTGGTTGCCATGAACATGCACGATGCGGTGGAGAGTGCGGCGGCGATGGTTCGGATGCTGAGCCGGTTTCGTGCAGACAGAGCAAGCTTGACGGTCATAGTGAGCTGGGGGCGCAGAGCGAAAGGACAAAGACGGGAGGAAAACGGAACGGGCAGTATACCCGAGGCCTCTTGCGAAACTGTGCCGGACACGTCACAGCGGCGTGATGCGGAACGACGCGTCATCGCTGCGTCGTGTGGTAACTTCATGAATGTTGGCGCGCCGTGGGCGCGCGCCCCTGGACGGAGACACGCCGCGCACGCTGCCAGCGCTGCGCCGCAGAAAAGAATCATGGCAACAGGTTTCTATTCCCACGCCGACTGTCTGCTGCACGATATGGGGCAATGGCATCCCGAATGCCCCGCACGGCTGCAGGCCATCGAAGATCAATTGATCGCGAGCCGCATCGACGCGTTGATCGAACGCGAATCGCCGCCGCTCGCCGACGAAGCGGCGCTGCTGCGCGTGCATACGCAGGCGCACATCGACTACATCCGTAGCTGTTCGCCTGCCGAGGGCCGCGCCGAGATCGACCCCGACACGTCGATGAACCCGCACACCTTGCAGGCGGCGTTACGCGCAGCCGGCGCGGCGGTGGCCGCTACCGACGCGGTCATCGAAGGCCGCTTCGACAACGCTTTTTGCAGCGTGCGCCCGCCCGGCCATCACGCCGAGCCGGCGCGTGCAATGGGCTTCTGCTTCTTCAACAACGTCGCCATCGCCGCGCGTCATGCGCTCGAGGTGCACGGCTTGCAGCGCGTTGCGATCATCGACTTCGACGTGCATCACGGCAACGGCACCGAAGCGGCGTTTTCCGGCGACCCGCGCGTGCTGATGTGCAGCATCTTCCAGCATCCGTTCTATCCGTTCACGGGCGCGGACAATCAGGCGCCCAACATGTGCAATGTGCCGATGCCCGCGCGCTCGAAAGGCATGGCCGTGCGCGAGGCGGTGGACATGCTGTGGCTGCCGCGTCTGAACGACTTCAAGCCGGAGATGCTGTTTATCTCGGCGGGCTTCGACGCGCATCGCGAAGACGATCTGGGCAACATGGGCCTCGTCGAAGACGACTACGTGTGGATCACCGAGCAGATGCGCGACGTCGCGAAACGCTATGCGAACGGACGGATCGTGAGTTGTCTCGAAGGCGGCTACAACCTGTCCGCGCTCGGGCGCAGCGTGGTTGCCCACGTGCGCGCGCTGGCCGAAATCTGAGGAAGAGCAAGCCATGAACGAGGATGCACGCAGCGCTTCGCTAGTGGAGACGGAAACCGGCGCGTACGGCGTACCCGGCGTCGTGCGTCTGACGATGAACCGGCCCGACGCCTTCAACGCGCTCTCCGAAGGCATGCTCGACGCGTTGCAGGACGCGTTGAACGAAGTCGCGCGATCGGAGGCGCGCGTGGTCGTGATCGCCGGCGCTGGGCGCGCGTTCTGCGCGGGACATGATCTGAAGGAAATGCGCGCGGCGCCGTCGCTTGCGTATTACCAGGCGCTGTTCGCCCGTTGCACGAAACTCATGATGACGATCCAGCGCTTGCCGCAGCCGGTGATCGCGCGAGTGCATGGCATCGCGACGGCGGCGGGCTGCCAGCTCGTCGCGATGTGCGATCTCGCCGTGGCTGCAGATACCGCGCGTTTCGCTGTGTCGGGCGTGAATCTCGGGCTCTTCTGCGCGACGCCGTCGGTGCCGCTGTCGCGCAATCTGTCGCGCAAGGCGGCGCTCGAAATGCTGTTGACCGGCGATTTCATCGACGCCGCCGAGGCGAAGCAGCAGGGCCTCGTCAATCGCGTCGTGCCGCTGGACTCGCTCGACGCGGAAGTGGCGCGGCTTGCCACCAGCATCTGCGCGAAACCGGTCGAGGCGGTCAGCGCCGGCAAGGGTCTCTTCTACCGGCAACTGGAAATGGGCATCGAGGCCGCGTATCAACTCGCGGGCCAGACGATGGCCTGCAACATGATGGACGACTCCGCGCTCGAGGGCGTGCAGGCGTTCATCGACAAACGCCCGCCTGACTGGAAGCGCTAGGCGTTAAAGCGCCGGCTCCGCGCGCTGAAGGACCCACTCGATCAGTTCGCCGATCACGCGATCGCGGTCGAGATCGTTCATCGTCTCGTGATAGCTCGATTCGTAGAGCCTGAGCGTCTTGTCCGGCGAGCCGGCGTGCTCGCCGAACGTTCGGCTGCCTTCGGGCTCCGTGAGTTTATCGGCGGTGCCGTGATAGACGAGAAGCGGCAGACGCAGTCCCGCGCGTCCGCGTTCGATGCGCGCCATCGCGAGCAGCAACTCAGCGCCGGTGCGCGCCGGAATCGCGGCATGATGCACGAGCGGGTCGCTGCGATTGGCGTCCACGACGGATTGCACCCGAGACAGCAGCGCGGCGTCGATTTTCATCGCCGGAAAGCCTGGCCAGACGCGGCTGATAACCTGACTCAGCGCGAGCATCCAGCCCGGCACGTCGCGGCCAGGCGCGAGCGCGGGGCTCGACAGGATCAGACCGCTCAGATTGGCGCGGCTGCCTGTTGCTTGCGAGGCGGCGCTGGCGCGCTCGATTGCGTAGAGCGCGGCGATAGCGCCGCCCATGCTATGGCCCATCAGGAACAGCGGCGTCTCGGTCCGCACAGTGCGCGCCGCGGCGTCGAGCAACGCCTGCGCATCCAGCAGGTAATCGTCGAATCGTTCGACGTAGGCGCGCTTGCCGGGCGCGCGGCCGTGACCGCGCAAGTCGATCGCCAGCAGTTCGATCCCGGCTGCATTGAGCCGTGCGGCCAGCGCCGAATAGCGGCACGCATGCTCGGCGAGTCCGTGAATCAGCGCAATGCTCGCGCGCGGCGCTTCGCGGGTTGGCCAACGGTAGAGCGGCAGTTGGAGGCCATCCGACGTGGGGGCGGTCGAGCGCACCGGCTCCGCGCTGTCTGCGCCGGTTTCAACGTGAGTGGCGAACGGCTGTTGCGAGGTCTCCATGGCGCGCGTCCGTGAATTGGGGTTCGCGCGATCATAGACCGTCGCCCCTCGCGTCAGCGGAAATGGGCGGCGGGTCCGTCCTCTAATATCTAACAGTTATGAAAAGATCGTAATTGATTATTAAAGGGAATGCCCCGGGCGCGGTAGAATCGCGGGCTCAAATTCCCAATAAAAGTAACGGCGGCCGCTTGGCCGGGGAGCGCACGACGCTCGTCGGCAAACCCGCCGTTTCGTTTTTCCATGATCGAAATACGCAATATCTCTCAGCGGTTCGCGGGGCCCCGGGGCTGGGTCGAGGCGCTGCACAACGTCAATCTGTCGATTCCGGCGGGCGAGGTGTTCGGCATCATCGGCCGCAGCGGCGCGGGCAAGAGCACGCTGGTCCGCACGATCAATCTGCTGACGCGTCCGACCGAAGGCAACATCGTCGTCGACGGCCGCGATCTGACCACGCTGCCCGCCGCGCAATTGCGCGAAGCGCGCCGCGAGATCGGCATGATCTTTCAGCACTTCAATTTGCTGTCGTCGCGCACGGTGTTCGAGAACGTCGCGTTGCCGCTCGAGCTTGCCGGCATGAAGCGCGACGAGATCGAGGCGAACGTGTTGCCGCTGCTGGAACTCGTGGGCCTGTCCGCGCAGAAGGACCGCTACCCGGCGCAGATCAGCGGCGGGCAGAAGCAGCGCGTCGGCATCGCGCGCGCGTTGGCAAGCAAGCCGAAGGTGCTGCTTTCCGACGAAGCGACGTCCGCGCTCGATCCCGAAACCACCCGCTCGATTCTCGATCTGCTCAAGCGCATCAACCGCGAACTGAACCTGACCGTCGTGCTGATCACGCATCAGATGGATGTGATCAAGCAGGTGTGCGATCGCGTCGCCGTGCTCGACGCGGGCCGCGTCGTCGAACAGGGCAAGGTGATCGACGTGTTTCTGCAGCCGCATCACGAAGTCACGCGCGCGCTGATCGGCGACGTGATCGCGCAGGAACTGCCGCCCGCGATGAAGGCACGCGTCGCCGAACGTCTGAAGACGGGCAGCGGCCATTTGCTGCGCCTCGCGTTCACGGGTTCGGGCGTCGATCAGCCGATTCTCTCCGAGACGATTCGCCGCTACGAACTCGACTTCAACATCCTGCACGGCCAGATCGACGAGATTCAGGGGCAGGCGTTCGGCTCGCTCGCGGTGCTCGCGGGCGGCGAACCGGCGAAGGTGGCGCAGGCGCTCGCGTATCTGCGCGAACAGGGTGTGGTGGTGGAGGAGCTCTCGTATGTTGAGTGAAATGTTCGATATGTTCGTCCAGTCGTTCTGGGAAACGCTCGTGATGGTGGGCATTTCCGGACTGGTCGGCGCGTTGGTGGGCTTGCCGCTCGGCGTGCTGCTGTATCTGACCGACCGTCAGGGCGTGTTGCAGAACGTCGCGGTGAATCGCGTCGTCGGCATGGTCGTGAATGCGGTGCGCTCGACGCCGTTCATCATCCTGCTCGTGGCGGTGATTCCGTTCACCCGCCTCGTGGTCGGATCGTCGATCGGCACGGCCGCGGCCGTGGTGCCGCTGACGATTGCCGCGGCGCCGTTCATCGCGCGTCTCGTGGAAACGGCGCTGCGCGAAGTCGATCGCGGGCTGATCGAAGCGGCTCAGGCGATGGGCGCGACCACCAGCCAGATCGTCTTCAAGGTGCTGTTGCCGGAATCGCTGCCGGGCGTCGTGGCCGGCTTGACCATCACGTTTGTCTCGCTGGTCGGCTATTCGGCGATGGCCGGTGCGATCGGCGGCGGCGGTCTTGGCGACCTCGGCATTCGCTACGGGTATCAGCGTTTTCTGCCGGAAGTCATGTTGACGGTCGTCGTGATTCTTATCGTGTTCGTGCAGTTGGTGCAGTCGTTCGGGGATTGGCTCGTGCGTCGTCTGAGCCATAAATAAATCAAAAGGTCCATCATGCAACGTCGTTTCATACTCAAGCTGGTCGCGGCATTCGGCGCCGCGTCGCTGTTCGCCGCGAATGCGGCCCACGCTGAAGACACCATCAAGGTCGGCGTGACCGGCGGTCCGCACGCGCAGATCATGGAAGTCGTGAAGAGCGTCGCCGCAAAGAACGGTCTGAACATCAAGGTCGTCGAGTTCTCCGACTACGTGCAGCCGAACGCGGCGCTCGCGGGCGGCGATCTGGACGCCAACAGCTATCAGCACGACCCGTACTTGCAGGCGCAGGTCAAGGACCGCGGCTACAAGCTGATTCGCGTCGCGGATACGGTCACGTACCCGATGGGCATCTACTCGAAGAAGGTGAAGTCGCTGGCCGAACTGCCGCAAGGCGCGAAGATCGCGGTGCCGAACGATCCGACCAACGGCGGCCGCGCCTTGCTGCTGCTGCAAAAGCAGGGGCTGCTGAAGCTGCGTGCCGAAGCGGGCCTGAAGGCGACGCCGCTCGACATCGTCGAAAATCCGAAGAAGCTGAAGATTGTCGAACTGGACGCTGCGCAGATTCCGCGCTCGCTCAACGACGTGGACGCCGCTGCGATCAACACCAACTTCGCGATGGAAGCCGGCCTCAAGCCGAAGCAGGATGCGATCGCGATCGAAGACCCGAAGGGTCCGTACGTGAACGTCATCGCGATCCGCGAGGCCGACAAAAACAAGCCGTGGGTCGCCAAGCTCGTGGCTGCCTACCATTCGCCGGAAGTGAAGCAGTTTGTCGACAGCAAATTCGGCGGTTCGGTGGTCACGGCCTGGTGATCTGAAGCCGTCAGATACCGCGTGAGCAGCCGGCGATATGAAAATTAGAGTCGTAAATCGGAACCCGGGGTTGTCACCCGGGTTTTTTCGCGATTAAAATAGAACGACCGTTCGATATTGCCGTCACGCCGCGGGGGAGCGATATCCTCCTGCTAGAGCGCCCGCGACAAAGCTGCCACGAGGGCAGTCGTTATAATGTTCGTTGGGTTGACGTATTCGTAACTTTGGAGCGTGTGCATGAAAATCCTGGTGCCAGTCAAGAGAGTGGTCGACTACAACGTGAAGGTCCGGGTCAAGTCGGACGGCACGGGCGTCGACATCGCGAACGTGAAGATGTCGATGAATCCGTTCGACGAAATCGCGGTTGAAGAAGCGGTGCGTCTGCGCGAAGCGGGCGTGGCGACCGAGGTGATCGCCGTGTCGGCGGGCGCGACGCAATCGCAGGAAACGCTGCGCACGGCGCTCGCCATCGGCGCGGATCGCGCGATTCTCATCGAGTCGAACGAAGAATTGCAGCCGCTGGCGGTCGCGAAGCTGCTGAAGGCGCTCGTCGACAAGGAACAGCCGCAACTGGTGATTCTCGGCAAGCAGGCTATCGACGATGACTCCAACCAGACCGGCCAGATGCTCGCCGCGCTGGCTGGATTGCCGCAGGCGACGTTTGCGTCGAAGGTTGTCGTCGCTGACGGCAAGGCGACCGTGTCGCGCGAAGTCGACGGCGGCGCGGAAACGCTGTCGCTCACATTGCCCGCCGTCATCACGACCGATCTGCGCCTGAACGAGCCGCGCTACGTGACGCTGCCGAACATCATGAAGGCGAAGAAAAAGCCGCTGGAAGTCGTCAAGCCCGAAGACCTCGGCGTCGATGTCACGCCGCGTCTAAAGACGCTGAAGGTCGTTGAGCCGCCGAAGCGCTCCGCCGGCGTGAAGGTGCCGGACGTGAAGACGCTGGTCGAGAAGCTGAAGACCGAAGCCAAGGTGCTTTAAGGAACGCGGGAGACAGGGCAAATGACGAATCTTGTAATAGCAGAACACGACAACGCATCGATCAAGGCCGCGACGCTGCACACCATTGCAGCCGCGCAGAAGATCGGTGGTGACATTCACGTACTGGTAGCAGGCCAGAACGCGCAGGCCGCAGCGGACGCAGCCGCGAAAATCGCGGGCGTTTCGAAAGTGCTGCTGGCCGACGCGCCGCAACTCGCCGAAGGACTCGCGGAAAACGTCGAGGCGACGGTGCTGAACATCGCGAAGGACTACTCGCATATCCTCGCGCCGGCTACCGCTTACGGCAAGAACATCGCGCCGCGTATCGCCGCCAAGCTCGACGTCGCGCAGATCAGCGACATCACGGCAGTCGATTCCGCTGACACCTTCGAGCGTCCGATTTACGCGGGCAATGCGATTGCGACGGTGCAATCGGCTGATCCGATCAAGGTCATCACGGTGCGCACCACCGGCTTCGACGCAGTGGCGGCTGAAGGCGGCAACGCATCGGTGGAAAAAATCGAAGCGGCGGCAGACGCGGGCATCTCGCAGTTCGTGAGCCGCGAAGTGACGAAGCTCGACCGTCCGGAACTGACGTCGGCGAAGATCATCGTTTCAGGTGGCCGCGGTCTCGGCAACGGCGAGAACTACACGAAGGTCCTCGAGCCGCTCGCCGACAAGCTGAACGCGGCGCTGGGCGCATCGCGCGCGGCGGTCGACGCCGGCTTCGTGCCGAACGACTATCAGGTCGGGCAGACCGGCAAGATCGTCGCGCCGCAACTGTATGTGGCCGTCGGCATTTCCGGCGCGATCCAGCATCTGGCCGGCATGAAGGACAGCAAAGTGATCGTCGCGATCAACAAGGACCCGGAAGCGCCGATTTTCAGCGTCGCCGATTATGGTCTCGTCGGCGATCTGTTCACGCTTGTGCCGGAACTCGTGAGCGAACTCGGCTGAGCGTGTTAGCGCCACATAAAGCCATCTGCAAAGCCGTTTAACGGCGTTTCGCAACGCATTGGCGACACAAGAAGGGCGCTGGACCGAACAAGTCCCGCGCCCTTTTTCCATCAGGCAGGAGGAGAACAGAAAATGAGCTATACGGCGCCCATCAAGGACATGCTGTTCGTGATGAAGGAACTGGCGGATCTCGAACAGATCGCGACGCTGCCGGGCTTCGAGGACGCGAACCTCGACACCGCTCAGGCCGTGCTGGAAGAGTCGGCGAAACTGTGCGGCGAGGTGCTGGCTCCGCTGAACGTCGAAGGAGATCGCAATCCGAGCAGTTGGAAAGACGGCGTCGTGACGGCGACGCCCGGCTTCAAGGAAGCGTTCCGTCAGTTTGCCGAGGGCGGCTGGCAAGGCGTGCAGCATCCTGTGGAGTATGAAGGCCAGGGGCTGCCGAAACTCATCGCCACACCTTGCGTTGAGATGTTGAACGCGTCGAATCTGTCGTTCGCGCTGTGCCCGTTGCTGACCGACGGCGCGATCGAGGCGCTGCTGACCGCCGGCACCGACGCGCAAAAACAGACCTATGTGCCGAAGCTCATTTCAGGCGAATGGACCGGCACAATGAACCTCACCGAGCCGCAGGCCGGCTCGGATCTCGCGCTCGTGCGCACGCGCGCCGAGCCGCAAGGCGACGGCTCATTCAAGCTGTTCGGCACGAAGATTTTCATCACGTGGGGCGAGCACGACATGGCGGAGAACATCGCGCATCTCGTGCTTGCGCGCACGCCGAATGCACCCGAAGGCGTGAAGGGCATCTCGCTCTTCATCGTGCCGAAGTTTTTGATCAACGAGGACGGTTCGCTCGGCGAGCGCAACGACGTGCATTGCGTGTCGATCGAGCACAAGCTCGGCATCAAGGCGAGCCCGACGGCCGTGCTGCAATTCGGCGATCACGGCGGCGCGATCGGGCATCTGATCGGCGAGGAAAATCGCGGCCTCGAGTACATGTTCATCATGATGAACGCGGCGCGGTTCGCCGTGGGCATGCAAGGCGTCGGCGTATCGGATCGCGCGTATCAGAAGGCGGCGGCCTATGCGAAGGAGCGCGTGCAAAGCCGTCCCGTCGACGGCTCCGCGAAACAGCCGGTGGCGATCATCGAGCATCCCGACGTGCGCCGCATGCTTTCGACGATGCGCGCGCTCACCGAAGCGTCGCGCGCGCTGGCTTATGTCGCGGCCGGGCATTGCGACATCGCGCATCGCCATCCGGACGAAGCCAAGCGCGCCGAACATCAGGCGATTTACGAGTTTCTCGTGCCCGTAGTGAAGGGCTGGAGCACGGAGTTGTCGATCGACGTAACCAGCCTTGGCGTGCAGGTGCACGGCGGCATGGGTTTCATCGAAGAGACGGGCGCCGCGCAGTATTACCGCGACGCTCGCATTCTGCCGATCTACGAAGGCACGACCGCGATTCAGGCGAACGATCTGATCGGCCGCAAGACGGTGCGTGACGGCGGCAAAGTCGCGAAGTCGCTGCTTGCAAGCGTTGCCGAAACCGTCGGATTGCTCGGCGCGCAAGAGGGTCCGGCGTTCCGATCGATGGAAAAGTATCTTGCAGAGGGGCAGCGCTCGTTGGGCGCGGTGGTCGATTTCGTCGTCGCGAACACGAAGGGCGATCCGAATGCCGTGTTTGCCGGCAGCGTGCCGTATCTGAAGCTCGCGGGCATTGTGCTGGGCGGCTGGCAAATGGCGCGTGCGCTGCTCGCGGCCGCTCAGAAGCGCGACGAAGACCAGCAGTTTTACGGCGCGAAGATCGCGACGGCGCAATTCTACGCGGAGCATGTGTTGCCGCTCGCGACCGCGCTGGAGGCGTCGATTGTCAGTGCGAAGGGCGGCGAGGGCGTGCTGGCGTTGTCCGCGGATCAGTTTTGATGCGGCGCGAAGTCTGAGGTCTTGCTGAGTAAACGAAAACGGCGCCTTGCAGCGTTAACTGAAGCGCAGGCAATTGGACATTGGTCCAATTTCTGCGGTCAGTTCGCAAGGCGCCGTTTGTCTTTTGGCGAGCCGGCTTGCGCTGTTACAGCCGGCTGGAAACGCGCCGAGCATGACCACGCCCGGCGCTAGAAGCTTCAGGCATAAGCCGGACGATGTGCAGCGCCGCTCTCGCCGAAATAGCGATGCACCGACAGGTCGTCTGCCTTGATCGCCGGCTGCTTGCCGGACATCACATCGGCGAGCAACTGGCCCGAACCGCACGACATTGTCCAGCCGAGCGTGCCGTGCCCCGTGTTGAGGAACAGGTTCGGCACGGGGGTGCGGCCGACGATCGGCGTGCCGTCCGGCGTCATGGGCCGCAGGCCGGTCCAGAAGCTGGCCTTCGACGTGTCGCCGCCGCCCGGGAACAGGTCGTTCACGCACAGCTCGAGCGTTTCGCGGCGCGCCTGGCGCAACGACTTGTCGAAGCCGACGATCTCAGCCATCCCGCCGACGCGAATCCGGTTGTCGAAGCGCGTAATCGCGATCTTGTAGGTTTCGTCGAGCACCGTGGAAACCGGCGCGGCGGCTTCGTTGACGATGGGCGCCGTAATCGAGTAACCCTTCAGCGGATAGACCGGAATCTTCACGAGGCCGGACAGAAATTTCGTCGAGTAAGAACCGAGTGCGACGACGAACGAATCGGCGCGTACCAATTCCTGGCCGCACTGCACGCCGGCGATGCGGTCGCCGGCCATGGCGAGCGCGTCGATCGGCGTGTTGTAGCGGAATTTGACGCCCATCTGCTCGGCCAGCGCGGCGAGACGCGTGGTGAACATCTGGCAGTCGCCGGTTTCGTCGCCCGGCAGGCGCAGACCGCCGGTGAGCTTGTGCGAGACCGCGGCGAGCGCCGGTTCGGCCTGAGCCAGTTCCGCCGCCGACAGCAGTTCGAACGGCACGTTGGCCTCGCGCAGCACGGCGATGTCTTTGGCCGCGCCGTCGAATTGCTGCTGCGTGCGGAATACCTGCAGCGTGCCGCCGGTGCGGCCTTCGTAGTGGATGCCGGTTTCGGCGCGCAGCGCTTGCAGACAATCGCGGCTGTATTCGGCGAGGCGGACCATGCGTCCTTTGTTGACCGCGTAGCGCGACGCCGTGCAGTTCTGCAGCATCTGCCACATCCATTGCAACTGGAACTGCGTGCCGTCGAGGCGAATGGCGAGCGGCGCGTGTTTCTGGAACATCCACTTGACGGCTTTCAGCGGCACGCCGGGCGCGGCCCACGGCGACGCATAGCCCGGCGAGATCTGGCCGGCGTTGGCGAAACTTGTTTCGAGCGCCGGGCCTGGCTCACGATCGATCACGGTCACTTCATGACCCGCGCGTGCGAGGTAATACGCGCTCGTTACGCCGACGACGCCACTGCCCAAAACGACGATTCGCATAGCTGCTCCAGATGATTCGCAAGATTTGCGGGCGTTGTGTTGTTCAGTTCGCTTCAATCGTTCGATTAACGACGTGAAACGCGGTACGCCCAGTGTTAAGCGCTATACTATTGGCGAGCTTGTAGGTTTTGTTATTGTATTTCTGCGATTTTCAGAATAAATACTATGCGCACCCAACGTCAGCCCGTTCGAACCCTCGATAAGCTCGATCACAAGATTCTTCGGCTGCTGCAGCAGGACGGCCGGATGGCCATGAAAGACCTCGCGGAACAGGTCGGGCTGTCGGTCACCCCGTGCATCGAGCGTGTGAAGCGCATGGAGCGCGACGGCGTGATCACCGGCTACTATGCGCGCGTGAATCCGGCCGAGCTGGGCGCGGCGCTGCTGGTGTTCGTCGAAATCACGCTCGACCACAAGAGCGGCAACATGTTCGACCAGTTTCGCCGCGAGGTGCAAAAGATCCCCGAAGTGCTCGAGTGCCATCTCGTGTCGGGAGACTTCGATTACCTGATCAAGGCGCGCATCGGCGAGATGGCCGATTACCGTAAGCTTCTCGGCGACATCCTGCTTCAGCTTCCGGGCGCGGTGCAGTCGAAAAGCTATGTGGTGATGGAAGAGATCAAGGAAACGCTGACCATTCCGGTCGGGGATGAAACCACGCGCTAGGCTCGTTGCACGGGGCTCGACAAACGGCGTAAACACTGTATATTTATACAGGTGTTTTGCGCCGTTTTGTTTGCCCTGTTCACTTGTCCAGCCAGCCGTGACCGAGCCCGATTTGCCTTCCGCTGCCGAGTTTCCAATCGCGCCGCCGGTGCCCCGCAAGGGGCGCGGCGCGGTCACGAACGTGCAAGGCCGTTACGAGGTCGACCAGCGGGAAGCGGTGGACGACGGTTGGTTAGCCACGCCGGAAGAAGGTGAAGCGCCGAAGGCGCTGCGCACCCAGGTGTTCGAGGAAAGGGCGAAAAGCATTCTTACTCGCAACGCGTCGCCGGACATTCCGTTTAGCGTGTCGCTGAATCCCTATCGCGGATGCGAGCACGGCTGCATTTATTGTTTTGCGCGGCCCACGCATAGTTATCTCGGCCTCTCGCCGGGGCTCGACTTCGAAAGCCGCATTTATGCGAAGGTGAACGCGCCCGAGCTGCTTGAGCGCGAGCTGTCGAAAAAGTCTTATGAGCCGGAGCCCATTGCGCTCGGCGTCAATACCGACGCGTGGCAGCCTGCAGAACGCGAGTGGCGGCTCACACGGCGCGTCGTCGAGATTCTGAGCGAGCGTAATCATCCTTTTGCGGCGATTACGAAATCGTCGCTGATCGAGCGTGACCTGGATCTGCTTGCGCCCATGGCGGCTCGCGGGCAATTCATGGCGGCCATTACCATCACGACGCTCGACGCCGGCATTGCGCGCACGCTCGAACCGCGCGCGGCTACGCCGTCGCGGCGCTTGCGCACGATCCGCACGCTGAGCGAAGCGGGCATTCCGGTCGGGGTGAGCATTGCGCCAGTGATTCCGTTTGTCACGGAGCCGGACATGGAGCGCGTGCTCGAAGCGTGTGCGGAAGCCGGCGCCAGCAACGCGAGCTATATCGTGCTGCGCCTGCCGTGGGAAGTCGCGCCGCTGTTCAAAGACTGGCTGGCCGCGCATTTTCCCGATCGCGCCGAACGGGTCATGGCGCGTGTGCGCGATATGCGGGGCGGCAAGGACTACGACTCGTCTTTCTCCACCCGAATGAAGGGGGAAGGCTTGTGGGCCGATCTGCTCAAGCAGCGATTCCACAAGGCGGTGCGCCGTCTAGGGCTGAATCAGCGCGACCGCGGCATTCTGGATATGTCGCACTTCAAGCGTCATGAGGTGCTGCGGAGGCAGGCCGCGAGTGGCGATAATCCGCAGCTCGATCTTTTTTAGCCGATGGTGCGTGTAGTGCGCGTGGTCCTTCTGCTATTGCGACAGCGCCTTCGCCGCCTGGACTTGGCCTTCGAAGTAGGTCTGGAAGGAAATGGCGAGACCGGTCATCAACAGAAACGCGCCGATCAGCAGCGAAAAGATCACCACGAAGATCACCGTCCACCCGGAGCGGCTTTGTCGCTGTGTGTGCGCGTTGAATTGCCGATCCCACTTTTCGTCCGGACGCAGACCGTAGACGATCGCGGCGAGAAACGCGGCCAGAAGCGAAACGGCGCCGGGGAATGCGAGCACCCAGCCGAGTATCGAAGAGCGTTCGCTCGCTACCAGCAACATCGCGCCGGGAATGCCGATTACGGTGCCGAGCACGTGGGCCCAGCCGTAGACGTCGCGCGGACCGTACAGATAAAAGCGATGCGCGCCGAGGCTGCCCAGAAAAAACGCCAGCGCGGCGGTAATCGTTTTGGATCGGAAGTAAGTCGAGGTCGAAGCAGACGTGGACATGTGGGCGTGGGTAACGTGATGGGCAGCGCGAACTGACGGGCAAAGACGGCAGCGCGGACGGATGGTCGAAAGCTGTGGTGCAAATGAGCGGTGAATTGTTGGCCGCGAACCGTCGCGCATTCTACGCCGCCCGCGGGCGACCGGTCACGTGGCGTAGAGCCTCAGGCGGCGGGGGGGGCTGGCAAGGCGGGGGCGTTGCCGTGTTCTTCGGCGGCGGTTGCAGGTGCGGCATCGCCGAGGGCTTCAGCGTTGGCGTTGGCGTCGACATCGGCAGCGGCCACCGTTGCGGCATCGCCGGCTTCACACCGGCAGCGGCACGCCCGGCCCATGCGTCTTAGCCTGCCCCGGGCACATCCGTCCGCGTGACGTCCCGGACCGCGACCACAAGCCCCGAGCCGCCCGGCGCCAGGGTAGCCGCTCAAGGCACCGAGTACGTGACGCGGTAAATGGCGCCGGCGTAGTCGTCGCTGATCAGCAGCGACCCGTCTGGCAGCGGCAACACGTCGGCGGGGCGGCCCCACACGGTTTCTCCCGGCTGAAGCCATCCCTCGGCGAAAACCTCCTGCCGCACGTGGCTGCCGTCCGGCTCCGTCACGACTCTTACTACGCGGTAGCCGGACTTCTTACTGCGGTTCCAGGAACCGTGCTCGGCAATGAAAATGTTGTGGCGGTAGTCGGCCGGGAACATCGAGCCGCTATAAAAGCGCATGCCGAGCGCGGCGACATGCGCGCCCAATTTGACGACCGGTGGCGTGAATGCGCTGCACGGATGGCCCGCGCCGAATTGCGGGTCGGCTACCGCGTCGGCGTGACAGTACGGAAAGCCGAAATCGAGACCGGCGCGCGGGGCGCGGTTGAGTTCGTCGTCGGGTACGTCGTCGCCTAGCAGATCGCGGCCGTTGTCGGTGAACCAGAGTTCGTGCGTCGCCGGATGCCATGCGAAGCCGACAGAGTCGCGTATGCCGCGCGCGACCACCTCGTAATGGCTGCCGTCGGGGTCCATGCGGCCGATCATCGCGTAGCGGTCGCGATCTTTCAGGCAGACGTTGCAGGGTGCGCCTTGCGGGACGTAAAGCTTGCCGTCCGGGCCGAAAGCAATGAATTTCGCCCCGTGATGAGTCTCGGCTGGCAATTTGTCCGTAACGACCGCCGGCTGCGGCGGCGCGCTCAGGCGCGTGTCGATCGAATCGAAGCGTAAAATTCGCGACACCGCCGAAACGTACAACGCGCCGTCGTGCCAGGCGACGCCGACGGGGGCCTCGAGACCCGTGGCCACGATATGTCGGGCGGCGACTCGCGCACCTTGCAGTTCGAGCGCATAGACGTGGCCGTCGAGGCTGCCTATATAGAGAATGTCCTTTGGCGACAAAGCCATCGCGCGTGCGCTCGGTACTGCGTCCGACAAGACTTCGATATGAAAGCCCGGCGGCAGTTTGATGCGCTCCACAGGCGGCGCGGCCAGGGCGCTGCACGCGACGACGGCCAGCAACGCGCCCACCGCGCTGCCAAAACCGCGGAAACCACGAAAACCGCGCGGACGGCAAACGGATGCAGGCCGGCGGGCGGAAAGGATGCGAAACAGCGCGGTTTGCAGCAGAGATTTCACAGGCATTCCGTCAGGTCCTCCATGTGTTTGCGCCAGCTTGCGCGCCCGCGCTGTCGGGGCGGCGCACCCCGATTGCTCAGTTTATCCGGGTAAGTGTTTGTTATGGCGTCGGTTTCCCGCTATAATCGCGTGTTTCAGTCGTTCCGAACCCCGGTTTTCAAGGATTCTAGTATGGTCATCATCCGCTTGGCTCGTGGCGGCTCCAAGAAGCGCCCGTTCTACAACATCGTCGCAACCGACTCGCGTAACCGTCGTGACGGCCGCTTCATCGAGCGCGTTGGCTTCTACAACCCGGTCGCTACGAAGGGCGAATCGCTGCGTATCGCTCAAGATCGCCTGACGTATTGGCAAGGCGTTGGCGCACAACTGTCGCCGACCGTCGAGCGTCTCGTGAAAGAAGCGCAAAAGGCGCAGCCGGCTGCTTAATGGTAGCTCGCATGCGTATCGTCGTCGGTTTGGCCGGCGGCTCGCGCGACCCGCGTGAGCAGTCCGATGCGCAAAATGTTTTGCCGAAACAGGCGTCGAAGTTCGCAGCAAGGCTCAATCTGAGGTCCCGTCATGTCTGAGCGTGATTCCGGCAGTTCAGGTCGCGTAAAGGCAGCGGAAGCGGCTACACAGCCCGCTAAAGAGGCGAGCCCGCGCGCAAAGACGCCTGCTCAGGCGCCGTTCGGTGCATTCGTCCGCAAGTCGGGCGAGCGGGCCGGCGGCAAGGCGAAAGCCAATGTTGAAAACGCCGGTTCCGAGGCAGCAGCAATGCGCGCGGAAACGGCGGAGAGTTGGCCGGCCGACGCGGTCGAAGTCGGTGCAGTCGTCGACGCTTACGGCCTCAAAGGCTGGGTCAAGGTGGCCGCGCATGCGGACGCCGGGCATGGCGGCGACGCTTTGCTGAGCGCTAAGCGCTGGTGGCTCATGAAAGGCCGCGAGCGCCAGTCGGCGCCGTCGCTGCAAGCCAAAACGCATAGCGACAGTGTCGTGGCCCTTCTGGGCGGCGTCGCTGACCGCGACGCGGCGCTGGCGCTGCGCGGCTCGCGCGTCTATGTGAGCCGCAGCGAATTTCCGGCGCTTGAAGCCGACGAATTCTACTGGGTCGACCTGCTCGGCCTGGACGTGGTGAACCTTGCCGGCGTCAACCTGGGCAAGGTTGCAGACATGATCGACAACGGTGCGCATTCGGTGCTGCGCATCGAATACGCAGCGGCCGACAAAACCGGCAAGCCGGGCACGGCCGAGCGCTTGATCCCGTTCGTCGGCGTGTTTGTCAAAACGGTGGACCAGACGGCGAAGCAGATCATCGTCGACTGGGAAGCCGACTATTGATAGTTCAGCAAATCGAGTTCGCTACAACGGAGAGAGCGATGCAGTTCGATGTCGTCACGCTCTTTCCCGAAATGTTTCGCGCGCTGACCGACTGGGGCATTACCAGCCGGGCAGCAAAGCAGCAGCGCTATGGGTTGCGTACGTGGAATCCGCGTGATTTCACCACGGACAACTACCGCACAATCGACGATCGCCCGTACGGCGGCGGCCCCGGCATGGTCATGCTGGCCAAGCCGCTTGAAGACGCGATCGGTGCAGCGAAGGCTGCGCAGGCGGAGCAGGGCATCGGCGCCCCGCGTGTCGTGATGATGTCGCCGCAAGGCGCCACGCTGAATCACGAACGTGTGATGAAGTTCGCCGCCCAGCCTGGTTTGATTCTGCTGTGCGGTCGCTACGAGGCGATCGACCAGCGTTTGCTCGACCGGGTTGTCGACGAAGAAATCAGTCTCGGCGACTTCGTGCTGTCGGGCGGCGAGTTGCCCGCCATGGCGTTGATGGATGCAGTCGTGCGCCAGTTGCCCGGCGTGCTCAACGATTCGCAGTCGGCGGTACAGGACAGTTTTGTCGATGTGCTGCTCGATTGTCCGCACTACACGCGGCCTGAGGAATACCACGGCGTGCGTGTGCCCGATGTGCTGCTCGGCGGCCATCATGCGGAGATCGAAGCGTGGCGTCGGCGGGAAGCCTTGCGCAATACGTGGCACAAGCGGCCCGATTTGATCGTCAAGGCCAGAAAGAACAAGATGTTGAGCCGTGCCGACGAGGCATGGCTTGCAAGTCTCGCGAAGGAAGAGCCGAAGGCGTAAAGCCCCGGCCTTTCGAGCGGACACCAGGCGGCGCCGCACATGCGTGTTCGGCGCCTGATGTGAACCCATCCTCTATCGGGGCCGTAGCCGCGCATATCGATGCAAGGCAGGTACGAACGCCGACAAGATGGACTTAGGAGTCAGTGATGAATCTGATTGCAAAACTCGAGCAGGAAGAAATCGCGCGCGCCCTCGGCGAGAAGACCATTCCCGAATTCGCTCCCGGCGATACGGTGATTGTCAGCGTGAACGTGGTTGAAGGTACGCGTAAGCGTGTCCAGGCTTACGAAGGCGTCGTCATCGCCAAGCGTAACCGTGGTCTGAATTCGTCGTTCATCGTCCGCAAGATTTCGTCGGGCGAAGGCGTCGAGCGTACGTTCCAGACGTACTCGCCGCTGCTGGCTAGCATCGTCGTCAAGCGTCGTGGCGATGTGCGTCGTGCAAAGCTGTACTACCTGCGCGAGCGTTCGGGCAAGTCGGCTCGAATCAAGGAAAAGCTGGTCTCGAAAGACCGCGCTGCTTCGCAAGCGTAACTGCTGTAAGAAAAAGCACCCCTCGCGGGTGCTTTTTTGTTTGCCAGGTCAAAATAGCGGCATCGCGTCCATCCGCTCATTCGAGAGATCCGTTGATCCGCCCCGTCTTTGAACCTGAAGCCCTGCCCATCGAGGCAACGGGCGCCCACTTGCCGCCAGTCGCCGCGGAGCGTCTTACGCCCGATGGCCTTCGAGCGCGCTTCAAGCAGCATCTTTCCTGGACACCCGAGCCGATTATCGAGGCGCCGTGGCGCGACATTCACGCCGACCCGCGTGTCGCCTCCGTGCTGGTGCCGCTCGTGATCCGCGCGAATGGACTCACGGTGTTGCTGACGCAGCGCGCCGATCATCTCAACGACCATGCCGGTCAAGTCAGCTTTCCGGGCGGACGTCAGGAGCCTTTCGATGCCGACGCCACCGCGACCGCCTTGCGTGAAGCGCAAGAGGAAGTCGGCCTCGCGCCTTCGCGCGTCGAGGTGCTCGGCGCGTTGCCCGACTATCTGACGGGCACCGGGTTTCGCGTCACGCCTGTAATCGGCCTGGTGCACCCGCCTTTCGCGTTGAAAGCGGACGCGCTCGAGGTCGCGGAGGTATTCGAAGTGCCGCTCCCGTTCCTGATGAACCCGGCGCATCACGAAGAACGCGTCTTCCGCTACGAAGGCGGCGAGCGCCGCTTCTTCGCGATGCCGTACCCGCGCGGCGCATCGCTCGAAGCAGCCGAACAAGGCGTCAGCGGAACGGGTAGCCACTACTTCATCTGGGGCGCGACAGCGGCGATGCTGCGCAATTTCTATCGCTTTCTGGCGGCTTGACGGGTGTTCTTATGTGCGGACGTTGGGTGTTTGGCAACGTCCCGCTCAGTGGCATCCGACCCTGTGCTATCGTTATGAACCAATCGTAAAACTCGAAAAGCACGGCGCATCGCATGACTTTTTTTTCCGTATTGCTGGCTCTGATCATTGAACAGGTGCGCGCACTGTCGCCGAACAATCCGGTATCCGCGCTGCTTCAATACCATGCGGAGTCGGCGGCGCACGGATTCGATGCGGGCAAGCCCAAGCATGGTCTGCTTGCATGGCTCGTCGTCGTGGTGCCGTGGACGCTGGCCGTCGCGCTCGTCTACTACGTTCTGTACAACATTCACTTCGTGCTGGCATTCCTGTGGAACGTCGCGGTGCTGTACTTCACGCTCGGCTTCCGCCAGTTCAGCCATTACTTTACCGACATCCATCTCGCGCTCAATAACGACGACGTGCCGCGCGCGCGCGAAATTCTCAACGAATGGACGGGCCTCGACACGCTCGACATGCCGGTCAGCGAGATCGTGCGTCATACGCTGATTCACGCGGTAGTCGCGTCGCATCGCCATGTTTTCGGCGTGTTCTTCTGGTTTCTGATTCCCGTTGGGCCGGCGGGCGCTGTGCTGTATCGGATCGCCGAGTATCTGTCGCGCACGTGGGCGCGGCCGGTGGACGATCGTACCGTCGCGTTTTCGAGCTTCGCGCAGCGCGCGTTCTTCGTGATCGACTGGATTCCGGCGCGGCTCACGTCGCTCGGCTTTGCCATTGTCGGCAATTTCGAAGATGCGATTTACGCGTGGCGCAACCACGCGCGCCAGTGGCCGGATGCGAACGACGGCGTGCTGCTCGCCGCGGGCAGCGGAGCGCTTGGCGCGCGTCTGAGCGGGCCGCTTGCCGAGCCGTCGAGTCTTGATGCACTCGCTACCGGCGACGGCGGTCCGATGCAGGTCGGTGACGACTGCACGCCGCGCACGTTGCAATCGGCGGTCGGACTCGTCTGGCGCGCGGTCGTGCTGTGGATGATTCTGTTGCTGATGCTCACCATCGCCGTGTGGCTGGCTTGAAGCAACACAAGTGATGTGCGTAAAAAACGGGCGATTGCCCGTTTTTTTTTCGACCTCGATCTCGCAGCCCGCGCCAGACCCGTTCACCCATCCAAAGGATCGCGCGCCGTCCCGCACTGCCAGCACACGGTGAACTGCGCTTCGAGCTTTTCGCCGCATTGCCGGCATTGCCAGCCGGGCGCACCTGCGGCCGGACCTCGCGACGCCGCATCGATCAGACGTCGCGCCACGGCCTCGTCGCGATCGTCCACGAGCCACAACTCGGGCGCGCACTGATCCGCGGGAATGTCGCCGAGCGCGCCGTTCAGATAGCGGTTATGCAGCTCGCACGCGATGCCGGCCGCCGCCAGCACATTGATCCAATGCTGTCCGATGATGAGATTCGGCGCGCGCATCAGCTTCATGTCAGCGCACGATCTGGCTGGCTTCATGCACGAGTTGCGCGTACAGCGCATGCCGTTCGCGACGGATGCGGCCGTCCGCGACTGCTTCGAGGATCGCGCAGCCCGGCTCGTGCAAGTGATGACAATTGTAGAAGCGGCAGTTAGGCAAGAGAGGCCGGAACTCCGGAAATGCGCGCTCGAGCCGGCCCTCGGTCAAATGATGCAGGCCGAATTCCTGGAAGCCAGGCGAGTCGATCAGCGCACCGTTCCCGCCGTTCCCTCCATTCCCGCCGTTCCCTCCATCACCCGGCAGCGCGCCGGGCAACGGATAAAGCCGCGTGAACGTCGTCGTATGGCGCCCGCTGTTCAACGCAGTCGAAATCTCGCGAGTGGCAACTTCCGCGTTGGGAATCAGCAGATTCACGAGCGTCGATTTGCCCATGCCCGACTGGCCGAGCAAAAGCGTCGAGTGGCGGTGCAAATGGTCGATCAACGTCGCGCGGGCGTCGTCGGGTTGCGTCTTGATCGACACTTCCAGGACCGTATAGCCGAGTGCACGATAGGGCTCGAGCCGTTTGCGGGCGCCTTCGAGCGAATCGGTCACGTCGATCTTGTTCAGCACGATCAGCGGCTTGAGTTCGTTGGCCTCGGCGGCGACGAGCGCGCGCCCGAGCAGGTCTTCGCTGAAGTGCGGTTCGGTCGCGAGCACGATCAGCAACTGGTCGAGGTTCGCAGCGAAGAGCTTCGACTTGTACTGATCCGAGCGATACAGCAGATTGCGCCGCTCGCCGATTTCGACGATCACGCCCTGGTCCGCGGACGTCGGCTCGTAGATCACGCGATCGCCCACCGCGACCTCACTGCGCTTGCCGCGCGGGAAGCATTGCAGCAGCGCGCCGCCGTCTTCGGGCGCGACCAGATAGTGGCGGCCATGCGCGGCCACCACGAGGCCGCCTACGCGCGTGCTGGACGTTGCGCGCGGCGCTTTCGGAGAGCGGCCGCTCATGCGTGCCGCAACAGTCGGTCGATCCGCTGCGACGCCGGCGGATGCGAGTAATAGAACGCGGTGTAGAGCGGATCGGGCGTCAACGTGGACGCATTGTCTTCGTACAGCTTGACGAGCGCGTTGACGAGGTCTTGCGCGTCCGTTTGCGTGGCGGCGAACGCGTCGGCCTCGAACTCGTGTTTGCGCGAAGTCAGGCTGCCAAGCGGCGTCACGAAGAATACGAACACCGGCAGCGCGAGGAAGAACAGCACGAGCGCAAGACCGCTATTGCCGCCGATGAGCGACGGCCTCACGCCCAGTCCTTCATAGAACCAGACCTGCTGCGTGAGCCAGCCGAGCAGCGCGAGCATCGCGAGGCTGATCGCGAACGTGACCAGCATCCGCTTGATCACGTGACGACGCTTGAAATGGCCGAGCTCGTGCGCGAGCACGGCCTCGATCTCGCTGCCCGACAGGCGCGCGAGCAGCGTGTCGAAGAACACGATGCGCTTGGCCGCGCCGAAGCCCGTGAAGTACGCATTGCCGTGCGCGGAACGGCGGCTGCCGTCCATCACGAAGAGGCCCTTGGCTGCGAAGCCGCAACGCTTCATCAGCGCTTCGATGCGGCTTTTCAGCGCTTCGTCCTTGAGCGGTTCGAACTTGTTGAAAAGCGGCGCGATAAACGACGGATACAGCACCAGCACGAGCATCTGAAAGACGACCCAGACGATCCACGTCCACAGCCACCAGAAGCTGCCCGCCTGGTTCATCAGCCACAGCACGACGAAGAGCAGCGGCAGGCCGAACGCGGCGCCGAGCAGCACGCCCTTCAGACGGTCGACGACGAAAATCCGCTTGCTCATCCGGTTAAAGCCGAAGCGTTGCTCGATCACGAACTGACGGTAGTAGTCGAATGGCAGATCGATCGCGCTGGTGATCGCGATCACTGCCGCGACGAGTGCAATCTGGCCGATATAGCCGCGGCCGAGCCAGTCGGTGATCGCCAGATCGAGCGCCTGCACGCCGCCGAGCAGCGTGAGGCCGATCAGCACCGCCGCGCCGACGACGATCTCGATCATCGTGAGACGCGTGCGCTCGACGGTGTAGTCGGCGGCGCGCTGGTGCGCGGTGAGCGCGATGGTGCCGGCAAACTGGCTCGGCACCTGCTCGCGATGGCGCGCGACGAAGCGGATTTGCCGCGACGCGAGCCACAGCTTGGTGCCGACCATCGCCACGACGGCGACGACGAACAGGACGGTGAAGTACAGGGTAGGCATCCGTGGATTCCGTGGTATCTATGCGAGAATTATATGTTTCTTCCCGCGTCGCAGCGGGGGCCGGCTTAAACCATCCATAACCATTTCACACGAACGATCGCCGCGGCGTCCGGGCTTTCACCAAGCTCGCGGCCGGGCCGTCAAGGTTGCCTTCATGACTGACATCCTCCAATCCCCTGCACCAGTGCCGCTCGTGCGCAGCGACATGAACCTCGTCTGGCTGGACATGGAAATGACCGGGCTCGATCCGGACTCCGACCGCATCATCGAAATCGCCGTGGTGGTCACGAATTCGACGCTGGACAGAATGGCCGAAGGTCCGGTTCTCGCGATTCATCAGAGCGACGAGACGCTCGCCAAAATGGACCAGTGGAATCAGAACACGCATGGTCGTTCCGGGTTGATCGACCGTGTGAAGGCGTCCACCGTCAGCGAAATCGAGGCCACCGAACAGATCCGCGCATTTCTCGCGCAGTACGTGCCGCCCGGCAAATCGCCGATGTGCGGCAACTCGATCTGCCAGGACCGCCGCTTCATGGCGCGCTGGATGCCCGAGCTCGAGACGTTCTTCCACTACCGCAATCTGGACGTGAGCACGCTGAAGGAACTCTGCCGCCGCTGGCAGCCCGCGATCTACAAGGGTTTCCAGAAGCGCGCGATGCACACGGCGCTGGCCGACATCCACGAGTCGATCGACGAACTGAAGTACTACCGCGAACACTTCCTCATTCCGCCGGCGCCCGACGCCTCGATGAACGCCGAATAACCGGCGAGCGGGCGTGAAATAAGTCAGGCCGGCCTCGGCGCGCGCACCGCGTTCTTCGGCCGGAACGCTTTCACGACCTCGGCGTTGGTCTCGACATACGGCCCGCCGATCAGGTCGATGCAGTACGGCACCGCGGCGAAAATGCCCGGCACCTTCACCGCGCCTTCTGCATCGCGCAAGCCTTCCAGCGTTTCCTTGATCGACTTCGGCTGGCCCGGCAGATTGACGATCAGCGCCGCGTGGTCCGCCGTTTCGCGGATCACCGCGACCTGGCGCGACAGGATCGCGGTCGGCACGAAATTCAGGCCGATCTGCCGCATCTGCTCGCCGAATCCCGGCATTTCCTTGGTAGCGACGGCAAGCGTCGCCTCGGGCGTCACGTCGCGCCGCGACGGACCGGTGCCGCCCGTGGTCAGCACGAGGTCGCAGCCGACTTCATCGACGAGCTCCGTGAGCGTGGCCGAAATGGTCGGCGCGTCGTCCTGAATCAGGCGCGTGACGACCTGCCACGGCGAACTCAAGGCCGCGCCGAGCCATTCCTGCAGCGCCGGGATGCCCTTGTCCTCGTACACGCCGGTGGACGCGCGGTCGCTGATCGACACGAGGCCGATCAGGATCTCGTCCGGATGATTGCGCTCGAGCTTGTGATTGCTGGGCGAGTCAGGCGTCGCGGTCGTCATCGTCGTCTTCCTCGGCGTCAGCGTCGTCGGCAGCGGAATCGGTCGCGGCGGCGGGGCCGTCCGCGTTCTTGATCCACTGGAACAGCTCGCGGAAATAGCGCGGCGGCTTGTTCTGCTGCGCTTCCTTGCGCGCATTGCGAATCAGCGTGCGGCCTTGCTGCGGATCGGCGTTCGGATGCTGGCGGATGAATTCGGTCAGCGCGGCGTCGTCGGCGAGCAGCTTGTCGCGAGTGCGCTCGATCCAGTGCAGCTTGGCCGTTTCCGCCTTGTTGACGCCGTTATAGGTGTCGAGCGCGGTGCGCAGCGCGGCGGTTTCGTCGTCGAGCAGCGAGCGCATCACGCGGCCGACGTACTGAAGCTGACGGCGCTTGCCTTCGTGGTCGGTGATGCGGCGCGCCTCGCGCACGGCGTCGTCGAGCTTTTCGGGCATCGGCATGCGCTTGAGCGCGTCTTTCGGCAGCGCGATCAGCGCCTCGCCCAGCTCCTGCAGCGCGTGCATTTCGCGCTTCAACTGGGACTTGCTCGGACGGTCGTAGCCGTTCTCGTCGACTTCCGGCTCGGCGGATTCGATGGGTTGAATGCGGGTTTTGCGTGTCATGCCGATATTGTAGCGTGCCGGGCCCCGCAAACCCGCCGCCGCGCCGTATAGAGCGGCGCGCGCGCTGCGAAAAACCGCGCTGCGAATGCCAGGTGCGCGAGCGCTTAGCTTGCTATGATCGCGGGATGCTTCAACGATGCTCATGCGCCCGTCATGCGCAGATTCGGCGCAAGCAATCGCGCGGTACGCGAACACGCATGGGCGAACACCCGGGCCGCTCGGCCCCAAAAGGACGGCAACGACAATGGCAGCAGACATGGACGTCAAGCAGCGCTTTTTTCCGCATACCCAGGATGAACTGAAGGAAATCGCCTCGGACATCCTTCGTCACGCGAAGTCGCTCGGCGGTACCGACGCGGCGACCGAAATTTCCGAAGGCGACGGCCTGTCCGTCTCCGTGCGGCGCGGCGAAGTCGAAACGATCGAGCACAACCGCGACAAGATGGTCGGCGTGACGGTGTTCATCGGCAACAAGCGCGGCAACGCGAGCACCTCCGATTTTTCGTCGCAAGCGCTGAAGGACACGGTCGCGGCGGCGTACAACATCGCACGCTTCACGGCCGAAGACGATTGCGCGGGCCTCGCGGAAGCCGAGCTGCTCGAAACGGAGCCGCGCGATCTCGATCTCTATCACCCGTGGAATCTGTCCGCCGACGAAGCGGTGGAAATCGCCCGTCGCGCGGAAGACGCCGCGTTCGCGACCGATCCGCAGATCAAGAACTCGGAAGGCGCGAGCGTGTCGGCGCAGCACTCGCAGTTCGTGCTCGCCACGTCGCGCGGCTTTCTTGCGGGCTATCCGTACTCGCGGCATTACATTGCGTGCGCGCCGATTGCCGGCAGCGGCCGCAACATGCAGCGCGACGACTGGTACACGTCCACGCGCAGCGCTGAACAGCTTGCCGATCCAGAAGCGGTCGGCCGTTACGCGGCGCAGCGGGCGCTCGCGCGCATCGGCGCGCGCGGCCTGGATACGCGCAAGGTGCCGGTGCTGTTCGAGGCGCCGCTCGCCGCCGGTCTGCTCGGCGCGTTCGTGCAGGCGACGAGCGGCGGCGCGCTGTACCGCAAGACGACGTTTCTCGTCGACAGTCTCGGCAAGCCGGTGTTCGCCCCGCATGTGCAGATCGTCGAAGATCCGCATGTGCCGCGCGCGATGGGCAGCGCGCCGTTCGACGAGGAAGGCGTGCGCACGCGGCAGCGCTCGGTCGTGAAGGACGGCGTCGTCGAAGGCTATTTCCTGTCCACTTACTCCGCGCGCAAGCTCGGCATGCAGACCACCGGCAACGCCGGCGGCTCGCATAACCTGTCGCTGCAGAGTTCGAGCACGCGTCCCGAGGACGACTTCGAGGAGATGCTGCGCAAGCTCGGCACCGGCCTTTTGCTGACTGAACTGATGGGGCAGGGCGTGAACTATGTGACGGGCGACTATTCGCGCGGCGCGTCGGGCTTCTGGGTCGAGAACGGCAAGATTCAGTATCCGGTCGAGGAGATCACCGTCGCGAGCACGCTGCAGGAGATGTTCCGCCATATCGTCGCGATCGGCGCGGATACCATCACGCGAGGCACCAAGCAGACCGGCTCGGTGCTGATCGAGCGGATGACGATCGCGGGGCAGTAAGCGGTTTCACTGTTGAGGCGGCGCTCGCTACGGGCGCCGCAAACGAAAACGCCACGCCTGGCTTGCGTGGCGTTTTGCTTTTGACGGCGCGCTTCATGGCTCGCTTCATGGCGCGAGTCGGTGCTTCATGAGGCCGCGGCCTCAGCGGCTTTTGCGCTTATACGTCACGAACGCATAGTCGAAATCGTTCGGCGCATGCGCGCGATGCGTTTCGTGCGCGACTTCTTCCCATTCGTCCGGGTCGACGGCGGGGAACGTCGCGTCGCCCTGGAAATCGGCCGAGATCTCGGTGACGATCAGCTTGTCCGCGAGACGCAGCCCTTCCACATACAACTGCGCGCCGCCGATCAGAAACGCTTCCGGCGCCTGGTCCTGTGCCGCGAGCTTCAGCGCTTCGCCGAGCGTCGTCGCGGCGTCGCAGCCCTGGAAACGTCGCGTGGCATCGCGCGTCACGACGATGTTGCGGCGTCCCGGCAGCGGCCTGCCGATCGACTCATGCGTCTTGCGGCCCATGATGATGGGCGCGCCCATCGTCGTGCGCTTGAAAAACGCGAGGTCTTCGGGAAGTCGCCAGGGCAACTGGTTGTCGCGGCCGATCACGCCGTTATTGGCGCGAGCGACGATCAGGGTGAGCGTCGTCATCGAATGGAAGGGGGAACGTAATCGGATCGATTCTACCTGAGCGAAGCGCCGCGGCCGCCGACGGAGCCGGCAGCGGCAACGGTAGCGGCGGAGCGACCTCGTCCCACAAGGTCACGCGCGCGCTTTTCGCACGCGCCGGTCGTGGCGCGCCGCGAGTCCCGATCCGCGGAATCGGCATCGTGATCGTCCGACAAAGTACCGCATGCGTTGCAATCCGTGCCCGACGGACGCGCAACCGAAGTGTTCGCATAATGACTCTCCAGATGCAGGCAATTAGCGAAACACGTGCCACCGGGCGCAATCCCTTGGTGGGTCGGGTTGCAACTTCTTGCTCGCGCAATCCGATAAAAGGAATCGGCTGTAAACGTTGCAGGTCTGAAACGGCGAGAAGAAAATACCTATTAACTGTTAATTGCAGCGGTATGAACTACCTCCAGCGCTATGCATGAGAGAACCGCTTCCCACAATTGGTTATTCGTAAGTTGATTACTTATTTATCCCCGCGCGCGCCTTGCTGGACAAGGGCAGCCGGATTAAATTCGCATAATTGTTTTCCAAGCGGCGCGCGTATAGTAAGCTCTCGGAAAGAGCTTCAAATTTAAAAAAGCCCGCTAACGGGCCGTCTCAAACACACACGCCGCTTTCTGGGGATCAGCTGTCCGCACGGAATGGAATGGCCGTTCGGTTTTTGCTATTTGCGAATCCCGAATGTGCCAGCGTGTCTGAATTGCGGTTCAGGTGCGTGCATCATCCTTAACGTTCGTTGACGAGAGGATCTGAATAATGGAACCCGCAACGCGGCAACTGATTTACGTTTCGCGAGAGCCAAGCGCGGAACTGAACACCCGCTTTCACCAGCGTGGCTGGCATGTGGAAGTGGTGGGATCGGCGCGCGACGCGCGCCGGGCCGTACGCGCCGGTTCGGCAGCGGGTGGCCTGCTTGATCTGTCCAGTCATTTCCAGCCGCATGAAATCGCCGCTTTCGAATCCTGCCTGACCATGCCGAACGTCGGCTGGGTCGCCGCGACCATGCCTGGCCAACTCCAGGACGCGGCGCTGCGCCGCCTCGTGCGCGATTATTGTTTCGACTATGTGACCGTGCCGTATTCCGGCGACCGGATCGTCGATTCCGTCGGCCATGCATACGGCATGATTTCGCTCGGCGAACCGGCTTCGAACGACGGATCGCAAGGCGCCGAAGGCGAAATGGTCGGCTCGTGCGACGCGATGCTCGCGCTGTTCCGTTCCATCCGCAAAGTTGCGATGACCGACGCGCCGGTTTTTATCTCCGGCGAATCGGGCACCGGCAAGGAACTCACGGCGGTCGCGATTCACGAGCGTTCGTCGCGGCGCAATGCGCCGTTCGTGCCGATCAACTGCGGCGCGATCCCGCCGCATCTGCTGCAGTCCGAACTATTCGGCTACGAGCGCGGCGCGTTCACGGGCGCGAATCAGCGCAAGATCGGCCGCGTTGAAGCGGCCAACGGCGGCACGCTGTTTCTCGACGAAATCGGCGACTTGCCGCTCGAAAGCCAGGCGAGCCTGTTGCGCTTCCTGCAGGAGCGCAAGGTCGAGCGGCTGGGCGGTCATAGCGCGATCGACGTCGACGTGCGGATCATTTCCGCCACGCACGTCGACATGACGGCGGCCATGATCGAAGGCCGCTTCCGCTCGGACCTTTACCATCGGCTGTGCGTGCTGCAAATCGACGAGCCGCCGCTGCGCGCGCGCGGCAAGGATATTGAACTGCTCGCGCGTCACATGCTGGAACGTTTCAAGAAAGACGCAAGCCGGCGGCTGCGCGGCTTTGCACCCGACGCGATCGCGGCTTTGCACAACTACGGCTGGCCGGGCAACGTGCGCGAGCTGATCAACCGGGTGCGGCGAGCCATTGTGATGTCCGAAGGACGCGCGATCACGGCGCGCGATCTGGAATTGGCCGAGTACGTCGAGATCGTGCCGGTGTCGCTCGCGCAAGCGCGCGAAGCCGCTGAGCGTCAGGCTATCGAACTCGCGCTGTTGCGGCATCGCGGGCGTCTTGGCGATGCCGCGCAGGAGCTCGGTATTTCGCGCGTCACGCTATACCGGCTGCTCTGCTCGCACGGCATGCGTCATATGGAAAGCGAGCCGCTTTCGGCGCCGAACGGTACGTTGCCGGCATCGGTGCCGCATCTCTGAGCTGAGGGGCGGGCGTTATCGGGCGTTGCGTTTGTGAATGAGCGCCGCCGCGGGTGCTGAGTTGTGCCGCGGCGGCGACTTCCGGGGTTTGCGCGCGTGAGTGTTGGCGTTGCGCGCGTTCGCCTCGCCTCGCCCCGATCCTGGTTCCGTCTGTTCCCATCACTTCTCCTCAGTTCCCCTCTGTCGCATCGCAGCGGCGGCGCCATGTCGCCGCGCTTGGTAAAATCGGGTTTTCCGCTCAATCTCGCGGCACGCCGGCTGTAGCGTGCGCCGGCCTGCGCCGCGTCGAAGGAACCCGCATGAAACAATACCTGGACCTCGTCCGCACGATTCTCGATACTGGCTCGTGGCAGGAGAACCGCACCGGCATTCGCACGATCAGCATGCCGGGCGCCATGTTGCGCTTCGATCTCCAGCAAGGTTTCCCGGCGGTCACGACGAAGAAACTCGCGTTCAAGTCGGCCGTGGGCGAACTGGTGGGTTTCCTGCGCGCGTCGCGCAGCGCGGCGGATTTCCGCGATCTCGGCTGCAAGGTGTGGGACGCCAACGCGAACCAGAACCCGCAGTGGCTGGCCAACCCGTATCGCGAGGGGCCCGACGATCTCGGCGATGTCTACGGCGTGCAATGGCGTCAATGGCCGGCGTACAAGGTGCTGGACGCCGCGGCGAGCGCGCAGCTTGCGGACGCGACCGCGCGCGGCTTTCAAGTGGTCACGGAGTTCGATGAAAACGGCAGCCGCAAGGTGCTGCTGTACAAGGCAATCGATCAATTGCGCCAGTGTCTCGACACGATCATGCAGAACCCGTCGGACCGGCGGATTCTGTTTCATGCGTGGAACCCGGCCGTGCTGGACCAGATCGCGTTGCCCGCGTGTCATCTGCTTTATCAGTTCCTGCCGAACGTCGCGCGCAAGGAGATTTCGCTGTGCCTGTACATCCGCAGCAACGATGTCGGGCTCGGCACGCCGTTCAATCTGACCGAGGGCGCGGCGTTGCTGCATCTGGTCGGCCGCCTGACGGGCTATACGCCGCGCTGGTTCACGTACTTTATCGGCGACGCGCACATCTACGAGAATCAGCTTGCCATGCTGCAGGAGCAGCTCAAGCGCGAGCCGTATGAAAGCCCGACGCTCGCGATCTCCGACCGCGTGCCGGACTACGCGAAGACCGGCGTGTACGAGCCGGAATGGCTCGAGAAGATCGAACCGTCGGACTTTTCGCTAGTCGGCTATCGGCATCACGAGCCGCTGACGGCGCCGATGGCGGTTTAAGCGGCGCTGTACGGAGAAGGGTAAAGCCCCTGCGATGTGAATCGCGGGGGCTTTTTTATGTCGATGAACGGTTGCGGTTTGGAAAAGCAGAGAGCGCTTAGCCTCGGTGATGCTCGTCGTGGCCACCGCCCGACCGCTGCTCGCCGTGCGGCGGTTGTGGTTGCGGCTGCGGACGCGGTTGTTGCTGCGCTTGCGGCTGAGAACGCGGTTCTGGGCGTGGCTGCGCTTGCTGCGGATGAAACTCGGGGCGCGGTTGTTGCTGCGCCTGCGGCTGAGGGCGTGGTTCTGGACGCGGCTGGATTTGCTGTGGATGGAACTCAGGGCGCGGCTGCTGTTGCGCTTGCGGCTGAGGGCGCGGTTCGGGGCGCGGCTGCATCTGCTGCGGATTGAGTGCGGAACGCGGCTGCTGTTGCGCCTGCGGCTGACGCTGCGGCTCAGCCCCCGGCTGTGCCTGCTGCTGACGAAACTCCTGCCGAGGCGGCTCTTGACCCCGCGGTTGCGCGCGCACTTCGCCACCAGCCTGCGCCTGAACCCCCTGACGCGGCTGCTCCTGAACCTGCTGCGGCCGTCCGAGCGCCTGCGCGCGTTCGTCGCCCTGCGCCGGCTGCGCATCCTGCCGCAGCCCCTGACTTTGACCTTGCCCGATCCGCGTCTGCTGTCCCAAGGCCGGATTCTGCACCGGACGAGGCACACGGCCTTGCCGCCCCGCGGCATCCACGTCACCGCGACCTTGCTGAGCGACGCCGCCCGTTGGCCCCTGCGATCCCTCAACACCGCGCTGCGAACTCTGCTGCGCTTGCTGACCCATCGGCACATGCGGCTGAGTCCAGACAGGCTGCTGACGACCATCGGCTCCGGCTTGCCGCCCCGCGTCTTGTGACCGCGCAAACCCGGCGGCGGTGCCGCCGTTCTCACGCGGCGGACGCGGCACGCCGTTGAACGCGGCGCCCGTCGCGCCAGCCGGCTGACCGTTCACCACTGCCGGCATGCCGGGCCGCGCCTGCTGCATCGCTGCATACGGCGGTTCGCCTGCGCTAGGCGCCTCGCCGGGGCGGCGCCCCGCCTGGTCCCCGCGATCAGCAGCGCCCGGTGCGGGCCGGCCGCCGAGCCCCGGCTCAGGAGCCGGCGCACCTGCCGCCGCCCCAGGCATTCGTCCGGGAAGATGCGACTGCACGACCCGGACGTTCTGCATCGGTGAAGAACCAGGCGTGCCCGCAAAGTGCGCCGGCACCGACGTCCGCACGATCGGCTGCCCCGCGCCAGGCACGCGCGCGCCGCTTTGCGCAAAACGCTGCGCGAGGCCGTCGTGGTACGCGGGCGGCAGCGACGGACTGCGCGTCGCCATCACCGGACGCCCGATGACGCCCGCCGGCGGACGGTATTTCGCGTTGCGCTGGCCGGGCCCGAAGCTCTCGCGCACCGGCGCGATGCCCGGAGCGCCGGGGTTGATCCGCGCGTTGCGCCACTGCGCCGGGTCGACCTTCTGCGCGAACCGTCCGACCGGCTGTCCGTGAACGAAAGCCGTCGCGGGCACGGCGGTCACGGCCCGCGGCGCCCGATAGTTGATGTACGTGTTGTGGACGTTGGTGATGTTGGTGATGTTGGTGTGGTTGTAGCTGTTGACCACCGTCGTGCGATTGACGCGTTCGTAGTAGCGCGGGCTCCAGTTGTCGCGGCCGCCCCATTGCGGGTGCCATCGTTCACCGGGGCCCAGCGGGAACCACGCGACGCCCGCAGCCATCGCGCCGCCGATCGCCAGATTCACGCCCCAGTCGACCCCGCCGCCGCCGCCACCGACGAACGCCACCAGCGCCGGCGCATAGACCGGCGGCGCGTTGACCACGACAGGGCCCGGCACCCACGCCCACGAATCGTCGACATAAGCCCAGCGGCCGTAGTGGTAGGGCGCGAAACCCCACGGCGCGTCGTCGACCCATGTCCAGCCCCACGGCGCCTGCCATACCCAGTGGCCGTCGTGATAGGGCGCCCAGCCTGCGGGCGTCGCGCGCGGCACCCAGACTTCGCCGTATTGCGGACTGCTGCGCCACGTGCCGTTGGCGTCGAGGTCCTGATAACCCGGAATTTCCCGCGATACATACCGCGCCGATACCGAGCGGTCTTCCGCGGCGTCGCGGCTCGCGGCCCATTGGTCGAACGCGTCGGCGCCCGGCGCGCCGTTGTCGGCGAGCGCCTGCAGATTGGTGCCGGCAAAGCGCAACTGCTGGCCGGCGGCGATCGGCACCTGAGCGCCGTCGCCATACGCCGTCGCGCTGCCGCTGCGCACGGTGACGGTGGTGCTGCTGCCGTCGGGCGCGACGTCCACGCGGTAGTCGCCCGCGCCGTTCAGTCCGAGTGCGAGATTCGGCGTGTCGATTTCATACGACGAGCCCGGCGGCAATTCGCGCACGCGCGCCGACAAAGTACCTTGCGCGACTTTCAACTGCGCGCTGTTGTCGTCGAGATTGAGCAGATCGAGACTGGTGGACTCGCCCAGACGCACGGCCGTGGAGCCGATATGCAGCTCGGAGCGTGCGTTCCGGTCATTCCACAACTGATCGCCGGTGGTGAGCGGCCGATTGATCTGGGCGTACGACCAGTCGGCGGCGCCGGCGGGCTCTGTCGTGACGGTCCCGGCCATGTAGTTGAGACGCGCGACGCGCCCCGGCGGATCGGCGTCCTGCGTCGCGACGCCTTGCGGCGCGGGAGCGGCTTGCTGCGCGAGCGCGCATTGCGTCGCGAACAGGAAGGCGGCGGTGGCGAGCAACGTGTAGCCGAGTGTCCGATGTCTCGACGGTTCGCGCGGCGTCGTGGTTTTCATGATTCGTTCTCCGACGGACGATGCACATGCAGCATCCGTGAACCACTCTACCCGCGCCCTATGTTTCAAGGCCCCCACTTTTGTAAGGCCGTCTCACCAGCGGTAACAAAAGGTCTCGATCGAGGCGTGGAGGCGGGCTCGGCTGCGTTTGGCGCGGCAACCCGGACTGAACGCCGAGCCGCTCCGGAGTCAACGCTTCGGCGTTCCGCCTGCCCGCCGCTCACTCCGCGAGAAACGCGTCGAAATGCCGATGACCTGCCGGCGTGATCCGCAAAATGCGCGGCCGCTCGGTCCGTTCGACCCAGCCGCGCGCCGCCCACGAATCCAGCAATGCCGCGCCGAGCGCGCCGCCGAGGTGCGGGCGCCGCTCGCTCCAGTCCGGGCATGTGCAGGCGAAGCGGCGTCGACGGCTGCGCTGCGCCGACACGTCGATGCCCCAGTCGGCGAAGCGGGCCGCGCCGTCGGACGTGGCTTCGAGCGACGTCCCTTGCAGGCTCAGCAGTCCGCGGCCGACGAGCCGCTCGAACACCCGCACCGACAGTTCGCCCGCCATGTGGTCGTAGCAGGTGCGCGCGTAGCGCATGTCGGTCGGCACCGTGCGCACCGGACGCGGCGCGGGGCGCTGCGGCGCGCTGACTTGCGCGACGTTGGCCAGCGCTTCGATGGAGGCCGCGATATCCGCCGATGCAATCCGGAAATAGCGATGCCGGCCGCGCACCTCGAGCGCGAGCAGGCCGCCGTCGGTGAGACGCGCGAGATGCGCGCTGGCCGCCGACGGCGACAGCCCGGCGATCATCGTGAGTTCGCCGGCGGGGCGGGCGCTGCCGTCCATCAGTGCCCACAGCATGGCCGCGCGGCCGGGGTCGGCCAGCAGCGCGCCGATCCGGCTGAGGCCTGGAAAATGGTTGTGTTCGTCTGCGAGGATGGCGGGCATGGGGCGCTCCGTGTTCGGTCTTTCGGGCGATGCGCGGGTCGCGCAACGCGTCATGTGGCCACTCTACGCGGCGCATGCATTCGATGTTTCAGCTTAGCGTGAACCGTCGAATGCAGCAGCTACGAAAACCCGGCCCGTCTGCGGACGGACCGTGCTCGGCGCTTGCCTGTGCGTTCATGCGTGCGCTTCTACTGCCAAGCTAGAATCGACGCCTGTCTTTCGAAGGAACGCAGTCATGAAAATGGTTTTGGCCTTAGTGGCGTCGATCGTGTTGCTGGGCGCTTGCGCGCAGGGCGGTTCGACGTCGGGCGCGGGCACCGGCAGCGTCACCATGTACGGCACGATCGACGAAGGCATCACTTTTCGTAAGTAACGGAACGGCCGCACGGTCTGGTTAAACGGTCCCGAATGGCAGAAAGTGATGCATCATTGTCATGACTGCCACGCGCGAGCATGTGACGATGCGGTTTTCGCCACTCGAGCCACTCAGGCCACTCGAGGCACCTGGCCCACTTGGACCACGGAAGCCGCGATGGCTTGAACAGCGACCGCCGCGACGGTGCGCTCAGAGCCGCCGCGATCACTCTCCGCCGCCGGAACCGACCTATGCCGCCAGCCGCTTCTGCTTCCGCTTCCGCCTCCGCCCCCAGCACCGCTTCAACCTTCTCCGACCACGCCGCCGATCTGCGCGGCCCCGATCCCCACGGCCGCCGCGCCGCGCGCGTGCTGGCCGTTTGCCAGGCGCTGTACACATCGTCGGTATCGATCGATCTGACGCTGACCGGGCTCGTCGGCTACACGCTCGCCGACGACAAGGCGCTCGCCACACTGCCGTTCTCGTTGATCACGGTCGCGGCCGCGCTGACGACCGTCTTCGCTTCGTTCCTGATGGCGCGCATCGGCCGTCGCGCGGGCTTCGTACTCGGCGCGGGCGTCGGCGCGCTGGGCGGCGCGGTGTCCGTGTGGGCGATCTTCCATCACGACTTCTGGGCGTTCTGCGCGGGCACGGCGACCGTCGGCGTGTTTCAGGCGTTCGCGCAGTACTACCGGCTCGCCGCTGCCGACGCAGTCGGACTCGAAGGCAAAAGCCGCGCGATCTCGACGGTGCTCACGGGCGGCGTCGTCGCGGCCGTGTGCGGTCCGCTGCTCGCCGCGTGGAGCAAGGACTGGCTCGCGCCGGTCGCGTTCGCGGGCTCGTATGCGCTCGTGACCGGACTCGGGCTCGCGTCGATCGTCCTGCTGATGCTGCTGTACCGCGACATGGCGCCTGCGCCCGCCGCGGCCACTTCCGACGACGCCGCGCGGCCCCTGCGCGAGATCGTGCGGCAGCCGATCTTCGCGGCGGCGCTCGCGAACAACGCGCTCGGCTATGCCGTGATGATGTTCGTGATGACCGCGACGCCGATCGCCGCGGTCGCGTGCGGGCACAGCATCGGCGACGGCGCTGCGATCATCCAGTGGCATCTGGTCGGCATGTTCGCGCCGTCGCTGTTCTCCGCGCGGCTGATCCGGCGCTTCGGCGTGCTGCCGGTGATCGGCGCGGGCATCGCGCTGTCGGCGTTGTGCGGCGTGTTCGCGTTGCGTTCGACCGATCTCCCGCATTTCTACGCCGCGCTCGCGTGTCTGGGCGTCGGCTGGAACTTCATGTTCGTCGGCGGCTCGACGCTGCTCGCGCAATCGTACCGGCCGTCGGAGCGCGCGAGGACGCAGGCCACCAGCGAATTCACGACGTTCGCGTGTTCCGCGCTCGGCTCGCTGTTCGCCGGGCAATTGCTGGCGCGCTTCGGCTGGGCGGCGATAAATGCGGCGATCTTTCCGCTCCTCGGCGTGGCGGCGCTTGCGACGCTGGCTTACGCGCGCTCGTTGAAGCGCCGCGCGGCGTCGGGAGTCGCGTGATGAGCGCGCGTCATATCGTGTTCGCCGTCGCGCCCGATCTCGTGTTGCTCGACGCGTGCGGTCCGCTCGAAGCGTTCTGGCGCGCGGAACTGACTATGGCCGCGGGGAGGGGGGATGGTAGGGGCGCTGGTGCTGGCACTGGCTTCGGCACTGGCTCCGGCTCTGGTTCTGGCTCTGGTTCTGGCTCTGGTTCTGGCTCCGGCTCCGGCTCCGGCTCCGGCAACGGCAACGGCAACGGCAACGGCAACGGCAACGGCAACGGCAACGGCAACGGCAACGGCAACGGCAACGGCAACGGCAACGGCAACGGCAACGGCAACGGCAGCGGCAGCGGCAGCGGCAACGGCAACGGCAACGGCAACGGCAACGGCAACGGCAACACCAACGGCAACACCAGCGGCGCCTCGCCCGTGCCCCACTCGCCGCACTCCCGCCCCGTCGCATACCGCACGACGGTTGCATCGATCGACGGCGGCGTCCTTCAGACCTTTCCTGGCTTGCCGGTCGTGACCGAACGGCTTGACTCGCTCGACGCCCAGCCGATCGACACACTGATCGTCCCCGGCGTTCCCATCGATGAGCACTGCACGCTGCAACCCGAACTCGTCGCGTGGATCAGGCGCAATGCGCCGCGCGCCCGCCGCATCTGCTCCGTGTGCACCGGTGCGTTCTACCTGGCGGCGGCGGGCCTGCTCGACGGCCGGTGCGCGACCACACACTGGCGCGAGGCCGCGCATCTCGCGCGCCGTTATCCCAATGTGCACGTCGACGCCGATCCGATTTTCATCCGCGACGCGGGGTCGGGCGCGCGGTCACACGAACACAGCAGCACAGGCCCGCGCGAGAGCGTGGTCTGGACCTCGGCAGGCGTGACCGCAGGCATCGATCTCGCGCTTGCGCTGATCGACGAAGACCTCGGCCACGCAGTCGCGATGCAGGCCGCACGGCGCCTCGTCGTGTTCATGAAGCGGCCGGGCGGCCAGTCGCAGTTCAGCGCGGCGCTGGCGGCGCAGGCATCGGCGGGCGGGCCGTTCGACGCGTTGCATAGCTGGATGGCCGCGCATCTGCGTGACGATTTGACGGTCGAGCGGCTCGCCGAGCGCGCGCGGATGACGCCGCGGACTTTCGCGCGCCGCTACGTCGACGAAGTGGGGCGCACGCCGGCGAAAACCGTGTCGGCGCTGCGTCTCGAAGCGGCTTCGCGGGCGCTCGCGGAATCACGTCGGCCGCTTAAGCGGATCGCGCTCGACTGCGGCTTCGGCAGCGAGCAGAACTTGCGGCGCGCGTTCGTGCGGCGCTTCGGCGTGCTGCCGCTCGATTATCGCGAGCGGTTCATGTCGGCGGCAGCAGCGCCGTCGTCGGCGGCGAGCGGGGCGATTGCCGCGGACAGCGCGCGCCTCGCAACGCGCTGAGCGGCCACGCGCGCGCGGAGAACCCGCTGCATCGAATCGTGGAAATCCGCGCCACGCGTCGCCGCGGCGCTTCGGCGTGTTGCCGCTCGATTATCGCGAGCGGTTTATGTCGGCGGCAGCAGCGCCGTCGTCGGCGGCGAGCGGCGTGGTTGCCGCGGACAGCGGGCGCCTCGAAACGCTCTGAACCGCGATGCTCGCGCGGAGAACCCGCGCATCGAGTAGTGGAAATTCGACGTCAAAATCCGCGCCACGCGTCGCCGCACCGCTTCGGCGTGCTGCCGCTCGATTATCGGGAGCGGTTCCTGTCGGCGGCAGCAGCGCCGTCGTTGGCGGCGAGCGGTGCGATTGTCGCGGACAGCGCGCGCCTCGAAACGCTCTGAACCGCCGCGCTCGCGCGCCGAGACCCGCCGCATCGAATCGTGGAAATTCCGTGTCGAAGAAGTCTCTGGCACGCGTCGCCGCGCCGCGCGCGGCCGCACCCGTCGCCATCGTCGTCGACCTTAAGCGCTCAACAAGGCCAGCCGCCGCCCAAACAGGCACCACCTCGTCCACCTATCGCCTCACCAGCCGATCCGACAAATTGGCGCGCCGTCAATATTGCGCTCGTATAATCGCCTCCTTTCAATGCATCCGATTGACCGGAGTCAAGATGAGCAGCCATCCTGCAGCGCCGCTGGACCGTTCCGAAACCACCTTCCGTTTTCTCGCCGAACCGAGTTCGGTCAACTTCGGCGGCAAGGTGCACGGCGGCGCGCTGATGAAATGGATCGACGAAACCGCCTATGCGTGCGCGGCCGTCTGGTCGGGGCGTTATTGCGTGACGGTGAGCGTCGGCAACATTCGTTTTCGTCGGCCGATTCTGGTCGGCAACCTCGTCGAATTGCGCGCGCGGGTCGTGGCGACGGGACGCACCAGCATGCACATCCACGTGTCGGTGCAGGCGGGCGATCCGAAGGGCGGGGAGCTGCTGCAAACCACGGACTGTCTCGTCGTGATGGTCGCGGTCAACGAGAACGGCAGCCCGGTGCAGGTGCCGTCGTTCGTACCGGAAACCGACGAGCAGAAGCGCCTCGCGAGATACGCAATGGATGTGAAGGAAGCGCTCGACGCGATCGTCGAACTGAAGCCCGAAGAAGTGGCGCAGGGCAAGATCTGAACAACGAGGGTTACGGGCGCCGACTTCAAAGCGGTGCGAGCCACAAGCGCACGCACCTCACGTACCGAACCCACGTTTCCAGACCGAAAATCAAAGCGGGCAAACCGGGCAAACCGGGCAAACCGGGCAAACCGGGCGACTCACCACGAGCCGCCCAACAACCGCCCGAGGCGTCGAGGCGTCCCTACGGCGCCGAATGCCCGACCATATCTCCCGGCCGCACCCATTCGTCGAACTGCTGCTCGGTGACATGACCGAGCGCGAGCGCCGCGGCTTTCAGCGTGGTGCCTTCCTTGTGCGCCTTCTTCGCGATCTGCGCGGCCTTGTCGTAACCGATGTGCGGATTGAGCGCCGTCACGAGCATCAGCGATTCGTTGAGCAGCGTGTCGATCCGCTCGCGATTCGGCTCGATGCCAACCGCACAGTTCTCGTTGAAACTGCGCGCGCCGTCCGTCAGCAGGCGAATGGATTGCAGTACGTTGTGCGCAATCATCGGCCGGAATACGTTCAGTTCGAAGTTGCCGCTCGCGCCGCCGACGTTCACCGCGACGTCGTTGCCGAACACCTGCGCGCACAGCATCGTCAATGCTTCGGACTGCGTCGGATTGACCTTGCCCGGCATGATGGAGCTGCCCGGTTCGTTCTCGGGAATCGACAGTTCGCCGAGGCCGCAGCGCGGACCGCTCGCGAGCCAGCGGATGTCGTTCGCGATCTTGTTCAGGCTCGCGGCCACCGTCTTCAGCGCGCCGTGCGCGAAGACGAGTGCATCGGCGGCCGCCATCACTTCGAATTTGTTGGGTGCGGTGACGAAGGGCACGCCGGTGAGCTTCGCGATCTCCGCCGCCACCTTCTGCGCGAACTGCGGATGCGCGTTAAGGCCGGTGCCGACCGCGGTGCCGCCCTGCGCGAGTTCGTACAGATGCGGCAACGCCGATTCGACGTGGCGAATGCCCTGGTCAAGCTGCGCGACGTAACCTGAAAACTCCTGGCCGAGCGTGAGCGGCGTCGCGTCCTGCAAGTGCGTGCGGCCGATCTTGACGATGTCGGCGAACGCGCGCGCTTTGCCGTCGAGCGTATCGCGCAGCGTCTTCAAAGCGGGCACGAGATGTTTGACGATGCCATGCGCGGCGGCCACGTGCATCGCAGTCGGAAACACGTCGTTCGACGATTGCCCGCGATTCACGTCGTCGTTCGGATGAACCTTGCGCGCCTCGCCGCGCTCGCCGCCGAGCAGCTCGCTCGCGCGATTCGCGATCACTTCGTTGAGGTTCATGTTGGTCTGCGTGCCGGAGCCGGTCTGCCAGACGGCGAGCGGAAACTCTTCCGGATGCTTGCCGTCGATGATCTCATCCGCCGCCTGCATGATCGCGCGCGCCTTGCTTTCGTCGAGCACGCCGAGGCCCAGGTTCACCTCGGCGGCGGCGCGCTTGATCACGGCGAGCGCGGTGATCAGTTCGGGCGATTGCTTCTCGGTGGAAATGCGGAAATTCTGCAGCGAGCGCTGCGTTTGCGCGCCCCATAGACGGGCGTTCGGCACGGCGATTTCACCGAACGTGTCGCGCTCCATTCGTACGTCTTCAGTCATGGTTCAGCTCCGCTTTTAAAGTTCTGCGTTGACCGGCAATAAGGAGAATAGCCCGGTTAGCGCATTCCGGTATAACCCTGCCTGCGGGTCGAAAATATACGTACGCCGCACGCCGTTCTCCACATCGGTCCAGACGAGCGGCGACAGCGGCGCGCCGATCGAGCGGAGATAGGCGAGCTGCGCGTCGTCGGCGAGCGTCACGCGATAGCTTTGTTGCGGTTCGATCGCGCGGTCGAAGATGTCAGCCACCTGCGCCGCCAGTTGCGGACTGTGGATCACGAGCGCGAGTTCGGTGTTCAGATTCGCCGAGCGCGGATCGAGGTTCATTGAACCGATCACCAGAATGCGCCGGTCGATCATAAAAGTCTTCGCATGCAGACTCGCGCGCGAACGCGAGCCCGCGAAACCCGCGGCCGGCGTTTCCTGGCGCGGTCGGAACTCATATAGCTCGACGCCCTGCTTGAGCAGCGGCACGCGAAACGGACTGTAGCCGGCTTGCACCGCGACCGCGTCGGTGGCGGCGAGTGAATTCGTCAGGATTGCTACGCGCACGCCGCGCTGCGTCAGTTCGCTGAGCGCCTTGACGCCCGCCTCGTGCGGAACGAAGTAGGGCGACACGATCAGGAAATCCTTGTGCGCGTCCTTGATCAGTTCGCCGAGCCGCTTCAGCGGCGGACTCACGTAGTCCGGCGACGGGTTCTCGATCTTCTCCGGCTCATCCGCCTTGAACTCGGCGTGCGCCCACGTCAGGCCGAGTTGCCTGCTGGAAATCTGCGCGGCGAGCGGCGTCGCATTCAGCGGCTTTGCGTTGTATGGATCGGCGTTGGTGCGCCAGTGCTGGCGAAGATCGTCGCGCGTCTGGTCGAGTTCCTTTGCGTCGAACTTCTGCTTGTTCAGCACACGCAACGGATACGCGAGACTGCTGTTCCAGTAGTCGTCGAAGCTCGCAGAGACATCGGCGGTGATCGGACCGGCGGCGAGCACGTCGATGTCGCGGAACTGCAGCACCTCGCTCGCGCTGAAGTATTCGTCGCCGAGATTGCGGCCGCCGACAATCGCCAACTGGTTATCCGCGATCATCGCCTTGTTGTGCATGCGGCGCGTGAAATGGCCGATCTGCGTGAAGAGATTCGTGGTGCGCTCGAACACCCCTTCGCGCGCGCTGCCGAACGGATTGAAGACGCGAATCTCGATGTTGCTGTGGGAATTGAGGCCCGCCATGATGCGGTCGATGTCCTTGAAATTCAGGTCGTCGACCAGCATGCGTACGCGCACGCCGTGATCCGCCGCATAGAGCGCCGCGCCGAGCAGCAGCTTGCCGGTGGTGTCCTCGTTGGCGATGTAGTACTGCATGTCGAGCGTCTTGGTCGCCGCGCGGGCGAGCGCAATGCGCATCTGCAACGCGTCGGTGCCGCTCGATAGCACGCGAAAACCCGACTCGTCCGGATGAGCGGCTTCAAGCGGCGCGAGCGCTGCGCGAAGCGGCGTGTTCTCGGTGGCAGGCAGCGCGTGAGTGACCGGACGGTCGAACGCGGTGGCGGGCGGCCTCGTCGCGCACGCGGTCAGAAATGCCGATGCGCAACACAGCAGGAAGAAATGTCTCGCAGAACTGATTGCACGCTTGCGCTGCATCGCGGTCTGCTTTTGTTGTGTAGGCAACTGCACGCTCTTTCCTCTTTGTTGTTCAGGCTTTTCGTGCGGCGGCGCAGTGTCTTCACACGCGCCGCCGAGAAAACCATTCTAAGGGGAATCGGGCCGCCGGACTGTTGGCGGCGGCACGAGATGGGCGTGCTTAGACGCGTCCGGGATTCACCGCGCGTTCGTCGTTGGCATGGGTCGAGCCTTTCGCCGGACGCCCTGCCCAGAAGCCCGCGAGCAGCGAGCCCGAGAGGTTGTGCCACACCGAGAACAAGGCGCCCGGCAACGCGGCGATCGGCGTGAAATACAGCTTGCCGAGCGTCGCGGCGAGGCCCGAGTTCTGCATGCCGACTTCGATGGCGAGCGTGCGGCAGACGGCTTCGTCGAAACCGAGCAGACGGCCGCCCCAATAACCGCCGAGCAGACCGATGCCGTTGTGCAGCACGACGCCGAACATCACGACGAGGCCGACGGACGCAATGCTCTTTTGCGTGCCGCCCACCACCGCGCCGATGATCAGCAGAATCGCGACCATCGACACGAGCGGCAGCACGGGTTCCACTTTGCGCACCGTCTTGTTGAACAGATGATTCACCGCGAGGCCGACGACGATCGGCAACGCGACGATCTGCAGGATGCTCATCAGCATGCCGTGCACGTCGACCGCGATCGACGCGTCCACATAAAGGCGCGTGAGGAGCGGCGTCGCGAACACGCCGACCAGCGTGGACAACGCGCTGATCGTTACCGACAGCGCGACGTCGCCGCGCGCGAGATAGATCATCACGTTTGACGCCGTGCCGCTCGCGACGCTGCCGACCAGCACCATGCCCGCCGTCAGGTCGGGCGGCATGCGCAACGCCTTCGCGATCGCCCAGGCGGCAAGCGGCATCACGAGGTAATGCAGCACGATGCCTGCGATCACCGGCGCGGGCCGCGTGAAGACGCGCTGGAAATCGGCGACGGAGAGCGTGACGCCCATCGCCAGCATGATGATGGTGAGGAGTGTGGTGACGTGCGGCGCGATGCCGGAAAACGATGCCGGCGACGAATAGGCGGCAACCGAAACGAGCACGGCCCAGAGTGGAAAGAGACGGGTGATGCGGGCAAGCATGAGGCGAGGTCCTTGGTTGGGTATTTTTTCGTGAGAAGCGACTGGCGAAAAGCGCGGGTCTCTAGTAATGCCGTATTAAGCGCTATTGGCGCGGCGCGCGGCGATGGTTCTGCGAAGCGGCGGTGCCGTCGCGGATCGGATCGGCCGCGTGCGAGCCGCTTACCCGCAGCGTGTGTGTCGCGCCGGTTGCGCTGTTCGTCTCTTGCAGGAGAAAGGCAGTGCGTCAGCGGATGGCGGACCTGCCGGCGGCGCGGTCCTTTGTGAGGAGCGCGGCCGCGTTTTTTCGTCGGATGGACGCGGGTTCGCGTCGCTCGGAACGAACGCGCATTTTACCGTTGCCGCGCAAAGGCTGCCGGACGCTTCGTTGCGCGTGCAACGAAAGTGGGTGTTCCGCGAGGCAGCACGAAGTAGCGCCTCGCCGCACGAAATTTGCCGCCACCGTACTCGCGCTTATTTCCGCGCGCTCATTCCCGCAGACCCGCCTGGTCCTGCCGCTTTCACACCGATGCAGCAGGCGGCGCATCCTTCGCCGGCACGCGCCGCAAGCTCAGCTTGTGAAAGCGCAGCGTCATCAGCAGCGCGACGCTCGCGAGCCCGGCCGCGAGTCCCCACCACAAACCGCGCGCGCCGAGTCCGAAGTGAAACGCGAGCGTATAGCCGGTCGGAAAGCCGATCACCCAGTAACCGAAGGCCGCGGCGATCATCGGTATGCGGGTGTCTTTCAGACCGCGCAGGCAACCGGAACCGACTGTCTGCATGCCGTCGACGATTTGAAAAATAGCGGCCACGCCGAGCAGCGAACTCGCGAGCGCGACGGTCGCGGCATTCGCCGGATCGTCGAGATGCAGGTAGAGCCCGACGATCCAGTGCGGCGCCGCGATCAGCACGATGCCCGACAGCGTCATGAAGCCGACGCCGAGCGCGAGCGCGACGAAGCCCGCGTGGCGCGCGGCCAGCGGCTGCCCCGCGCCGGACCAGAAGCCGACGCGCACATTGGCCGCCTGGCCGATCGCGAGCGGCACCATGAACGCCACCGACGCGACGTTCAGCGCGATCTGGTGCGCGGCCAGTTGCGATTCGCCGAGCAGGCCGACCATCAGGCCGGTCGCGAGAAAGAGCGTCGACTCCACGCCATAAGTGATCGCGACAGGCCAGCCGATGCCGAACAGCTCGCCCATCAGCGGCACATTGGGGCGCGTTGCGACGACGAAGTGGCGATAGCGCGGCCGCAGGTGCAACAGTGCCATCAGCACGAGGGCGGTCAGCCAGACGGTGATCGACGTCGCGGCGGCCGAGCCAAGAAAACCGAGCCGCGGCAGGCCGTACGCGCCGTGAATCAGCCCGTAGTTCAGGACGCCGTTCACGCCGACGCTCACGAGCGATACCCACAGGAGCCGCCGCGCCGCGCCAATCGCCGGCAAAAACGAGCGCATCAGACCCACGCCGATCAGGCTGCCGAGCGCGCCCCAGCGCAGCACCGCCGCATATTCGCCGACGTTGTGCGCGAGCAGCGCGGGCTCGCCGAACGCGAGCAGGATCGGCGTGGCGAACGACAGCAGCGCGAACGCCGGCACCGACAGCAGCACCGACAGCACGAAACCCGTCCAGTAGATGTGCGGCACGCGGCTTTCGTCCTGCGCGCCGCGCGCATGCGAGACGCTCACGCTGACGGACGTCAGCACGCCCTGCAGCAGCGTCACCACGACGAAGAAGAGATTCGCGCCGAGGCCGCCGGCCGCGAGCGCGTCGGGGCCGAGTGAGCCGAGCAGGATGGTGTCGGTGACGGCCATCGCCATTTGCGACAGTTGCGCGATCGCGAGCGGCGCGGCGAGCCGCGCGGTGTCGGCGGCGTGGCGCGAGAAAGTCGGCGGCGGGGCGGCGGACCGGGTGAAGCCGGATTGGGTCATGGAGCGTGCGTATTGAGCGGATCGGGACAGCGCGTTGGGCGACAGCGGCATTAGCTTGCGGACGGCGCGGCTTACGCACGGCGTAGCGGCCGGCGCACGAGGCGCGGGCAAGCGGGGGACGCGGCGGCGGCTAAAAGCTGGCGCGTTCGCCGCGATGGCGCGTGCAGCCACGAGTTCCGAAGCCGACGACGTCGGTCCATGCGCGTGTCTGGCAAAACCAACAGCTTATTGTGTGGCCGCTGAACTGTCGATGGAGAACGCACGTTTTTGGTGCGCGAGCCGGCTGCGGAATCTCGTGGTCCGGCGCAGCGCCCGCGTCACGCCTCATGGACGGCGATTCGCGTGTCGCCGAGCAGCACCACCTGACCCGCGCGGATCTTGCACGTTTTACGCGTTTCGACGCGGCCGTCGACGGTCACCGCGCCGTCGGCGACCATCAGTTTGGCCTGGCCGCCGCTGTCCGCGAGTCCCGTAATCTTCAGCAGATTGTGGAGTTCGACGTAGTCGCCGGTGAGCGTGAAATCGAGGTTGGGCATGGGCGTTGCACCTTCAGGCGAGGGGTTCGCATCATAAGCCACAAGCTTGCCCTGAAGAAGGCGCGCTGTGTTTGCCAGTGCGTTTGCCCGCGTCATTGCGGATGCCGGCCGCGCGTCGGCGAGCGCATCGCAAGCAAATGCAAGCAGATGTTATGCGCTTGTCAGAAAGTGAAACGTCGCGTAACACCGGTCGCCACGAAACGACTTCACTCGTAAAGTGGGTCTCAGCAGCAAAGCTTGCCGAAAATTTGTTCGGCTGTGAGCAGACCGGGAGGCGTCCTGCAAAGCGCCGCCGACGCGGCGCCGGACGGCTCACATCACGACAACCTGAAGAGGAAATCGCCATGACCCAGATTCGTACGCTACTGATCGGTACCGCCATGACCGCCTTTGCCGCCACCGCGGCTGTGGCGCAGACCAGCCAACCCGTTCAGCCGATCCAGCCGGCCGCGGGCGTGAATACGCAAGCGCAACTTCAGGCACAGACGCCGGGCGCCGATGTCGCGCCGGCAGCGCCCGCCGCGCAGGGCGTGCAGCCGGTCACGCCGCCGCCGATGCGTCTGACGGCGCCGGGCTCGGCCGATCCGCTCGTCCAGAAGCGCGAAGCGAACGCGAAGGCGAGCGCGGAATACCGCGCGTCGAAGAAGGCATCGAAGGCCGAACTGAAGCAGCAGCAGAAGGCCGCCAAGTCCGAGTACACCGAGCAGGTGCGCGACGCGAAGATCAACATGAAGGCGGACAAGCAGGCCGCCAGCAACGAAATGAAGATGAACATGCAGGGCCAGGCCGGCGCGCAGACCGACGGCGGCGAGGTCAAGCATTAATCGCCGGTCGCGTCGGGGCGCGATGCGCCCGGCACGTCGGACTTGCGCCCGGGCGCGACGCGCTCTCGCCCGGGCCCATGAGATTTAGATTTGGCAAGGAGGTATCGCATGAACAGCACTCAATCTACGAAGTCGATGAAATCCGCCGCTGGCCGGCTTTGCGCGCTGATGATCGCGGGCTGTCTGTCGTCGGTGGCTTTCGCCCAGGCTAGCGATCCGACCGCCGCGCCGGTCACGCATGCGGACAAGAAGGCGGCGAAGGAGCAGTCGAAGGCGGACAAGAAGGCGGCTGTCGCGCAAGCCAAGGCCAACAAGGAAAAGACCGAGGCGCAAGCCGACGCCGACAAGGCTAATGCCGAGGCCAATTTGAAGGATGCCAAGAAGCAGTAGGGTTCTGGCTCTCGGCGCGATGAAGGAGCCGGAAGGCTTGCTGGTCTATCACGGCCCGTTCAGCGTGAAGCGAACGGGCCGTTGTGTTTTCTGACTCGGGCTTGCTGGCCGCCGACGCCATACGGCGCCACGCGTCCCGCGCTGAGTCTGCCTGCAACGCCCGCGGCCGTCCGCGAAAAAAAGGGCGCTTGTGCGCCAGGGTTGTATGGATATACAGTGTGCGTCGCCTTCCCGATCCATTCAACGCCTGCCAAAAAACGTGCTTTCCGTCGCCGAATCTCCGCCATCCGACGCCGCCGCCTGGCTCGCGAAGCTCAACGACGCGCAGCGCGAGGCCGTCGAATACGGCGCGGATACGCCGCACGCACCGCCCGGCGCGTTGCTGGTGATCGCGGGCGCGGGTTCCGGCAAGACCAACACGCTCGCGCATCGCGTCGCGAATCTGATGGTGAAAGGCGCTGATCCCCGGCGGATTCTGCTGCTCACGTTCTCGCGCCGCGCGGCGCTCGAAATGACTCGCCGCGTCACGCGCATCGCCACCGCGGCGCTCGGTACGCGCGCCGCGCTCGCGCAAGGGCTGACGTGGGCGGGCACCTTCCATAGCGTCGGCGCGCGGCTGTTGCGCGAATATGCGGAGCTGATCGGCCTTGCGCCGGCCTTCACGATCAACGACCGTGAGGATTCCGCCGACCTGATGAACCTGGTGCGTCATGAACTCGGGCTGTCGGCGAAAGAACGGCGCTTTCCGGCCAAGAGCACCTGCTTCGCGATATATTCGCGCGTGGTGAACACGGGCGCGTCGCTCGGCCAGGTTCTGGACAGCGCGTTTCCGTGGTGCCGCGAATGGGAGGCGGATTTGCGCATGCTGTTCGCCGCTTATGTCGACGCCAAACAGAAGCAAAGCGTGCTCGATTACGACGATCTGCTGCTCTACTGGTCGCACATGGCCGCCGAGCCGGCCATTGCCGCCGATCTGTCGGCGCGCTTCGATCATGTGCTCGTCGACGAGTATCAGGACACCAACCGCCTGCAGGCCTCCATCCTGCTCGCGCTGAAGCCCGACGGCCGCGGCCTGACCGTGGTCGGCGACGACGCCCAGTCGATCTACTCGTTTCGCGGCGCGACCGTGCGCAACATTCTCGACTTTCCGGCGCAATTTGATCCGCCCGCCACGCAGATCACGCTCGAGCGCAATTACCGTTCGACGCAGCCGATTCTCGCCGCGTCCAATGCCGTGATCGAACTGGCCAGCGAGCGCTACACGAAGAACTTGTGGACCGATAAGGCATCGGCGCAACGCCCGCGTCTCGTGACCGTCGCCGACGAGGCCGACCAGGCGCGCTACGTCGTCGAACAGGTGCTCGAAGCGCGCGAGCAAGGCATGAAGCTGAAATCGCAGGCGGTGCTGTTTCGCGCCGCGCATCACAGCGCCGCGCTCGAGATCGAGCTCACGCGGCGCAACATTCCGTTCGTCAAGTTCGGCGGACTCAAGTTTCTCGATTCGGTGCATGTGAAGGACGTGCTTGCCGTGCTGCGCTGGGCCGAGAATCCGCGCGATCGCGTGGCCGGCTTCCGCGTCGTGCAACTGCTGCCGGGCGTGGGGCCGGCCACCGCCGCCAAGGTGCTGGACGAGATCGTCGCTCGTGCCGGCGCCGGTGTCGCTGTCGGCGGGGGTGCTGGCGGCGGTGTCGGCAATCCGGCCGGGACTGTGGCCGAGAGTCTGGCCAACTCGGCGGCCAACGTGCTCGCGGCGTTCGCGCCGCCGCCCCGCGCGCAGGAGGACTGGCATCCGTTCGTCAAGTTGATGTCGAGCGTGTACGGGCGGCAGACACCGTGGCCCGCCGAGTTCGAGATGGTGCGGCGCTGGTACGAGCCGCACCTCGCGCGCAATCACGAAGACGCCGCAATCCGCCATGCCGACGTGCTGCAGATGGAAAGCATCGCGGGCACGTATGCGTCGCGCGAACGCTTTCTGACCGAACTGACGCTCGATCCGCCCGACGCGACCAGCGACGAATCCGGCGTGCCGCTCATCGACGAGGACTATCTGATCCTGTCCACCATCCATTCGGCGAAGGGGCAGGAGTGGCGCAACGTGTTCGTGCTAAATGGCGTCGACGGCTGCATTCCATCCGACCTCGGCACGGGCAGCGAAGACGAAATCGACGAGGAGCGCCGTCTGCTCTACGTGGCGATGACGCGCGCGAAGGAAGATCTGCATATCGTCGTGCCGCAGCGCTTTTACGTGCACAACCAGACGCATCTCGGCGACCGCCATGTGTGGGCGTCGCGCACGCGCTTCATTCCCGCGCATCTGATGCCCTTGTTCGACGCTTATGCGTGGCCGCGCGTGCCGGTGGCGAGCGCGCCGACAGCCGCCGGGCTGGCCGCGGCGGCGCAGGCGAAGATCGAGATTGGGGCGAGGCTGAGGAAGATGTGGGATTGAGAGCCGGTTATAGCCGGTTGCTGGCGGCTTGCCGGAGCAGTCATCGGCGAGACAAGTGGGGTCGGTGCGGCGGGGCGCTAGCGGCGCGGCGGGGGCGAGCAAGGTGACCAGAGGCCGCAGCGCCCCAATGCCCCGGAAGCAGCCACGCGAGGCGGCCACCGCGGCCAAAGACCGCAGCGCCAAAGACCGCAGCGCCAAAGGCCGCAGCGCCCAAAGGCCACCGCGCCCAAAGGCCACCGCGCCAAGGCCACCGCGCCAAGACCACCGCGCCAAGACCACAGCGCCAAGACCACAGCGCCAAGACCACAGCGCCAAGACCACAGCGCCCAAGGACCACAGCGCCAAGACCACCGCGCCAAAAACCACCGCGCCAAAGACCGCAGCCACAAATTGCCCGGAAAGCGGCTAAGCGCTCACCACGCTTACCGCGACTGACGTTGCTGCTGCTGAGGCGTCGGACGCGGCGGAACGAAAAAGTTGCGCAACCATGCCGCCATCCGCGAGAACACGTCGTACGGTTCTTCGACGAAGATTTCCGGTTTCAGCAGGCGCAAATATTCCATGATCTGCTGCGCTTCCTGTTTCTGGAACGAGCCGTGCGAAATGCCGAGGCGCAACAGCCCGCGCAGTTCGCCGAGCTTTTCGCGCGCCGTGCTGCCCACGTTCGTTTCGCACGCGACCTTCGCCTCGTACACACGCTGACGCAGCGATTCGACGAGCCGCCATGCCGGCGTCTGCATGACTTCCTCGAGCGCCTGGATGTCCTGCACGGCGCCCTTGATCTGCGCGGCGAGCGGGTCGACCAGCACGGCGTCGCCTTCGGCTTCCTTGACGATGGCCGCCGCCCAGTCGCGGCACTGCTTGGCGAGTTCTTCCGGCGTCCATTCCGAGCGTGCCGCGAAGCCGAAGCCGAACTCGCCCGCCTGCTGCATCAGAATCGCGACGACGTCCGGAAACTCCTTGTCCAGCGTGCGTTTCGCCCATGCATACTGGCCGCCCTGCAACATCCGCTGAACCGCGTGTTCGGTCAGCGGCACCATGTTGTCGAGCAGCTTGGCGCGCAAAAAGTCCTCGAACGACGGCGTCGCGAACTGCGGATCGAGCTTCAGCGATACGCGCAGAAAAGCCTCGAAATCCTTGCGCAGCGTCGCGATGGTCTCGTCTTTGAGCGTGAGGGTGATTTGACCCATGTGTCTATCCCGTTTGGTCCTGCCGCGCGGCCTCGTCGTGTGCTCCGGTCGCAAGCGGACCCGGAGATTCGACGCGCGATGGCCACGCGCTTGATTCCTGCCTGTTGCCGCGTCGTTGGCGGGACGTATCCCGTATCCCGACGAGCGGACCTCGACTGCTTATCGGCGGATTGACGGGAAACTTAAGGGTTTTATCGGGTAGCGCGCGGGCGCTGGAGGCGTCCTTTGGTGGCGGGATGCGGCGAGGATGCTGAGGAGCGGGCGGCGGCGACGGCGGCCAATGCGTCCGGCGAGCGGGACGAGCGGGGGCGTTGGTGGCGGTGGATTATGCATCCGGCGCGCGGACGAGCGGGCGTAGGCGGCGGTGGGCACTGCATCGGGCGAGTGGACGAGAACGCGTAGGCGGCGGGCAATGCGTCGGGTGAGTGGACGAGCGGGCGGCGGCAGCTGACTATGCGTCCGGCGCGCGGACGAGCGGGTGTAGGCGGCGGTGGGCACTGGATCCGGCGAGTGGACGAGCACGCGTAGGCGACGGGCAATGCGTCGGGTGAGCGAACGACCGGGCGTTAGCGGCGGCGGGCAACGCGTCAGGCGAGCAGACGCGCAGGCGTTTGCGGCGGCCGGCCGCCGCAGCCATTGGCAATGCGACGGGCGCAACCGCCACCAGCGCCGCTTCCCACGTGAGTAGGCACTCACCAGGGCGCCGCCCAAGTCACTACCTCAGCACCACGCATTGCCACACAAAAAACACCGTCAGCCCAATCGCGATGGTGACCAGCGGGCGCCGCGTCAGCGCGCTCGCCGCCACGGCGGCCAGCGCGCCGACCAGTTGCGGATTGCGCCAGGTCAACTCGGCGCCGGCGTCGGCGCCATGCGGCGAGACGGCCATCGGCACGATGATCGCTGTCAGCACGGTGACCGGCACGAAGCCGAGGGCAGTGCGCACCAGCGGCGGAAACACCAGCCGGTCGCCGAGCACGAAGACGGCCGCGCGGATCACCCAGGTGATCAGCGCCATGCCAAGTATCAGGACGACGTAGTTCATCGCGACGCCTCCGCGGAACGGCGCGAGCGCCGCGAACGAAGCCCCGGCGTCGACAGCAGAACGCCGACGACCACGCCCGCGAACACCGCGGCGAGCAGGCCGAGCTTGTACGGCCACGCCTGCCACAGGAAAGCCAGCGTGCCCGCGGTGGCCGCGGCCGCGATGTAACGCAGCGCGACCAACTGAGGCACGACGATCGCGATAAACGTCGCGACCATCGCGAAGTCGAGCCCGAGCGATTGCAGGCCCGGAAACGCCGCGCCGAACAGCAGACCGGCGACCGTCCAGCACTGCCAGTTCAGATACATCGCGAGACCCGCGCCGAAGAAGTAGTGCGGTCCCACGGTGCCCGGCTCACGGTGGCGATAGTGCTCCCAGGCGACCGCGAAGACCTCGTCGGTGAGAAGCGCGCCGAGCGCCCAGCGCCAGCGCGCCGGCAGATGCGCGACATGCGGCGCGAGTGTCGCGCTGTACAGCACGTGCCGCAGATTGACGACGAGCGTCGTCGCCCAGATCACGGCAAAACTCGCGTGACCGGCGATCAGCCCGAGTGCAATGAACTGCGCGGAGCCGGCGAATACGACGAGCGACATCAACTGGCCGTGCCACAACTGCAGCGGGCCGGACGCGACGAGCGTGCCGTAAATGACACCGAAGGGCGCTGCGCCGATCATCATCGGGATGATGTCGCGTGCGCCGGCGGTGAATTCCTTGAGATGGTTCGAGCGGGTCAAGACTTGCCTCCTTGAGCCGGGAAGCATAGCGGGCGAGGCGCGGCCGCACTTGTACGTTCTTGCGGACGAGCGATCGTCACGCTCCCTGCCAGCGTCCGGGCGGCACGCCGAACATGCGCCGGAAGTGCCGCGTGAAATGGCTCTGGTCGGTAAAGCCGCTGGCGGCGGCTACATCGGTGACGGGAACGCCCGCGCGCAGCGGCGCAAGCGCGCGTTGCAGCCGCACCTGGTTGCGCCACGCGTGAGGCGGGAGGCCAGTGGCGCGGTTAAAGAGCCGCGCCGCGTGAAACGGCGAGAGCCCCGCGGCCTGCGCGATCTCGGCGAGCGTAACCGGTTCGAGAAGATCGCCTGTCAGACGCTCTTTCATCGTCGCGACGCGGGCGTCGTCGGCGGCGACGCGCGAGGACTCCGGCTGTGTCTGCGCGTAGCGCACGAGCAAGGTGGACAGCGCGTCGAGCATCGCGGCTTCCGCGGCGAGCGCGTCGGTGCCGTTTTCGAGCAGACAATGCGCGTTCGCGAGCCGCGCGGCGAGATCAGGATCGCGGATCACGCCGGGCGTGAACCACGGCAGCGGCTGCGGCTTGCCGGCGACTTCGTCGGCGAGTTCGTGGATGAACTGCACGGGCGCATACATCACGCGATACCGCCAGCCGGCCTCCACCGCCTTCGAGCCCGTGTGCAACTCGCCGGGGTTGATGATCGGCACGCCGCCCGCTTCGGCAACGTAGTCCGAGCCGCGATACCGGTAGCCTTCCGCGCCCGCGACGATCACCGGGATCGTGTACGCGTCGTGCCAATGCGGCGCGAATTCGTGATCGTGGTATTCGGCCGTGAGCAGGTCCGCGCCGGGCAGAAGCGGCGTGCGCCAGTAACGGGCGGAGTTGCGAAAACGATGAGCGGCGGTCATGGCATGGCTTTCATTCAGCCACTCAGTTTAGCGCGGGCAAGCGGTCGGCGGCATGCGCCTTCCGGCTATGCGCATGCTGCACTTTTTCGTAGGACGCTGGTTATGTGCTGCTATGTCGCGCGTTGTCTCGCCGCTGCGGGCTCACTTGAGCGGAATGGTCGTGCCGGCCGGCATGGGCACGGCGCTCACGCTGTTTTTCGCGCTGCCGCTCACCACGCGGTCGCTGTACGTGAGATAGACGAGCGCGTTGCGTTTCGTGTCGACCACACGCACGACATGCAGCGCCTTGAAGATCAGCGACATGCTGACGGAGAACACATCGGCTTGCTGCTTGAGCGGTCCGCTGAAATGGATCGCACCGACCTGGCGGCAGGCGATGGACGCCTCCGTGGGATCTTCGGCGATGCCGAGCGTGCCCTTGACGCCGCCCGTCCGCGCGCGCGATACGTAGCAGGTCACACCTTGCACGAGAGGATCGTCATAAGCCTCGACGACCACGCGATCCGAGCCGGTGATGCGAAAGTTCGTATTGACGCTGCCGACTTCCTCGGCGTGCGCAAACGGCACGAGCACGGTGGAGGCCAGTGCAAACGCAGTTGTAAGTGCGACCGCAAACGCGGCCGCAGGCGCGGTGCGCAACGAGATGAATTTCATGAGATTGCCGACTGATGATAGGGTTCGTTGGGCAGCGCGGTGATGCGCTGCGAAGCCGTCATCGTATACCGCCGCGTCGTTCGCGCGACGATGGATGGCCAAAGCCATCGGCAAAACAAAAAGGCCCGCATGGATGCGGGCCTTCGAATTTTGGCTCCTCGACCTGGGCTCGAACCAGGGACCTACGGATTAACAGTCCGGCGCTCTACCGACTGAGCTATCGAGGAACAGCAGTACAACTTGATCTACATAAAAAAGCCCGTCTTGGTTAACGGGCTTTTGCAATTCTTGGCTCCTCGACCTGGGCTCGAACCAGGGACCTACGGATTAACAGTCCGGCGCTCTACCGACTGAGCTATCGAGGAACAGAACAACAACAGCAGAGAAACGGAATTGTAGGAGCAGCTTTCGCACCTGTCAATACTTCGCGTTCATCTCGATTTGGCTGAAACGGCCGCGTACCGACAGCGCCGCAACGCTCAGCGCACCAGCAGCGCGAGCTTTTCCTTGACGTCCTTGAACTCGTCGGCTTCCGGCAGCGGGGCCTTCGTCTTGGTGATGCTCGGCCAGTTCTTGGCGAGATCGGCATTCAACTCGATGAAGTTTTGCTGGTCGCCCGGCACGTCTTCCTCGGCGTAAATGGCGTTCACCGGGCACTCGGCCACGCACACAGCGCAGTCGATGCATTCATCGGGGTCGATCGCGAGGAAGTTGGGACCTTCGCGAAAGCAGTCCACCGGGCACACATCGACGCAGTCGGTATAGCGGCACTTGATGCAGCTTTCGGTCACAACGTGAGTCATTCAGGCAGCTCCTGCATGCGGAATCAGAAAGGCGCAAACGCCAAAAGCGCTATTGTAACGTAACGTCAAGAGGCGCATGCGGCATCACACAACGCCTTTTATATGTTTTCGTGATTAGTTTATTGCGTCCGAAAACAGTATCCCGCCGACGGCAAGCGGCGCCGCGCGGGCCGCGGCCGGGAGCCTGAAGGCCGGCGCATTCGGGTAACATGCGTCAAGCCGGTGCGCACGAGGCGCGCCGTATGCATGGGTTGAGTCACGCCTCCCGTACTTCGCAGTCCCGTTCGCACCATCATGATTATTACTTCGCTGCTCGACACCGATCTGTACAAGTTCACGATGATGCAGGTGGTCCTGCATCATTTTCCCGCGGCCAACGTCGAGTACCGCTTTCGTTGCCGCACGCCGAACGTCGACCTCGTGCCGTACATCGGCGAAATACGCGCGGAAGTGCGCAAGCTCTGCAAGCTGCGCTTTACCGACGAAGAGCTCGACTACCTGCGGCGCATGCGTTTCATCAAGGGCGATTTCATCGAGTTTCTCGCGCTCTTTCATCTGAACGAGAAGTACATTTCGATCGAGCCTTCGCCGAAGAACAACGGCGAGATCGACATCGAGATCAAGGGTCCGTGGCTGCACACGATCCTGTTCGAGATTCCGATGCTCGCGATCGTCAACGAAGTCTATTTCCGCAACACGCAACAGGAACCGGACTACAGCGAAGGTCGCGGACGTCTCGTCGAGAAGATGAAACTTCTCGGCGCGCGGCCGGAATTCGCCGACTGCAAGATCGCCGACTACGGCACGCGCCGCCGCTTCTCGAAGCAATGGCACGAAGAAGTGATCCTCACGTTGAAGGACGGTCTCGGCGAGCAGTTCGCCGGCACGAGCAACGTCTTTTACGCGATGAAGCACAGCCTCACGCCGCTCGGCACGATGGCGCACGAGTACCTGCAGGCATGCCAGGCGCTGGGTCCGAGGCTGCGCGATTCGCAGATCTTCGGCTTCGAAATGTGGGCGAAGGAATATCGTGGCGACCTGGGTATCGCGCTGTCGGACGTGTACGGCATGCAGGCGTTTTTGCGCGACTTCGACATGTACTTCTGCAAGCTGTTCGACGGCGCGCGTCACGACTCCGGCGATCCGTTCGATTGGGGCGAGCGCCTGCTCCAGCACTATGAAGCGAACCGTTGCGATCCGCGCACGAAGATCCTCGTGTTCTCCGACGCGCTCGACATTCCCAAAGTGCTGCAACTCTACGAGCGCTTCCGCGGACGGTGCAAGCTCGCGTTCGGCGTGGGCACCAATCTGACCAACGACCTCGGCTATAACCCGCTGCAGATCGTCATCAAGATGGTCCGTTGCAATGGGCAGCCGGTGGCGAAACTGTCGGATTCGCCGGGCAAGAATATGTGCGACGACAAGGCGTATCTCGCGTATCTGCGGCAGGTTTTCGGCATCGCGCAGCCCGAGGAAGAGCCCGCGAAGTAGCGGGTTTGTAGCGCGTTTGTCGCGTGTCCGATGTGTTCCTATGCCGTTCGGCCAGGGTGTTCGCGCGGAGGGTGGCCGGTATAATTCCTCGCATGCACGCCCCGCATCTCGCATGGCCATGCACACGAGGACTATCGAGGACTTTCGCATATGGACACATCGATCGCCCGCCGCAATATCCTGGCGCGCATCCGCGCGGCGCAAGGCCGTGAGCCCGAGCCGTCCGCGTCCGAACGCGAGGCCGCGGCGGATTATCTCGCGCGCCATCCGCCGGGTCCGCGCCCCGACATGCCTGCGGATCTCACCGCGCGCTTCATCGAAGAAGCGCAGAAATTGTCCACCACGATCGACACGGTTGAGTCGCTGAGCGACGTGCCGATCGCCGCACATCGCTATCTGGTCGAACATGCATTGCCGTTGCAGGCGATCGCGTGGCAGACGCTGCAGGATCTGCGCTGGAGCGACGCGGGCCTCACCGTCGAATTTCGCAAGCCGAAAGACGGCGACGTGGTCGGTCTCACCGGCTGCTTTTGCGCCACTGCCGAAACCGGCTCACTCGTGCTGCTGTCAGGGCCCGAGACTTATGCGTCGGCCGGCCTGCTTCCCGAAACGCACATTGCCATCGTGCCGGCTTCGCGCATCGTGGCGGGACATGAAGAAGCGTTCGCGCTGATTCGTAGCGAGCGGGGCGAACTGCCGCGTGCGGTCAACTTCGTTTCGGGGCCTTCACGCACCGGCGATATCGAACAGACCATCGTGCTGGGCGCGCACGGGCCCTATCGGGTGCACGTGATCGTCGTACTCGGCGCCTGAGTGCCGCGGCGGCGTCTATTCGTTCGCCGATGTACGCCGGCTTGCGCCGTCAGTTGCCATTTCAAAAGAACCAGGGAATCTGTTGCATATGACTAGACGTGCCGCTCCGGCGAGCATGGTGCTCGCTGCTGCATTGACGTTAATGAGCTGGCCTCAACTTGCGTGCGCCGCGACATTGGATGGCGCAACGCTTTCCGCGCTATGGGGATTGCCGTTCGCCGGCGTGCTGCTTTCCATTGCCGTCTTTCCGCTCGTCGCGCCGGCTTTCTGGCATCACCATTTCGGCAAGATCGCGGCGGCGTGGGCGCTCGCGTTTTTGGTGCCGTTCGCGTTCGCATTCGGCGCAGACGTTGCCTTCGCCACGCTCATGCATGCGTTACTCGAAGAGTACATTCCGTTCATCGTGCTGCTTACCGCGCTCTACACGGTCGCGGGCGGTATTTGCGTGCGCGGCAATCTGCACGGCACGCCGCGGCTGAACGTGACGATCCTCGCGCTCGGCACCTTGCTCGCGAGCGTGATGGGCACGACCGGCGCGGCCATGCTGCTGATCCGACCGTTGCTGCGCGCGAACGATAATCGGCGGCACGTCGTTCACGTCGTCGTGTTCTTCATCTTTCTGGTGGCGAATGCCGGCGGCTCTTTGTCGCCGCTGGGCGATCCGCCGCTGTTCCTCGGCTTCCTGCAAGGTGTCGACTTCTTCTGGACCACCACGCATCTCGCGTTGCCGATGCTGTTCGTGTGCGCCGTGCTGCTCGTCGCGTTCTATTGTCTCGACTCGTATTATTTCCATCGACGGGAAGAGGAGCGCTCGCTCTTCCTCGATCCGACGCCGGATTCGCCTCGGCTCGGGATCGACGGCAAGATCAATTTTGTGCTGCTCGGCGCGGTGGTCGGCCTCGTCCTGATGAGCGGGCTATGGAAGCCGGGCGTGAGCTTCGACGTGTTCGGCACGCATGTGGCCTTGCAGAACGTGGTGCGCGATGTCGCGCTCATCGGCGTCACGGTGCTTTCGATTATGTGGACGCCCCGTGCGGCTCGCGCAGGCAACGACTTCAACTGGGCGCCGATCGAAGAGGTCGCCAAGCTCTTTGCCGGCATCTTCGTGACGATTGCGCCGGTTATCACGATGCTGCGTGCGGGCGAAGCCGGCGCGTTTGCCGGCATCGTGCATCTGGTCAACGATTCCGCAGGCCAGCCGCACGACGCGATGTACTTCTGGGCGACGGGCCTGCTATCTTCGTTTCTCGACAACGCGCCCACCTATCTCGTGTTTTTCAACCTGGCCGGCGGCGACGCACAGTCGCTGATGACCACCGGCGCGACGACGCTGGCCGCGATCTCGGCGGGCGCGGTCTTCATGGGCGCGAACAGTTATATCGGCAACGCGCCGAACTTCATGGTGAAGTCCATCGCGGAGTCGCGCGGTGTGCGCATGCCGAGCTTTTTCGCTTATCTCGGCTGGTCAGGCGCGGTGTTGTTGCCGCTTTTTCTCGTCACCGGCTGGCTGTTTTTCTGACACCGGGCCTGCTGCCGAGGCCGTCTTACTCGATTCGCTACACGGAGAATTGCAATGCAGAAGATACTCGTCGCCCGTCCGATTTTTCCTGACGTGATCGAACGGCTTCAACAGTATTTCGACGTCGACTGGAATCAGGGCGACGTGCTGCCGGCGGAAGAACTCAAGCGCCGCCTCGCCGACAAGGACGGCGCGTTGACTGCCGGCGACCCGATCGGCGCCGACGTTCTCGCGGCCGCGCCGCGTCTGCGCGTGGTGTCGAATATGGCGGTGGGCTACAACAACTTCGACATGGCCGCGTTCAACGCGGCGAACGTGCTCGGCACGAACACGCCGGACGTGCTGAACGAATCGACCGCCGACTTCGGCTGGGCGCTGATGATGGCCGCGGCCAGGCGCATTGCCGAATCGGAGCACTGGCTGCGCGCGGGCAAGTGGCAGAAGTGGTCATATGACGGCTTTCTCGGCGGCGACATCCACGGCTCGACGCTGGGCGTGATCGGCATGGGCCGTATCGGTCAGGCGCTCGCGCGGCGTGCGCGCGGCTTCAACATGCAGGTGATCTATCACAACCGTTCGCGCGTCGCGCCGGAAATCGAAGCCGAACTGAACGCCGAATATGTGTCGAAGCAGGACCTGTTGCGGCGCGCCGATCATGTCGTGCTCGTTTTGCCGTACACGCAGGAAAACCATCACACGATCGGTGCGGCCGAACTCGCGCTCATGAAGCCGACCGCGACGCTGACGAATATCGCGCGCGGCGGCATCGTCGACGACGCGGCGCTCGTTCAGGCGCTGCGTGCAAAGCAGATCGCCGCAGCCGGTCTCGATGTGTTCGAAGGCGAGCCGAATCTGAACCCGGACCTGCTCACAGTGCCGAACATCGTGTTGACGCCGCATATCGCGAGCGCGACGGAAGCGACGCGCCGCTCGATGGCCAATCTCGCCGCGGACAACCTGATCGCCGGTCTTGGCGAAGGTCCGCGCGCGGGTCAGCCGCCTAATCCGATCAATGCCGAAGTCATCGGCCGGGCGCGTGCATGACGATGATTCTGGTCGCGGCCGTCGCGGTGCTGGCGGTCGCTCTTGTGCTTGCTTTGGCGTTGCTGATGCGCGGCCGGGGCCGCGCCGGCGAACAGGAACAGTTCGACCTGCTGAACGAACGCATCGACGCGGCAGCCGATGCGCAGGCGCACGCGTATGAGCGCCTCGAGCGGCAATTGCGCAACGACATCACGGAGACCGCGCGCGTTTCGCGCACTGAGCAGAGCAGCGGCTTTGCGCATTTCCAGCAGACGCTGGCCGCGCAATTCAGCAGCATGACGACGGTGCAGGGCGGCAAGATCGACGGATTCGCGCAACAGCTCGACGCGGTGCGTCACAGTCTGCAACAGCAGGCGCAACAGGCGCGCGATGAACAGGGGCGCTCGCTCAAACAGTTCGGCGATACGCTCAGCCTGCAACTCGGGCGCCTCACCGAGGCGAGCGACCGGCGCTTCGCCGAAGTTCGCGCGACCATCGAGCAGCGGCTGAAGGACATCGAGGCGAACAACGCGAGCAAGCTGGAAGAAATGCGCCGCACCGTCGACGAAAAACTGCACGCCACGCTCGAACAACGCCTGGGCGAATCGTTCAAGCTCGTGTCCGATCGGCTCGAGCAGGTGCATCGCGGCCTGGGCGAAATGCAGACGCTCGCGGCCGGCGTCGGCGATCTGAAAAAGGTGCTGACGAACGTCAAGACGCGTGGCACCTGGGGCGAAGTGCAGCTCGAGGCATTGCTGGAGCAACTGCTCACCGCAGATCAGTACGCGAAGAACGTGGCGACGGTGCCGAAAAGCGCGGATCGTGTGGAGTTCGCGATTCGCTTGCCGGGGCGGGTAGAAGCGGGCGTGGCGGGCGCGGCCGGTGCTGTGGGCGGCGCGGCGGCGCCGGTGTGGCTGCCAATCGACGCAAAATTCCCGCGCGAAGACTACGAACGCCTGATCGACGCGCAGGAAAGAGCCGACCCGCTCGCGGTAGAAGAAGCATCGCGCGCGCTCGAAGCACGGATTCGCGCGGAGGCACGCAGCATCGCCGAGAAGTACGTGTCGCCGCCGCACACCACCGACTTCGCGCTGCTGTTCCTGCCGACCGAAGGTTTGTACGCCGAAGTGCTGCGTCGGCCGGGGCTCTCGGATCTGCTGCAACGCGAGTATCGCGTGACGATTGCCGGTCCCACCACGCTGACCGCGCTGCTCAACAGCTTGCAAATGGGTTTCCGCACGCTTGCCATCGAACGGCGCTCGAGCGAGGTGTGGCAGGTGCTCGGCGCGGTCAAGACGGAGTTCGGCAAATTCGGCGATGTGCTCGCGAGGACGAAGGCGCAGCTCGAAACGGTCACGCGTTCCATCGAAGCGGCGGAGACGCGCACTCGCGTCATGAACCGCAAGCTGCGCGACGTGGAGGCGCTACCCGGCGAGGAGGCGAATGGTTTGATAGGCGGCGGTGCAGTGCCGGGCATCGAGCCCGATGAGCAGTGAGGTAACAAGAAGCTGACGCCGCGCGTGGACATCGGCGGTCCGCGCCTGCTGCCCGACCGGGCCCGCGCTCGCGGGCTCGGCAGCAGTGACGCGGAACGCAGCGCGCGTCATGCTTCTTCGGGTGCGTCGGTCAACTGGATTTCAATGCCGCCGAAGCGCGACGCCACCCAGTTGTACGCGTGGCAGGCGATCCACAGCAGGATGAAGCCGAGAATCGCATTCAGCAGCAGCGCGCTGAACACCGTGCTCAGTTCGACCGAACCGTAGCGCACGAACGCGACCAGCACGCCCAGCAGCACGATAGGCACGGAGAACGTCAGGTAGACGAGGATAAGTGCTTTGGCCGTTTGTCCCGGTGCAATGAACGAGATCTGTTTTTTCATGTAAGTCAAACCCGCATGTCGTAGTGGTAATGGGTAAAACAAATGCGCCGGTGATGACAGCGCCGGATCGCGAATATTCGACGAACCGTTAGATCAGGCCGTGGAACAGCATGATACTGACGCGCTCGCCCTCGGCAACGTCGCCGTCTTCATGGCCGAGCACGATGAAACAATTCGCCTCGCTCATCGAACTCAGCACGCCCGAGCTTTGCGACTCTGTCGGCGTGACCTGCCATTGGCCGTTTGCATGCTGGGCGGCGATGCCGCGCTGAAACTCCGTGCGTCCGGGGCGCTTGCGGATCGAGCGCAGGCTTGCCGCGTGGATCACCGGCAGCGGCTGCGGCGTGGCGCCCGACATGAGCAGCAGAACCTCGCGCACGATCTGATAGAACGTCACCATGACGGCCACCGGATTGCCCGGCAGACCGAAGAATAACGCAGGCAGTCCGACACCCGGCCGCTCGCCGGACCATATGCGGCCAAATGCGAGGGGGCGGCCGGGGCGCATGGCGAGACTCCAGAACGCGACGTCGCCGAATGTTTGCAACAAGCGCCTCGTCACATCCGCCTCGCCGACCGAGACGCCGCCCGAGGTCAGCACCACGTCCGCGCTCGCCGCGGCGCTGCGCAACGCGGCTTCGAGCGCGGCGGGTTCGTCGCGGATCACGCCGAGATCGAGCGTGTCCACGTTCAGGCGCCGCAGCATCGCAAAGAGCGTGTAGCGATTGCTGTCGTACACGGAGCCCGCTTTGAGCGGCTCGCCGAGCGAGCGCAACTCGTCGCCGGTCGAAAAGAACGCGACGCGCAAACGCCGCCGGACATTGATTTCGCCGATGCCGAGCGAAGCCAGCAAGCCTAAATCGGACGCGCGGATCACGCGGCCCGCGCGCAACGCCGCATGGCCGCGGGCGAGGTCCTCGCCGGCCAGGCGCCGGTTGGCGCCGGCCTGCACGGCGTCGGCTGCAAAACGGATCGACGCAGAATCGGCGCTGCGCTCGACCAGTTCCTGCGGCACGACCGTATCGCAACCGTCCGGAATGCAGGCGCCCGTCATCACGCGCACGCATTGCGCCGTTGCTTCGACGCGGCCCGCGAACGGATGGCCCGCCAAAGCCTTGCCGACCACCGCGAGTTCGACGGACGGCGCGCCGCTCGTCAATGCGGCGCGATTGAACGCATAGCCGTCCATCGCGGAATTGTCGTGCGAGGGAACGTCGATCGGCGAGACGATGTCTGCGGCGAGCACACGGTCGAGTGCATCGCGCAATGCCACGCGTTCGACCGCGGCGACGGGCGTGGCCCACTCGCGAGTAATCGCCTGAGCCGCCGAAACAGGCAGCGCATGAGGATCGTACTGCGCGACGCAGCGGGAAAATTCGTTTTGCGTGGTCATGAAGAAGCGGGACGTCGCGGCCGGCGGCGGGCGTGGCGCTTGCCGTGCGGCGGAGCGGGATTTCAGCCGGGACCCCGATGACGCTCGAGGTCGGCGAGTTCTTGTAAAGAATTGATATTGTAAAACGCGCGCTCGTCGGTAAAGGCGACTTCCACGGTCTTGTGGCGCGCGTACCACGCGCGGACCTTGCGCTCGCCGGCTTCGAGAAAATCCGCGAGGTCGTCGGCGAGACGGGTGCGCAGGAGCGCGAAGACCGGGTGGAGTGATGCGTTGCCGCCGGCGTCCGAGGTCGTGACGGTGGCGATGTCGGCCGCGCTCGACTCGAGCGCTTCAGTGAGCCGTGCACCCAGATCCACGGGCAGCCACGGCGTGTCACACGGTGCGCTCAGCAGATAATCGCTTTCGGCCGCGCGCAAACCGGCGAGCAAACCGGCCAGTGGGCCAGGAAAGTCGGGCAGCGTGTCGGCGACGATCGTTGCGCCGAACGGCGCGCCGAGTGCGGCGTAAATGTCCGCGTGACGATTCGCGCTGATCAGCAGCGCGGCGGTTTGTGGCGCGAGGCGCTTCAACACATGCGCGGCGAGCGGTTCGCCGTGCAGTGGCTGCAAGCCTTTGTCGACGCCGCCCATGCGGGTGCCGCGCCCGCCCGCGAGCACGAGGCCGGTGATCCGTTCGCGTGTCGGCCGCCGGGTTGGCTCCATGCGCCGATCAGCCGCCGATGTACGACATTTCGACGCGGCGGGCATCCTGCGCGCCGGAGTCGGCCGCGTTGCTGCCGCGCAGTTGCGAGTAGCGGTCGCCGCGGCCTTGCCAGATTTCGGCGACGGCCGTCGCGATGTCGGCGTCGCTCGCTCCGGCGCGCAGCAGCGCGCGCAGGTCGTGGCCCGCCGATGCGAACAGGCACAGGTACAGCTTGCCCTCGGTCGAAAGGCGCGCCCGCGTGCAGCTTGCGCAGAACGCGCGCGTGACGCTGGAGATCACGCCGATCTCGCCGCTTCCGTCCGCGTAACCCCAGCGTTGCGCGGTTTCCGCGGCGCTATGCGCTTCGAGCGGCGCAAGCGGGAAATGCTCGGCGATGCGCGCGACGACATCGGCGGAAGGCAGCACTTCGGTCATGTTCCATCCGTTCGACGTGCCGACATCCATGTACTCGATGAACCGCAGCACCGTGCCCGAGCCTTTGAAATGGCGCGCCATCGGCACGATTTCGCTGTCGTTCGTGCCGCGCTTGACCACCATGTTGACCTTCACGGGCGCAAGACCCACAGCCTGCGCGGCGGCAATGCCGTCGAGCACGTCGGCTACCGCGAAGTCCGCGTCGTTCATGCGGCGAAACAGCGTGTCGTCGAGCGCGTCGAGGCTGACCGTCACGCGAGTCAGGCCCGCGTCTTTCAGGCTGCGAGCCTTGCGCGCGAGAAGCGAGCCGTTGGTGGTCAGCGTCAGGTCGAGCGGCCGGCCGGCCGGCGTGGTGAGTTGCGCGAGCCGCTCGATCAGGAATTCGAGGTTCTTGCGCAGCAGCGGTTCGCCGCCCGTCAGACGAATTTTCTCGACACCATGCGCGACGAAGAGCCGCGCAAGGCGTTCGATTTCCTCGAAGGTCAGCAACGCGCTGTGCGGCAGGAACGCATAGTCCTTGTCGAACACGGCGCGCGGCATGCAGTAGACGCAGCGGAAATTGCACCGGTCCGTCACCGAAATGCGCAGGTCGCGCAGCGGGCGCGCGAGCGTGTCATGCAGCGCGCCGCTAGGCGTTTGCAGCGGACCGGAGATGACCGGCGCCGCGCTGAGATCGGCAACAGGGATGATGCGTCGTGACATGGGTTGCTTGGGTTGCGCCAAACCGGGAAGGCGAGTCCTTCATTCTATCGGAAATGCATGTTCCAGCAGGGCGAGGGCGGGCGCCTTCGGGGTTTACGGGGATGGCTACTGGCTGCGGGCTGACTGCGGTTCTTCGGGCGAAAAAAAGCCCGCCGGTGAGGCGGGCTTTTCGAAAGCGGCTTCGCAGACTTACTGCGGATGCCTGTTGGTTTCCACTTGCTGCATCGGCGCGCTGTCGGTCGGCGGCAACGGCTTGCGTTCGCGCACGACGCGCGGCGGCTTCACCGTCTGCGCGGCCGCTTCCTGCGCGGCGCGCAGCTTGTCGGCGTCCGTATTCACCCAGACGAGACCGGCTTTCTCCAGCACGGGCTTCAGCGCTTCCGCCGAAACCCCGCCGTTGAACGACGCCTGAGCCGGCTTGGCCGCATGCGACACCTCTGCTGCCTGCGTGGCTTGCACGGCTTGCGACGGCGCTGCAATCGCCGGCTCCACTGCCGGCGCGGCTTCGTCCGCGGCCGGTTTCGGCTCGACGATTTCGGCTTGCGGCGCGGGCTCAGCGACCGGCGCGGCGACTACTTCGGCCGGAGCGGCCGGCTCGACGTGAGCCGGTGCAGCTTGCGCTTCAGCGGCCGGCGCAACAGCCGGTGCTTCTTCATGAACGACCGGTTCTGCAGCCGACGATACCGTTTCCGCAGCCGCGAGGACTGCCTGAGCCGGTTCGGCGGGCGCGGTGGGCGCGACCGGAGTGTCGGCGACCGGCGCTTCGGCAACCGGTTCGACGGCAGCCGGAGCAGCCGGCAGTTCCGCGACCGGCACGATCGTTTCGGTCTTCGCAGCCTTTTCGGCGGCGAGGGCCGGCGTTTCCGTGGCCGCGTGCAGTTCGCTGACGACAGCCTTTTCGGTCGCGACGGCGGCAACGACGACTTCCACCGGCGCCACTTCATTCGCTTCGTTCGCTTCCGGCTTGCGTTCCACCGGCTGCTGGGCGACGCGCACGGGTGCGTCCTCGCTCACGTTGGCGTTGTCGCCTTCGGCTTCCGCGACGTCCGCAGCCAGATTGCCGTTGACGTCTTCCTCACGCTCGCGACGACCGCCACGACGGCCGCGACGGCGACGACGACGCTCTTCGCCCTCACGCGCCACCGCTTCCTGATCGACCGGCGCAACGTTTTCAGTGAGGGCGGCCTGGTTTTGCGCCACGTCCTCTGCGATCTGGGTATCGGCTTGCGTCAACGCGTCCGCGGTTTCCGTCTGCGGCTTGCGACGCTCGCCGCGCTCAGCACGTTCGCCACGTTCACGACGCTCGCCGCGTTCCTGGCGTTCGCCACGCGGGGTGCTTTCGACTGCCTCGGCACGGTCGGCGCCGCGGGTGTCGCGGTCGCGGCCTTCACGGCCTTCGCGTGCTTCGCGCGGCTCACGGTTCTCACGCGGTTCGCGGTTGGCACGCGGTTCGCGTGCTTCCCGTGCCTCGCGCGGTTCACGGCCTTCGCGTGGTTCCCGAACCTCGCGTCCCTCGCGTCCTTCACGCGGTTCGCGTTCCTCACGACGCTGCGACGGCTGCTGGCCCTGACGGCCGCCGTTTGCACCTTCACCACGCGCTGCCACGTCACGGCCGCCCGCGCCGCCACGGCGATTGCGGTTACGATCGCCGCCGCGTTCGCCGGTACGCTCACCGCGCTCCGTGCGTTCGCCGCGCTGCGGACGGGCCTGCTTTTCTGTCGTAGCCGGCGCAACCGGTGCCGGCGCCGCCGGCTGTACGCCGAACAGATTCTTCAACCAGCCGATGAAGCCGCCGCTCGCGTGCGTCACCGCAACCGGAGCCGGTGCCGCGACCGGACGAACCGGCGCGCTCGGCGCCGGCTTCTCGGGCGTGATGCCCTTGACCGCCGCTTCCTGCTTCGGCTTCACTTCTTCGGTGCGCTTGCTGTAGCCGGTTTCCGACTCGAGTTCGCGAGCCGCTTCCTCGGCCATCTTCCACGAAGCGCGCGGCTCGTCCAGACGGGCGTCGTCGTGACGCAGACGTTCCAGCTTGTAATGCGGCGTGTCCAGATGCTTGTTCGGCACCAGCACGACGTTGACCTTGAAGCGCGACTCGATCTTGTTGATTTCCGAGCGTTTTTCGTTCAGCAGGAAGGCGGTCACCTCGACCGGCACCTGGCAATGGATCGCCGCGGTGTTTTCCTTCATCGCTTCTTCCTGAATGATCCGCAGCACTTGCAGCGCGGACGATTCGGTATCGCGGATATGACCCGTGCCGTTACAGCGCGGGCAGGTCACGTGGCTGCCTTCCGACAGCGCCGGACGCAGACGCTGACGCGACAGTTCCATCAGGCCGAAGCGCGAAATCTTGCCCATCTGGACGCGCGCGCGGTCGTGCTTGAGCGCGTCTTTCAGGCGCTGTTCGACTTCGCGCTGGCTCTTGGCCGACTCCATGTCGATGAAGTCGATCACGATCAGGCCGCCCAGGTCGCGCAGACGCAACTGGCGCGCGACTTCGTCGGCGGCTTCGAGGTTCGTGCGCGCGGCCGTTTCCTCGATGTCGGCGCCCTTGGTGGCGCGGGCCGAGTTCACGTCGATGGCGACGAGTGCTTCCGTGTGGTCGATCACGATCGCGCCGCCCGACGGCAGCGGCACCGTGCGCGAGTACGCCGTTTCGATCTGATGCTCGATCTGGAAGCGCGAGAAGAGCGGCACGTCGTCGTGGTAGCGCTTCACCTTGCTGACGTTGTCCGGCATCACGATGTCCATGAAGGCGCGCGCCTGGTCATGGATTTCGGTGGTGTCGATCAGAATTTCGCCGATATCCGGCTGGAAATAGTCGCGAATCGCGCGAATCACGAGGCTCGATTCGAGGTAAATCAGCATCGGCTGGCCGGCCGAACCGCTTTGCGACGCGGCTTCGATCGCGCGCCACAGCTGCATCAGGTAGTTCAGGTCCCACTGCAGTTCTTCGGCGCTGCGGCCAATGCCGGCCGTGCGCGCGATGATGCTCATGCCTTCCGGCAATTGCAGCTGCGCCATGGTTTCGCGCAGTTCCTGACGGTCGTCGCCTTCGATCCGGCGCGACACGCCGCCGCCGCGCGGGTTATTCGGCATCAGCACCAGATAACGGCCCGCGAGCGAGATAAACGTGGTGAGGGCCGCGCCCTTGTTGCCGCGCTCTTCTTTTTCGACCTGAACGATCAGTTCCTGACCTTCCTTGAGCGCGTCCTGGATGCGGGCGGAGCGCATGTCGACGCCGTCGCGGAAATACTGGCGGGCGACTTCCTTGAACGGCAGAAAACCGTGGCGGTCTTCGCCGTAGTTGACGAAACAGGCTTCGAGCGACGGCTCGATGCGGGTGATGATGCCCTTGTAAATGTTGCCTTTGCGCTGTTCGCGCCCGGCGGTTTCGATGTCGATGTCGATGAGTTTTTGCCCATCGACGATGGCGACGCGCAGTTCTTCCTGCTGCGTCGCATTGAACAACATGCGTTTCATTGAACGGCTCCAGAGCGGCTCGGCCGGCCTCCGCTCCGCGGTTGTCAGGCGCGAGAGCGGGAGGCAGCGGCATGCCGCGCCTTATTGTGTTTTCACAAGCACGCTGGAGCGGGAAGAATGGCGGGAGAATTGCCTGAGAGGGCCCGGCTCCACAAACAAAGGAGCGCGGTGCCGCAGGGCACATGCGAACACGGCTTCAAATAACGACCCGACACGCCGCGGGTTCTGCCGGCAGACCTTCATAAACCCACGTCCCCCTCGCCGGCGCGCCGACTGGGCGCGGGACCGGAGGGTCGAAGGCTGCGGTCATGCCGCAACGGGAAGTTCGCGCAAGAGGCGCGTCTTTTCCTGCTGGGGGTGTCTCGCCTCATTTTGACGTCGCCAAGTCTTGCACTTTCTACAAGACGCCACGGGCGCACGCCGTATTTTCGCAACCTGCAGCTTCGTACAGCCGGGCGTAACGCCGCCCGATACCGAAGCTGGAAGTTAAATTCTTTTTTACCAAAATTCCGTTACCGTCGAAGCCGACCTTGACCGAACGCGCCTGTGGGCGCCGTCCCTGCCGGGTACTGACTTCGTGCGTGCAACTTGTTGCATCTCATTTTCAGGGCGAGCAACCAGCCCCCGGCACAAGTAAAATAACGATTTACGCTTGCACCTGCGCAGTCCGCCCGAATTCCGGACACTGCGCCGGCCGCCGCAGACTGCTGGGCAAATTATATTCAGAATGAAAGAGTTAGGCAAAATATCCCAGAAATCGGTAACAAGCGCGGTCGCGAGCGACCAGGTCTCCGTCATCGAGATCGACGACAGTGCGGCCGGACAGCGCATCGACAACTTTTTGTTACGCGTCTGCAAAGGCGTGCCGAAAAGCCATATTTACCGCATCCTGCGCAGCGGGGAAGTGCGCGTCAACAAGGGCCGTATCGACGCGCAGTACCGGCTTGAACTGGGCGATCTGGTGCGCGTGCCGCCCATCCGCGTCGCGCAACATGACGAAACGGTGCCGTCGGCGCCGGTTCCGAGCGCCGAATTCAGGATCATTTTCGAAGACGAGCATCTTCTTGTCATCGACAAACCGGCCGGCGTCGCGGTGCACGGCGGAAGTGGCGTCGCCTTTGGCGTCATCGAGCAGATGCGCCAGTCGCGCCCGCAGGCGAAGTTCCTCGAGCTCGTGCATCGGCTGGATCGCGAGACGTCCGGCATCCTCATGCTCGCCAAGAAGCGTTCGGCGCTCGTCAATCTGCACGACCAGATCCGCGAGAACCGAATGGACAAGCGGTACTATGCGTGCGTCCACGGCGAATGGGCGAGCGACTGGGGCCGTCGTCGGGTGGTAAAGGAGCCGTTGCACAAGTATCTGACCGCGGACGGCGAGCGGCGCGTGCGCGTGCAGGCCGACGGTCTGGCGTCGCACACGGTGTTCAACCTGATCGACCGCTGGCCGGACTACGCGCTGCTGGAGGCGGAGCTGAAGACGGGCCGCACCCATCAGATACGCGTGCATTTGCAGCATCTGGAGCTGCCGATCGTCGGCGATGCAAAATACGGCGACTTTGCGCTGAACAAGGCGCTCGCCCGCTCGAACGCGAAGCCGGGGCTCAAGCGCATGTTCCTGCACGCTTACCGCCTGAAGCTCACGCATCCGGCCACCGGCGCGCCGCTGCAACTGGAGGCGCCATTGCCGGCCGAGTGCCGCAATTTCATCGCGCAGCTCAACGAATTACGAAATGGGTCATACCCGGAGACGGCACCGCATGGCTAGAGAGCAATTTGACCTGATCGTCTTCGACTGGGACGGGACGCTGATGGATTCGACTGCGCACATCACGCGCAGCATTCAGGCGGCGTGCCGCGATCTCGGTTTGCCCGTGCCCGCGGACGAAGCGGCGAGCTATGTGATCGGCCTCGGCTTGCGCGACGCGCTGCAGATCGCCGCGCCCACGCTCGATCCGGCCGACTACCCGCGGCTCGCCGAGCGCTACCGGTTTCACTATCTGGTAAAGGATCAGACGACGGAGTTGTTCGCCGGCGTGCGCGAGATGCTCCAGGAGCTGCGCGATCAGGGCTATCTGCTGGCGGTCGCGACCGGCAAAAGCCGCGTCGGCCTGAATCGTGCGCTCGATCAGGTGCGGCTCACGAGCCTGTTCGACGGTACGCGCTGCGCGGACGAAACGTTCTCCAAGCCGCATCCAGCCATGTTGCACGAACTGACGCGTGAACTGGGGCAGGACCCGGTGCGCACGGTCATGGTCGGCGATACGACACATGACCTGCAGATGGCGATCAACGCGGGCGTCGCGGGTATCGGCGTGACCTACGGCGCGCATCCGGCGGACTCGCTGAGCGCGCTGTCGCCGAAATATATGGCGTCGAGCATCAGCGCGCTGTCGGGCTGGCTGAAGGACAACGCATGAGTTCGGCGGAAGAGCCCGGCGGGCGGGCAACCGAGGCGGCGCAGGCCGTGCGCGTGTGCCGTTCGGAGGAACTGGTCGACGGCGGCATTGGCGTTCGGCGTGCCGCGCGAGTCGGCGCCGAAGAAGTCGTGGTGTTTTTCGTCCGCTACGACGGTCGCGCCTACGGCTATCTGAACCGCTGCGCGCACGTGCCGATGGAGCTGGACTGGGCAGAGGGTCAGTTCTTCGAATCGTCGGGTTTATACTTGATGTGCGCCACCCACGGGGCAATTTACGCGCCGGACACCGGCAAATGCGTAGGCGGTCCGTGCCGTGGCGGGCGGCTGCGAGCGCTCCAGGTCGACGAACGCGATACCCCGGAAGGCCGCGCCGTTTTCTGGCTTCCCGACGGCGAACTGCGGCCCATCGAGTCCTGATCGGCGTCGCCCCGTCTTTCTCCCTTACTGAAAAGCCTGAATGTCCGACAACTTGACGCCTGAATCCAAAGAGCCGTCCACGAACGGCCGCGCTAACGCCGAACCCGGCTGGGAGCGCGCGGCGCTCGAGCGCATCGCGCTTGCCGCTGTCAATGAACAACGGGCCGCGCGCCGCTGGAAAATCTTTTTCCGTCTGCTTTTCCTGGCCCTGGTGGCTTTCGTCGTCTGGACCGTGTTCGATTTTTCCGGCGACAAGCTGGCGGCTTCCGGCCGTCACACGGCGTTGATAGCGCTCGAAGGCGAAATATCGGCGAATACGCGTGCGAACGCCGAAGATATCAGCGCCGCGCTGGAAAGCGCGTTCGAAGACTCCGGCACGGCGGGCGTCATTCTCCGCTGCGACAGCCCCGGCGGCAGCCCGGTTCAGGCGGGCATTATCTACGACCAGATGCGGCGTTTGCGCGCGAAACATCCGTCAATTCCGCTTTATGTGGTGGTCGGCGACATGTGCGCGTCGGGCGGGTACTACGCCGCGGCGGCGGGGGACAAGATTTATGTCGACAAGGCGAGCATCGTCGGCTCGATCGGCGTGCTGATGGACAGCTTCGGTTTCACCGGGCTGATGGACAAGCTCGGCATTCAGCGCAGGCTGCACACCTCGGGTGAGAACAAGGGTTTTTACGATCCGTTCTCGCCCGAAACGCCGAAGATGGACCAGCACGCGCAGGAAATGCTCGACCAGATCCACGCACAGTTCATCGAAGCAGTGCGTCAGGGCCGCGGCAAGCGTCTGCATGAGACGCCGGATATGTTCTCCGGCCTCTTCTGGACGGGCCAGAAGAGTGTCGAACTCGGTCTCGCCGATGGTTTTGGCGACGCGAACTACGTGGCGCGCGAAATCATCAAGGCGCCGGATATCGTCGATTACACGGTCAAGGAAAGCATTACCGACCGCGTCGCGCGTAAATTCGGCGCGGCCGTGGGCAATGGCGCGGTACACGCGTTGGCGCTTGGCGGGAAGCTAGGTTTGCGCTGAGGCGAGGCGGCCGGAAAGGCTTGTGGGGCTCGTGCCGCGCGCCGGGATTAGCCGCGCGGTCCCCGTCTTCACACTTCAGCCGCCTTCATCTCACGCCGCCAATATCAGAAAAATGGCGGGGCGCTTGTGCAAGTCGAGCGCCGGTTTCTTCTTCCAGTCCGCCACCGTGTGGCTGCGGATGGTTTCGGTGTCCAGCGTCAGGTCGACTGCGACGCAAACCAGCGTCGACGGCGCGCAGGTGGCGAGCAATGTGTCGAGCAGCGCCCGGTTGCGGTACGGCGTCTCGATAAAAATCTGCGTCTGCTTGCCCTTGCGCGATTGCATTTCAAGATCGCGCAGACGTTTTGCCCGCTCTGCCGCATCGACCGGCAAATAGCCGTGGAATGCAAAGCTTTGTCCATTGAGCCCCGAAGCCATTAGCGCCAGCAAAATGGAGCTAGGCCCGACGAGCGGCACCACCTTCACACCGCGCTCGTGCGCCCGACGCACCAGCAGCGCGCCGGGGTCCGCTACCGCCGGGCAGCCCGCTTCGGAGACGAGGCCCGCGTCGGTGCCGGCGAGTAGCGGCGCGAGCAGTTTGTCGATTTCGCCGGCCGGCGTGTTGACGTTCAGTTCGCGGATCTCGATGTCCTGAATCGGCCGCTCGGTGCCCACTTTCTTCAGGAACGCGCGCGTGGTCTTCGCGTTTTCGCCGATGTAATACTGCAACGCCGCGGCCCGGGCGCGCACGGGAGCGGGCAGGACAGCGCCGAGCGCGTCCGCGTCGCCTTCGCCTAGCGTGTTCGGGATCAGATAGAGCGTGCCGCTCATCGCGCCCCCAATAGCGGATAGCCCGCCGTCAACAGCATGCCCGACAGCGCGATCAGCGGCAGGCCGATGAGTGCGGTCGGATCGTCGGAGTGGATTGCTTCGAGCAGCGCAATGCCGAGCCCCTCGGACTTCGCGCTGCCGGCGACGTCATACGGCGTTTCGGCGCGCAGATAGGCTTCGAGCGCCGCATCCGGCAGGTCGCGAAACTGCACGCGAGTGACGACGTCGACGGTCTGTGCGGCCCCCGAGCGGCTGTCGAACAGGCACAGCGCGCTATGGAACAGGACCTCGCGGCCGCGCATCGCCTGCAATTGGGCGAGCGCCTTGTCGTGCGTGCCGGGCTTGCCGATTTGCAGGCCGTCGTAGGTGGCGACCTGGTCGGAGCCGATCACGAGCACCGCCTGATCCGGCGAAAATGACCGGGCCACGGCGCGTGCTTTCGCCTCGGCGAGCCGCAAAGCGGTGGCCTCGGGCGTTTCACCGGCATGCGGCGTTTCGTCGATCGCGGGCACGGCCACGTCGAATGGAACGCGCAGGCGTTCGAGCAACTCGCGGCGATACGGCGAACTCGACGCCAGAATCAGGCGTGGCGGGCTTTTTGGGGAATCTGGCATGGTCGATCAACGGCTTGAAGGGCGGGGCATACAGGGTTGCGCGAAGGCCACGCCGGTACGGGCTTAAGTGTTTGACTCGAAAAGACAAAACGGATATGATTTTGGGCTTTTCATCGGTATGCTTGCGTCAGGCGGGCTCGGTGCGTGCTGAAGCAGATCGAGAGCAAATCAAGAACTGCCGGGCACATTGCCGAAGTTACGCGGGCATTCTCGCAACTGATTTACCCCGCGATTTGGCGGCGCGAAACAAACAAACGTCGACCAACAGCAAAAAGCGGCGAAACCTTTGCCGACGCAGGAGCGCACATGACTCAACATCCTGGCAAACCTGCAGGTCTGTCCGACCCGCATGAACTCGATCTGTTCGAATTTGCGCGGAGCGGCCGGCAGGCCGCGGGTGTCGTGCGCGTCTCGCAACTGCCGCGCATGTTAAACGAAGTCCCGGCAGAAGCGCCAGACCGCGATACCGGGTTCACCTGGCAAGCCGAAGGGTCGACGCAGCCGGAATTGCAGGACGACGGCACCGAGGGTCCCCAGCCGTATTTGAGGCTGGCGATTCACGGCGCGGCATGGCTCGAATGTCAGCGGTGCATGACACCGTACTCGCAGGCCTTCAATGTCGACGCGACCTACCGGATCGTCAGCACTGAGGCGGAAGCCGAAGAGTTTCCGCTCGACGAAGATGAAGTCGAAGTGATCGTGGGCTCGCGCCAGTTCGATCTCATCGACCTGATCGAGGAAGAGTTGCTGCTTTCCTTGCCGCTTGTGCCCAAGCACGAGGTTTGTCCCGAGGTGCACGAGAGTCTCGTCTCTGGTGCGGCCGGTGCCGAGGGCGAGGGCGACGAAGCCGCGCTGGACGAAGCTGGCGAGGGCGAAGAGCCCGAGCGGCCGAATCCGTTCGCGGCGCTCGAAAGTCTCAAGCGCGGTGAGCCGGGCGACAAGAAGCACTGAACAGTTGCATGGGAGCGCGAAGCGGGGCGCATAGGCCATTCGGCCAGTGGCGGACACCGTGTCGGGCTGTGTTAGAATTCGGAAAATTTTTAGGAGTTAGTCATGGCAGTTCAACAAAACAAGAAGTCGCCGTCGAAGCGCGGCATGCACCGTTCGCACGATTTCCTGACGGCAGCGCCGCTGGCCGTGGAACCGAGCACGGGCGAAGTGCATCTGCGTCACCACGTTAGCCCGAACGGCTACTATCGCGGCAAGAAAGTCGTCAAGACGAAGAACGACTAATCGTTTCACTGCGTTGCGCCCACTGGCGTTTCGCGTGGCGATCAGCTCGCTTGACATTTTCCGGCTCGGCAAAAAGGCGGCATTCAATTGCCGCTTTTTTATGTCTGAAATTCGCCGCACTCCATGACAGTAAAGCTCACGATAGATTGCATGGGAGGCGACCACGGCCCGTCCGTGACCGTTCCCGCTGCCGTCAACTTCGTTCGCTCGCATCCCGACGCGCAGTTGCTGCTCGTCGGCATTGAAAGTGCGATTCGTGCGCAGCTGAAGAAGTTGAAGGCTCAGGACCTGTCGGCGTTGACGGTCGTTTCCGCTTCCGAGATCGTCGCGATGGACGATCCGGTCGAAGTCGCGCTGCGCAAGAAAAAAGATTCGTCCATGCGCGTGGCGCTGAATCGCGTCAAGGAAGGCGAGGCGCAAGCCTGCGTCTCCGCCGGCAACACCGGCGCGCTGATGGCGGTGTCGCGCTATGTGCTGAAAACGCTGTCGGGCATCGAGCGCCCGGCGATTGCGTCCGCCTTGCCGAACCCCAACGGCTACACGATGATGCTCGACCTGGGCGCCAACGTCGACTGCGAACCGCAGCATCTGCTGCAATTCGCGGAGATGGGGCACGCGCTCGTGTCCGCGCTCGAAGGCCGCGAGCGGCCCACCATCGGCCTCCTCAATATCGGCGAAGAAGTCATCAAGGGCAACGACACCATCAAGCGTGCCGGTGAACTGCTGCGCGCGAGTACACTGAACTTCCACGGCAACGTGGAAGGCAACGACATCTTCAAAGGCACGGTCGACGTGATCGTGTGCGACGGGTTCGTCGGCAACGTGGCGCTCAAGACGTCCGAAGGCCTCGCGCAGATGCTGTCGAATATCATCAAGGAAGAGTTCGGCCGTTCCTGGCTCACGCGAGTCATGGCGGTGCTCGCATTGCCCGTGTTGATGCGTTTCAAGAAGCGCGTCGATCATCGGCAATACAATGGTGCCGCGCTGCTCGGCCTGCGCGGACTGGTGATCAAAAGCCACGGTTCGGCAGACGCCTACGCGTTTGAGTGGGCTATCAAACGCGGGTATGATGCCGTCAAAAACGGCGTGCTGGAGCGCCTTGCGCAAGCGATGGAAGAGAACGCGGGTTCTCTTGAACAGGCGGCGCGCGACGCAAGCGGTGCGGGCCACGCAAGCCCCATCGCAGGCCAGCCGGCCGAGCCCTACGCTGCGCAATCCTCGAAGGCATAATGGCTCAATCGACAATTTATTCCCGCGTCCTCGGCACCGGCAGCTATCTGCCGCCCGCGCGCGTCACCAATCAGGACCTCGCCGAGCGTCTCGCGAAGCAGGGCGTCGAGACGAGCGACGAATGGATTGTGGCCCGCACGGGCATCCATGCGCGCCACTTCGCCGATCCGGACGTCACCACGAGCGACCTCGCGCAGTTCGCGTCGCAGCGCGCGATCGAAGCGGCGGACATCGACCCGCAAGCCATCGACCTGATCATCGTCGCGACTTCCACGCCTGACTTCGTGTTTCCGAGCACGGCGTGCCTGTTGCAGAACAAGCTCGGCATCAAGAATCACGGCGCGGCTTTCGACGTGCAGGCCGTCTGCTCGGGCTTCGCCTACGCAGTGGCAATGGCGGACAGCCTGATTCGCGGCGGCCAGCATCGCACGGCGCTCGTCGTCGGCGCGGAGACGTTCTCGCGCATTCTCGATTTCAACGACCGCACGACCTGCGTGCTGTTCGGCGACGGCGCCGGCGCGGTGATCCTGCAGGCATCGGCTGAGCCGGGTGTGTTGGCCAGCGCTTTGCACGCGGACGGCAGCCATTCGGGCATTCTCTGCACGCCGGGCAACGTAAACGGCGGCGTGGTGGCGGGCAGCGCGTTCCTGCACATGGACGGGCAAGCGGTCTTCAAGCTCGCCGTCAACGTGCTGGAAAAGGTCGCGGTCGAGGCGCTCGAGAAAGCGAACCTGTCGGCCGATCAGATCGACTGGCTGATTCCGCATCAGGCCAATATCCGCATCATGCAAAGCACTTGCCGCAAGCTCGGCTTGCCGCAGGAACGCATGGTCGTCACGGTGGGCGAGCACGGCAATACGTCGGCGGCGTCCATTCCGCTCGCGCTCGACGTCGCGGTGCGCGACGGCCGCATCAAGCGCGGCCAGAACGTGCTGATCGAAGGCGTCGGCGGCGGCTTCACGTGGGGCGCGTCGGTCATCCGCTACTGATAACGGGCCGATTTCCGGCGGCGCCTTTCAGGGCGCCTTGCGCCGCGTCCGCGCGCTTTGAAGCCGCGCGCCTACATCTGACTAAATCGTTTTTGGGGACGATATGAAATTTGCGTTCGTTTTTCCCGGACAGGGTTCGCAATCGGTCGGCATGCTCAACGCGTTTGCCGATCACGCCATCGTGCGCGAGACGGTTCAGGAAGCCTCCGACGCGCTCAATCAGGACCTCGGCAAGCTGATCGCCGAAGGTCCCGCCGAAGATCTGAATCTCACCACCAACACGCAGCCGGTCATGCTCACCGCGGCCTACGCGATCTATCGCGCGTGGCAGCAGGCGGGCGGCCCGGCGCCGGCTATCGTCGCGGGTCATAGCCTCGGCGAATACACGGCGCTCGTCGCGGCCGGTGCGATCGCGTTTCGCGATGCCGTGCCGCTCGTGCGCTTTCGCGCGCAGGCCATGCAAACGGCAGTGCCTGTCGGCGAAGGCGGCATGGCCGCGATTCTCGGTCTCGACGACGACACGGTGCGCGCGGTGTGCGCGGAAGCGTCGGTTGCAGGCGTCGTCGAAGCGGTCAATTTCAATGCGCCGGCGCAAGTCGTGATCGCGGGGCACAAGGCTGCTGTCGAGAAAGCGTGCGAAGTGGCGAAAGCGAAGGGCGCGAAGCGCGCGTTGCCGCTGCCGGTGTCTGCGCCGTTCCACTCGTCGTTGCTCAAGCCCGCTTCGGATCAACTGCGCGAGTACCTGGCGAGCGTCGACGTGAAGGTGCCGTCGATCCCCGTCATCAACAATATCGACGTCGCGATCGTCAACGAGCCGGCGCAGATCAAAGACGCGCTGGTGCGTCAGGCGGCCGGTGCGGTGCGCTGGGTCGAGAGCGTGCAGGCAATGGCCGCGCAAGGCATCACGCACGTCGTCGAATGCGGGCCGGGCAAGGTCCTTGCGGGCCTGACCAAACGCATCGACGGCAATCTGGTCGGCGCTTCGGTGTTCGATCCGGCCTCGCTCGAGGAAACGCTCAAGCTCGTGACAGCAGGCTAAGCGCGACGCCGCACAGACGCGGCAACTCGTATCGGCAATCAATCAGCCCTGCGAAGGGCATTCGGATCGACAGATGGAAAAGAATCTCGACAAGCACATCGCAATCGTAACGGGCGCCTCGCGCGGCATCGGCCGCGCCATCGCCATGGAACTCGCGCGCCAGGGCGCCACCGTGATCGGCACGGCGACCAGCGAAAGCGGCGCCGCGGCGATCAGCGAAGCGTTCAATGCAGCCGGCGTGAGCGGTCGCGGCGCGGTGCTCGACGTGAACGACGCAGCGGCTGCGGAAGCGCTGATCGACGGCACGGTGAAGGAATTCGGCACGCTCAGCGTGCTCGTGAACAACGCCGGCATCACGCAGGATCAACTCGCCATGCGCATGAAAGACGACGACTGGGATGCGGTGATCGACACCAATCTGAAGTCGGTGTTCCGTCTGTCGCGCGCGGTGCTGCGTCCGATGATGAAGGCGAAGGGCGGGCGCATCATCAACATCACGTCGGTGGTCGGTTCGGCGGGCAACCCTGGGCAGATCAATTACGCCGCGGCGAAAGCAGGCGTGGCAGGTATGACGCGCGCGCTCGCACGCGAGATCGGCAGCCGCGGCATCACGGTGAATTGCGTGGCGCCTGGCTTCATCGATACCGACATGACGCGCACGTTGCCCGAAGAGCAGCAAACCGCGCTGAAAACGCAGATTCCGCTGGGCCGTCTCGGCAGCCCGGAAGACATCGCGCACGCTGTCGCATTCCTCGCGTCGCCGCAAGCCGGTTACATCACCGGCACGACGATGCATGTGAACGGCGGAATGTACATGTCGTAACCAAATTCGGTTACTATCCGCGCCTTGATGCGTTTGCGAATGCGTAAGGCGCATGCCTTGACAGCAACCTGATGCGCCGCTTTTTTGCCGGGTCAAACCTGATAAAATGCGCGCACCTGTATTTTTGAACTTCTTTCCCTTGGAGGGGTAATGGACAATATCGAACAGCGCGTCAAGAAGATCGTCGCAGAACAACTGGGCGTGGCCGAAGCTGAAATCAAGAACGAAGCTTCGTTCGTGAACGACCTCGGCGCCGACTCGCTGGACACGGTTGAACTCGTGATGGCCCTCGAAGACGAATTCGGCATGGAAATTCCGGATGAAGAAGCCGAGAAGATCACCACCGTTCAGCAAGCGATCGACTACGCTCGCGCAAACGTCAAGGCCTAAGGTCATTCGCGCCTGCGTTTCTGCGTTCGCGGCGCATGACGCCCTGCCGCGTCGGTTGCCGACGCTATCGGGGCTGGCGTGTTTTGCCACGCCGCTTGTCGCAAGAGTTGCCATGCAGGAGCCAGCGATGTTGACAGCGCAAGTTTCCGCGCGATTGCCGACTTAACAGCCACAGGGTACACAGGGCAGGTTCCTGTGGCCGCTGTGGCTTTTGCTTTTGTCATCTATGAAAAAGGGGTTACCGTGAGCCGCCGTCGTGTTGTTGTTACAGGCCTGGGGCTGATTTCGCCTGTTGGCAATAATGTTGCCGACGGCTGGGCCAATCTGGTCGCCGGCAAGTCGGGTATTGCCAATATCACGAAGTTCGACGCTACGAACTTCTCGACTCGTTTCGCCGGCGAGGTGAAGGGCTTCAATATCGAGGACTACATCCCCGGTAAGGAAGCGCGCCACATGGACACGTTCATCCATTACGGCGTGGCTGCCGGCATCCAGGCGATGCAGGACAGCGGCCTGGAAGTCACCGACGAGAATTCGGAGCGTATCGGCGTCGTGGTCGGCTCGGGCATCGGCGGTCTGCCGATGATCGAAGTCACGCAAACCGAATTGCTCAATCGCGGCCCGCGCCGCATTTCGCCGTTCTTCGTGCCGGCGTCGATCATCAACATGATCTCGGGTCATCTGTCGATCAAGTTCGGCATCAAGGGTCCGAATCTGGCGATCGTCACCGCGTGTACGACGGGTCTGCACTGTATCGGCGAGGCTTCGCGCCTGATCGAATACGGCGACGCCGACGTGATGATCGCGGGCGGCGCTGAATCGACCGTGTCGCCGCTCGGTATCGGCGGCTTCGCGGCGGCGCGCGCGCTGTCGCAGCGCAATGACGATCCGGCAACGGCGAGCCGTCCGTGGGACAAGGACCGCGACGGTTTCGTGCTCGGCGAAGGCGCCGGCGTGATGGTGCTGGAAGAGTACGAGCACGCGAAGGCGCGCGGCGCGAAGATCTACGCGGAAGTCGGCGGCTATGGGATGAGCGGCGACGCGTATCACATGACCGCACCGCTCGAAGACGGCGACGGCGCCCGTCGCTGCATGCTCGCGGCGATGAAGAACGCGGCCATCAACGCGGACCAGGTGAATTACCTGAACGCGCATGGCACGTCCACGCCGCTCGGCGATCTGGCTGAAACCACCGGCATCAAGCGCGCATTCGGCGACCACGCCAGGAACATCGTCGTGAATTCGACGAAGTCGATGACGGGTCACCTGCTCGGCGGCGCCGGCGGTCTCGAGTCCGTGTTCACTGTGCTCGCCGTGCATCATCAGGTGTCGCCGCCCACGATCAACATCTTCAACCAGGACCCCGAGTGCGACCTGGACTACTGCGCCAATACCGCGCGGGAGATGAAGATCGACGTCGCGCTGAAGAACTCGTTCGGGTTCGGCGGCACGAACGGCACGCTCGTGTTCAAACGCGCCTGACGCTCGTAGCCGGGTGACGCACCAGTCGACGGCGCCGGCCTCGCCGGCGCTTTGCCCTGAAACAACGGCTATGTCCGAAAGAGCGCCGCAGCGAATTGCGCTGCGGCGCTCTTTCGCGATGCGCGTTGCGTCGGCTGCTTTTGTAGCGACGGCGTCGGCGGCGGTTTATCGCTGCGTGTCGCCGTGGCTCGGCGCGTGGCAGGCGGTTCCGTTGACGCTTGCCGTGTTCGCGCTTCTCGCGCTTTGCGCGCTGAGGCACGACCGGGCGCAACCTGTGGCTCTGCAGATCGGCCGCGAGAATCTCACTGCGTGGGGGCGGGCCGGTATCCTGCTCGCACAAGGCCGCATAGCGGGCTGCGCGCACTGGGGCGACCGTTTGCTGGTGCTCATCCTGAAGCCGGACGAGGGTGGCCGGCAAACGCTGCTGGTTCCCGCCGACACCGTCCCGCCAGCGGTCTTTCGCGAGTTGGCGGTGCGCGCCCGGCGCCGCGCCGGCGCGTGACTGTTACGACTGTAACCGCTGTTACCGCGCGGCATGACCTCCGTAACGTGCCTCGCCGAGGGGGACGCTACAATGGTGCCCCCGTCATGCGCCCTCAAGTTAACGGATTTATCAGGTGAGCGAAAAAGAAATTGATCAGGTGCTGGTCGAGCGCGTCCAGAAGGGCGACAAGGCCGCGTTCGAGCTTCTGGTCTCCAAATACCACCGCAAGATTCTCCGGCTGATTTCGCGCCTCGTGCGCGATCCCGCCGAAGTCGAAGACGTTGCACAAGACGCTTTCATCAAGGCGTACCGGGCGTTGCCGCAATTTCGCGGGGAATCCGCGTTTTATACGTGGTTGTACCGGATTGCGGTCAACACCGCGAAGAACTACCTTGCGACCCAGGGCCGGCGCGCACCCACATCGACCGAAGCAGATGCTGAAGAAGCTGAAACTTTCTCGGACGCCGACCAACTAAGGGATATCAACACGCCTGAGTCGATGTTGATGAGCAAGCAGATCGCTGAGACGGTCAATGCTGCGATGGCGGTTTTACCGGAAGAGCTGCGTACCGCCATTACTCTTCGTGAAATTGAAGGTTTGAGCTACGAGGAAATCGCTGAGATGATGGGCTGCCCAATCGGCACCGTCAGATCGCGAATTTTCCGCGCTCGCGAAGCCATTGCGGCAAAATTGCGTCCGTTGCTTGACACACCCGAAGGCAAGCGCTGGTAAGTCACTAGCGCGCCGAACGGGGCTCGGGTGCAATATCTGGATTAGTGGTGTCACTACGGGGTTTTCGTAAGATGGGGAGCATCATGGGGTCGGTCTCGATGCAATCGCAAGCCAGTTCGCGCGGCGAGCGTCTGTCAGCTTTTGTCGACGGCGAGCTGTTCGGTGAAGAGCATCTGAATGTGGACAAGTTTGTGTCCGAGCTGGACGGCGAAGATCGCGCCGCATGGTCCAGCTATCACCTGATCGGCGACGCATTGCGTTCCGACGATCTGGCGGTCGGTTCTGCGGCTAGCAACGCGTTCCTGAGCGGATTCGCTACGCGCTTCGAAAGCGAGCCGCATCTGCTCGCGCCATCCGCTCAGCCGGTTACGCGCCGTCTGCTGGCGCTGCGTCGCCGGGTAGTGCCGGCTTTTGCAGTCGCTGCCGCGGCCGCCACGCTGACGTGGATCGTCGTGCCGCAACTGCAGGGCGTGCCGGGCGGCCCCGGCGCGACGCAGGTCGCCTCGGTGTCCTCGCATGGCGATGCGCTGCAAAAGGTCGCGATGGCGTCCGTGCCCTCGGCGAATGTGATGCCGGTCGCGCAAGACGCCAACATCATTCGCGACGCGAGTCTCGACCAGTATCTGGAAGCACATCAGCAATTCGCGCAGCAACCGGTCATGCCGGGTTCCATGCCGCTGATCCGCGCCGCCGCCGTTTCCACGCAAGGCCAATAGTTTGATGCAGACTCCGCGGTTCAATAAAACGACTATCTGGGGGCGGCTGCCGGCATTTCTCTTCTGCGCAGCCGTATTGTTGTCCGCGACACCGCGGGTCTTTGCACAAACCGACGATCCGCTCGTCGCCCGTCGCACGGCCGCCGATCTTCTCGATCGCATTCACCAGGCCGCGCAGCAGCAGAACTACGAGGGCGCGTTCGTTTATCAGCGCGGCAACTTCGTTCAAACGTCGCGCATCGCGCATTACGCGACCCGTGCCGACGGCGAATTCGAGCAGTTGGAAAGCCTCGACGGCAAGCCGCGCAAGATGCTGCGCCATAACGACGAGCTCTACACGTTCGTGCCGGAACGCCACTTGTGCGTCGTTGAAAAACGCCAGAACAAAGACTCGTTCCCCGCGTTGCTGGCTGTGAGCGGCGAACAGGTTCTGTCCGTGTATGAACCGAAACTGCTCGGCGACGATCGCGTTGCCGGCGTCGAAAGTCAGGTGATCGAACTCGATCCGAAAGACGCGTACCGCTTCGCTTACAAACTGTGGGCCGACAAGAAGACCGGCTTGCTGCTGCGCGCGCAGACGCTCGACCCGAACGGCCAGGTGCTCGAACAACTGTCGTTCTCCCAGATTCGCATCGGCGTGCCCGTCGACAAGACTGGCATTGTCAACGGCATTCGCAATACCGCCGGCTGGACCGTGGTGCGCCCGCCCATTGAACCGGTGGATATGGCCGCGCAAGGCTGGCAGTTCGGGGCCTCGGTGCCGGGTTTTCGCAAGATCCGCGAATTGCGTCGTCCGATGGCGGCGCGCGAGGCGGGCCAGCCGACCATTCCGGTCGATCAGGCTGTGTTCTCGGATGGTCTAGCCGCGGTCTCGGTCTTCATCGAGCCGGTTGAGAACAACACGCGCAAGGAAGGCGCGGGCAGCAGCGGCGCGACGCACGTGCTGGTGAAGCGGCGCGGCGATTTCTGGATTACCCTGCTCGGCGAAGTGCCCCAGGCCACGTTGCAGCAATTTGCCTCTGCCATAGAATACAAGGCTCCGAAGTAATTCTCCGACTCCTGAATCCCTCGGCTTCCTACGATATGACGACTTTCTCGGTGCGCAAATTCCTCGCGGCCGCGGTCGTGGCGGCATGTTTGCCGTTCGCACCGCACACGGCGTCGGCCGCTTCCGCCGCCAATCTGCCCGACTTCACCGACCTTGTCGACAAGGTCGGTCCGGCGGTCGTCAACATTCGCACGACCACGCGCGCGACGAGCAGCGGCCCGCGCGGCGCGTTGCCGCCGGGTATGGACGACGGCGACATGTCGGAGTTCTTCCGGCGCTTTTTCGGCATTCCGATGCCGCAGTCGCCGCAATCTCCAGGCGCGCCGCGCGGCGGCGATAACGGTGGCAGCGGCGGCAGTGGCGGAAGTGGCGGCGGTCAGGACACGCCCGACAGCAACGACCCCGAACAGAACAGCGGCGTCGGCTCGGGCTTTATCCTGTCGGCTGACGGCTACGTGATGACTAACGCGCACGTCATCGACGACGCGGACACCATCTACGTCACGCTGACCGACAAGCGCGAGTTCAAGGCGAAGCTCATCGGCGTGGACGATCGCACCGACGTCGCAGTCGTGAAGATCAGCGCCGCGAATCTGCCGACCATCACCATCGGCGATTCGAACAAGGTTCGCGTGGGCGAGTGGGTCGTCGCGATCGGTTCGCCGTTCGGCCTCGAAAACACGGTGACGGCCGGCATCGTCAGCGCGAAGGGGCGCGACACCGGCGACTATCTGCCGTTCATCCAGACCGACGTGGCCGTCAATCCGGGTAACTCGGGCGGACCGCTCATCAACATGCAGGGCGAGGTGATCGGCATCAACTCGCAGATCTACAGCCGCACCGGCGGTTTCATGGGCATTTCGTTCGCGATTCCGATCGACGAAGCGATGCGCGTCGCCGATCAGCTGAAGGCGTCGGGCAAGGTCGTGCGCGGCCGGATCGCCGTGGCAATCGGCGAAGTGACCAAAGACGTCGCCGATTCGCTCGGCTTGCCGAAGGCGCAGGGCGCGCTCGTCAGCAGTGTCGAGCCGGGCGGCCCAGCGGACAAGGCCGGTGTACAGCCGGGCGACATCATCCTGAAGTTCAACGGCCATTCGGTCGATACGGCGACTGACCTGCCGCGCATGGTCGGCGACACGAAGCCGGGCACGAAGGCCACCATCACCGTGTGGCGCAAGGGCCAGACGCGCGACCTGCCGGTGACCATCGCCGAAATGCAGCCGGACAAGACCGCCAAGGCCGACCAGAAGAAGCCGCAGCCGCCGAAGCAGCGCGCCACGAACGCCTTGGGCGTGGCCGTCAGCGACATTCCGGCCGATCAGTTGCGCGCGCTCAAACTGCGCAACGGCGTGCAGATCGACGCAGTGGACGGTCCCGCTGCGCGAGTCGGCTTGCAGAAGGGCGACATCATTTTGCGCGTCGGCGATACCGACATCACGAGCGCGAAGCAGTTCGACGAACTGAGCTCGCACCTGGATTCGCAAAAGATGGTCGCGCTGCTGGTTCGCCGCGGCGAGAACACGCAGTTCGTGCCGATTCGTCCGCGCGGCGTTCAGAAATGACGGAGAGGGCGCCGCTCACGCTCTACGGGCGCGCGTGGTGCCATCTGTGCGACGACATGCGCGCCGCGCTCGAGCCCTTGCTGGCCGAGTTCGGCGCGCAGGTCGAAGTTGTCGACGTCGACAGCGACCCGTTGCTCGAAGCCCGCTACAACGAACTTGTGCCGGTTTTGCTGTGCGACGGCGTCGAACTGTGTCACTACCATCTCGACGAATCGCGGGTGCGCGCTGCGCTCATGGCGCGCGCTAAGGCCGCATCGGCGGCCACACGTTGAGAGCGGCCGCGCTCTCGTCATCAGGCGCTGGCACGCGCTTTCAGCTCTGGCGGAGGTCGAATCGCGCGTGCTGCGCCGTTCGTCTCGCCGTCCCACCCTCGCAAGATCCGCCGGGCACCTGCCTTTTCGGCTAAAATAGACAGGTTTTTCACCTACTTACAAGGCGTGCTCCGCTATTGTCCGAGCGCGCCTTTTTTGCTTGATCGGCACTGAATGGATCATATTCGTAACTTCTCGATCATTGCGCACATCGACCACGGCAAGTCGACGCTTGCCGATCGCATCATCCAGATTTGCGGCGGCTTGTCCGACCGCGAGATGGAAGCCCAGGTGCTCGACTCGATGGACCTCGAGCGCGAGCGCGGCATCACCATCAAGGCGCAAACCGCGGCGCTGGCGTATCGCGCGCGCGACGGCAAGGTCTACAACCTCAACATGATCGACACGCCGGGCCACGTCGACTTCTCGTACGAAGTCAGCCGCTCGCTGTCCGCGTGCGAAGGCGCGCTGCTGGTCGTCGACGCGAGCCAGGGCGTCGAGGCGCAAACGGTCGCGAACTGCTACACGGCAATCGAACTCGGCGTCGACGTCATTCCGGTGCTCAACAAGATCGATTTGCCGGCCGCCAACCCCGAGAACGCGATCGCCGAAATCGAAGACGTAATCGGCATCGACGCAACGGACGCCGCGCATTGCAGCGCGAAGACCGGCCAGGGCGTCGAAGACGTGCTCGAAGCGCTGATCGCGAAAGTGCCGCCGCCGAAGGGCGATCCCGAAGCGGCGCTGCAGGCGTTGATCATCGACTCGTGGTTCGATAACTACGTCGGCGTCGTCATGCTGGTGCGTATCGTCAACGGCACGCTGCGTCCGAAAGACAGAATTCGCATGATGGCCACCGGCGCCCAATATCCGGTCGAGCATGTCGGCGTGTTCACGCCGAAGTCGAAGAATCTGGAATCGCTGTCGGCGGGGCAAGTGGGCTTCATCATCGCGGGCATCAAGGAATTGGCCGCGGCGAAAGTGGGCGATACGGTCACGCTGCTGAATCGTCCGGCAGCCGAGCCGCTGCCGGGCTTCAAGGAAGTGAAGCCGCAGGTGTTCGCCGGTCTCTATCCGGTCGAAGCAAACCAGTACGACGCGCTGCGCGACTCGCTCGAAAAGCTCAAGCTCAACGACGCGTCGCTGCAATACGAGCCGGAAGTTTCGCAAGCGCTTGGCTTCGGTTTCCGCTGCGGCTTCCTGGGGCTGCTGCATATGGAGATCGTGCAGGAACGTCTCGAGCGCGAGTTCGATATGGACCTGATCACCACGGCGCCCACGGTGGTCTACGAAGTCGTGCAGCGCGACGGCACGACCATCATGGTCGAGAATCCGGCCAAGATGCCGGAGCCGTCGAAGATCGAGGAAGTGCGCGAGCCGATCGTCACGGTGAATCTGTACATGCCGCAAGACTACGTCGGCCCGGTGATCACGTTGTGCACGCAAAAGCGCGGCACGCAGATCAACATGCAATATCACGGCCGCCAGGTGCAGCTGACCTACGAAATTCCGATGGGCGAAGTCGTGCTCGATTTCTTCGATCGCCTGAAGTCCATTTCGCGCGGCTATGCGTCGATGGATTACGAGTTCAAGGAATACCGCGCATCGGATGTCGTGAAGGTCGACATGCTGATCAACGGCGACAAGGTGGACGCGCTGTCGGTCATCGTGCACCGTTCGCAAAGCCAGTATCGCGGCCGCGAAGTCGCGGCGAAAATGCGCGAGCTTATTCCGCGGCAAATGTACGACGTGGCGGTTCAGGCCACCATCGGCTCGAACATCATCGCGCGTGAAAACATTAAAGCGTTGCGTAAGAACGTGCTGGCAAAATGCTACGGCGGCGACATTTCTCGTAAAAAGAAGCTGCTGGAAAAGCAGAAGGCAGGCAAGAAGCGAATGAAGCAAGTGGGGTCCGTCGAGATTCCGCAAGAGGCTTTCCTCGCCATCCTGCGTGTCGAAGACAAATAAGACGAACAACGGAACCCTATGAATTTTGCGCTGATTCTTTTTGTGCTCGTCGTTTTGACGGGCGTCGCATGGGTCGCAGACAAACTGGTGTTTATGCCGCAACGGCGGCGCGCGGCAGATGCCGTGGTCGCCGAGTTCGACCGTCAGCAGGAACGCGTGGGCGAGCGTTTCGCCGACGAAAACGCCGCTCAAACGCGCGCGCGTCTGCGTGACGACAAGCTGCGCCAGCCCTGGTGGCTCGAGTATTCGGCGAGCTTTTTCCCCGTCATTCTGGTGGTTTTCGTGGTGCGCTCGTTCGTTGTCGAGCCGTTCAAGATTCCGTCCGGTTCGATGGTGCCGACGCTGCTGGTGGGCGATTTCATCCTCGTCAATAAATTCGATTACGGCCTGCGTCTGCCGATCGTCAATACGAAAATCACCGAAGGCCGTCCGCTTCAGCGCGGCGACGTGGTCGTGTTCCGCTACCCGAAAGACGAGTCGGTCGACTACATCAAGCGCGTGATCGGCTTGCCCGGCGACACCGTTGCCTATCAGGACAAGCAGCTGACCATCAACGGCAAGCCGGTGCCCGAAACGCCGCTGCCCGATTATCTCGACGAAGAGCGTCTCGGCTATGCGAAGCAGTTCGAAGAAAATCTCGACGGCCGCAAGAACGCGATTCTGAACAATCCCGCGGTGCCGCCGTTTATCGTCGGTGCCGAAGATTATCCGTATCGCGATAACTGCAGCTACAACGCGCGCGGCGTGATCTGCAAGGTGCCGCCGGGCAATTACTTCATGATGGGCGATAACCGCGATAACAGTGCGGACAGCCGCTATTGGGGCTTCGCGCCGGACAAGAATATCGTCGGCCGCGCGTTTTTCATCTGGATGAACTTCAGCAATCTCAAGCGCATTGGTTCGTTCCAGTGAGCGATCACGCGCGATCCCTGTAAGTGGCAACGTGCTATCACGCCACTTTAAGAAAGTCCGGTAACGTCGCTTCACCACGCTTTTTCCGCTGGCCGTACCGCGTTTTCGCCCGGTACGGCGCCCGCGTTATACTCTGCCCATGCCCTCATCTCCGTTGGAAAGCCGTCTGCGCTATGAATTTCGCAATGCGGAATTGTTGCGCCAGGCTTTAACGCACCGCAGTCACAGTTCCACGCATAACGAACGGCTCGAATTTCTTGGCGACTCCGTTCTGAATTGCGCGGTGGCTGCGCTTTTGTTCCAACGTTTCGGCAAGCTAGACGAAGGCGATTTGTCGCGCGTCCGTGCAAATCTGGTCAAGCAGCAATCGCTGTACGAAATCGCTCAGGCCCTGAATATTTCCGAAGGTCTTCGCCTCGGCGAGGGCGAACTGCGCAGCGGCGGCTTCCGTCGGCCGTCGATTCTCGCCGATACGCTCGAAGCCGTGCTGGGCGCGGTGTTCCTCGACGGCGGCTTTGACGCCGCGCAGACGGTCATCAAACGTCTTTACGTGCCGATTCTCGATCATATCGACCCGCGCACGCTCGGCAAGGACGCCAAGACGCTCCTTCAGGAATATCTGCAGGGACACAAGATTGCGTTGCCGACGTACACCGTCGTCGCCACGCATGGTGCGGCGCACAACCAGCAGTTCGAAGTCGAATGCACCGTGCCGAAGCTGGACGTGAAGGTGTCCGGCTCGGGCGCGAGCCGCCGCGCGGCAGAGCAAGCCGCGGCGAAGAAGGCGCTCGACGAAGTCATGGCCGCGGCGCCGGCTGTCGTCTCCAAGTCGAAGCGGTCGAAGGGCGCGCGCGCGGCGAAAAAGGCCGAGGCTGAGATTGTGCCGGGCGTGACTGGCGTGCAGGCAGCGCTGGATTTGCGCAGTCCCGACCGCAAGAACGAACGCGCGGCAGCGCGCGGCGAAATGCGGACGGCGCCGGCCGCTGAACCGATACCGGAACGCACGGCGATCGCGGTGGCGGCCGTCGCTGCGCCGCTCGCGGTGATTCGCGCCGCGCATGTCGAGTACAGCGCGCCGGAGAAGCTGGAGCGCGCGGACAGGGTCGAAAGGGGCGAAAAGGCGGATAAAGCCGACAAGCTAGACAAGCCCGCCGCCGAACCGAAGATGGCCGAAGCGAAGCCCGCCGAAGCCAGGCCCACCGACCCAAAACCCGCCGAACCCGCCGCCCGCACAACCGACAAGCCGCACCGCACTCGCGACGCCGCGGCTAGTGCGGCGGCCAGTGCAGCGACCAATGCGGCGGCCAGCTCCGCATCGCCCGCAACGAACGCGGCGGCGCCCACCGAACACGAACCCGGCGTAGCCGACGCGGTACAAACGCGCGTCGCCGACGCGGGCCATTGATTGCCTTGGCGCGCGACTTCCGCGCGTCCCCGAACCTGCCGTAGCCCGAATATGAACGCTCCCACTCCCACTGGTTTTCGCTGCGGCATGGTCGCGATCGTCGGCCGTCCGAACGTCGGCAAATCGACGCTGATGAACGCGCTGGTCGGCCAGAAAGTCAGCATCACGTCGCGCAAGGCGCAGACTACGCGCCATCGCATCACCGGCATTCACACGCTCGAAGACGTCCAGTACATTTTCGTCGACACGCCCGGCTTTCAGACCAAGCACAGCGGCGCGCTGAACCGTTCGCTGAACCGCGCGGTGACGTCCACGCTGACTTCCGTCGATGCGATCCTGTTCGTGATCGAAGCCGGCCGTTTCGGCCCGGACGACCAGAAGGTGCTCGACCTGATTCCGCCGTCGGTGCCCACGCTGCTGATCGCGAACAAGCTCGATCGCGTGTCGGATAAAGATTCGCTGTTCCCGTTCATGCAGCAGATGAGCGCGCTGCGTCCGTTCAACGAGATCGTGCCGCTGTCGGCCAAGAACCCCGACGACATCAAGCGTCTGATGGCGACCATCAAACCGTATCTGCCGGAAGGCGCGCCGATTTACGGCGAAGACGATCTCACCGATCGCAGCGAACGCTTTCTGGCGGCCGAAATCCTGCGTGAAAAAGTGTTTCGCTGGACCGGCGACGAACTGCCGTACACAAGCACCGTGCTGATCGACAAGTTCGAAACCGAAGGGCGCCTACGCCGTATTTTCGCGACGATTCTCGTCGAACGCGATACGCACAAGGCAATGATCATCGGCCAGAAAGGCGCGAAGCTGAAGCAGATCAGCACCGAGGCGCGCCTCGACATGGAAAGACTGTTCGACGGCCCGATATATCTCGAAACCTTCATCAAGGTGAAGAGCGGCTGGGCCGACAACGAAGCAGGACTTCGTGCGTATGGGTACGAATGACGCGTGGGTCACGCTGAATTCCGGCACCGACCCGGACGACTCCGAGTCGGCCGAGCCGTCGCGCGGCCGCTCGAAATCCGTTCGCTCTAGGCGCCAAACTTCCACCAGAAAGACCTCCAGCGCCGATGCCGGCGCTGCCGGCGACGAGCCGCGCAAGACGCCGGCTCGCAAGTCGTCGCGCTCGGGCTCCGCTTCCGAATACCGGATCGCCGAGCAGCCCGCATTCGTTCTGCACAGCTATCCGTATCGCGAGACGAGTCTGATCATCGACGTGTTGTCGCGCGATCATGGCCGCCTCGCGCTCGTCGCGAAGGGCGCGAAGCGTCCGCACTCGGCGTTGCGCGGCGTGTTGCAGACGTTCCAGCCGCTCGCGCTGTCGTGGTCGGGCAAGTCGGAAGTGCGCACGCTGACCGGCGCCGAATGGGTCGGCGGCATGTTGCCTTTGACGGGCGACGCGCTGCTGTGCGGCTTCTACGTGAACGAGCTGCTCGTGAAGTTCTGCGCACGCGAAGATCCGCATCCGCAACTGTTCCATCACTACGTCGTCACGATGACGCGCCTCGCGCATGACGAGCCGCCCGTGCAGGTGCTGCGCTCGTTCGAGCGCGTGCTTTTGCGCGAGACCGGTTACGCGATGTCGCTCGATCGGACGGTCACGCGCAAAGCGGTCGATGCCGGCAAACGCTACGTGTTCGACCCCGAGCGCGGCGTGCGCGAAGCCTCCGACGACTTGCCCGCTCAATGGCCCGTGGTCGCGGGCCAAACCTTGCTCGATATGGAACAGGACGATTACCATCGAGCGCAGACCGTGGCGCAAAGCAAAACGCTGATGCGCTTTCTGCTCAATACTTACCTTGGCGGCACGCCGCTCGCGACGCGCCAGATCCTGATCGACTTGCAGAACTTATGAGCTTCTTTCTAACGTCGCCGAATGTGATCGATCTCGGCGTGAATATCGATCACGTCGCCACGCTGCGCAACGCGCGCGGCACGTCGTACCCCGACCCGATCCGCGCCGCGTTGATGGCGGAGGAGGCCGGCGCCGACGCCATCACGCTGCATCTGCGCGAGGACCGCCGCCATATCGTCGACGCCGACGTGCGCGCGCTGCGTCCGCTGCTGAAGACGCGGATGAATCTGGAATGCGCGGTCACGCAGGAAATGCTCGACATCGCTTGCGACGTGCAGCCGCACGACGTCTGCCTCGTGCCGGAAAAGCGCCAGGAGCTGACGACCGAAGGCGGGCTCGACGTGGCCGGCCAGTTCGAGGCCGTGCGCGCCGCGTGCAGGCAGCTTGCGGACGCGAACTCGCGCGTGTCGCTCTTCATCGATCCTGACGAGACGCAGATTCGCGCGGCGCACGAAGCGGGCGCGCCGGTGATCGAGCTGCATACCGGCCGCTACGCCGAAGCGCACGATCCCGCAGAACAGCAGCGCGAATACGAGCGCGTGGTCCGCGCGGTCGAGTTCGGCGCGACGCTCGGCATCAAGGTCAATGCCGGCCACGGCCTGCACTACACGAACGTCCAGCAGATCGCGGCGATCGACGGCATCGTCGAACTGAACATCGGTCATGCGATCGTCGCGCACGCGATCTTCGCGGGCTGGGACAACGCGGTGCGCGAGATGAAGGCGATCATGGTCGCCGCGCGTCTCGGCGCACGCGCCTGATGCCGTCGCCGGGACGGTCGCGCCTATGACGATCTACGGTATCGGCACGGACATCGTGCAAGTGAGCCGCGTCGCCGCGGTGATGACGCGCACCAACGGCCGCTTTGCCGAGAAGGTGCTCGGCCCCGACGAACTGCGCGTCTATCACGCACGCAATGCGCGGTCGGCGGCGCGCGGGCTCGCGTTTCTGGCCACGCGCTTCTCGGCGAAGGAAGCCTTCTCGAAGGCGATTGGCCTCGGCATGCACTGGCCGATGACATGGCGCGCGCTGCAAACGCTCAACAAGCCGAGCGGTGAGCCGATGGTGGTCGCATCGGGCGAACTCGCCGAATGGCTCGAGGCGCGCGGCATCACCGCGCGCGTGACGATCAGCGACGAGCGCGATTACGCGGTGTCGTTTGTGATCGCCGAAAGCGCTGAGCCGTCATCCCGCGTTGAATAGACACCACTCCGAATGCGGCCGAAACGGCCGCGTCTGTCCTTGCACGCAATCTTCCAACGGAATTCGATGAAAACCATTCCCGGACCGGTGATGCTCGACGTCGTCGGCAAAACGCTGAACGACGACGACAAGCGCCGCCTTGCTCACCCGATGACCGGCGGCGTGATCCTGTTCGCGCGCCACTACGAGAGCCGCGCGCAACTCATCGCGCTGACCGATTCGATCCGTGCGATTCGCGACGATCTGCTGATCGCGGTCGATCACGAAGGCGGCCGCGTGCAACGTTTTCGCACCGACGGTTTCACCGTGCTTCCGGCGATGGGCAAGCTCGGCGCGCTGTGGGACAGCGACGTTCTGCACGCCACCAAGGTCACGACCGCGGTCGGCTATATCCTCGCTTCCGAGCTGCGCGCGTGCGGCATCGACATGAGCTTCACGCCGGTGCTCGATCTGAACTACGGGCAGTCGCAGGTGATCGGCGATCGCGCGTTTCATAGCGACCCGCGCGTGGTGACGCTGCTTGCGAAAAGCCTCAACCACGGTCTCGCGCTGGCCGGCATGAGCAACTGCGGCAAGCATTTTCCGGGGCACGGTTTTGCGCATGCCGATTCGCACGTCGCGATGCCCGTCGACGATCGTTCGCTCGACGAAATTCTGCGCGACGACGTCGCGCCGTACGATTGGCTCGGTTTGTCGCTGGGCTCGGTGATTCCTGCGCACGTCGTCTATCCGCAAGTCGACTCGAAGCCGGCGGGTTTTTCGCGCGTGTGGCTGCAGGAGATTCTGCGCGGCAAGCTGCGCTTCGAAGGCGCGATCTTCAGCGACGACCTGTCGATGGAAGCCGCGCGGCAAGGCGGCACGCTCACCGAAGGCGCGACCGCGGCGCTGCAGGCCGGCTGCGACATGGTGCTGATCTGCAATCAGCCGGAACAGGCCGAAAAGGTGCTGGACGAGTTGCGCTTCACGCCGTCGAAGGAATCGCAGCAGCGGCTTAAGCGCATGCGCCCGCGCGGCAAGGCGCTCAAGTGGAGCAAGCTGGTCGCGCAGCCGCAGTATCTGCAAGCGCAGACGTTGCTGCGCAGCGCGTTCGCCTGAGCGGCGAGCGGAGGCAACAAGAAAACGGCGCCTTGCGAATAAGGCGCCGTTTTTCATTGCACGTTCGCGCGCGAAGCGCGCTGTGTGTCAGTTCAGCCGCATCCGCTGCAGCTTGTTATAGAGCGTCTTGGGACTGATACCGAGCAGCGACGCCGCCCGATGACGCGTGCCGCCGACCGCATCGAGCGTCGCGCGAATCAGCATCTCTTCGACATCGGCGAGCGGCGTGCCGACCGTGACCTGCACGCGGCTGCCGTTCAGATCGCGGCCGTTGACGGAGCCCGCTTCGTCGGCGCGCAGCGATTCGAGCACATCGCCCGACGCGAGATAGGCGCGCCGCACGCGGTCCTCCAGCTCACGCACGTTGCCCGGCCATTCGTAGCTCAGACATTCGCGCAGGAAATTCGGCCCGACCTGTTTCGCGACATCCGACGCGCCGCGCGCAGCGGCGTCCTGATTCAGTTCGTCGACGATGGCCTGCGCGATCAGCGCCGGGTCCTCGCCGCGCTCGCGCAACGGCGGCAGCGTCACGGCGGCGGCTTCGAGGCGCAGCGCGAGATCTTCGTGCAGGCTGCCGTCGGCGACCGCGGCGCGCGGCGCCTTGCGCGTCGACGCGATCAGGCGGAAATCGGTCACCACCTGGCTCGTTCCGCCGACGCGCATGAAGGTCTGCGAATCGAGCGCGCGCAGCAGCGCCTCCTGCTGGGCGCGCGGCAACTCCGCGATTTCGTCGATGAAAAGCGTTCCGCCGCTCGCCTGCTCGAAGAGACCAGGCTCGCGCTGCTCCGCGCCGCTGAACGCGCCGCGTTCGTGGCCGAACAGAATGCTGTCCAGCGAACGGAGCGCCGCCGTGCCGCCCGCGCTGCGGCAGTCGAGCGTCACGAAAGGACCTTTGCGGCGCCGGCTCATGTCGTGCATCGTGCGCGCGGCGACCTGCTTGCCGGTGCCGGCTTCGCCCGAAATCAGCACGGCCGCTTCCGTCGGCGCGATATGTTCGATGGTGTCGTAGACGTGCTGCATCGCGCCGCTGCGGCCGAGCATCGAGCCGAAGCGGCCCAGTTGGCGCAGCGACGTACGCAGCGTCTGAACTTCCTCGGTCAGCTCGTACGGCCGCGGAATGCGCGCGAGCAGACTGCGCAGCCGCGGAATGTTGACGGGCTTCAGCAGATAGTCCCAGATGCCGTGCCGCAAGCCCTCGATCGCGCTTTCGACGGTCGCGTTGCCCGTCATGACGATGACCGGCAACGCGCCGCCTGGCGGATGCGCGGGCAGATGCTGCAACAGGTCGAGCCCGCTGCCGTCCGGGAGATTCAGGTCGACCAGCACGACATCGGGGATGAAGCGTGTGAGCGCGGCCCGTGCCTCGGCGATGGTCGTCGCCGTGTCGACGGAAAAGCCGTCGGCAGCAAGAATGGCGGACAGACCAGACAGGCTATTGGGATCGTCTTCAACAATCAGGGCGTGTGGCATGGCGAGCGCAACTTTTTAAATGAATGGAATATCCGTTGCCGCGCTGCAATTGCTGCGCGTGGCGGGGGCACGATGGCTGGCCGGTACTGTCGGTCGGATGCGTCGCCACGCGCGCAGCCTCAGCCGAGGAGGCGTAGCAGCGGCCTTCCAGTCGGCATGAGCACGGTATCCGGCGCGCAGGGCGCCGGGCGAAGCGGACGGCGAGTCGACTCACGTAGTTCGGGTCCTTTGCTGTAGCAAAAGGGCGGTGCGCGACGCACCGATGCACGTCGCGCTGCCCCCGGTCCAAATCCGCCGGCATCCTTGCGGCCACGGCGTGGCCGGCAAGGGCGCCGGTATTTACGTCGGTTCTGCTGTCAAAAATCGCGGTTGCTGTCGAAAAAGCGGCGCACTTCGCGCTCGGCGTCTTCGCGGCTCTTGCCGTAGCGTTCCTGGATCAGCCCGGCGAGACGGTCGGCGCGGCCTTCGGCCTGCGTCAATTCGTCGTCGGTGAGCTCGCCCCACGCCGCCTTGGCTTTGCCAACGAGCTGCTTCCACTTGCCTTCAGCGATGTCGTTGTTCATCTCGCATCTCCGGTCGACAAACATAAGGTAAGTGCTGACTAGCATGACTTGTGCCAATGCGCTTTGATTCGCTAGATCAAGGGCTTACATCGTCGCGGGCGGCAAGATCGGGCAACGCGACCGGCAATTTGGACAAAATTGCCGGTAAAGTTTTCCTCAACGATACTCGGCGGCACAAAAAAGAAAAAGCGCCCATTTGGGCGCTTTCGTATTTTTTCTCAGCGCGCGATGCGTTGCGCTGGGATCAGGTTGCCGGCGTTTAGGCGCGGCTGCGGTACTCGTGCGTGCGCGTGTCGATTTCGATCTTGTCGCCGATGTTGCAGAAAAGCGGCACTTGCAGTTCGAAACCGGTGTTCAGCTTAGCGTTCTTGAGCACCTTGCCCGACGACGTATCGCCCTTGACAGCCGGTTCCGTGTAGATGATTTCGCGAACCAGCGTGGTCGGCAGTTCGACCGAGATGGCCTTCTCGTTGTAGAACACGACTTCGCAAGCCATGCCGTCTTCGAGGTAGTTCATCGCGTCGCCCATCATTTCGGCTTCGACTTCATACTGGTTGTAGTCGGCGTCCATGAACACGTACATCGGGTCGGCGAAGTACGAGTACGTCACTTCCTTGCGCTCCAGCACGACGACGTCGAACTTGTCGTCTGCCTTGTAGACGCTTTCCATGCCTGCGCCGGTCAGCAGATTCTTGAACTTCATCTTGACGACGGCGGAGTTGCGGCCCGATTTGTTGTACTCGGCCTTTTGCACGACCATTGCGTCTGTGCCGATCATCACGACGTTGCCGGTGCGGAGTTCCTGTGCGGTCTTCATAAAACTGTCCTGTACGAAATTAATAGCTTCAACTTGTGCTCAACGGCATACGGCGCAAGCGGCTTCGACGTTTCCTGCGCGTTGCGCCGCGCCGCGACGAGGCGGCATGACGGGAGGCGATGCACGAAGCGTGGTTGGCTTGCCGCGGGATTCACGAGTGGCGCCGCTCGGCAGCATGGTCCTGACGCGGGTTATTCCGACTCTGCCTCGCCTTTGCGACCGTTTTAGGTCGGAAAAGAGCTCGGACGAAACCGGAAACACCAGGATTTTTTGCTGCGATCGGACCGCGCTTGCGTCGTCGGCCGTTGGATAACCGCTTATTTTAACTGAGTTTTTGTGAACAAGGCGAGATTTCCGGCGAGGTCGCCGACTTGCGCCAGCTCGCCGGCCCATTCGAGCGCGCGCCGCCGCAGCGCCGGGTAGTGGCGGCGCAGCGCTGCCCAGTCGGGCGCGCCGGCGCCGTTCCATGCATGCCAGAAGCCGGCGAGCGCAGCGGCGGCATCGGCGGGAAGCGTGCGGGCGTAGTGCGCGAGCGCGGCGTCGAGTTTCGGCAGATGGGCGTCGTCGGCTTGCGGGTAGATGTGCCAGACAAAGGGCTTCGCGGCCCATTGCGCGCGCACGAACGAATCTTCGCCACGCACGAAGTTGACGTCGCTTGCCCACAGCAGCGCGTCGTATCCGGATTGTTCGGTGAATGCGAGGCCGTGCGTGTTCAGCGCGCGGCGTTCTGCGTGCGCGCCCGCGCCGAACGAAGCCAGCCCGAAAAAGCGCGCCAGCGCGCCGGAAATGCGGCCCTCCGGCGCGAGCAGCACGATCGGCTCGTCGCCGTCGCGCCATTGTTCGAGCAGACTGTCGACGGCGGGATTTTCGTAGGCGAACAGCGAGACGACCGTGGCGCCGACCGGCAGCGCGCGGCCGACGGTTTTCGTCCACCACGCGTCGCGCGCAGCGGGCGACGCTTCGAACGCGGCGCGCGCTGCCTCCAGATGGTTCTCCTTCAGCACGCCGCCGGTGCCCGGCCCGAGTCCCGGAAAGAAGAACGTCTTGACGAGCGGATAGCGAGGATGCGGCGACGGCCGCAGATGAAAATCCGCGACCCAGTCTTCGGCGCTCAGATATTCGAGGTTGATCCACACGGGCGCGCGCTCGCGCTGCGCCATCGCCGCCACGTAGACGGGCGGCAGCTCGCAGGCAAATGCTTCGATGACGACGTCGGCGATTTCGAGCGTATCGCCCGCGTGCGCGGGCGTGTGCCAATGCTCGACGACGATCCCGTCCACCGTCTGCCGCGCGCGATCCAGCGCGAGCGACGGGCACAGTCTCTGGAACGCATGCAGATCGTCGACGAAGACGCGCACCTGCCAGCCGTGTTCGCTCGCGAGTTGCCGCGCGAGGCGCCAGCACACGCCGATGTCGCCGAAATTGTCGATCACCGCGCAGAAAATATCGCAGGCGATCGCTACGGGCGTCGCTGCGGGCGATTCGATAGACGAGCCGGCAGACGGGCCGGCAAGCGGCGCAGTGGAGGACATCGCAGGGCTCCGGCGGACGCGGAATGTTCTAAACTGGCGATTCTAAAGCACTCGCACGAAGAAGCACCCGTCGGATTTTCTTGCGCCGGCGCTCATGCGGCGCGCGGCCCACGGCGCGCCGCTTCGCAAGACAGTTCCACCAGCCGATCCTGCATGACCGAACCCGAAGCAAGCATCGAATTCGAGCCCAAGAAAGTGCTCGCCCAGTTGCCGCATCTGCCAGGCGTCTATCGCTATTACGATACGCACGGCGCCGTGCTGTACGTCGGCAAGGCGCGCGACCTGAAAAAGCGCGTGTCGAGCTATTTCACGAAGACGCAACTGTCGCCGCGCATCGCGATGATGGTGACGCGCATCGCGCGCATTGAGACGACCGTGACGCGCTCCGAGGCCGAGGCGCTGCTGCTCGAAAACAATCTGATCAAGGCGCTCGCGCCGCGCTACAACATTCTGTTTCGCGACGACAAGTCGTATCCGTATCTGAAGCTGACCGGTCACAAGTTTCCGCGCATGGCGTATTACCGAGGCTCGGTGGATCGCAAGAACCAGTACTTCGGGCCGTTTCCGAGCGCGTGGGCCGTGCGCGAGAGCATCCAGATCCTGCAGCGCGTGTTCCAGTTGCGCACCTGCGAGGACTCCGTCTTCAACAACCGCACGCGGCCGTGTCTGCTGCATCAGATCGGCCGCTGCACGGCGCCGTGCGTCGGCAACATCAACGAAGAAGACTATGCACGCGACGTCGCCAACGCGTCGCGCTTTCTGCTCGGCCGCCAGGGCGAAGTGATGAAGGAGCTCGAGCAGAAGATGCATGCGTTCGCGAGCGAGCTGAAGTTCGAGCAGGCCGCGGCGGTGCGCAACCAGATGAGTTCGCTGTCGACGGTGCTGCATCAGCAGGCGATCGAGGTCGGCAGCGACAGCGACGTCGATATTCTCGCCGTGGTCGCGCTGGGCGGGCGCGTCTGCGTGAATCTCGCGATGGTGCGCGGCGGCCGGCATCTCGGCGACAAGGCGTATTTCCCTGCGCACGTCGAAAGTGCGCTGACCGCGGACGAGGGCGGGCTGGAAGACGCAGGCGATGAGGGCGCGCTTACTGAGGTTGCGTTGGATGCGGGGTCGTCGGTTGAAGAGAGCGCGGGCAACGAGGCCGGGTCCCTCGATGCGGACGCGCTCGCAATCGCACAGGAGTTGCCGCCTGAAGAAGACGAGGCGGGCGAAGCCGACGCCAACGCCGACATACAAGCCGATTCCGCCGCCACCCAGGAGCCCGCGAAACAACCCAAACCTCGCGCCGCAGCCGGCATCGAATCCGAAGTGCTCGAGGCGTTCATCGCGCAGCATTATCTCGGCAACCGCGTGCCGCCGGTCCTCGTGGTCAGCCACGCGCCGGCCACGCGCGAACTCGTCGACGTATTGATCGAGCAGGCCGGACATAAAGTCACCGTGCTGCGTCAGCCGCAAGGCCAACGACGCGCGTGGCTCGCGATGGCCGAGCAGAACGCGCGGCTCGCGCTCGCGCGGCTCCTGTCGGAGCAGGGCTCGCAGCAGGCCCGCACGCGCGCGCTCATCGACACGCTCGGCATGGAGTGCGACGACCTCGCGCATGTGCGCATCGAGTGCTTTGACATCAGCCATACGATGGGCGAGGCGACGCAGGCGTCGTGCGTCGTCTATCACCATCACAAGATGCAGTCGTCGGAATATCGCCGCTACAACATCACTGGCATCACGCCCGGCGACGACTACGCGGCGATGCGCCAGGTTCTCACGCGCCGCTACGAGAAGATGGTCGAGCAGGCCGCCGCGAATGCCGTCGACGAAGCCACCGACTTGCAAAGCGACGCCGCCGACAATCCGCCGTTGACGCAGCAAGCCGGCGAACCGGTCGCGTCGGGCGGAATCTTGCCGAGCATCGTGTTGATCGACGGCGGCAAGGGCCAGGTCGAAATCGCGCGGCAGGTGTTCGCGGAGCTGGGGCTGGACACCGGCATGCTGGTCGGCGTCGCGAAGGGCGAGGGGCGCAAGGTCGGCCTCGAAACCCTGATTTTCGCCGACGGCCGCGCGCCGCTCGAACTCGGCAAGGAAAGCGCGGCACTGATGCTGGTCGCGCAGATCCGCGACGAAGCGCACCGCTTCGCCATCACAGGAATGCGCGCGAAGCGCGGCAAGACGCGCCAGACGTCGCGGCTCGAAGAACTCGAAGGCGTGGGCGCGAAACGGCGTCAGCGGCTGCTGGCGCGCTTTGGAGGATTGCGCGGCGTGGTCGCGGCGAGCGTCGAGGACCTGGCGAGCGTCGAGGGCATTTCGCAGGCGCTCGCCGAGCAGATCTACCGGCAATTGCACTGATTCGCTGCGCGCGCTGGATGGCGTCGTTCGACTGGAAAGTGGCTACGAAGTGGCTACGAAGTGGCTACGTCTTGCGAAACGCGCGCGGACGCCGCCCGCGAGCCTGGCGCCGATTCCCGGCGCCGACGCCTCGCTTCCGGGCCGCTTTGCTTGTGGCAGGCACGGTGACACGGCACAATTGCAACTCTCCCGTCAGACGCTGCGCCTGCCCATGCCGTTCAATTTCCCGATTTTCCTGACCTGGCTGCGGATCGTTCTGATTCCGCTCGTCGTCGGCGTGTTTTATTTGCCCGACATGATGATGAGCCCCGCGCACCGCAATCTCGCGGCGGCGACCATCTTCGTGCTGGCCGCGCTGACCGACTGGTTCGACGGCTACCTCGCGCGCAAGTGGAATCAGACGTCGGCGTTTGGCGCGTTTCTCGATCCGGTCGCCGACAAGCTGATGGTGACCGCCGCGTTGCTCGTGCTCGTGCAGCTCGCGCGAATCGACTCGGCGATTGCGCTCGTGATCGTCGGGCGGGAGATCGCCATTTCGGCGCTGCGCGAATGGATGGCGCAGATCGGCGCGTCGAAGAGCGTCGCCGTGAATTCGCTCGGCAAGTTCAAGACCGCTTGCCAGATGGTCGCGATTCCGATGCTGCTGTTCAACGGCGTGTTGCCGTTCGGCGGCGGCGTGGCGATCGACACGCGCACGTGGGGTCTGTGGCTCATCTATCTCGCGGCCTTCCTGACCATCTGGTCGATGCTCTATTACATGAAGCTCGCGTGGCCGCAAATTCGCGAGCGGGGCGGGGCCGTCTGAGTGCGTTCGCTCGCTTGCATGTCGGTCGCATGTCGGTCGCATGCCGGCGACAGACGGAGAGACACGGCCACGTCGTGAGTGAAATCTGTTCAGTTAAAGAGATTCGCTAAAGGGGTTGACACGTTTCGGTCGTTTCTCCATAATCTCGTTTCTCCGATGCACGCGGTTTCAAACATCGGGTGCAGTAGAGCGTGGTACGCAGCAGTAAGCAGTCAATACGCGGGAGTAGCTCAGTTGGTAGAGCGCAACCTTGCCAAGGTTGAGGTCGCGAGTTCGAGCCTCGTCTCCCGCTCCAGATTTTTGAAGCAGCGCGTTGTAGGTTTGGCGAATTAAGTTTTGCGAAGTAAGAATGCAAGGCGTTGCGAAGCAGTGCAATGCGGGAGTAGCTCAGTTGGTAGAGCGCAACCTTGCCAAGGTTGAGGTCGCGAGTTCGAGCCTCGTCTCCCGCTCCATACATCAGGGGAAGCAACGCTTCCCTTTTTGTTTGGTGGACTTGAAGCTTGTCCACGAGACAAATCAGCGAATCTGCAGCTAGATTCCGATCCGCTTGCGGCGCGATAGCAAAGCGGTTATGCAGCGGCCTGCAAAGCCGTTTAGGCCGGTTCGACTCCGGCTCGCGCCTCCAGTAGTTGAAGTGCAGAAAAGCCCCGCCATGTCGGGGCTTTTCTTTTTGCGCGTTCACAATCTCTTTGCCTTGCGTGTCGATTGCGATGCTCATCGCCAGCTACACGACACGGGCACCATCTGGCGCACAATGCGGGTTTCGTCCTCGTCATCAACGCGCATGTATCTACACATCCCCGGTACTAACGTGCGCCTGCTTGGCTCCATGCATCTGTTTCCCGCGTCGAGCCGCAGAACGCCGCCCTGGATCGAAGAAGCCTATGACTGGGCCGAAACGCTGGTCTTTGAATCCGATCCGCCGACGATCCTGCCGTTCCTCAAAGCCGATACACAAGCCGGCGCACAAGTTCTGCAATCGCTCGTTTCCGTCGACGCCTGGACTCGTCTGCAAGCCGCCTGGCCCACGGAAGGTCCGTTGGCGCCGCTCGCGGAGCTTCGTCCGTGGGCCACGCTGATCGTTGCGCCGACACTTTTCCAGCAGCTTGTCGACGGCGTCGAGCCGCGCATGCTGCGGTGGGCGAATGCGCATGGCAAACCGTATCGGTATCTGGAGACGGCGAGCGAGGTCGCCGACGCGCTCGAGTCCATTCCGCTCGACACCGTCGCCGCCGCGCTCTCGCTGCTGATGTCCGATACCGGCGAGCCGCAGCGCACGCTCGAGCGCATGCATGCTGCATGGCTCGAAGGCGATCTGCCGGCCGTGGCTCGCATCGCCGATGAATCGCCGATCTTCACGTTGCCCGAGATCCGCCACGTGATTCTCGATGCGCGCAATCGCCTGTGGGCGCAGCGCGTGCGCGACCTGTTGCCGCAAGCGCAACGAACGCTGGTGGTGGTCGGCGCGCTGCATCTATGCGGGCCGGGCAACCTTGTCGAATGCCTCGGGCGGGCCGCACAACCTATACTCGACGACGAGTAAAGCCGACGAGTCACGACGACGCTTCCGGGAACTTGTCCAGATGCGCAAAATCGCACGATTGACACAGCCCGGATTGCCCACATTGCCACTGCCTTGCGCAAGATGGTCTCAGGGGACACGCCATGCACACACCACCGATTCCCAGCAACGAAAGCACGCGGCTCGACACGCTACGCGCACTGCATATTCTCGACACACCGCCCGAAGAGCGCTTTGACCGCCTCACCCGGCTCGCGAAGCGTCTGTTCGGCGTGCCCATCGCGCTCGTCAGTCTCGTGGACGCAAACCGGCAATGGTTCAAGTCATGCGTCGGCCTTACAGCGAGCGAGACTTCGCGCGACGTCTCTTTCTGCGCGCATGCGATCCTCGACGATGACATCCTGGCCGTGCCCGACACGCTCGCCGACGAGCGCTTCCACGACAATCCGCTCGTGACCGAGGCGCCGAATATTCGCTTCTATGCCGGCTGTCCGCTGACCGTGCCAAACGGCAGCAGGCTCGGCACGCTATGCCTGATCGACGTGAAGCCGCGCGAGCTCGACGACGAAGAGCGCGAACTGCTGCGCGATCTCGCACGCATGGCCGAGCAGGAACTCGCGGCCGTGCAACTCGCCACGCTGGACGACCTGACATTGCTATCGAACCGGCGTGGTTTTTCCGCGCTCGCGCAGCATGCGCTGAATGTCTGCAAGCGGCTCGACAGGCCCGCGTCGCTGCTGTTCTTCGATCTCAACGATTTCAAGCGGATCAACGACACGTTCGGTCACGCGGAAGGCGATCGCGCGCTGAAGACTTTTGCCGACGTGCTGCGCGGCACGCTCCGCGAGAGCGACGTGATCGGGCGGCTGGGCGGCGACGAGTTCGTCGTCCTGCTCAGCGACACGGACGCCGCCGCCACGCAGGAAGTGACCGAGCGGCTCACGCATTCACTCGACGAGCGCAATGCGCAGGCGCAGCGCGGTTACAGCATTCGCTTCAGCGTGGGCCAGATCGAATACGACGCGGCGCGGCACGGTTCCATCGCCGAATTGCTGTCCGCTGCCGATGCCGCGATGTACAGCCACAAACAGGCGTCGAAGGCGCGGGCCGCGCGCGAGGCGTGAGTATCTTCGATGGGTTGCGCTTCGTTGCCATTGGTTGCACACCGCCGCGCGCGGCATAATTGCGCGGTCGCCGCTCTAATGCGGTCATCACGCCGCACCCTCGAACGGCGCACCTTTTTCTTTTAGCAAAGCTCTCATGACTGAACCGCAGCACACTGCCGCCGCCCGCCTCGCGGCACTCGACTGGCGCTGGAAAGCGTTCGACGAACTGACGAGCGCGGAGGTCTACGCGATGCTCGCCGCGCGTAGCGCTGTCTTCGTGATCGAGCAGAACTGCCTGTATGGCGATATCGACGGACTCGATCTCGACGCATGGCACCTGCTCGCGTTCGGCCCGGCTGCGGATGCGTCCGCGCAAGCGCTCACGGGTGCCGCGTGGCCGCCGCTCGCCGGCTATCTGCGTGTGCTTCTACCCGACGCCGACGACGCCGATATTCGCATCGGCCGTGTGCTGACGACCGCGGCATTTCGCGGCATCGGTCTGGGCAACGCGATGCTGGATCGCGCGATCGCGCATATTCGCAAGCAGTGGCCCGGCACGCCGATTCGCCTGCATGCACAGGCCCATCTGCAAGGTTTCTATGGCGCGTTTGGTTTTGAGCCGGTGTCAGAAATTCACGAGGAAGACGGCATTCCGCACGTGTGGATGCGTTCGGCGTGATGGGTATTCGGCCGCGATGAGCGGAGCCGTGCACGGCAGCGCATAGCCCCGCCTCAACGCTGCCCCGCGTCGCTCGTCGAAACCGCCTTCGCGGCGAGTGTACCGCCCGTCGGCCTGCTCGCATTAGCCACCACCACCGCACGCCGTTCCCCGCGCACGCGTCCGCGAGCCGACAGACGCATCCAGTGGCGCAACGCCAGCAGTGCACCTATCACGCTCATCATCGAACCGGGGATCCACAGCAGCAGCCCGCCGATCTGTTGATCGCGCATCGGACTAAGCCAGGTGAACGCGCGGCCGCAGATCGAATAGATCGGATACAGCTCGCGCGGCGTGAAGAAGATGAACGCGCCGAGGACGATCTGCGGCGGAATCGCGGCGATCACCACCAGCACGCGCTTGCCGGGCGACAAACGCGCGGGCGGCGCCGGACGCGGATCGAGCACGAGCCACCAGAACAGCAGGCCGTCGATCACCATGCTCCAGTTCATCACGCGATAAAGCCGCCAGTCGAGCATCGCGACAAAATGGATCGGCGACATCAGCCAGAAGTAGATCAGTCCGACGAACAACGTCACCGCGACGACCGGATGCATCACGACGTCGATCAGCTTGCGCACGAACGGCATCGCGAGCGCGGGCCGCACGAAACGCTGGCGCCAGCCGAACGGAATGCCGGCGCGCAATGCCGCGCCCGGATACGACAGCGCGATAAAGAACGGTCCGAGATGATGCAGCACCAGATGCTGCGCGCGATGCATGAAAAACTCATGCTCGAAGAAATAGTCGAGCCGCGTGTGCAACGCGACGTACAACGCCACGAGCCCGAACCAGAAGGAAATGCGCCGCGCCACCGACACCTTCGCCTTGCGCGCGCCGCGCACGAACAGGACGGCGGGCAGCAGCAGAGCGACGACGACCGTCGGCGAAAATTCCCAGGGATCGAGCCAGTACAGCAGGTCCATTGCCGCGAATCGCTCCGCTTACTTCGTTTGCGCGGGCGACTTGACCGCGAAGGGCGTATCGAGCGTCGCGCCGTCGGAGAACTTTAGCTTCAGGTGCACGGTGTCGCCCGGCGCGATCTTGTGCTTCGCGTCCTCGAGCATCACGTGATAGCCGCCGGGCGCGATCGCGACCTGTCCGTGCGCGGGCACCGTGAGCTTGTCGACCATCACCATCTTCTGCGACGAACCGTTCGAGACCGTTTGATGCAGCATCGCGTCGCCGTAATCGCTGCTCGAAATATCGACGAGATCGAGCGGCTTGTCGCCCGCATTGACGAGCGTCACGTAGCCGGCCGCCGGCAGGTTGTTCGGCAGCCAGCGCACCCATGCGTCTTTGGCGGTGATCGCCTGCGCGCCGGCGGCGTGGGCGGCGCTCGCGAAGGCGAGCGAAAGGGCGAGGGCGCCGGCAACAGCGGACAGCGTTCTGGTTTTACGGATGACGTGCGTGACGTGGTTGATCTGGGTCATGGCTGAAGGTCAGGAGCGTTGATCGACGATGCGTCGCAAGTCTTGGGCGATCGCATCGGGCGTGTCGTTATCGGTCGCGAGCAGGCGCGCGCGGCCTTCTGCGTCGAATACATAGACGGCGGAACTGTGCGTGACTTCGTAGCTGCCGTTCGGGTCGCGCTTTTCCATCTGATAAGCAACGCGGTAGCGCTTCGCGAGCGACTCGATCTGCCGGTCGGTGCCGGTCAGCCCCTCGGCATGCTTCGAGTCGAATGCGCCGACATAGTCGTGCAGGGCTTGCGGCGTGTCGCGCGCCGGATCGACGGTGACGAACAGGATGCGCACCTTCTGTGCGTCGGGGCCGAGCTTGTCGAGCACCTGCATCAGCCGTCCCATCGTTTCGGGGCAGACGTCCGGGCAATGCGTGTAGCCGAAATAGACGAGCGATGTGCGGCCTTTGAACGACGCGCCCGTGACGGGCCGGCCGTCGTCGCCCGTCAGCGAAAAATCGAGGTCGGGCAAATGGCCGCTCACGTTCGTCAAATGCCACGGCTCCGCGCGATTGGTGCAACCGGCAAGCGCGATCATGGCGACGAGCGCGCAGGCTTTGGCCGTCGACATCGATGCGTGCGCGAGTCCGGCGCGACGCGATGACGCGTGAGCAGGTTGCAGCCGTCGCAGTGAGATGATCGGGAACAAAGCAGGTATCAATGACTCGATTGTAGAGCGGCGCATTGCCGCCGCGCGCCCCGCGCTAGCTCGCACCCGGGCGTGCGTGCGTTGAGGCGGACGGTTCGCGATCATGGACAAAAATCGTCGTAACGCCAAAGTCTCGTGTGGCTGCGACTGTATCGCAAAATGACGGAAGGCGTCGCTCGCAGCCCACGGGCGCACGGCTTGCGAGGCAATTTGACGCACATGGCTGAAAGCGCGCTGAAGCCGGATCGTTTCCGTTTTGAATGCAATTCGACTGGGCGCGGCATGATCGCGCCGCCGCACCTTGCGTTCGCGCTTGCCGCGCGGCATGGTTTCTCGAAAAATTGATGGATGCGCGGTAAGATGCGCACACTTTTCCGGCTGCACAAGGCCGAAAGGCAAATTAACCCGATGCAAGCACTTCCGGCTTCCCTGTCTCCGAGCGAGACCGCGTTTTTCTTCGATTTCGACGGCACGCTCGTCGAACTCGCGCCCACGCCGGATGGCGTGCAGGTGCAACCTCGCGTCATTGAACTGCTTGGCGAACTGCGACGTTTGACGAACGGCGCGGTCGCCGTGGTGTCGGGCCGCGGTATCGACAGCATCGACGCTTTTCTCGGCATGCCCGATCTGCCGATTGCCGGTTTGCACGGCGCCGAGCGGCGCGACGCAAACGGCGACACGCAGCGCATCGGCTTTCACGACGAGCGGCTGTTGCGCATGGAGCAGGTGCTCGCCGAAGTCGTCAACGCGAACCCCGGCATGCTGCTCGAGATCAAGGGCGCGGCCCTCGCGCTGCACTATCGCAATGCGCCCGATCGCGAGACCGCTGCGCGCGAGGCGACGGCGCGGCTGGTCGCGGATTACCCGAACTCGTATGTGCTGCAGCCGGGCAAGATGGTCTACGAAATCAAGCCGAAGGATGTCGACAAAGGCCGCGCGCTGCGTGCGTTCCTCGATGAGCCGCCGTTTGTCGGACGCAAGCCGCTTTTTGCCGGCGACGATCTTACCGACGAAAAAGGCTTCGCGGTCGTCAACGAACGCAACGGACTGTCGATCAAGGTCGGCGCGGGCGACACGACGGCGCGAACGCGCGTGGAGTCGGTGACCGCGCTGCTCGACTGGCTCGCGACAGTGGTCGCGGCCGCGCGTGACGCATGACGCTCGCATCGCCCGCGCTGCAACGCATACAACGCGCACGACATAGCGCGACAACAACGTATTACATCGGGGACAGCGCTTCATGAGCCGACTCATTATCGTTTCGAACCGGGTCGCGCCGATCTCGGAGGGCGGCCCGGCGGCGGGCGGTCTCGCGGTCGGCGTGTACGACGCGCTGAAGGAAACGGGCGGCATGTGGTTCGGCTGGAGCGGCGAGGTGCTGAGCTCCGGCCAGCCCCAGATCAAGCTCGAAGAGCGCGGTCCGGTGACCTTCGCGACCATCGCGCTGATGCGCCGCGATTACGATCAGTACTACCGCGGCTTCTCGAACGCCACGCTGTGGCCGGCTTTCCACTATCGGGCCGATCTGGTGCAATACGACCGGCACGATTTCGGCGGCTACTGCCGCGTGAATGCGTGGCTTGCGCAACAACTCGTGCCGCTCTTGCGCGACGACGACGTGATCTGGGTCCACGACTATCACCTGATTCCGTTTGCCGAGGCGTTGCGCGCCGCGGGCGTGAAGAACCGCATCGGCTTTTTCCTGCACATTCCGTTTCCCGCTTCGCAAGTGCTGCTCGCCGTGCCGCCGCATCGCGAACTGGTGCAAGCGCTGTGTTCGTTCGATCTGCTCGGTTTCCAGACGGCGCCGGATTTGCGCGCGTTCTGCGATTACATCGTCAACGAGGCGAACGGCACGGTCGACGCGTCGTCCGACGGCCCGCTCTCGATTCATGCGTTTGGCCGCACGCTGCGCGCCGCCGCTTACCCGATCGGCGTCTATCCGGACGAGATCGCCGAACTCGCGAAAGCGGGCGAGCGCGGCAAGCCGGTACGCACGATGAAAGCGACGCTGCATTCGCGCAAGCTCATCATGAGCGTCGATCGCCTCGATTATTCGAAGGGACTCGTCGAGAGGTTCCGCGCCTTCGAGCGTCTGCTGGAACACGCGGCGGCGCAGCGCAACAAGGTGTCGTTCCTGCAGATCGCGCCGCCCACGCGCGCCGACATGCACGCGTATCAGGACATCCGTCTGCAACTGGAAGGGGAGTCCGGCCGCATCAACGGACGTTTCGCCGAACTCGACTGGACGCCGATTCTCTACATCCACAAACAATATGAGCGCTCGGTGCTTGCCGCGCTGTTTCGCACCGCGCACGTCGGCTACGTGACGCCTCTGCGCGACGGCATGAACCTCGTCGCGAAGGAATACGTATCGGCGCAGGACCCGGAGAATCCGGGCGTGCTCGTGCTGTCGCGCTTTGCCGGCGCCGCGCAGGAACTGGACGGCGCGCTGATCGTGAATCCTGTCGATATCGACGGCATGGCGGACGCGCTCGCGACGGCGCTCGAGATGCCGCTCGCGGAGCGCCAGGCGCGTCATCGCGACATGATGGCGCAACTGCGCGAGAACAATGTCTCGGTGTGGCGCGACAACTTCATGCGCGATTTGCAGAGCGCCAATGGTGCAGCACGCACCGCAAGCGCACGGCCGCGCGCCCGAGTGGGGAAAAAAACCGCGCGCGAGATTGTGGCGAGCTAGCGGCGGGGCGCGACGCGCAGCGCTCGCAATGACGATGCGATAGCGAGCTCGTAAAGCCCGGCCCACAAAGCAGAAAAGCCGCTTTTTAGCGGCTTTTCCGTTGGTGAGCGACTGCGCGCAATGCGATGTGGCGCAATGCGGCGCGCGCCTCAGATCACATGCTGTTCATCGACCTTCTTGCCGCCCACATGCAGCGTCGTGCCTTTGCCGTATTGCTTCGAAAGCAGATCGCGATAGAGGCCGGGGCGCTGGCGCAGCTCTTCGGGACTGCCGTCGTCGATGACCTTGCCCGCGCTCATCACGATGATGCGGTCGAAGTTATGCAGCGTCGACAGGCGGTGCGCGATCGCGATCACCGTGCGGCCGACCATCAGCCGGTCGAGCGCCTTCTGGATCGCTTCTTCCGATGCGCTGTCCAGCGCCGAGGTGGCTTCGTCGAGCAGCAGGATCGGCGCGTTCTTCAGGATCGCGCGTGCGATCGCGATGCGCTGACGCTGTCCGCCGGACAGCTTCACGCCGCGGTCGCCGACGATCGTGTCGAACCCTTCCGGCATCGCCTCGATGAAGTCAGTGCAGCGCGCCTCGCGCGCCGCCGCCAGCACTTCGTCGCGGCTCGCTTCGGGGCGGCCATACGCAATGTTCTCGTACACAGTGCGATGGAACAGCGAAATATCCTGCGGCACGAGCGCGATGGTGTGGCGCAGGCTGTCCTGCGTGATCGTGGCGATGTCCTGCCCGTCGATCTTGATCGCGCCGCCTTGCGTCTCGTAGAAACGCTGGAGCAGGGCGAGCACCGTCGATTTGCCCGCGCCCGACTTGCCGATCAGCCCGACGCGCTGACCCGGTTCGATATGCAGATCGAAATGATCGAGGATCGGCCGGCGGCGCGGATACGCGAACGTCACGCTTTCGAAGTCGACGCGCCCGCCTTGCGGCACGAGTTCGGTGGCGCCGTCGCGATCGGGCATGCCGTGCGGCTCGAGCAGCGTGCGCACGGCTTCGGCGAGTCGCGCGACGTGCTGCGTGACGTCCACCAGTGCGACCGCGAGATCGCGCGTGCCGTGCAGAATCGTGAACCCGAGCGAGCTGACGAGCACGATGTCGCCCGAAGTCGCCTTGCCTTGGTCCCACAGCAACAGCGCCCAGCCGAGCAGACCCGCCGACAGCAGCGCGGTGATCACCGCGTGCAGCAGGCGCAGCTTCTCGAGGTACAGCAGGCTCTGCTGACGCGCGTCCATCTCGGCCTTGACCGTCGCGCCGAAACGCTGCTGCTCGCGAAACGTCATGCCGAACGCACGAACGAGGCCCATGTTGCTGATGACGTCGACGAGCTCGCCGTCCACCGAGGCCGCTCTGGTCGCGAAATGGTGATGGCGCACCGAGCCGCGGCCGGCGAGCTTGTACAGCACCACCGACAGGATCGCCGAGCACAGCATCAGGCCGCCCGCCATCAGCGGGTTCACCGCGATGATCATGAAGATCGCGCCGAGCACGGCGATGCACGGCGGCAGAACGTTCCACGCCGTGGTGTTTTCGGCGGTGTAGACGGCGTTCGAGGTCGCGGTGATCCGGCTTGCCAGCATGCCGGGCTGCTTCTCGGCGTAGTAGGTCGGCGAATGTCCGCTCAGATACTGGAAGAGGTCGCGCCGCAAGTCGCCCGTCACGGCGACGAACGTATGCGCCGCGACCCAGCCGCCGACCCGCCACAGCAGGTTATCCGCCGCGATCAGTCCGACGAGGATCGCGAACGCACCCCACAGCGGCCCGGGATGATGCCGGCCGGTGCCGAGCACGTCGATAAGATGTTTGATCGCGTACTGCGAAGCGAGCGCACAGCCCACGGCCGCTACCACGCTGCACAGCACGATCGTATGAGCGAGCGGATGGCGGCGGATAAAACGGAAAAGGAACGCAAGCGGCCTGTGCGCATAGCTCGCGAGCTTTGCGTTTTCGGCGTTGCGCTGGGCGATGGTCAAATGTTCCAATTGATCGAGAGGTCGGTGTGGTTCGGAGGTGTGCATGCAAGCCATGGGCCACGCGAAAAAGCATCGCGGCGAAGCCAATGCTTCGCATTGTAAACATGCAAAGACGATTGCGCCCTGTGTATCCGGGCTTTTGGCGCGATTGATGTCGCGATGGACGTCCGCGATCTACCTCTTGCTCGACTGACTGCGGCGGCAGTGGTTCACGCGGATCGCGGAATATTTCGGGATATAATTACAAATTGCATTCAGCCCGGCGCTGAATTCTCTTCAATGGGTGCCGGTACGCTTGTGCAAGAACTTACAAAGCACGACCGTCGAGCCGGGGCAAGCATGCACGACGGCACAGTAGCAAGCCAGTCGTTACTGTAGAACTGCCTTGCAAAACAAGGGTTTGCAAAGTGTATCCCTGCTGTAACAAAGTAAAGTCTTTGAAATGTTGTGGTGCAGCGAGAATCCCGGCATCGATAATGCATGCGCTGTAGGCCCTGCCGAAATTTCTGACAGTTTGTCAACGTCGGGCACGTCTGTGCGTTTACCGCACAGGCATGGACGGCGACCGTCGTCCGGGCTATTTAAACTGAAGCGATCCTTCGCAGGCTATCTCGAGAGAATAGGCCCGCGCCGGCGTGTCCGGCCCGACTGCCCTGGCGAGCAAGCGAGTCGCTTTTACCAAACGCAGTACTTTTGCCGGTTTTTTACGAGGAGTTCTTCATATGCGAATCGCTCAAATCGCTCCGTTGCACGAGGCGGTTCCTCCCAAGCTGTACGGTGGTACGGAACGTGTGGTGTCTTATCTGACCGAAGCGCTGGTCGAGCAGGGCCACGACGTCACGCTCTTTGCGAGCGGCGATTCGCAAACCTCGGCAAAGCTCGAAGCGTTCTGGCCGCAAGCACTGCGCCTCGACCCGACCATCCGCGACGTGATGGCGCCGCACATGCTGCTGCTCGAAGAAGTACGCCGCCGCGCGGAAGAATTCGATGTGCTGCATTTCCACATCGACTACTACCCGTTCTCGCTGTTCGCGCGCCAGCCGGTGCCGTTCGTGACCACGCTGCACGGCCGTCTCGATCTGCCGGAACTTCAGCCGATCTTCAACACGTTCAATGACGTGCCGGTCGTCTCGATCTCGGACAACCAGCGCATTCCGCTGCCGCAGGCAAACTGGCTGCAAACCGTCTATCACGGTCTGCCGGAAAACGTGCTCACGCCGATCAAGAACGTCGAGCCCGGCTACCTCGCATTCCTCGGCCGCGTCTCGCCGGAGAAGGGTCTTGACCGTGCGATCCGTATCGCCGGCCAGGCAGGCATGAAGCTCAAGGTCGCGGCCAAGATCGACAAGGCCGATCGTGCCTATTACGAAGAAGTGATCAAGCCGCTGATGGCGCTCCCGCACGTCGAATACATCGGCGAAATCGGCGAAGCCGAAAAGCGTGAGTTCCTCGGCAACGCGCATGCACTGGTGTTCCCGATCGACTGGCCGGAGCCCTTCGGTCTCGTGATGATCGAAGCAATGGCTTGCGGTACGCCGGTGATCGCGTTTAACCGCGGTTCGGTGCCGGAAGTGATCGACAACGGCGTGTCGGGCTTCGTGGTCGAAGACGAAATCAGCGCGGTCGCGGCGGTCAAGCGTCTGCACACGCTGTCGCGCGAAACGGTGCGCAAGTCGTTCGAAGCGCGTTTCTCGTCGAAGGTGATGGCGCAGAACTACGTCGCGACGTACGAAGAACTGCTGCGTCGCAAGCACCGCACGGTGCTGCGCGAAGTCAACGCAAACTAAAACGCTAGACCGGAAGCTGCCGGTCGAAGCAAACCGGTTCGGCGGATCAAGCGTGTTACAGCGCTTCGCCGGCCACCCGCAACGCCCCGCGTGCCACGCGCTCGCGGGGCGTTGTTGCATGCGCGCCGCGTTTTTTCGCGTTTCGCGATGCAAAGCGGGTGTTTCGCGACCGCCGCAGCAGCCGCCTTTCGTAATATCCCTATAATGGCCGTGCCGCAAATTTGGCTGCGGCGCCGCCGACGACAGGAGGATGCCTTGGCGAGAACGAAAGAGACGCGAGCGAATGCCGCGCCCGGCGCCGGAACGATTTTCGCGCTGCGCGCCATCGGTCTCGTGCTTCTCGCCCGCTGGCTGTTTTCCATGTCGGCGATGGATCTGACGACGTCGCTATCGGCGATGGCGTCCTCGCCGTGGGCGTGCGTCAACCTCGTCTTCCTGTTCCTGCTGATCTTCTTGCCGGGCGCGCGCGCCGTGGCCGAGCGTCCGTTCCATCCGCTGCCGCAATGGCTGCGGCAAGCGCTGCGTCTCTTTGCGTTCCTCGGGTTTCTGTTTGCGGTCTGGGTAGTCAGCGCGTTTGCGATGAGCGCCGGCTGGCGCCGCGCCGCGCAAACCGTGGCCGCGACCAACGGCTGGCTGCTGGTCGCACCGGCGCTCTACGCGGCGGTTCTGTGGATCTGCCGGCCGCGGCCGCTCTGGCGCACCAACATCGCCGCGCGACGCTTTGCGATCGGACGCTATGCGGTCTCGCTCGACCCGCTGACACGCACGGTGAGCGTATGGGCCGAGCGTCGCAAGGTGGGGCAGTACGACGCGCGCGAGCTCTCGGTGCGCTGGGCGGACGGTGCGGGCACGCGGTCTGCGGCGCCGCCCACGCCGGTGATCGCGCTGCATGCCGCAGGCGATGCGGTGACGCAGTCTGCGCCGCGCGCGAGCGGCGCGCCGTCGCTTGCGCGGGCCGCGTTTGGCCGTCGTCCGAAAATCGAATTGCTGTGGGATTCGCCTGCGGCCGCGGGGCACAACCGGCAGACCGTGTTTCGCGCCGCGTTGACGACCGAAGGCGATCGCGTCGCGGCACGCGCGCTCGACAGCACGTTGCGGCAAGTCTGAATCTGAAGCACGCTGTGTGCCGTCGCTCACATGCCATGACGGACGAGCGCGTTGTAAAGTAAGCCGTGGTCGATAATGAAACCAGGACGCCGCCCGCGCTTGACGGCGGGCGAGCGATAACAACGATGTGCCGTGTCGTTAGCAGGAGTCGCTATGCTGGTTCGCTGGTTACTTGCCGCTCTTCATCTGCTTGCTTATGGCTTCGCGCTTGCGTCGATCCTGCGGCGCACGTGGTCGCTGCGCCGCGCGGCGGTGCCTGCCGCGCTGCGCTCCGTGTTCCGGGCCGACACGCGGTGGGGCCTGTCCGCCCTCGTGCTGATCGTGACGGGGCTGATGCGCGTTTTCGGTTCTTATGAGAAGGGCGCCGACTACTATCTCCACGAGCCGCTCTTTCACCTCAAGATGACGCTGCTCGTCATCATCATCCTGCTTGAAGTTCCGTCGATGCTCGCCTTGATGCGCTGGCGCGCGTCGATACGAAAGGGCGAGGCGCCGGACCTGCACAACGCACGCCGCTACGCGCACCTCAGCGTGATTCAGACGGTCTTGCTCGTGCTGATGGTGTTCGCCGCGACCGGCATGGCGCGCGGCATCGGCTTGCCTGCGGGCGTGGTGTAAGCCGGCGGCGCGTCAACGGAATAGGCCTTGAATAAAGGCATTTCCGTGTGACGCGCGTCATCGTCGGCGTTGTTACTTGCCGACCAGCAAGCTCGAATCGTCAGTCGTCGAACTGCGCATGCGCGCCGTTTCCTGGCGGACGGCGACGGCCGGTTCGCTCAAGCCCTTGATCAACTCCAGCGCCTGCCGCTCGAAGAGCCGCCGGTACAGGCCGTTCTCGAGACCGATCAGCGTTTCGTGGCTGCCTTCTTCGATCACCTTGCCCTTGTCGAGCACGAGCAACCGGTCGAGTGCGCGCACGGTCGACAGGCGGTGCGCGACCACGAGCGTCGTGCGGCCGAGCATCAGCCGCTCCATCGCCTGCTGGATCAGCACTTCGCTTTCGCTGTCGAGGCTCGATGTCGCTTCGTCGAGAATCAGAATGCGGGCGTCGGCGAGAAACGCGCGCGCGATTGCCACACGCTGACGCTCGCCGCCCGACAGCTTGATGCCGCGCTCGCCGACCAGCGTGTCGTAACCGCCGGGCAACGCGCTGATGAAGTCGTGCGCGTTCGCAAGCCGCGCGGCTCGCTCGATGTCGGCGCGGCTCGCGTCCGGACGCGCATAGGCGATGTTCTCCGCGAGCGAGCGATGAAACAGCACCGGCTCCTGCTGCACGATCGCAATCTGGCTGCGCAACGACGCCTGCCTGACCTGCGCGATGTCCTGACCGTCGATCGTGATGCGGCCTTCCGAAACGTCGTAAAGGCGCTGGATCAGCTTGATAAAGGTCGTCTTGCCCGAGCCCGAATGGCCGACCAGCCCGACGCGTTCGCCAGGCGCAATGCGCACGGAGAAGTCGCGGTACAGCGGCGTGGCGTTCGCCCCATAGTGGAAGGTGACGTGCTCGAAGCGGATCTCGCCTTTGCCAATCGCGATCGGACCGGCGCCCGGCCGATCTTCGATACCGAGCGGCTGGCGCTCCAGCGACACGAGTTCTTCCATGTCGTTGACGGAGCGCTGCAAGTTGCGAATGTGCATGCCCACGTCGCGCAAATAGCCTTGCAGCATGAAGAACATCGTCAGCGCGAACGTGATGTCGCCGACGCTCGCCTCGCCGCGCAACCACAGCACGAGCGCCGCGCCGAGGATAGCCGTCTGGATTGCCACCAGCATCGCGCCCTGCACGCCGCCGTTGATCGTGCCGCGAATCCACGTGCGCCGCGTGCGTTCGCGCCACTTGCCGATCACGCGCGCAAGCAGCACTTCTTCGCGCTCTTCCGCGCCGAAGGCCTTGACCACGCCGTTGCAGCTCACCGCGTCCGCGAGCGCGCCGCCCATGCGCGTGTCCCACGCATTCGCGAGGCGTGCGGCGGGCGCGACATAGCCGAGCGACAGCGCGACCGTTACCGTGATGTAGATCAGCGAGCCGATGCCGACCACCGCGCCCATCATCGGCCAGCGCCAGCCGAGCAGCAGCGTCGCGCCAACCAGCATGATCAGCGACGGAAACAGCGCGATCAGCAACGTGTCGTTCAGCAGGTCGAGCGCCCACATGCCGCGCGTGATTTTGCGCACGGTAGAGCCCGCGAAGCTGTTCGCATGCCAGTCGGTCGAAAACCGCTGCACGCGATGAAACGCGTTGGCGGCGATCTCGCTCATCATCTTCAGCGTCAGCTTGATGATGTTGAAGTACATGCCTTGCCGCAGCAAGGTCGCGCCGAGGCCGAGCGCGCCGAGCACGCAGAACGCCGTGATGGCCGCGTGCCAGGCGCTGCCGCGCGCGGCCGGGCCCGACGCGATGGCGTCGACGAGGTGGCCGGCGAACATCGGCGTCAGCACGTCCGCCACCGCTGAGAGCATGACGAGCGCCGCAATGACGACGATGCGCCACGGCTGTTTCGCCCAGTGAATGAAGGTGAAGCCGAGGACATCCTTAAAGGCTTGTCCGCGAAAGTCGAGTTTTTTTCCGGTCATTTTTCGACAACCCAGGCGCGCATGGCGCAACAGGGTTCCAGTCAAAAGCAGGATGAAGAGATAGTCGAAGCACGCGGTTAAACCGCAATGAAGCTGCGGGCAACAAGCCTGCGGAGCGAGCGGTGGACTATCTGGAATTGCGCGGCGCGCCTTGTCGGGCGGCACCGCGGATGGCGACAGGTCAGTGACCCGTCAGCGGCGACTCAGGAAACAACTGAGAGGCAAACGCGAGCGCCGCGGGACCATGTCAGGGACGGCCATATGCACTGCAAACATGTGACGCCTCCCTGTGGTCAATGAGGTGGAGAAAGTAGACGGGGCGAATGCCCGAACACCGACTATATCAGCGCTGTTTTGCCGTCGCAATCGACGAGGTTTCGGTGTTGACGGCGCGGCCGATTACGGAGCCGCAAAACCGGATGCCAATACAACGACAAGACAGCGCGCCAAAACGGAAAAGGGCTCACGCATTTCTACGTGAGCCCTTTGTCTTCGGTGATCGACGCACCAAGAATCTGGTGGGTAGTACTGGGATCGAACCAGTGACCCCTGCCGTGTGAAGGCAGTGCTCTACCGCTGAGCTAACCACCCGAAGAGATTGAGATTATGTCAGGCATTGCGGAACTCGTCCAGCACTTTTTAAGCGGCTTGCTCATCCGACACGGCCGACACGGGCGCAGGTTCGAGACGCCACACGCTCGTGCCTTTGATCGCCTTGTCGAGACCATCGAGAACTTCCTGATGCGCGGCGAGCTCGTCGTCGCTGGCCGCGATCACCACGAGATCCAGCGATTCGATCGCCACGCGCGGCGCATGCGCTTCGCCGCCGGCGTGCGATTCGCCGAGCATGTCGATGACGAGGCTTTCCTGGCCGCGCGTCATCGCAAGATAAACCTCGGCGAGCAGTTCCGAGTCGAGCAGCGCGCCGTGCAGCGTGCGGTGCGCGTTACTGATGCCGAAGCGATCGCAGAGCGCGTCGAGCGAATTGCGCTTGCCGGGGAACATCTGCTTGGCGCGCGCGAGCGTGTCGATGATCTCGCCGCAATACGTGCTCACGGGCGGCAGGCCGAGCAACGCGAATTCGGCGTCGAGAAAGCCGATGTCGAAGGGCGCGTTGTGAATGATCAGGTCCGCGCCTTGGATAAAGTCGCGAATCTGGTCGGCGATGTCGGCGAACTTCGGCTTGTCGCTGAGGAATTCGGTGGTCAGGCCGTGGACCGCCAACGCGCCGGGATCGCTGTCGCGTTCGGGATTGATATAGAAATGCAGGTTGTTGCCGGTGAGCCGCCGGTTCACCAGTTCGACGCAGCCCAGCTCGAGGATGCGGTCGCCGGTGCGGGCGTTGAGGCCGGTCGTTTCGGTATCGAGGATCAGTTGACGCATATCGGTTTTAGCTTTGCCTCAGAAGTTGCAGCCGCAAACAAGCAGCAAAAGAACGCACTGGCCGGCGGCGCGGCGTCATAGTTCCGCGAGCGACGCGACGCCGCGGTTGGCGAGCTGATCGGCGCGCTCGTTCTCCGGGTGCCCGTTATGGCCGCGCACCCAGCGCCATTCGATTTCGTGCTGCGCGACGAGCGCGTCGAGCCGCTTCCACAAATCCGCGTTCTTGACCGGCTGCTTCGCTGCCGTGACCCAGCCTTTCTTTTTCCAGCCGTGAATCCACTCGCTGATGCCTTTCTGCACGTACTGCGAATCGGTGTGCACGACGGCCTTGCACGGACGCTTGAGCGCTTCGAGCGCGGAAATCACGCCCATCAGCTCCATGCGGTTGTTGGTCGTATTCGCTTCGCCGCCGAACAGCTCTTTTTCCTGATCGCCGAAGCGCAAAAGCGCGCCCCAGCCGCCGGGGCCGGGGTTGCCCTTGCAGGCGCCGTCCGTATAAATGTCGATGATGTTCGCTGTCATTGAGTGTGGTTGCGTGTATTCGGTGTGGCGGCGGGCGCGAGGCCCGCGGCGAGGACGGGTTTCTTCACCTTCAGCGGTCCGACGAGACGCATGCCGCGCACGCGCTTGATCGCCTTGATCATGTAGGTCGCGCCGAAAATCGGCCACCAGCGGTCGCCGGCGGCTTCCATGAAGCCGTAGCGGGAGAGCCACTGGTCGCTGTCGAGCGGCGGACGATAGCAGCCGAAGCGCCCGCGTTCAAGGTCGAAACCAAGCAGCTTGATCCAGTCCTTAAGACGCGTGAAGGCGATCAGATCGACGGCGGCGGGCACGAACGGCCGGCCGGTCATCTTGCCGACCGATTGCCGCGCGCCCCAGAGCGACAACGAGTTGAAGCCGAGAATGATCAGTTGGCCTTCCGGCATCAGCACGCGTTCGGCTTCGCGCAGCAGGCGGTGCGGGTCGCTCGTAAATTCGAGCGTGTGCGGCATCACGATCAGGTCGACGCTCTGCGCCTCGAACGGCAGATCGAGCAGATCGCACCAGACGGCACTGCGCCCCGTTGGCGAAGGCAGCGGCGCAAACGCGCCGCGCGCCGGGCCGTGCGTCGCCCCGTGCGTCGGGTTGCCCGCTCCGTTGCCGGCGTGCGCGTCCGCGCGCGGAAAGCTGTAGGGCGCGCTCGCGCCGCTGGCGGCATCCAGCACCAGTCCGCGGCAAGGCATGCGATTTTCGCGCAAGGCGTCGAGCTGCGGCAGGCCGAGTTGCAGCGCGTGGTAGCCGAACACGTCCGACACCACACGGTCGAGCTGGGTCTGTTCCCACTCGAGCACGTAGCGGCCAGGCGGCGAATCCGTCCAGGCGGGCCAGTCTATAATCGCTCGGTCAGTCATATCAAAGAATGCGTCGCCTATGAATGCGCTCGAGTACGTACCGGTCCCGGCGTTTGAAGACAATTACATCTGGGTCGTTTCCGACGGACACCACGCGGTAGTCGTCGATCCGGGCGAGGCCGCCCCGGTTCGCGCCTATCTGGCCAAACGCGGGTGGCGGCTGAGCGCTATTTTACTCACGCACCATCATCAAGACCACGTCGGCGGGGTGGCCGATCTGCTGAATGGCCAGGACGTTCCCGTGTACGGGCCCGCCGGTGAAGCGATCGAGCGTGTCACGCAGCGTCTTAAAAATGGCGATCGGGTGACGATTGCCGCGCCTGCGCTCGAACTGAGCGTGCTGGACGTGCCAGGTCATACGAGCGGCCACATCGCCTATTTTCAGGCGGCAGATCCCGGCGGCACGCCTCACGTGTTTTGCGGCGATACGCTGTTCGCTTGCGGATGCGGCCGGCTGTTCGAAGGCACGCCGCAGCAGATGCTGGCGTCGCTCGACTCGCTCGCCGCGTTGCCCGGCGAAACGCAAGTGCACTGCGCGCACGAATATACGCTCTCCAACATCCGCTTCGCGCTCGCCTGCGAGCCGGGCAACGCCGACTTGCAAGCGTGGCGCGACCAGGCGGCCGACTTGCGAGCCCGCAATCTGCCGACGCTGCCCACCACGATCGCCCACGAACGCGCGGTGAATCCTTTCCTGCGGGCCGGCAATCCCGCCGTCCAGGCAGCCCTGCAAGAGCAGTTGCACGAGAAAGTATCGGACCGGCTGGCAGCGTTCACGCTGATGCGCGAATGGAAGAACCGCTTCCGGTGACCGGGTCGGCCCTGGGGTCTTCCTCAAGCGAAGAATCGGAAGAATTCGCCAAGCCTTAGATTTGCTTGATTTTTTCGTCAATTTCCAATTGACGTAGACGTTAGGGTTTCGTACTATCGGCTGCAAATTCCAGCCCTTGTGGAAGCCGAGACGTTCATGCGATTTATCTTTAGTGCGTTGCTGGTCCTGACGCTCGCCGCCTGCGCGAGCCAGGGACCAACGACGGTCAGCCCCACCACCGCAACAAATCCCGCCAGTCAGCAAGCCGTAGCAGACGCACTTCGCAAGACAGCCACCGCCAAGGAAACCATCAACGTCGACAAAGGCTCCGTCACGCAGTTGACGAGCGCGGACGCCGACTTGTGGGGCCGTATTCGCCGTGGTTTCCAGATGCCCGACCTGCAGACCGACCTGGTCGACATGCAGGTCAACTGGTATGCGCAGCGTCCCGATTACGTGCAGCGCATGACCGAGCGCTCGCAGAAGTACCTGTACCACATCGTCGAGGAGCTCGAGGCGCGCCATATGCCGACCGAGCTCGCGTTGCTGCCGTTCATCGAGTCGGCGTACAGCCCGCAGGCGTTGTCGGTCGCGAAGGCGGCCGGCATGTGGCAGTTCATGCCGGGCACCGGCCGCACCTACAACCTCAAGCAGAACATGTGGCAGGACGAGCGCCGCGACGTGCTGGCTTCGACCAGCGCCGCGCTCGACTATCTGTCGCGTCTGCATGACATGTTCGGCGACTGGCAGCTTGCGCTCGCCGCGTACAACTGGGGCGAGGGTAACGTGCAGCGCGCCATTGCGCGTAACGAAGCGGCGGGCTTGCCGACAGACTATCTAAGCCTGCGCATGCCCAACGAAACGCGCAACTATGTACCGAAGCTGCAGGCCGTCAAGAACATCGTGATGAACCCGCAGATGTACGGGCTCGCGCTGCCGTCCATTCCGAATCACCCGTATTTCGTGACCGTTACCACGTCGCACGATATCGACGTGGACATGGCCGCCAAGCTCGCCAATCTGCCGCTCGACGAATTCCGCTCGCTGAACCCGTCGTTCAGGAAGCCGGTCATTCTCGGCGCGACGCAGCCGCAAATCCTGCTGCCGTTCGACAATGCGAGCGCGTTCGAGCGCAATCTGAAAACGTATTCGGGTTCGCTGTCGTCGTGGACCACGTACACGGTCACCGAGCGTTCGGCGCCCGCGGCGATCGCGCAAAAAATCGGTGTCGACGCCGACACGCTGATGGAAGTGAACAAGATTCCGGTCGGCATGCGTCTTAAGCCGGGCTCCACGATTGTCGTGCCGCGCGGTTCGGACGACGACGAGGACATCAGCGCGGACGTCGCGGAAAGCGCCGTGCTCGCGATGGAGCCGGACGTCCCCGATACGCGCAAGATGCTGATCCGCGTGCGCCGCAATCAGTCGATGGCGGCTATCGCGCTGCGCTATGGCGTGTCCGTCGGCCAGTTGAAGGCGTGGAACCGCACGCATCGCGACAGCGTCTCACGCGGCCAGGTCGTCGTGCTGCACGTGCCGGTCGGCCGGGCGGTCCCGAGCGAACCGGGGCCGGAGCGCATCGCGACCGATGTCGAAGGTGGCGGCGTCCAGAAGATCGGCACGCGCGTCGGCGGCTCGAAGCGCGAAGCGCGCAGCGAGAGGACGAAAGGGCGCGGACATTCGGCGGCGGTGGTGAAGGTGTCCGAGCCGGTGGCGAAGGGCGGCAAGTCGAAAGCGTCCGCGGCGCCTGCCGGCAAGGTGACGAAGGTATCGGCTTCCACTTCCAGCAAGAGCAGCAAGAGCACGAAGAAGAGCAACTGATGCAGGTTGATGCGCCGATCCGGTTCTGACCGACGCACAACCTGCCGCAGTCTGAGATGAAATGAGTTTTCGACGCCGTCGCCCTGTGGTGACGGCGTTTTTCATTGTGCGCCGTACGACAGTTGGTGCTTGCCTACCGGCCGGGGCGTGCCGCTGCCGTCGGGCGCCAGGCACGACGATGCGCGAATCTTTCCTCCGCCATTTCGATCCCGCCGCCGGGCGTCTTGACGCTATCCCGAAACGGCCGCTGCGCATAAGCTTGGCAACCGCGCAAGCCGCTCGCAGCAAGGCTTTGACCCGCCGGACCAGCACCGCCACGCCCCCGCCCAGCCATCTCGGATTTGGAGAGAACGGCGGTTTCCGGCTATAATTCCAAGGTTTGAGCTTATCAACCCGCACCCTAGCGCCTACCTCTCCCATACCGTTCATCCGCCGCGCGCCACAGGCGTAGCAAGAAGGGCCCGCACCTCGCCGATCCGTCCACACAATGGACCCATCGTGCGCCCCTTGCGACGTCAACGGCAGTACGCGAGCGAGTCTGCGCGCGCATCCCGTGATGCTGTTCGCTGCGGCTCGCAAACCGGATAGGCAGGTCGGCAACAGGGTGTTCCCCCAAGGAGTCTCCCGTGTTGCCGTCATTTTCTCCCGCTCTGCTCGCGCTCGCCGACGGCACGGTCTTTCGTGGTTATTCGATCGGCGCCCCCGGGCATACCATCGGCGAAGTCGTGTTCAACACGGCTATCACCGGCTATCAGGAAATCCTGACTGACCCGAGCTACGCGCGCCAGATCGTCACCCTCACGTATCCGCACATCGGCAATGTCGGCGTCAACGCCGAAGACGTCGAGGCGACGAAAGTCCATGCCGCCGGGCTGATCATTCGCGATCTGCCGGTCCTCGCGTCGAACTTCCGCATGGAGCGCACGCTCAGCCAGTATCTGCAGGACGAAGGCGTGGTCGCCATCGCCGGCCTCGACACCCGCAAGCTGACCCGCGTTCTGCGCGACAAGGGCGCGCAGAACGGCGCGATTCTCGCCGGTTCGGACGACGAAGCAAAGGCCATCGAACTCGCGCGTTCGTTCCCGGGCCTCTCGGGCATGGACCTCGCGAAGGTCGTGTCGACGAAGGAAACCTACGAGTGGACGCAAACCGAATGGCGTCTCGGCAGCGGCTACGGCAAGCAGAACGCGCCGAAGTACCGCGTCGTCGCGTTCGATTACGGCGTCAAGTACAACATCCTGCGCATGCTGGCGGAGCGCGGCTGCCACGTCACCGTGCTGCCGGCCCAAGCCACCGCGGCTGATGCGCTCGCGCTCAATCCGGACGGCATCTTCCTGTCGAACGGTCCCGGCGACCCGGAGCCGTGCGACTACGCGATCAAGGCAACCAAAGAGTTGATCGAGCGCGGCATTCCGACCTTCGGCATCTGCCTCGGCCATCAGATCATGGGCCTCGCGCTCGGCGCGAAAACCGTGAAGATGAAGACCGGTCACCACGGCGCGAATCATCCGGTGAAAGACCTGGAAGACGGCCGCGTGGTCATCACGTCGCAGAACCACGGTTTTGCTGTCGATGCGAACACGCTGCCCGCCAACGCCCGCGTCACGCATGTGTCGCTCTTCGACGGCACGCTGCAAGGCTTCGCGCTCTCCGACAAGCCGGCTTTCTGCTTCCAGGGTCACCCGGAAGCGTCGCCGGGTCCGCACGACATCGCGTATCTGTTCGACCGCTTTACCGGGTTGATGGACGCGAAGAAGGCCGGCAAGACCGCGGCGGCTTAAGAACGCACGCCGCGGCAAGCCCGGCGGCAAGCCCCGCAGCAAGCAGCCAGAAGCAAAGCGCGCGCAACGCCCACGCGGCGCGCGCCGACGGAAAGAATTCAGGAATACATTAGCGAGAGCGTTATGCCCAAGCGGACAGACATCAAGAGCATTCTCATTATCGGCGCGGGTCCGATCATCATCGGCCAGGCGTGCGAGTTCGATTACTCGGGCGCGCAGGCATGCAAGGCGCTGCGTGAGGAAGGCTACAAGGTCATCCTCGTCAACAGCAATCCGGCGACGATCATGACCGACCCGAACACGGCCGACGTGACCTACATCGAGCCGATTACGTGGGAAGTGGTCGAGCGCATCATCGCGAAGGAGCGCCCGGACGCAATCCTGCCGACCATGGGCGGCCAGACCGCGCTGAACTGCGCGCTCGATCTCCACGCGCATGGCGTGCTCACGAAGTACAACGTCGAGCTGATCGGCGCGTCGCCGGAAGCCATCGACAAGGCGGAAGACCGCCAGAAATTCAAAGACGCGATGACCAAGATCGGCCTCGGTTCGGCCAAGTCGGGCACCGCGCATTCGATGGAAGAAGCGCTGTCGGTGCAAGCAGACATCGCGGCACAAACCGGCAGCGGCGGCTATCCGGTCGTGATCCGCCCGTCGTTCACGCTGGGCGGCTCGGGCGGCGGCATCGCGTACAACCGCGAAGAATTCGAAGAGATCTGCAAGCGCGGCCTCGATCTGTCGCCCACGCGCGAGTTGCTGATCGAAGAATCGCTGCTCGGCTGGAAAGAGTACGAGATGGAAGTGGTCCGCGACAAGAAGGACAACTGCATCATCGTCTGCTCGATCGAAAATCTGGACCCGATGGGCATCCACACCGGCGACTCGATCACCGTCGCGCCGGCGCAAACGCTCACCGACAAGGAATATCAGGTGCTGCGTAACGCGTCGCTCGCTGTGCTGCGCGAAATCGGCGTGGACACGGGCGGCTCGAACGTGCAGTTCTCGATCAATCCGAAAGACGGCCGGATGATCGTGATCGAAATGAACCCGCGCGTGTCGCGTTCGTCGGCATTGGCGTCGAAGGCCACCGGCTTCCCGATCGCCAAGGTCGCGGCCAAGCTGGCGGTCGGCTACACGCTCGACGAGCTCAAGAACGAAATCACCGGCGGCCAGACGCCGGCATCGTTCGAACCGACTATCGACTACGTCGTCACCAAGATTCCGCGCTTTGCGTTCGAGAAATTCCGCGAAGCCGATTCGCGCCTGACCACGCAGATGAAGTCGGTCGGCGAAGTCATGGCGATTGGCCGCACCTTCCAGGAGTCGTTCCAGAAGGCGCTGCGCGGTCTTGAAGTCGGCGTCGACGGTCTGGACGAAAAGACCACGAACCGCGACGAGATCATCCGCGAAATCGGCGAAGCCGGCCCGGATCGTATCTGGTACGTGGGCGACGCGTTCCGTATCGGCATGACGGCGCATGAAATTTTCGAAGAGACGTCGATCGACCCGTGGTTCCTCGCGCAGATCGAACAGGTCGTGCTGAAGGAAAAGGCGTTGGCCGGCCGCACGCTCGCGAGCCTTTCGAAGGAAGAGCTCAAGTATCTGAAGCAGAGCGGCTTCTCCGACCGGCGTCTCGCGAAGCTCGTCGGCGCGAAGCCCGCTGAAGTGCGCGCGCGCCGCATCGAGTTGAATGTGCGTCCGGTGTACAAGCGCGTCGACACGTGCGCGGCGGAGTTCGCGACGAAAACCGCGTACATGTACTCGACCTACGAGGAAGAGTGCGAAGCGAACCCGACGAACAACAAGAAGATCATGGTGCTGGGCGGCGGCCCGAACCGGATCGGCCAGGGCATCGAGTTCGACTACTGCTGCGTGCACGCCGCGCTCGCCATGCGCGAAGACGGCTACGAAACGATCATGGTCAACTGCAACCCTGAAACCGTTTCGACCGACTACGACACGTCCGACCGTCTGTACTTCGAATCGCTCACGCTTGAAGACGTGCTCGAAATCGTCGACAAGGAAAAGCCGGTCGGCGTGATCGTGCAATACGGCGGCCAGACGCCGCTGAAGCTCGCGCTCGACCTTGAAGCGAACGGAGTGCCGATCATCGGCACGTCGCCGGACATGATCGACGCCGCCGAAGACCGCGAGCGTTTCCAGAAGCTGCTGCAAGACCTCGGCCTGCGTCAGCCGCCGAACCGCACCGCGCGCGCCGAAGACGAAGCGCTGAAGCTCGCCGACGAAATCGGTTATCCGCTCGTCGTGCGTCCGTCGTACGTGCTGGGCGGCCGCGCGATGGAAATCGTCCACGAACCGCGCGATCTCGAGCGCTACATGCGCGAGGCCGTGAAGGTATCGAACGATTCGCCGGTGCTGCTCGACCGCTTCCTGAACGACGCGATCGAATGCGACGTGGACTGCATTTCGGACGGCGAGGCGGTGTTCATCGGCGGCGTGATGGAGCACATCGAACAGGCGGGCGTGCACTCCGGCGACTCGGCTTGCTCGCTGCCGCCGTACTCGCTGTCGAAGGAAACCGTGGCTGAGCTCAAGCGCCAGACCGGCGCGATGGCGAAGGCGCTGAACGTGATCGGTCTGATGAACGTGCAGTTCGCGATTCAGCAAGTGCCGCAGGCGGACGGCTCGAAAGAAGACGTCATCTACGTGCTGGAAGTGAACCCGCGCGCTTCGCGCACGGTGCCGTACGTGTCGAAGGCGACCAGCCTGCCGCTCGCCAAGATCGCGGCGCGCGCAATGGTCGGCCAGAAGCTCGCGCAGCAAGGCGTGACGAAGGAAATCGAGCCGCCGTATTTCAGCGTGAAGGAAGCGGTGTTCCCGTTCGTCAAGTTCCCGGCAGTCGATCCGGTGCTCGGACCCGAAATGCGTTCGACCGGCGAAGTGATGGGCGTGGGCCGCACGTTCGGCGAAGCGCTCTTCAAGTCGCAGCTCGCGGCGGGCTCGCGTCTGCCGGAGTCGGGCACGGTGCTGCTGACGGTGATGGACGCCGACAAGCCGAAGGCCGTCGAAGTCGCGCGCATGCTGCACGAACTCGGTTATCCGATCGTCGCCACCAAGGGTACGGCAGCCGCGATCGAAGCGGCCGGCGTGCCGGTGAAGGTCGTCAACAAGGTGAAGGACGGCCGTCCGCACATCGTCGACATGATCAAGAACGGCGAGATCGCGCTGGTTTTCACGACCGTCGACGAAACGCGCGCGGCGATTGCCGATTCGCGTTCGATCCGCATGAGCGCGCAGGCCAACAAGGTCACGTACTACACGACGATGTCGGGCGCGCGCGCGGCGGTCGAAGGCTTGCGCTACCTGAAGGACCTGGAAGTCTATGATTTACAAGGTTTGCACGCTCGCCTAAACTAAGGCTTCGAATACCTGTCCAGGATGTAAGTGCCGCGGTTAAGCGGCGTTTCGCAGGTGCTGTGGTCCGGGTTTTCCCCCGGCCGCCGGCTCCCGCGAAATGCACTTAACCGCGGTGATTTTTTTTACGGCCGTTTTTTGTTCCAAAGCGCTCCCATCTGCCGCTTTAGCGCCAGATCCCAAAAAGGGCCGGGAGGGTTTGGAGCGGCCCGGCGTTTTTTCGAGAGTTGTTTATGAGCACTATTCCATTGACCAAGCGCGGCGCAGACATGCTGCGCGACGAATTGCAGCGGCTGAAATCGGTCGAGCGTCCCGCCGTGATCAACTCGATCGCGGAAGCGCGCGCGCAGGGCGATCTGTCCGAAAACGCGGAATACGATGCCGCGAAAGAGAAGCAGGGCTTTATCGAAGGCCGCATCGCCGAGATCGAATCGAAGCTGGCGGGCGCGCAGGTGATCGACCCGTCGCAAGTGGAGGCGGACGGCCGCGTGGTGTTCGGCGCGACCGTCGAACTGGAAGACCTGGACTCGGGCGCATCGGTCAAATATCAGATCGTCGGCGACGACGAAGCGGACATCGACCACGGCCTCATCTCCATCAGTTCCCCGATTGCGCGCGCGCTGATCGGAAAGTCCGAAGGCGATGTCGCGTCCGTGCAGGCGCCAGGCGGCGTGCGCGAGTACGAAATCATCGCGGTCAGCTACGTTTGAAGGCGACTCCGGTGTCACTGATGCCGCATCGAATCTTTCGTCTGCTGACGGTCGTGTGGGTCGGCAGTCTGCTGACTATCGGCTATGCAGTCGCGCCGGTGCTGTTCACGTCGCTCGACCGGTCGACGGCGGGCGCGGTGGCGGCGCAACTGTTTCGCATCGAAGGTGTGCTTGGCGCCGTCTGCGGCATTTTGCTGCTCGGTCTCGCCAACGTGGTGATCCGGCGCGGCGGCAACGCGTACCGGCGCTTGCGCTGGCTGGTGGCCGGCATGCTGGTCTGTGTGCTGGTCGGTTATTTCGCGTTGCAGCCGTTCATGAACGCGATGCGCGTGGCCGCGCTGGAAGCGGGCACGGACATCGCGCATTCCGCCTATGCGGCACGCTTCGGCATGCTGCACGGCGTTTCGAGCGTGTTCTACCTGATCGAAAGCCTGCTGGGCATTGTGCTCGTGTGGAAATTGCCCGTGGGCACGGGAGCCGGCGCCGCGCAGCAGGGCGCTCGCGACGATGTGTCTGGAAAAGTAGCGGGCTAGGAAGGCTGGCGGTTGCGGCAGGCGCCGCACGCAGCGCAGGCAAGGTGCAGCTCGCGCCGCACCGTTAATCCGCCTGCTTGTTTCAATCGATTATTTCGACTGCTTATTTCGACTGATGCGCGCGCTTCGCGCTGGTTTGCCGCTTCTTCGCGCGCTTGATGTTGCCGCCTTGCGTGACGCGCTCGTTGCCGCGCACCAGCACGGCTTTCGCCTTCGGCTTGCGCATGGGCACTTCGCTCGGCTTCACGACCTTGACGACGCGCGGCGCACGGCCCTTGCCGGGGTTGGCTTCGACAGCGGCTTCGCGGGCGCTCGGCAGTGCGCCGCGTTTGCCTTTTATCGCGGGTTGCGCGGCGGCTTCGGGCTTCCAGATGACCAGCAGCTTGCCGATATGCTGGATCGGCGCGGCGTTCAGCTTGTCGCAGATCTGCTCGTAGATCGCGATGCGCTCTTCGCGTTCGTCGCCGAACACGCGGATCTTGATCAGCTGATGAGCTGCGAGGTGGACTTTGATCTCGGCGAGCACGGCGTCGGTCAAACCTTCGGCGCCGACGAGCACGACCGGTTTGAGCGCATGTGCCTGGGAGCGCAACTCGGCGCGTTGGTCGGAAGAGACTTTGAGGGCGGGCATGTGAAGTGGGAGACTCGACTAAAATGGCGGCACCTGCGCTCCCCAGTCCGTCTTTCGGCGAATTGGAGCGGAACACGATTGGGACACTGCGGCAGGCGGCGCGTCAGGACAACAGAATCGCGGATAACTGCCAGTTTTCTGGCGGGAGCCGCGCGAATTAACCGCGTATTATCCGCTAAAGCGTGACATGACGCAGCAAGAGTTCAACGTTTAATGGCAAAAAACAAGTTTAATACGGCGTGGCTGCACGACCACATCAACGATCCCTACGTGAAAATGGCGCAGCGGGAAGGCTATCGCGCCCGCGCCGCCTACAAGCTGAAGGAAATCGATGAGCAGGACAAGCTGATCCGGCCGGGGCAGGTCATCGTCGATCTCGGCTCGACGCCGGGCAGCTGGAGCCAGTACGCGCGCAACAAGCTCGCAAAAGGGTCGCAGCGCGACGCGGAGCGTCAGGGCGGGATCGACGGCACGATCATCGCGCTCGACCTTCTGCCGATGGAACCGGTCGCCGACGTCCACTTCATTCAGGGCGACTTCCGCGAGGAAGCCGTGCTCGGCCAACTGGAAGAATTAGTCGGAGAGCGGCAAGTCGATCTTGTAATTTCGGATATGGCGCCCAACCTGTCGGGAGTGGCATTGGCGGATGCGGCGCGAATCGAGCATTTGTGCGATCTCGCGCTGGAATTTTCGCAAAATCACCTGAAACCGGATGGTGCCCTTTTAGTCAAATGCTTTCACGGCAGCGGTTACAGCCAGATTGTCGAAAAGTTCAAGCGCCAGTTCAAGGTGGTGGCTGCCCGCAAGCCCAAGGCTTCGCGGGACAAGTCGTCGGAAACGTTTATTTTGGGTAAGCATCTGAAAAGGCCCGCGTAGGGCGCCGCGTAGTCCCCGCCATGCTATTTCTGTGGTAGCGAAACCTTATGGCAGGGGTCTGCGGACTGGATTAGAATGCTTTCGTGGTGCCGCAAGGCAAATGTAGGCGCCCGTCTAAGTGAAGGAGTGGTGCTTTGAACAACAATATGTTTTCGAAGGCAGCAGTGTGGCTGGTTATCGCACTGGTGCTATTTACGGTGTTCAAGCAGTTCGACAAGCCCCGTGTCCAGGAAGGCGTTTCCTATTCGCAGTTCATGGACGACGCGAAGAACGGCAAAGTCAAGAACGTCATTGTCCAGGGGCGGAACCTCACGGTCACTCCAGCAGACGGCCAGAAGTACCAGATCGTGTCGCCGGGCGACATCTGGATGGTCGGCGATCTGATGAAGTACGGCGTTCAGGTAAGCGGCAAGGCTGACGACGAACCCAATGCGCTGGTTTCCGCGCTGTATTACCTGGGGCCGACGATCCTCATCATCGGTTTCTGGTTCTACATGATGCGACAGATGCAGGGAGGCGGGAAAGGCGGCGCCTTCTCGTTCGGCAAGTCGCGCGCGCGTCTGATCGACGAAAACAACAACGCAATCAATTTCACCGACGTCGCCGGTTGCGACGAAGCGAAGGAAGAAGTCTCCGAACTGGTCGATTTCCTGCGCGACCCGCAGAAGTTTCAGAAGCTCGGTGGCCGTATTCCGCGTGGCGTGCTGCTCGTCGGCCCACCGGGAACGGGTAAGACGCTGCTTGCTCGCGCCATCGCGGGCGAAGCGAAAGTGCCGTTCTTCAGCATCTCGGGTTCGGACTTCGTCGAAATGTTCGTCGGCGTCGGCGCGGCTCGTGTGCGCGACATGTTTGAGCAGGCGAAGAAGCACGCACCGTGCATCGTGTTCATCGACGAAATCGACGCGGTCGGCCGTCATCGCGGCGCCGGCATGGGCGGCGGTAACGACGAGCGCGAGCAGACGCTGAATCAGATGCTCGTCGAAATGGACGGCTTCGAGGCGAACTCCGGCGTCATCGTGATCGCCGCAACGAACCGTTCGGACGTGCTCGACAAGGCGCTGCTGCGTCCGGGCCGTTTCGACCGCCAGGTGTACGTCGGTCTGCCGGATATTCGCGGCCGCGAACACATCATGAAGGTTCACCTGCGCAAGGTGCCGATTTCGAACGACGTCGACGCAGCGGTCATCGCGCGCGGCACGCCGGGCTTTTCGGGCGCCGATCTGGCGAACCTCGTGAACGAAGCGGCATTGTTCGCGGCACGCCGCGGCAAGCGCATCGTCGAAATGACGGATTTCGAAGACGCGAAGGACAAGATCTTCATGGGTCCGGAGCGCAAGTCGGCCGTGATCCGCGAAGAGTCGAAGCGCGCTACCGCGTATCACGAGTCGGGCCACGCAGTCATCGCGAAGCTGCTGCCGAAGGCCGACCCGGTGCACAAGGTCACGATCATTCCGCGTGGTCGGGCATTGGGCGTCACGTGGCAGTTGCCGGAACACGACAACGAAACGTACTCGAAAGACTATCTGCTTGACCGTCTTGCGATTCTGTTCGGCGGCCGCGTTGCGGAAGAGTTGTTCCTGAACCTGATCAGCACGGGCGCGTCGGACGACTTCAACAAGGCCACGCAAACCGCGCGCGCCATGGTCGCTCGCTTCGGCATGACCGACGCGTTGGGACCGATGGTCTACGTGGACGACGAAAACGACGCCACGCCGTTTGGTCGCGGCTTCACGCGCACCATTTCGGAAGCCACGCAGCAGAAGGTCGACGCGGAAATTCGCCGCGTGCTGGACGAGCAGTACAACCTCGCGAAGCGCCTGCTGGACGAAAACCGCGACAAGGTCGAGGCAATGACCGCCGCGCTGATGGAGTGGGAAACGATCGACGCCGATCAGATCAACGACATCATGGCAGGACGTCCGCCGCGCTCGCCGAAGAGCTCGCCGCCGTCGGCAAGCGACGCGTCGTCGGGCGGCAGCCCCGGTACGGAAGTCAAGCCGGGTAGCGCGACCGCGCCGGCCTGATCGGCTGGCAGTAGAAAGTGCGGGCCGGTGTGTTTCACACCGGCCCGTTTTGCATTTATCCGCCTATTCGACTTCACGCTACGTGTCTACCGCCGCTTTCTCTCCTTCCACCATCCCCGAGCCGTTGCAGTGCGGGCGGTTCAAGCTGAGCTTCGAACGCCCGTTGGTCATGGGCATCCTGAACGTCACGCCCGATTCTTTCTCCGACGGCGGCCAGTACGCGATGCGCGCCGATGCGTTGCGCCAGGCGGAGCGCATGATGCTCGAAGGCGCGGACATCATCGACATTGGCGGCGAATCGACGCGCCCCGGCGCGCCGCCCGTGCCGCTCGACGAAGAACTCGAGCGCGTGATCCCGCTTATCGAGCAACTGCGCGGCGCCAACATGCCGCTCTCGGTCGACACCTACAAGCCCGAAGTGATGCGGCATGCACTGAGCGCGGGCGCCGATCTGATCAACGACATCTGGGGCTTTCGCATGCCCGGCGCCGTGGATGCGGTGCGCGACAGCGACTGCGGCCTGTGCGTGATGCACATGCTGGGCGAGCCGCAGACCATGCAGCTCGGCGAGCCGGCTTACGGCGATGTCGTCGGCGAAGTCAGGCAGTTTCTGGAGGAACGCGTGGCGGTGCTTACGCAGGCGGGCATCGCGCGTGGCCGGATCAGCGTGGACCCCGGCTTTGGTTTCGGCAAGGCCGTGGTCGAGCACAATTACGCGCTGCTCGCGCGGCTCGCGGACACCGCGCCGCGGGCAGAGCCGCCGTATCCGATCCTCGCGGGCATGTCGCGCAAATCGATGATCGGCGCCGTCACCGGTCGCGCGGCGCCGGAGCGCGTCGCGGGCAGCATCGCCGCGGCGGTGTTGGCTGCGGAACGCGGCGCGGCAATCCTGCGCGTGCACGACGTCGCGCAAACAGTAGACGCATTGAAAGTCTGGGCAGCACTGCGCGACGCGGCGAATGGCGCCGGCCCGCGCGGATGAGCCCAAAGCAAGGAGGAATATAAAAGATGGCACGTCGTTATTTCGGCACGGACGGTATTCGGGGCAAGGTCGGCGAAGGGCCTATTACGCCGGAATTTGTATTGCGGCTCGGCTATGCAGCGGGCAAGGTGCTCGTCGGCGCGGACCGCTGGGCGCGCACGGGCACGCGGCCCACGGTGCTGATCGGCAAGGACACGCGGGTGTCGGGCTACATGCTCGAGGCCGCGCTCGAGGCGGGTTTCTCGGCGGCCGGTGTCGATGTGATGCTGGCGGGCCCGATGCCGACGCCGGGCATCGCGTATCTGACGCGCGCGCTGCGGCTCGCGGCCGGCGTCGTGATCAGCGCGTCGCACAATCCGTATTACGACAACGGCATCAAGTTCTTTTCCGCCGACGGCAACAAGCTGCCGGACGACGTCGAATCGCAGATCGAAGAGCACCTCGAGTTGCCGCTCGCCTGCGCGGCGTCGGAGCAACTCGGCAAGGCGCGGCGTCTCGACGACGCAGCGGGCCGCTACATCGAGTTTTGCAAGAGCACGTTTCCGGCCGCGTTCGATTTGCGCGGGCTGAAGCTGGTGGTCGATTGCGCGCACGGCGCCGCGTATGACGTCGCGCCGCACGTCTTTCACGAGCTGGGCGCCGAGGTCATTCCGATCGGCGTCGCGCCGAACGGCTTCAATATCAACGACGGCGTCGGCGCGACCGCGCCCGATGCGCTGGTGCGCGCGGTGCGGGCGAATCACGCGGACCTCGGCATCGCGCTCGACGGCGACGCCGACCGTCTGCAGGTCGTCGACGCGGCAGGACGTCTCTATAACGGCGACGAACTGCTGTACGTGCTGGTGAAGGACCGCATCGCGACCGACGGCAAAGTGGAAGGCGCGGTCGGAACCTTGATGACCAATATGGCCGTCGAGGTCGCGTTGCAGGCGGCGGGCGTCAAGTTCGTGCGCGCGGCAGTCGGCGACCGCTACGTGCTCGAGCAGTTGCGCGAGCACGGCTGGCAGCTCGGCGCGGAGGGGTCCGGCCACATTCTGTCGCTCGACCGCCATTCGACGGGCGACGGCATCGTCTCCGCGCTTCTCGTGCTTGCCGCAATGAAGCGCAGCGACAGCACGCTCGCCGAACTGCTCGACGGCGTCACGCTGTTCCCGCAGAAGCTGATCAATGTGCGCATGAAGCCGGACGCTGACTGGAAGGGCAGCGACGCTATCCGGCGCGCGATTGCGAGCGCGGAAGACGCGCTCAATGGCCGCGGGCGCGTGCTGATTCGCGCGTCGGGCACGGAGCCGGTGCTGCGCGTGATGGTCGAGGCGGAACACGTCGACGATGCGCTGCGGCACGCGGAAGCAATCGCGGCCGCGGTGAAGCAGGCGACGGCGTAAGCGGTCACTCACCTGCGAGCGTGGCGGCGGTGTGTCGCCCTGCTTATCTGTAGGACCGTGGGCGTTTTCCGCCGCAGTTGCCTGACGGAACGCGCCCGCCAAACCGCATATCTGCCCTGGCTTAGGCGCGTCTGCGGATCTTTCTACTCATTCGCGGTCGCCGCGCTCGGCCGGCGCCCGTGCATTCGCCCACTGGCGTACCCGGAAGCCCGCAGCCGCCAGCGCAGCCGCGCCCACGCTGACACCCGCCACAACCACCGCACCCGCAGCCGCCACACCCGCCTCTCTGCCCCGGCGCAAGAGCGCCTTCCAGCCGGACCGTCCCGTCCTGGTCGCATCCGCAAACGTTCGCGCCCCATCTTTTTCGCCTAATCTCTACAAGGCACGGCCAAACCGCCACCAAGCCACCGATCTACCCGCGCAAACGCCTTTCACATTAGTAACCCCACTGTCACACGCGTTTCACGGTTAGTCACGTTACTGTCACAAAGAGACCCTAAGCTTCGCGGTGTTCAGTTATCCGCTCACACCGCTCACACCTTGGAGGTTTCGATGAAATTGATGCAAACCGTGTTCGCTGGCGTCGCTGGCGCGTTCTTCGCGATGGCCGCAAACGCAGCAGACATCACCGGCGCGGGCAGCACCTTCGCAGCACCGATCTACACGAAGTGGGCCGACGCCTATCAGAAGTCCGGCGGCGGCAAGGTTAACTACCAGGGCATCGGCTCGTCGGGCGGCGTGAAGCAGATCATCGCCAAGACCGTCGATTTCGCCGGTTCCGACGCTCCGCTGAAGGACGACGAACTCGCGAAAGACGGCCTGTTCCAGTTCCCGACGGTGGTCGGCGGCGTGGTGCCGGTCGTCAACGTGCCGGGCGTGAAGCCGGCTGAACTGGTGCTGTCGGGCGAAGTGCTGGGCGACATCTATCTGGGCAAGATCAAGAAGTGGAACGATCCGGCGATCGTTGCACTGAACCCGAAGGTCAAGCTGCCCGACACCGACATCGCCGTGGTGCGCCGCGCCGACGGTTCGGGCACGAGCTTCATCTGGACGAACTACCTGTCGAAGGTCAACACCGAATGGAAGTCGAAGGTCGGTGAAGGTTCGACGGTCAACTGGCCGACCGGCACGGGCGGCAAGGGCAACGACGGCGTCGCGGCTTTCGTGCAACGCCTGCCGGGCGCAATCGGTTACGTCGAATGGGCGTACGCGAAGCAGAACCACATGACCTACGTCGCGCTGAAGAATTCGACGGGCACGGTGGTCGAGCCGAAGACGGACACGTTCAAGGCAGCGGCAGCGGGCGCGGACTGGTCGAAGTCGTTCTACCAGATCCTCACGAACGAGCCGGGCAAGAACGCATGGCCGATCGTCGGCGCAACCTTCGTGCTGTTGCACACGACGCAGGAAAAGGCGCCGCAAGGCAGCGAAACGCTGAAGTTCTTCGACTGGGCGTTCAAGAACGGCACGCAGGCCGCTAACGATCTGGACTACATCTCGCTGCCGGAATCGGTCGTGTCGGAAATCAAGACGCAGTGGAAGTCGAAGGTGAAGGACGCTTCGGGCAAGCCGATCGCCGAGTAAGCACCGCCCCCGCAGTAATGGGCAACCGCTTCACGTAACACATTGGCCGTCCTCGCGTGAGGACGGCCAATGGCATTGACCGGCGCCGCTTTCATCGGCCGAACCTGGCGGGCGCCAGTGTCATCAGTGCATGTACGCACCACCTGCATCATCCGCCGCGCGACATACGTCGCATGGCAACTGGAAAAGGTCCATCAGGCTCTTATGTCCGACATCCAATTAGCGTCAGGCGCACCGGGAGCGACGCCGCCAGGCAGCGCCTCGCAGCAGAAAGCGCCTAGCCGCGCCGGCGACGTGATCTTCGGCGGCCTTGCGCGCCTTGCCGCCATCGTTACGCTGTTGCTGCTCGGCGGCATCATTGTGTCGCTCGTCGTCGCCTCCATGCCGTCGATCAGGCAGTTCGGCCTCAGCTTCCTGTGGAACGCCGAATGGGATCCGCCCAGCAAGCAGTTCGGCGCGCTGGTGCCGATCTACGGCACGATCGCCACGTCGATCATTGCACTCATCATCGCGGTGCCTGTGAGCTTCGGCATCGCTCTCTTTCTGACCGAACTCTCGCCCGCGTGGCTGCGCCGGCCGCTCGGCATCGCGATCGAACTGCTGGCCGCGATTCCGTCGATCGTCTACGGCATGTGGGGTCTGCTCGTGTTCGCACCGATCTTCGCGACGTGGTTCGAGAAGCCGCTCGGCGCGGTGCTCGGCGGCATTCCGGTGATCGGCGCGCTGTTCCAGGGCGCGCCCATCGGCATCGGCATTCTGTGCGCCGGCGTGATCCTCGCGATCATGATCATTCCGTACATCGCTTCGGTGATGCGCGACGTCTTCGAAGTCACGCCCGTGTTGCTGAAGGAATCGGCGTACGGCATCGGCTGCACGACGTGGGAAGTGATGTGGAAGATCGTGCTGCCCTTCACGAAGAGCGGTGTGATCGGCGGCGTGATGCTCGGCCTCGGCCGCGCGCTCGGCGAAACGATGGCCGTGACCTTCGTGATCGGCAATACGAATCTGCTCGACAACGTGTCGCTCTTTTCGCCGGGCAACAGCATTACGTCGGCGCTCGCCAATGAATTCGCCGAAGCCGATCCGGGCCTGCATACGTCGGCGCTGATGGAGCTCGGCCTCATCCTCTTTGTGATTACCTTTATCGTGCTGGCGATTTCCAAGGTCATGCTGCTGCGTCTCGAGAAAGGGGAGGGCGCGAAATGAGCCGGACCACCTTGAACATGCCGGGTTCGAACGATGCGGCCGCGCTCGAAAAAATGCGCGTGCGTCTGCAAGGACGCCGCCGCCTGCAAAACGCGATCGCGTTGACGCTGTCGCTCGCGGCAATGGCCTTCGGTCTGCTGTGGCTGGTCTGGATTCTGTACACGACGCTGCGCCTCGGCATCGGCGGCTTGTCGATTGAACTGTTCACACAGTCCACGCCGCCGCCGAATACCGATGGCGGCGGTCTCGCCAACGCGATCGTCGGCAGCTTGATGCTGGTTGTGCTCGCAACATTCGTCGGCACGCCGATCGGCATTCTCGCCGGCGTCTATCTTGCGGAATACGGGCAGAAGGGCTGGCTCGCGAGCGTCACGCGCTTCATCAACGACATTCTGTTGTCGGCGCCATCGATCGTCGTCGGTCTCTTCGTCTATGCGCTCGTCGTGGCGAAGATGGGCCACTTCAGCGGCTGGGCCGGCGTGTTCGCGCTCGCGCTGCTGCAGATTCCGATCGTGATCCGCACCACCGAAAACATGCTGAAACTCGTGCCGAACGCATTGCGTGAAGCGGCGTTCGCACTCGGCACGCCGAAGTGGAAGATGGTGCTGTCGATCACGTTGAAGGCGTCGATTGCGGGCATCGTCACCGGCGTGCTGCTCGCGGTTGCACGCATTGCAGGCGAAACGGCGCCGCTGCTTTTCACCGCGTTGTCGAACCAGTTTTTCTCGGCGGATATGAGCCAGCCGGTGGCCAATCTGCCCGTCACGATCTACAAGTTTGCGATGAGCCCGTTCGCGCAATGGCAATCGCTCGCGTGGGCCGGCGTCTTCCTGATCACGCTCGCGGTGCTGGGACTGAACATCCTCGCGCGCACGATCTTTTCGAACAAGTAAGGGCGGAGTGTAATCCGATGAACATGGCAGAAACTCAACTCAATCCGATCTCGCGTCCCACTGCGCCCGCCGGTTTCGATCCTGCACAAAGCGGCCAGGAGCCGTCGCCGTCGCGTCCGAAGATCGAGGTCAACGACCTGAACTTCTTCTACGGCAAGTATCACGCGCTGAAGAACATCAACCTGCAGATTCCCGAAGGCAAGGTGACCGCATTCATCGGTCCGTCGGGCTGCGGAAAGTCGACGCTGCTGCGCACCTTCAACAAGATGTATGCGCTGTATCCGGAGCAACGCGCCGAAGGCGAGATCCTGATGGACGGCGAAAACCTGCTGACGTCCAAGCGCGATATTTCGCTGCTGCGCGCGCGCATCGGCATGGTGTTTCAGAAGCCGACACCGTTCCCGATGTCGATCTACGACAACATCGCGTTCGGCGTGAAGATGTTCGAATCGCTGCCGCGTTCGGAAATGGACGACCGCGTCGAATGGGCGCTCACGAAGGCCGCGCTCTGGAACGAAGTGAAGGACAAGCTCGGTCAGAGCGGCTACGGTTTGTCCGGCGGCCAGCAGCAGCGTTTGTGCATCGCGCGCGGCATTGCGATCCGTCCTGAAGTGCTGCTGCTCGACGAGCCTTGCTCGGCGCTGGACCCGATTTCGACAGGCCGTATCGAAGAACTGATCGCCGAATTGAAGAGCGATTACACGGTCGTGATCGTCACGCACAACATGCAACAGGCGGCCCGCTGTTCGGACTACACTGCCTATATGTACCTGGGCGAACTGATCGAGTTCGGCGACACCGAAAAGATCTTCATCAAGCCGGTCCGTAAAGAAACGGAAGACTACATTACAGGCCGCTTCGGCTAATTCGCCGGGCAAAACAACGGAGTACGACATGTCCGATAAACATTTGTCCAGCCAGTTCGACGCCGACCTGAACCTGGTTTCCTCGAAGGTGCTCGAAATGGGCGGCCTCGTCGAATCGCAGATCGTCAACGCGATGCAGGCGCTCAACGAATTCGACCTCGACATCGCCGAGCAGGTGATCGCCGCCGAAGAGCGTCTGAACAAAATGGAAGTGGAAATCGACGAGGAATGCAGCAACATCATCGCGCGCCGTCAGCCGGCCGCGCGTGACTTGCGTCTGTTGATCGCGATCTCGAAGACCATCACGAACCTCGAGCGCGCCGGCGACGAAGCCGAGAAAATCGCCAAGCGCACCAAGCGTCTGATGGAAGACGGCGCGTCGCGCACCATCAATATCGCCGAGATCAAATTGTCGGGCGAAATGGCGGTGTCGATTCTGCGCCGCGCGCTCGACGCGTTCGCGCGTCTCGACACGGTGGCCGCCGCGCAGATCGTGCGCGACGATAAAGCGATCGACGAAGAATTCCGCGCGTTCGTGCGCAAGCTGATTTCGTACATGACCGAAGATCCGCGTTCCATTTCGGTGGGCCTCGATTTTCTGTTCATTGCGAAGGCGATCGAACGCATCGGCGATCACGCGAAGAACATCGCCGAATTTATTATTTACATCGTGAAGGGCACGGACGTGCGGCACAAGTCGCGCGACGCGCTCGAACGCGAAGCGCTCAGTTAATCCAGAGATAAGGACCAGAGGTGCCGATGCCCAGCAGCATTCTCGTCATTGAAGATGAGCCCGCCATTTCCGAATTGATTTCGGTGAATCTTCAACACGCCGGACACTGCCCGATTCGCGCGTACAACGCGGAACAGGCGCAGAACCTGATCAGCGACGTACTGCCCGACCTCGTGCTGCTCGACTGGATGCTGCCGGGCAAGTCGGGCATTGCGTTCGCGCGCGACCTGCGCAACAACGAACGCACGAAGCACATTCCGATCATCATGCTGACCGCGCGCGGCGACGAGCAGGACAAGGTGCTCGGCCTCGAAATCGGCGCGGACGACTACGTCACCAAACCGTTTTCGCCGAAGGAACTGATGGCGCGCATCAAGGCGGTGCTGCGCCGCCGCGCGCCGCAATTGACCGAAGACGTGGTCGCGATCAACGGGTTAAAACTCGATCCGGCGACCCATCGCGTGGCCGCGCATGCCGAAGGCAGCGAGATCAAGCTCGATCTCGGTCCGACCGAATTCCGTCTGCTGCACTTTTTCATGACGCACCCGGAGCGCGTGCACAGCCGCACGCAACTGCTCGATCAGGTGTGGGGCGATCACGTGTTCGTCGAAGAGCGCACCGTCGACGTGCATATCAAGCGTCTGCGCGCGGCGCTCAAGCCGGCAGGTTGCGATGCTATGATCGAGACGGTCCGCGGCAGCGGCTACCGCCTGGCCAAGAGCGCCTGATCTCAGCTTGATCCTGCGCGATCTCTTGCAGCGGCGGCGCGCACGCCGTTTTCTTCGATCGTTTTAGACCATGAACATCATCTGGGCGCGCTCCGTCGTTTCGATCGTGCTGCTCGCCATCCTGTGCGTGGTGGTCGGCGCATTAGTGAACGTGAAGGCGGCATTGATCCTCGCGGTCGTCATGCTGCTTTTGCAGAGCCTCTTCGGCACTTTCCATAAAGAGCGTTTGTGGCGTTTGCTCGACGCGCCGGTGTACGGCGAAGTGCCGAGCGCCCCCGGCATCTGGGGCGAAATCTACTACCGTCTGCATAAGCTCGCGAAGCGCTGGCATGCGCAGGTGCGCCAGGTCGAGCAGCAGCATTCGCGCTTCATTCAGGCTATTCAGGCGTCGCCGAACGGCGTCGCGATGCTCGACGATCACGATCAGATCGAGTGGTGCAATGCCATTTCCGAAGAACATTTCGGGCTCGACGCGAAGCGCGATTTGCGTCAGCACATCACGCATCTGGTGCGTCAGCCGGACTTCGTGCGCTATCTGAATTCGCATCAGTACGAGCAGATGCTGATCATGCGCGGCATGGGCGAGAAGCGGCAGAACGTGCTGTCCGTGCAGGTGTTTCCTTATGGCGAGAATCGCAAGCTGGTGCTGTCGCAAGACATCACCGAGCTCGAGCGCACCGACGCGATGCGCCGCGATTTCGTCGCCAATGTGTCGCATGAACTGAAGACGCCGCTCACGGTTCTGTCGGGCTTTCTCGAAACGATGCGCGAGCTGCCGTTAAGCGAAGCGGAACGCGCGCGTTATCTGGAGCTGATGGAGCAGCAGGCGTCGCGCATGCGCCATATCGTGAACGATCTGCTGGTGCTCGCCAAACTCGAAGGCGACAACAAGCCGCCGAGCGATCAGATGATCGACATGCGCGCGGTATTGCGGCATCTGCGCGACGACGCCGAGAGCCTGTCGAGCGACCACCACATCATCACATTCGAAGCGGACGAAGGGCTGACCGTGACGGGCGTCGAAACCGAGCTTCTGAGTGCGTTCGGCAATCTCGTGACCAACGCGATTCGTTATACGCCCGACGGCGGCGCGATCAGGGTGAGCTGGCAGACGCAAGGCGGCGCCGCGGTGTTCTCGGTGACCGATAGCGGCCTCGGCATTCCGGCCGCGGACATTCCGCGGCTCACGGAGCGCTTTTATCGCGTGGACCGCAGCCGCTCGCGCGACACCGGCGGCACGGGCCTCGGACTCGCGATCGTCAAGCATGTGCTGCAACGGCACGACGCGCAGCTCGACGTGAAAAGCGAGGAAGGGCGGGGCAGTACGTTTAGCGTGAAGTTTCCGTTGTATCGCACGACGCGCCGGCAACCGGCGCATGCATAACAGCGCCGCTGTCAAAGACAAAGCCCGCTAAGGAAGCCCGCTAACCAAGCGGGCTTTTTTTATGCATCAGCGCACCCGCATGTGGCGGGTGCCAACACTCACGAGCAGAACTTCGCCAGCAGACTCATCTGCGCGTTGCGCGACGACTTGCCGGGCCGCCGCCGACGATAATGCCCGTCGCTTTGCATGAGCCACGCCGACTGATTGTCGCCGAGAAACGCCGACAGCCCCTCGGCGATCACGCGCCGCTTCAGCCGCCGGTTATTGACCGGGAACGAGACTTCGACGCGGCGGAAGAAGTTGCGATCCATCCAGTCCGCACTCGACAGATACACCTGCTCGCGGCCGTCGTCGTAGAAATAATAGATGCGATGATGTTCGAGAAAGCGCCCGACAATCGAGCGCACCGTGATGTTTTCCGACAAACCCGGCACGCCTGGCTGCAACGAGCATACGCCGCGCACGATCAGATCGATCTTCACGCCCGCCTGCGACGCTTCGTACAACTCCGCGATCACCGTGGGTTCGAGCAACGCGTTCATCTTCGCGACGATGCGCGCCTTCTTGCCCGCACGCGCATGCTCGGCTTCGGCACGAATCGCCTCGACGAGTTTCGGATGCAGCGTGAACGGCGATTGCCACAACTCGTGCAGCTTAAGTTCGCCGCCAATGCCGGTCAGTTGCTGGAATACATGATGCACGTCCTCGCAGATCTTCTGGTCCGCGGTCATCAGGCCGAAGTCGGTATAAAGACGCGCGGTGCGCGGATGATAATTGCCGGTGCCGAGATGCACGTAACGCTTGAGCGTCGTCTTGCCGCCCACCGTCGCGCGCCGCACGATCAGCATCATCTTCGCGTGGCACTTGTGGCCGACCACGCCGTACACCACGTGCGCGCCGACCGCTTCGAGTTGCGAAGCCCAGTTGATATTCGTTTCTTCGTCGAAGCGCGCAAGCAGTTCGACCACGACCGTCACTTCCTTGCCGTTGCGCGCGGCTTGCATGAGCGCGTCCATCAGCGGCGAATCGGTGCCCGTGCGGTAGATGGTCTGCTTGATCGCGACCACGTTCGGATCTTTAGCCGCCTGCAACAGCAACTCGAGCACCGGCTGAAAACTCTCATACGGATGATGCAGCAGCACGTCGCCCTGGTCGATCACGTCGAACATGCTCGCGGCATTCGCGATATGCGCGGGAATAGCCGGAATGTGCGGCACGAACTTGAGGTCCGGCCGATCGACCATCTCCGGCAACTGCATCAAACGCACGAGATTAACCGGACCGTCCGCGTAATAACAGTCCTTGTTCGAGAGGCTGCTTTCGTCGAGCAGACGCCGCACGACATGCGCTGGCGTTTCCGCCGATACTTCGAGCCGCACCGCATTGCCCAGATGCCGCGCGGGCAACTCGCCCTGCAGCGCGACACGCAGATTGGTGATTTCGTCTTCATCGACGAAGAGTTCGCTATTGCGCGTGATGCGAAACTGATTGCAGCTACGCACGACGAGATTCGGAAACAGCTCGCCGACAAAGCGTTGCAGCAGCGAGCTCAGCAGAACGAAACCATGCGGATAGCCCGACAGTTCCTGCGGCATGCGCACGAGCCGCGGCAACGCGCGCGGCGCCTGCACGATGCCCATCATCGCCTGACGGCCGAAGGCGTCCTTGCCTTCCAGTTCAACGACGAAGTTCAGGCTCTTGTTGAGCACGCGCGGAAACGGATGCGCCGGATCGAGACCGATGGGCGTGAGCACCGGCAGCAGTTCGTCGAAGAAATAATTGCGCGCCCATTCGGTCTGCGCCTCGTTCCATGCTTCGGTGCCGTGAAAATAGATGCCTTCCGCTTCGAGCGCGGTAAGCACTGTGTCGTGCAACATCGTGTACTGCCGATGCACGAGCTTTTGCGCACGCTCGACCACAAGGTCGTACACATGCTGCAGCGACATGCCGTCCGGCGACAGCGCGCCGGGGTTGTCGCGCATCTGCTCCTGCAGTCCGGCCATGCGGACTTCGAAGAATTCGTCGAGATTGCTACTGGTGATGCAGATGAAACGCAGGCGTTCGAGCAAAGGAACGGCGGGGTCGGCAGCTTGCGCCAACACACGCTCGTTGAAACCCAGAATGCCCAGCTCGCGATTCAATAAGGGGTAGCGGATGGACATCGGCAGCGAGAATGGAATTTCGGGTATAGGGGCGGAAAGACGCTCGGAAATTCTCACAATATGATGACATTGTTATGACATTCTCAATGTTATAAATTCTACGCTGTCTTCCTCGCGTGTCGTCAAGCTGACGCAGTGAGTATGGGACCATGGGGCAACCCCATTTTCGCGAGGTGGACATCGTGAGCTCCGGTACGCTTAGAATGGCGTCTTTGAACAGCGCGGCCGGTCGCAAGGCGCCCGGAGCCTCCGGCGGAGGTTCCGCCTTGCTCACATCCACCGCTGCCGCGCTCGCGCGCATGGAGTCCGCATACCCGATGGTCAATACCCCACAACTCCTTGCCGCCGTCGATCTCGGTTCGAATAGCTTCCGGCTGATCGTCGGCCGCGTCGAGGAAACCGACGCCGGCAGCCAGATCTATCAGGTCGATGCGTTGCGCGAGCCGGTGCGGCTCGCCGCCGGATTGTCGCGCGACAAAATGCTCGACCGCGCGTCGCAGGTGCGCGGCTGGGACGCGCTGAAACGCTTCGGCGAGCGGCTGCGCGACTTTCATCCCGATCACGTGCGCGCCGTCGCAACCAACACGCTGCGCATCGCGAAGAATGCCGGCGAATTCCTCGGCGAGGCGCAAGCGGCGCTCGGCTTCCCGATCGAAGTGATCGCGGGCCGCGAGGAAGCGCGGCTGATTTACGCCGGCGCTGCGCACTCGGTGCCGGCGAGTGCGGGCAAGCGGCTCGTGGTGGATATCGGCGGCGGGTCGACGGAGTTCATCATCGGTTCGCATTACACGCCGATCAAGATGGAGAGCCTGTATATCGGCTGCGTGAGCCATAGCCGCACGTTTTTCCCGGCAGGCAACGTCGACGAATACACGATGCGTCAGGCCGAACTCGCCGCGGGCCGGGAAATCCAGATCATTTCGTCCGAATACAAGAAGACGGGTTGGGAGCAGGCCATTGGTTCGTCGGGCACCGCGCGCGCGCTCGCCGAACTGGTCGAGGCAAACGGCTTCAACGATGCAGGTGTCACGCACGGCATTTCGCGCGGCGGCCTCGAGCGCCTGAAGCGCGCGCTGATCAAGGCGGAGAACGTCAACCGGCTGAAGCTCGTCGCGCTGAAGGGCGACCGCATTCCGGTGCTGGCCGGCGGTCTGTCGATCATGATCGCGGTGTTCGACGAACTGGGCGTCGATTACGTCGATACGACGGACGGCGCATTGCGTCTTGGCGTGCTCTACGACCTGCTCGGCCGTTCCCAGCACGAAGACATGCGCACGGTCACCGTGGAAGGCTTCATGCGCCGCTATGGCGTGGATCGCGCGCAGGCGGGGCGCATCGGCGAGCTTGCCGTGCGCTTCTACGATCAGTTCGACGAACCGGACGAAGAACGTCGCGTCGAGAATCGCATGTTCCTCGGCTGGGCGGCGGCGCTGCATGAGATCGGCTTGTCGATCTCGCACAGCGCGTATCACAAGCATTCGGCGTACATCGCGAGCAACGCGGACATGCCCGGCTTTTCGCGCACCGACCAGGCGCGGCTCGCGGCGCTCGTACTCGGTCACGCGGGCAAGCTCGGCAAGCTGTCGCAAACGCGCGAGGTCGAGTGGCCGCTGCTGTTCTGCTTGCGGCTCGCGGCGCTGTTGTGCCGACGGCGCGCGGATGTGGGTCTGCCTGGCATCTCGGTCGCGCAGGCTAACGGCGGTTATGAAGTGCGTTTACCGAATGAGTGGGTCGCTAATAATCCGCTGACCGACTACAGCCTGATCCAGGAAGCCGCGGAGTGGGAAAAGGTTGGGATTCCGTATCGAGTGGTTTATACGGACGAGTGACGCGTCCGTTTTTTGTTTTGCCAGCCTTTGGCAGAACACACAGCAGATGAAGAAAAGCCCGGTTTTTACCGGGCTTTTCTGTCCATGAGGAGGTTGTGCGCTCAGCGCGGCATGGCATCGCCAAGGAAGTGCCGCGCGTAACGCGCATTGATGTCGGACAGGCGGAACAGCGTCAGGAAATCGGCCGTGTTGAAGTCGGGGTCCCATGCCGGCGCACCGCAAATTTTCGCGCCGAGACGCAGATAGCCTTTGACGAGCGGCGGCGGCGCCACGTTGGCGCCGGTTTGCAGTTCGTCGACGGGCAACGGCGTGTGGGGAAACGCGCGATATTCGGGCGCGGTCAGCGCGCTGTCGCGCAGCGAGCAATACAGGTTCGCTGCGTAATGGCCGCCGTCGACCATCGCGACGCTCGCGCAGCCGAGCATCGTCTCGTAGCCGTTGTGCTGCATGTAGGCCGCAAGACCCGCCCACAGCGACATGATGACCGAGCCGCTGCGATAGTCGGGATGCACGCACGAGCGGCCCACTTCGACCATCTTCGCGCGCAGGTGCGTGAGACGCGAGACGTCGAACTCGCTTTCCGCATACAGACGCCCGATGCGCGCCGCCTGGTGCGGCGGCAATGCGCGATACGTGCCGACCACCTTGAGCGTGTCGAGATCGCGCACCAGCAGGTGATCGCAATACGGATCGAACGAATCCACGTCGAGACCGGCGGGACCGGAGAGGCGTGCGCCCATTTCATCGGCGAACACACGGTAACGCAGACGCTGCGCCTCGCGGAGTTCTTCGTCGGTGCGAGCCCACGTGACTCGCAGCCGATGCTGCGCGGTGACCGTCTCTTCAGCGCGGGGCAGGCGGCGGGACTCGAAGATCGAAGCGAGGGGCAGGGTAGGCGTCGGCAGTTCTCGCATTGGGCGTCCTGGTCGAAAAAAGGATGAGTCTTTTTTCGCCAATGTAGTAACGCGTGGTGACGCTCGCATGGCAAAGCTGTGACGATTGGATGACTGCCTGTAAGGGGCAGTGGAGGAATCGTGCGGGGAGGCGGTTTGTGAGGCGCTCCTTGAGGCGCATGCGCGCTTGTTTTATGTGCTGCGGTGCTGCCGCTGCGGTCTTTGCGGTTTGCGGCTTGCGGCCGCGGTTTGCACGCGGCCTGTGAACTGGTGGTTCAGACCAGCTCGGGCGTGATGGCCGCGTGCAGCACAGCTTGGTCGTCGCCGTGGCGCTCGCGGCTCGCGATCCACCATAGGCCGGCTTTCTTGATTGGCCAGCTTGCGTCGCTGCTCGCGAGCAGTCTCGCGGCGACGTGGCCGAGCGTCGGCTGATGACCGACGATCACCACCGTTTCGGCGATGCCTTTCGGCCAGCCGGCGGCGGTCAGCACGTCGAGCGCACTGGCATTCGGCGCGAGTTCGCGCACGACGCGGTACTGGTCGCTCAGCGTCTCCGCAGTCTGGATGGTGCGCACGGCGGGACTCGCGAGGATCACGGCGTCGTCGGGCAGGCGCGTGCGCAGCCACTTCGCGACGTTTTGCGCCTGCTTGCGGCCACGCGTGGTCAGCGCGCGGGCGAGATCCGTGGAGGCGTAGTCTTCGGCTTCGGCGTGACGCCAGAGAATCAGATTCATGCGGGCTCCTATTCTCGAGTCTGAGTGCGGCGAGGGGGCGCGGAGGTGGCGGGTTTGGCAGTGTGCTCTGTCCGTGTCCACTGTCGCATGCGGGTGCGGCGGGTTGCAAGGCGGGTGAGGCGGCTTGCCTTGTCACCTCGTCTCGTCTCGTTGCTCGCGTCGAGCGTTCGAATGTCTTACTAGCAGATCGCGGTCCTGAATGCCGCCGGCGGCGGACGCCCAAAAGCAAAAACCCGCGAAGCCGAAGGCTACGCGGGTTCTGTGATGCGCTTATTGCTTGATGCCAATTTCGTGGTCGGAGCGAAAGGATTCGAACCTTCGACCCTCTGATCCCAAATCAATTTCTTCATCACTATTAGAGTTCGGGAAGATGCGGGCAAGTAATATAACACTATGATTTAAAATGGTTTTAAAAATTTTTGGTTCGAGAGTGTTCGATGCCGTTCGCCAGAATTCCGAACATCTCCGGTAACATGGCGGTAACGAAACCGCTATTACCGATGAGGTTATGGGAAATCTTACAGTCAGGGCAATTGAGTCAGCAAAAAGTAAGGATGAGGCTTACTTCTTGTCGGACGGTGATGGGCTGCGCCTGAGGGTTGCAAAAGACGGGGCGAAAACGTGGCAGGTCAAGTACACGGCAGACGGCAAGGAAACTACTGTGACGCTGCCACGTCGCTACGGTTCCAACAGCGACGCCGCTCATATGTCGCTTGCTGATGCCCGACACGAGGCGGCTGCTATTCGCGCGCTCGCGCGGAGTGGCGTGGACCATCAACAGAAAGTTAGAGAAGACTTGGAAGGGCAACGCCGCCAGCGCCAGCAGCAACGAGCTGACGCAATGACTGTACAAGACTTATATGACGCGTGGTTTCCAACCATCGCAACAAAGCGGGGCAAGCGTGGCCGAAAAGACGGCGGGGCGGAGGTCGCTCGGACATTCTCGAAGTTTATAAAGGGCAAAATCGGCGGCAAACTTCTCGCGGAGTTGTACGCCGTGGATGTGAGGCCAATCCTTACCGCGATCGCGGACAGTGGCGCAAACCGACAGGCGACGGCGCTGCTGGTCGACCTTAAGCAGATGTTTCGTTGGGGCGACCAGAATCAACCGTGGAAACGTCTGCTTGCGAGCAGCGACATTTTGGCAATTCGAGCGGAAGATATTGTTAGCGGCGGCTATGATCCTGTTCGCGACAATGAGCGTGACAGAGTGTTGAGCGAGGATGAAATCCGCACACTTGCCGGGCTGTTGCCGAAAGCCGATCTTTCGCTTGTGATCCGTTCGGCGATTTGGATCATGCTTTCAGTCGGAACGCGCGTCGGCGAGACCGTTGCTACCCGTTGGTCGCATGTTGATCTAGAAAATAAATCTTGGTACATCCCTGCGGAAAACACAAAGTCAGGGGTTGCGCTTAGTGTGCAAATGTCGGACTTTGCGCAAACGCATTTTGCAGCGCTTTGGGCATGGCGTGAAACACTACCAGAGGATTTGCGTGGCGACTGGGTTTTTCCGTCGAATCGGGATCGCACCGCGTCCCTCAACAACCAGACCGTTGGAAAGGCAGTCGCCGACCGTCAGCGAGTTGGTAGAAAGGCGCTGCCCGGGCGGACAGAGCGTGTTGATGCACTCGCGTTGAACGGCGGGCAGTGGAAGTGTCATGACCTGCGACGCACTTGCGGAACCATGATGCAAAGCCTTGGCATCCCCGAAAGCACAGTGCACCGCTGCCTGAATCACGCTCGCAGCGACAAGCTCGATCGGGTCTATCTGCAACATAACTATGCGAACGAAATGGAAGCCGCATGGCAATTGCTTGGCGAACGGCTTGCGATCGTGTCGAGCGGCGAAGGAAACGAAAGTGCCCCCGCGGATAAAATCTAGTCCAGGACGCAAAGAAGCGCCCACCGCCAGAAGCTCTAGGCCCCATCGCATTCAGTCCAATGCATCGTCCCGGCCAGACAGACCGAGGTCCTTCCGCGATATGCCAAGAGCATCTTTGATTTCCTTGATGTAGCTGGTCACGGTTCTTGCGGTAACGGCCCCACCCTCAATCGACTCTGTCCAATTCTCTATTTCCTTGGTAATCGCCAGATGACTCTTGGGTTGATTGCGCAAGTGGATCAGCGCCGCAATCACCTTAAGCATCGCCCTTTGCTTTTTTGTGCTGACCCGCTCGGGTCTCTCAACTTCGCAGATTTCCACACCTTGACACCGCGCGAAGTCGACCACTCCGGAGCGCGTGAGACCGAGATTGAAGCATTTTGCCCAGTCGGGTAGACCGTACTCGAACACGCAGGTACCTGCTGTATGTACGTCGAACACCGGCAATCGACCAAGCTCGACCAGCGCGCGAAGACGGCTTTGATGTTTTGCAAGGGTGTCCGCCCAGTATTCGGACGTGTGCACTTCACTCGGCGGTATGTCGTGCAGCGCCTGGGTAATCGCTCGAGCCGTAATGTCGACCGCCTGATCAAGCGTGTAGAAGTGTTGGACCGGTATGACAGTTGACGTGATGACGTCAACCGATGCCACCAGCCTGTCCAACGACGCCTCGCGTGTGCGTCGCGCGGCTTCACTATCCAGTCGTGATCGTTCGCGCTCTGAGAGGATTTTCTGTTGCAAATCCGGAGCCAGCAGATCGAAGTTTTGTTCGAGCCAAGTATCGACCCAGGTAGGCACATTGTCTTTCATGGGCATGCTGCCTTCTCCATCGTGAAACGGGCCCGCGGTGAGTTCGGGTAACTCCGTGCAATCGGAAAATTATATTTTGACCGGAATTTTCCGTTACGAGTCTACGCGCCCTACGAAACTGCGTTCAGACGCTGGATGTTCATCGGCGTCCGACGATGTTCCGTTAAACGACTTGGAGTTTTCGATGAAGAAGAGCTTTTCCCCCCAATCGGTGTCACCTGACGCTACTGCGTCGGTGGACACGCCTACAGCGTCGCTTCCGCGCGTCATTCGCATGCCGGGCCTCCGGCAGATGTATCCGGTCGCCCGCACGACCATCTATGAACTCATCAAGGCGGGGAAACTGCCGCGTCCTATCGCGCTGTCCAAGCGCGCCCGCGGTTGGGTTCTCGCGGATGTTGAGGAGTGCATCGCCAAGCTGAAGGCCGAGGCCAATCATGGCTAACAATAACGATCTGTCGCAAAAAAAGCCCGACACGGCGGCTGCCAATGGCACACCGAAAGTAATGGGCCCGGATTCGAGCGCATCCGAGGGTGCACGCGAACCTGCCGGTGCCGCTGCGGTGCAAGCATCCAATCCGCCCGCAATGAAGGCTCGCGCGAATATGAAACCTGCAAACCGCGTGGTGCTCGCGATTGTCAATGATCCAACCGTGCTGGCGATGTCGATTGCCGCCGCCGCGGATAGCATGATTCGTGACCGCATGATCGCAGACCTGCCGGTTCCCACAGTGCTGTCGATCACGGGCCTGTCGCCGTCTGGTTCGCGCATTTCGGAAGCCGTGAAGCGTTTCACCCCCAAAGACATCGAAGCGCAAGTGAACCCGGTGCTGATTGGCCACTGTAACCGCGTCAATCCGCTGGTTCCCGAAGGCGCTCACATCGTAAAGAGCTACCTCAAACCCAATGTCTGTGTCATCGCTCACGTGGAATACACGGACTTGAAGCGCGACGAGGCGACCGGCGTGCTGGCTCACCTCAACGCGGCGGTAGAACAGGCGAACGCCTTCGTCGTCATCTTCGTGGTATGCACTAAAAAGCAGGACACGAGCTGGCTGCGTGCATACGCCGGAGAGTTCGTGGAGATCACCAAGTGCGAGCCCGGCCCGGGTGCACAAGCAGCGATCGTATTCACGAACGTGTCTCTCGTAGACCATCACGCACTGGGCATCGGCCGCGTGATGATCGAAGCGTTCGTCGATTCGGGTGGCGCTTATACCTTCCGCTCCGAGCCGCTCATCGCGGAACGCGCGATCATCCGTTTTGCGTGGTGCGCGCGTAACAAGGGGGCGAAGATCGAACAGATCGCAGCGCTCGTCGGCCGCAATAAGTCGAACGTGTCGCGTGGGCTCGACGATCTGCTGGTTCCGCCCAACAATGAAGTGGGTATGAAACCGCCGAAAGGTTCGCGCAATCGCTGGGCGACTTTGTATAACCTCGACGAAGTCTGGCCGCTTAAGTCTCCGGATGCTGGCGCCGCGGGCGAGGTGACAAACACGCCGCACTCGCCGAAGACTGGCGACTCGGGTCGTGCTGCGAAAGCACCGCCGATGACCAACAGCACCAACTCTCTCTCGTCGAAGACCTTGCCGTAATTGAGTGGTGCGGTTGTTGCGCAAGAATCCGGGTGTACCGATTCCGACGCAACAGCCGCGCCTTCACAGCGCGAGCAGCCTTAACGATCGATTTTTCACCTCTGCCACCAGCTTGGGTCGACGGACACCCTCGCGAAGAAAGTCGACCACCTGTACGTCTCTGTCGACACGCTGAATTCGCCGAAATACTCGTAAAAATCGGGGTGCCAGCACGACTTTGGCTAATCGAAGTGCTATCGGGTCTCGCGGAGAAAGTCGACCAGAAATGGCATCGTTTAGGACCGCATGTGTGCCTCAATTTCGCGAATACCCCTATTTTTCAAGAGGATTTTGCGCGTCCATTCCAAGAGAATCGCGGCTGTAATAACCAATACTACACATAGAGAGATTCACTCCATCGAGGAATATGCAGCGGATCGCTAAGGCTAGTACGCACGATCAGTTTTCTGAATGTTGTAAATGATCGAGCTCGCCGGGCTTCCTTTATCCAACCGCCTTCATCCATGCTCTCCCAATCAATCTATTGAATTTGCGCAATCATGCCCAATGATCCGATGAAAAAAACTACCCTCTCCCCACTCGACCATATCCTCGAGATCGGGATCGACAAACTCAAGTGCGGCATCCGTTCCGAGGATGTTGACGATTCCTTTGCGGCCCTTTTGCAGGAAAAGTTCGAGTCGCTCAGGAGCAAACCCAACACTCGTCGTCATTCGTCGCAGCGTCAAGCATTCCAACAGCGTATGTCTGTGCAGGTTGGCGGTTCACACGTGCTCATTGAATGCCAGCCGAACAAGGCTACTCATCAGTGGGTGGCAACTTTCGAGTTCAACCCCAATCTGTATCTGCGCAAGGGCGAAGCGGCCATCAGTAACCTCGCTCGTTTCTTCCGCTTTCTGTTCGGCTACGACGCGCATCGCATCCTGTCGCGCGCATTCGTCTCTGTGCTGCACGTCAACGTTGACACCGACATCAACCCGTTGCAAGGGACGCTGGTTGCCGCAAAGGGCAAGCGCAGCGGCGCCAAGGTACTTTACGATTTCGACGGCAAAGGCGTTCTCGGCTCACTCTACATCGGTGTGCTCAATTCGGACCGGCGACTTATCGTTTACGACAAGGCTGCCGAAGTGCTGCACCGCGAGCTGGGGCGGCACGCCAACCGGATTCTCGCGGCGCTTGCTGAGGACGATAAGTGGAATATCGAAGTTAGCAAGCTGGAGAAGAAACTGGAGATGCCGGATCGCTGGCGGCTCGAAGTGCGTAACAAGCGCGATCCTAAACATGCGGTGCCTGTCGAGGACATTGCCGATTTCGCCTCGTCCTTCAAGGGCGTTCGTCTGCTGCACTTGCCGGTCGATGCTGAGCCGTTCAACGACTCGCTCGGCCGCCTGTTCATTGGGAACGCGCGTAACGATGGCATTCCCCGGGCGCTGCTGGCACTCGATTCGAACGAGCGTCGTCGGTTCGACCGCAAGCTTAAACAGTTGCCAGAGGTCGACTGGTTCAACGAGATGCTGCTGCGCGAAGCCATCGGGCAGGTTATTGCAAAGCTTGCTCGGCTGTTCGCTTCACCGCCGTCTCGCCTGCAATTGTCGGACACTGGCGAACGTCACTCGCCCGCAGTGACGGGAGCCGCCGGCGTGAAATTCCGGCGCACGACTCCGAATCCTGCAAAGCCGGGCACGCCGCGTACGCATACCGAGCCCGAGACGCCTCCGCGCCGCCGTTTGGCAGGCGGTACGTAGCAGTTGCATCACGCGCCGACTTGGGAGGGGTCTGCTCAACGCTTCGGCGCGGTTATCCGAGCATTTCTTTTTAGCTGGGTCGAGCTGGGCACACAGGTCGGAAGTTACTACTTCACCGAAACAGCGCAAGACGGCCAATACACATGAAGATGCCGAGACGTCCCTCACGGCTCGAGTTGTTACCTGCCGCTCCTGCAGCGATTTGTCGGAACACTATGCCACGAGCAGCAACACGCGAAATCCGTCAGATGCGCTCGCGTCCACGCGTACCGTCGGAATCACGAACGCCTCCGGGGACACAACCAGACCGGCGACCCGGTGCGTCACGCGGTATATCTCTGACAGCCGGATCGAATGGTTGCCCGCTATTGCGACGATGACGCCAGCCGCGTCTGCCAGTGCGGAACGCCCGGCATCCACAATCGCGCGTGCCGTTGCTTTAAATGCGCGGTCCGGCTGGCCCGTGCTGTGTGGTCCCTCTGCCTCGCCCACGCCGATCGATACGACGGCTCCTCTGAGTATTCCCTGTACGTCGGCAAGATCGGTGCAGACTGGTGGCGCGACTCTCAGTCCACCAGCGATATGCTTGATGACGCGGCACGCGAGCTGTTGTGCTTCCGGCCGTGCGGCATGCAGAGCGATCACCGAATCAAATGCCTGAAGAAGGTTGCGTTCGCGCAATTTACCGTCGGACGGCGGTTCCTCTGACTGAGCAGCGAGGGCCACCACAAAAAGGCCAGCTTCGCGCGCGATACGCGAAACGGAGGACGCGACTGAAAGATCGCCTTCAACTTGCGGATCGACGACGATGAACAGCAGTCCCACCCATCGCGGCGCAGCTGTTGAGATGGCCGGAGCGCTGTCAAACAATCGGGCCTCACGCGAAACTTCTGCAGTCGTCGGCAACGCAAGAATGTATCGGATGTCTCCCTGAATTCGAGCGTCAGCCAACGCGCTGTTCAGACCAGTGCATGCGCTCGTGAAGACAACATCTACCGGCATATCATTGCCAGCGTCGGAACTCCGGACCGCGCGCCCCATTTCCCACAAAATCACATCCGATCCTGACTCGTCTGGCGACCTGTTGAGATTGTTCATGAGATTCCCGGCTACGAAGCTCTTTCTCGCCGTCGCTAAAAGAGACGCTTGTTGTGTGGGTGTCCTACCAACGCTGACGGCCAGCGTCGGCAGGACACATCCGGAACTGATGCCTTTCTAGTTGAAGCTCTTCGACTGTGCTGCTGCAGTCGTAATCGCGTAGACGCGGAAGCTCTTGTCCTGATAGAGGTCCAACGCCCAGCCGTGATCCGTATCACGATAGGTCAGATACTGCTGATTCTCAGACGGTTCAAGACGAGGAATGGAGTACGCGTCAATGAAAGTCTGGGCGAAGTCCTTGCCGGACATTTTGTCTGCCTGGAATGCGACGAGCGAAAGGTCCGATCCAAACGTGAATTTCGACAACGTGCGTCCATCGAACTCGAAGAGACCAATGTATTTAGGTTGCGTTGGCGTCTCCCCACAGTCGAGCACAATGCCGAAGGGAGTATGGATCGCCAGATTCATGAACGGATTGCTGGTGTCGGTTTTTTCCTCGACTTGGCATCGCGCGCTTTTGGGCATTATCGCGGCCACCGCTGCTCGCACCTGTTCTGGTGATTCTCCTAGCACAATGCCCTTTACTTGCGGGCCGCTGGCACTGGCAGCAGGGCTTCCCGATTGGGGCGCAGCGCTACCGTTCTCGTCGGTTTCGTGTGGCTGATTCGCTACCTTACTTGCAGACGTCGATTGCGACGCAGCTGGAGATGAAGCGGCGGCGCTCGGCGCGCTTGCGGGCATGCTCTCTGCCTGCGAAGAGCGTTGTGAGCATGCCGCAAGGGCAAGCAGTGCGACAGCAGACAGTGCGAGGAGATAACGTGAATGTCCGGCAATTTTCATAGTCTCTGGTCCTTGTGGTTTGCGGCTGCGGTTAGTCCGCAGACGCGATTTAATACATGGTGGATAAGGTGAAGCCGAACGATTTGCCTCGTTCCTAAGAGAACAAACCTCGTTATGTGATGTAAAGACCGTAGATGCGAACGCATCATATCGTAAAGATCGGAGCATGTCCGCACCGCTCCGAGGCCCTGATCCGAACGCCAAACTCATCTCTCTTAGGGATGTCTTGGCCTACAACGTCCGCGCCAATCGGGTCGAAAAATCACTCTCTCAGGAGGAGCTTGGTTTTGCGGCGGGACTGGACCGCACATTCATCAGCCAGGTTGAACGGGCACGAGTGAACGTATCGGTGGACAACATCGAACGTCTAGCGATTGCACTCAATGTTGAGCCCTCTCGGTTATTTGAGCGGCCCTGACTTGGAAGCAAGGCATATCTACGGCGGCTTCCTCGGCTCATCGATTTTGATTGAGATCGCACTATCCAACACGACTGAGAACGTCGCGTTAGGTGTGGTGTAGATGGCGTGCCGCAGCCGCCGGCCGGTCTTGCCGTCGGCATATTGGAGGCGACCATTGCAACACGCCATCGCCGTTGGTGGCCCTTCCGCCGGGTCGAGAACCAGCAGCGTATGTGCCTCCAACTGCTTGGTGAATTGTCCGCCTTCGACACCAATCGCTAGCACCGCGTGGATGTGTGCCTCACCAGCGGCGTGGTAACTGCAAATCACCAATCGCTTTCTCGTCAGTTCCCGTTCAGTGAATGCGATGACTTCTCTGTGCGAGCTCTTTTCGGCGACCTTCGTACGCAGACCGCATTCAAGCTCCGCTATCAGCGTTGCAAGCTCCTCGAACGTCGCCCCTGTGAAGAAGTAGTGAATCGCTCTCTTCCAGAATGTCGCTTCAAGCCGCCGTCGATAGGTAGCAATGCGCGATGTGTCGGCAATCCGACCGTAAATCTGCAGCGCCATCGCGAGACAGTGCAGCGTACATGACGAATCCCAGTAGCTTTGCTGGCTGTGAACAGCGAACCTTGAGCGAGCGGAAGTGAGGTTGAGTCCCGGACGGACACCGGGATGAAACCGCTGGACGACGAAGCTCATGGCTCAGTACTCGCTCAGCAGGAGAAGCGTGCTTGAGCTTCGGTCGGCCTCCGTGATGATCCAGATTTTCTCCTTGTTCGCGCCTAGTTCGTACGCACTTAGAAGTCGTCCGCCTAATATCACGGCGCGTTCATTGGCGGCGCAATCCTCGGCGTCCAGCACGCCCCAGTCGCCGCACTGATGTCGCAGCAAGAGTTGGAAGGGGGGAGTTCCGGTTCTGTGCATCAGTTCGCGTGCGCCGGGCGTCATCACCGTGCGGCCTAGCGGGAAAAAAGGTTTATGGTTATTTTTTATCATGATTAGGTATCCTTAATAACTTAAGCGAGCTTCATCCCCGGCAGGATTCCGGTGTCAAAGGCTCAAGTTGAGTGAAAAACCGGAACGCGAGGCTGCAGCAGTGCGTTTCGGCCCAGCGGAGACGTTATCGGAGGCAGTTGCCGGGCGTGAAGATACCGGAAGTTAAGGTTTATGGGCAAGTCACTGAGCGAATCAGGCGAATGCCTAAAAACCGGCATTTTTCTTCCCAAATGATCAAAAATTGCCAAAAATTGACGTTCCACGAGCCAAATGTAACATACATGGCAAACGCGACAAAAGGGATCAATCAATCGCGTCCCGGCGCGCTGTTCTGCCCCGATCCGAAGTCCCGACGACATCCCTCGGGACTTTCGGGACGCGGGAATCGCCCTCGGACCCGATAACGGCCCCGCCAGCGGGCCGTTCCTCCCACGCCAAGGGGAAGCATGGGCTCGAAGTGTCCGCCGCTCCATGTGCCGCTCATCAAGGATGAAAGCTTTGTAATTATTGTTGCGGTACAACGTTGCGTTTCTGGACACATTTTGGCAGAAAAAACGGGCTAATTGCTCATTTTTTGTGCAAATCAATCGTTTCGGGCAATTTCAGGTGTTGGTATCCTGCAATCTGTGCTGGACCTTGCTGCAACGTTTCGGCGCGCGTGCTGTGCGGCCTAAGCGAGGCTTGTCTAACATCCGCGGGTAGTTCGGGCCTTGTTGACACTTTCCTCATTTGGGCGTTGGCGCACCTCTCGCTAACTCCGCCCGCGACCGTGTCCGATAGGAAACAGACCTCCTTGATGGCTGGATTCGCTCATCGACCGCAGCGTAATAGGCCCGGATCGCAATCGTCAAATAGCTGCGAAGAGGGGTAGAGCGGTTAAAATGCAGCCCGGCAGGTTGCCTACCCGGCCTGCAGGCCGGACGGTGGCAGCCAGCGACGCCAGCCGTTCTCGGTCGTCTAGGATGCCGGTTCGCCCAACATTACGCCATAGGGGCACGTACTTGAACGCCGTTGAGATAGAACAGGCCATCACCGACCTTGCGGAGCAATTGTTCGACGGCGAGAACTTTCCGTATGCCTTCCTCGGAGCTTTCGGTAACAAGGCCACGACGATACAACGTTTGCGCAGCGGCGCTACGAACAAATCCGACCTCGGCGGAGTTCTCCAGACAAACAACATTCATATCGCGACATGCGCCCGTGGTCAAGTCACGTGGACCCTCAAGGCTCTGAAAGACAGCCCGGCAACTGCCCGGGCAAAGGCAAAGTTCATTCTTGCCACGGACGGCCAAGACTTCGAGGCTGAGGATTTGACGAGCGGCGAAACGGTCGCCTGTGCCTTCAAGGACTTTCCTGACCATTTCGGATTCTTCTTGCCGCTGGCGGGCATCACCACCGTCCGACAGATCAGCGAGAACGCCTTCGATATCCGGGCGACCAGCCGCCTGAATCGGCTCTATGTCGAGTTGTTGAAGGACAACCCCGAATGGGGAAAGACTGAGCGCCGCCACGACATGAATCACTTCATGGCGCGGCTCATCTTTTGTTTTTTTGCCGAAGACACGGACATCTTCATCGGCAAGGGCAAGTTCACCGAAACCGTCGCGCAGATGAGCGCGAAGGATTCATCTAACACTCATGACGTGATCGGCACGCTGTTCCTCGCGATGAACACCCAGCGTGATGAACGGGTAGCCGCAAAGATTCCCCGCTGGGCGCATGACTTCCCCTACGTCAATGGCGGCCTGTTCTCCGGCAGCATGGACGTGCCGAAGTTCAGCAAGATCGCTCGCTCCTATCTGCTGCATGTTGGCGGTCTCGACTGGACCAAGATCAACCCGGACATCTTTGGGTCGATGATCCAGGCGGTCGCCGAGGATGAAGAGCGCGGCGAGCTTGGAATGCACTACACCAGCGTCCCCAACATCCTCAAAGTCCTGAATCCATTGTTCCTTGACGACCTGCGGGCGCGACTGGAGGAGGCGGGCGACAACCACCGCACCTTGCTCAACCTGCGCAAACGCATGTCGAAGATTAGGGTCTTTGACCCTGCCTGCGGCTCTGGCAACTTCCTTGTCATCGCCTACAAGGAGATGCGCGCGATAGAAGCGGAGATCAACAAGCGGCGCGGTGAACCGGATCGCGCCTCAAGTATTCCACTCACGAACTTTCGCGGGATTGAACTCCGCGATTTCCCGGCAGAGATCGCGCGCCTTGCGCTGGTCATCACCGAGTACCAATGCGATGTGCTCTATCGCGGGCAGAAGCTCGCCTTGGCTGAGTTCTTGCCGCTTCGCAACGAAAACTGGGTCACTTGCGGTAACGCCTTGCGTATCGACTGGCTAAGCGTGTGTCCGCCGACCGGAACAGACGTTAGGTATCAGGCTGATGACCTGTTTCACACGCCGCTGGATCAAGCAGAGATCGACTTCGAGAACGAAGGCGGTGAAACCTACATTTGTGGTAATCCGCCGTACCTAGGTGGCAAGAGCCAAACGCCGGAGCAAAAATCTGAGTTGGCGGATGTCTTTCGTACGGACGAAAACGTTGGCGAACTCGACTATGTAGCGGGGTGGATTCTCAAAGGCGCGGAGTATGTCGTCGCCAGCGGTCTTTCCAGCGTTGGCTTCGTAGCTACGAATTCTGTAAACCAGGGTGCGCAAGTACATCAGTTGTGGCCGCGCGTGTTTTCGCTTGGCATTCAAATCTTCTTTGCCCACAAAGATTTCAAGTGGTCAAACAACGCAACGAAGAACGCTGCCGTCATCTGCTCTGTCATAGGCCTCAACCGCAACGATGGGAAGCGCAAGACACTATTCGCGGATGGTATGGCGAGAGAAGTGGACTGTATCGGACCATACTTGGTGCCCGGGCGCGAAACCATCGTTGATCAAGCATTGACGCCCATCTCGGAATTGAGGCCCATTCTCACCGGCAACAGCCCGTACGATGGCGGCAATCTCCTGCTATCTCCCGAAGATAAATCGCAGCTCGTTACACGACATCCGGACGCAGCCTCTCTTGTGGCGAGGCTCTACGGTTCAAAGGATTACCTGAACGGCGAACTGCGGTACTGTTTGTGGATTGACGAAGCATCCCTAGGACGCGCTACTGCTATCGACGAGATTCGGCAGCGTATTGAGAAAGTTAGGGCATTTAGATTATCGGGGGGACAGGTTGCACGGGGGCTTGCCTCCCGGCCACACCGGTTCCGATACACACATACCGCTACTCGGCAGTTGATAATCGTTCCTAGAGTATCCTCAGAACGCAGGGATTATATTCCGTTCGGGTTACTCGCCGACGACTGCATCGTTTCAGACTCTGCTCAAGCAATTTACGATGCCGAACTTTGGAACCTAGCCATTCTTTTGAGCCTCTTGCATATGGCTTGGGTTCGCACTGTCGCAGGCAGGCTGAAGACCGATCTCCGTTATTCTTCCGCACTCTGCTACAACACGTTTCCGTTGCCGCCACTTACGGATAAGAACAGGGCAGACCTGACGCGGTGCGCCGAGGACATCTTGCTCGCGCGCGAACATCACTTCCCGGCCACGCTGGCAGAGCTCTATGACCCAGGCAATATGCCCGATGACCTCCGTGCGGCACACGACCGCAACGACGAAGTGATGGAGCGAATCTACATCGGTCGCCGCTTCAAGAACGATACTGAGCGGCTGGAAAAACTGTTCGATCTCTATACAAAGATGGTCGCTGCGGCTGCACCGACCACGGCCAAAAAACCGAAGGCGGGAGCAAGCGCATGAGTGACTATGTGTTGTTCCAGATGTGGGAACCGTTTCGACAATCGCTAATGAAGGGGCATTCGTTCTACATCGAGCAAGCGCGGAAACGCTTGGTTTCGCAGTTCGATGATATTGAGGCGGAAGCCGACCGCGCAGCCGAGGAGTGGCTGGAAATAAGTGGCCAGCACTTTGATCCAGATCGACACGACCCCGGCGACTTCTACGAAACGGCCAACGATGTGGGCATCGAATTCTATGGGCTCTTGAGCAATATGCGCGAGCAAACCCGCTTGAGCGTCGTTGCCGGGATGTTCCACGAGTGGGATAAGCAGCTGCGTAATTGGTTGGTACGCGAAATTCAGCACTGGCACCATGGCGACAACACCAGCTTGCAGGTCTGGTCGGCCAACTTCGGCCAGCTCGCTGATTTGTTGGAAAGTTTTGGCTGGAATTTCCGCAGCAAAGAATACTTCTGTACGCTTGATACCTGCCGCCTGGTTGTCAACGTTCATAAGCACGGCGATGGGAAATCCCTGGACGATTTGAAGAATCACTATCCGGAATACTTTGATGATCCTTTCGCAGGCTCCGGCGGCAGCTTTTCCGATCTGAAATTTTGGGACCACACGCATCTCACGGTGAATGATGAGCAGTTTCAGACGTTCTCCGATGCGATCTTAGCTTTTTGGCGGGACGTTCCGAACAACGTTTTCGAGAGCCAGATAACTAACGTCCCACAGTGGTTCGAGAACGCCATCAAAAAAGATCGCGCCAACTCGCAACAGACGAGCAAGACATGACCAATCGAGCTGACAAGTCCGTCCCCTCCGTATCCGTCACCTATGCCCGAAACGGTGCGTCCACCAAGGCCAATGCCCTTGGGATGCGTCCGATGCAGGAACGCGCGTACGAGAAGCGCGGGGAGCAGTACCTGCTCATCAAGTCGCCGCCTGCGTCAGGCAAGAGCCGTGCGCTGATGTTTGTCGCGCTCGATAAGCTCCAGAACCAGGGCTTGAAGCAGGTCATCATCGTCGTTCCGGAGAAATCCATCGGCGCGAGCTTCAACGACGAACCTCTATCGGAGTTTGGTTTCTGGGCTGACTGGCACGTCGAACCCAAGTGGAACCTCTGCAACGCACCCGGCAACGACAACGGTGGCAAGGTGAGGTCAGTCGGCGCTTTTCTCGAGAGCGACGACAAGGTGCTGGTCTGCACCCACGCGACGTTTCGCTTCGCGGTCGATGCGTATGGCGTGGAGCAGTTCGATGACCGGCTGATCGCCGTCGACGAGTTCCACCACGTTTCAGCCAACCCCGACAACAAACTCGGCCTGCATCTTGGACAGTTTATCGAGCGTGGTCGCGTCCACGTCGTCGCTATGACCGGCTCTTATTTCCGGGGCGACGCCGAGGCCGTGCTTGCGCCATCCGATGAATCGAAGTTCGATACCGTCACCTACACCTACTACGAACAGCTCAACGGCTACGAGTACCTTAAGCAGCTCGATATCGGCTATTTCTTCTACTCCCGCGTCCATCCCGAAACCTACGCCGACGACATTCTTGATGTGCTCAACTCGGACGAGAGGACCATCATCCACATCCCCAACGTCAATTCGCGCGAAAGTACGAAGGACAAGGTGCGCGAGGTGGAGCACATCATCGAAGCGCTGGGTGAGTGGCAGGGCATCGACGCCGCCACTGGTTTCCAGCTCGTAAAGCGTCCCGATGGCCGTGTGCTGCGCATTGCCGATCTGGTCGATGACGATGCTTCAAAGCGCGATCGGGTTTCGGCGGCGTTGAAAGACCCGCTGCAGAAGAACAGCCGGGACCATGTGGACATCATCATCGCGCTAGGCATGGCGAAGGAAGGCTTCGACTGGATTTGGTGCGAACACGCGTTGACCGTGGGCTACCGCGCCAGTCTGACCGAGGTCGTGCAGATCATTGGCCGTGCGACCCGGGATGCACCAGGCAAGACCCGCGCGAGGTTCACCAACCTGATCGCTGCCGTGGATGCGACCGAAGAGGCTGTCACCGAGGCCGTAAACGATACTTTGAAGGCCATCGCGGCAAGCCTGCTGATGGAGCAGGTTTTAGCGCCACGCTTCGAGTTCAAGCCGAAGAACCCGGATAATGGTCCCGCGCCAGGCTTTAACTACGGCGAGGGTGGCTACGACCCGGACAAGTGCAACGTCGGCTTCAACGAGCAGACAGGGCAGTTTCAGATCGAGATCAAGGGTCTTACCGAACCCAAGAGTAAGGAAGCTGCACGGATTTGTCAGGAAGATTTGAACGAGGTGATTGCTAGCTTCATTCAGGACAAGACCGCCATCGAGCGCGGCTTGTTCGACGAGGAGCTGGTGCCCGAGGAGCTTACGCAGGTCCGCATGGGCAAGATCATCAAAGACAAGTACCCCGAGCTTGACGCTGAGGATCAGGAAGCGGTCCGCCAGCACGCCATCGCCGCGCTCAACCTGACGCAGCAAGCCAAGCAGGTGGCTACCGGTGACGACAGCGCCGAGCCATCGGCCAACACCGCTCTCATTGACGGGGTGCGCCGCTTTGCCATGGACGTGCGCGAGCTTGACATCGACCTCATCGACCGCATCAATCCCTTCGGCGAAGCCTATGCCATCCTTGCCAAGACGATGAGCGAGGAGAGCCTGAAACAGGTTGCGGCGGCTATCTCTGCCAAGCGGACGAGCCTGACGCCGGAGGATGCGCTTGACCTTGCCAAGCGCGCAGCGCAATTCAAGAAGGAGCGCGGCCGTGTACCTGCGCTCGATTCACAAGATGTTTGGGAGCGACACATGGCCGAAGGGGCGTCGGCCTTCATGCGCTTCAAGGCCGAGGGGCGTTATGAGTAAATCCGACCTCGACGATCTGGCCGCAGAGCTTTCCGACTTCGCCGGGCCCGAGAAGAAGGGGGGACGCCCGCCGCGCGAAGAGCGCATCATCGCCGGATTCGAGGAGATTCAGCGGTTCTTCGAGACGCACAGCCGCGCCCCGCAACACGGGGAAGGCCGCGACATCTTCGAGCGACTGTACGCGGTGCGCCTCGACCGCCTGCGCGAGCTTCCTGATTGCCTCGCGCTGCTTGCACCACTGGACCGACAAGGTCTACTTGCGGGCGCGCCGAGCGTTGCCGCAATCGAAGAGACTATAGACGTGGACGAGCTTGCCGCGGAGCTGGCTGGCACGGCCACCGCCGACGATATCACTGTCCTTCGCCATGTTCGTACGAGCGCCGAGAAACGCGCCGCCGAGGAGGTTGCGCAACGCATGCCGTGCGATGACTTCGAGACGTTCAAGCCTCTCTTCGAGCAGGTGCAGCGTGAATTGAAGGAAGGCATCCGCGAAACGCACGCCTTCCACAAGCTGGATGAAATCAAGCTGACTGAGATTCAGCAGGGCGAGTTCTACATTGTCGGAGGTCAACTGGCCTACGTTGCCGAAGTGGGCGAGGAAATCCGGACCAACTATGAACGCCGTGACAGCCGCCTTCGCGTCGTCTTCGACAACGGCACAGAGAGCGATGTTCTACTACGCTCGTTCCAACGCGCACTCTACCGCGACGAGGCGGCTCGACTTGTCACCAACCCATCCGCCGGTCCTCTATTCTCTGACGAGGCAGCGGATGATGACCATGAAAGCGGAACGATCTACGTTTTGCGCAGCAAGTCGGACAATCCCATTGTCGTGGCTAACCGCGAGGTGCTGCACAAGATCGGGGTGACAGGCCAGAGTAACGTCGCCGCCCGGTTTGCCAACGCGAGGAACGATTCAACCTTCCTGCTGGCTGACGTGGAAGTGGTAGCTACCTATGACCTTTACAACATCAATAGGGTCAAGCTCGAAAACCTTATCCACCGCGTGTTCGACCCGGCGCGCCTTGACATTGAAATCAAGGACCGCTTTGGCAAGGCCGTCGTCCCGCGCGAGTGGTTCCTGGTGCCGGTGTTCGTAGTCGACGAAGCGGTCGAGCGGATTAAGGACGGGACGATTACAGGGTACGTTTATGACCCCAAGTCGGCGCGGCTGGTAAGAAAGTAACTGGCCGCTTCACCCCTGCCACCGCGACGTGAATGGAGGGGCGGGGGGCAGACGGCCGGTCCGCAGCACCGCGCGGCACGCATTAACAGCTCTCATCCCGTCCATTACAAAAGCGCAGTTCAGTCGGCTTGGGCGGTCGCTGAATTCGGTCAAACGAATCGCTTCAAGCGTCATCTCGCTTGCGAGACGCCAAGGCTCGTTGGAGCCTTCAAGGGTTATCTGCCTACCCGATGGATTCCAGTAACGTGAGCGATCCAGGCGGCGTCCCCAGTCGCCCGGTTGCGCAATCGAATCTAATCTAATGATGCTCTGACGCTGAAAAGTGCTAGTAAGTCATTGTAGATGCGCCCCGTTCCCTTGCTAAACGACACTCAGTTTCGCTTTGCTTTTGCCGCGACCAGACCCACCGCCCTCGATACTATGATAGTTGGTGAGGCGGAACACCAGATTGTCGAATTCCACAACCGGCAGCGACAGCGCACTTGCGATCGTGTGCTTCGTCATGCCATCGGCGCGCAACATCTGCAGAACTTTGTCCCACACCACAGACGTTTCACGCTCGACGGAATATGGCTCCGATTGCCGATAGTGTTGTGAAATCTGGATCGCGAAGTTGCGGTACTGCCAGTCGGTGGTTATTTCCAAACGGTGCAATCGATAGTTCAATGCGGCGACCGATACCCGCCACCGTTTCTTGGCTTCCACTATCTGATTTACCGCGTTGACCCGAGGGAGCCGAGCTTTCACATCTCCCTCTGGCATTAGAAACGCCGAGGCAAACTGGTTCGCCTCGTCTTCGACAACTCTACCGCCCTGTGGGCCACCATGCTTGTGCAGGACAAGATGCCCAAGCTCGTGCGCGGCGTCGAACCTGCTGCGTTCGGCGGTCTTAAACGTGTTCAGGAAGACGTAGGGCGTTTCCTTCCGCCACATCGAAAAGGCGTCGACCGTCTTCGTATTTTCCGCGAGCGAAAACACCCGCACGCCCTTGGCCTCAAGAAGATGCACCATGTTTGTAATTGGCCGATCTCCGAGCCCCCACTCCTCGCGTAGAACACGTGCTGCCGCTTCGGGATCGGCGCAGTCCTTGCAGTCGATGAGAGCATGCGAAGGTAGATGGAACCGCGCGTCAATCCAGTCGTTAAAAACGAACGAAAACGCGCCAGCGGCGAGGGCGGCATCCCTCTCGCGAGCGGACATCGTGCTCATTGATCGGAAGCTGGCAGCCTCGGGCTGTGGCTCATCGATGTCGTTGCCGGAGAAGAAAGCGACCGGGAAGTTCAATGCGCTCGAAAGCGCATTCAAACTTTCCTCGGGCGGTTCCGCTTCGCCGCTTTCATACCGAATGATTGTCTTTTGATCGCAGCCCAGCAGTTCTGCAAGCGCTTTTTTTGTGAACTTGCGTCGACGTCTAGCGAGGCTCAGTCGGCTTGGATTGAACATGCTTACTTACGGGTTACTTCGATAGGGAATGCATCGAGATCGTCGTCATCATCGCTGCTATTCTGATCCCGGATCGGCGTATTCCACTCACCGGGAGCCACGAGGATGATCTTCTCAAGGCACTCGGAAGCATAGCCAGCGTCGAAATCCCCCAGCAACGACAATTCGGCCTGAACGTTGTCGCCCTTGATGAAAACGCAAACGTGCCACGTGGCGTATTCGCTGAGGTTGGTGACTGGCACCTCGCCGTCAGGAGACGGCCAGTCATCGGCATCCGGCAACGTATATTGGTGAACCTGCTTGTTGTTGAACGCGGCACGCTCCGAGTTCGGACCTTTCTTCGAACGATTCTGCGGAACGCGATCAGGAATACCTGCGCCGTCGTCTGCATTCAGGATGGCAAGGCGGACCTTTTTCTCGCGGTTCAGACAGGTAGCAAGGCCGCCGGTATTGTCTTTGAGCCAACCGAGCGGTCGAAGCAGTTCACGGCTTCGACGGACGCCGTGTCGCCACGAAGAATAGCCTGGAGCGCCCGGAGGGTCGTTGTCAGTACAGCCGGCATATCCCGCGACACACGCTTGCACGATCTCAATCATGATTTCGCGGGTGAGGCCGAGTTGCGACAGCCTCGATTCGACTTCTTCGATTTTCTGGTGCACGACCGCGGGCATACGAGGACTCCATGTCCATTTTTGGAACCTCAATTGTAATGGAAAAAATGGACATTGTAGAACTGCCAGATCATAGGTGTGCCGAACGCTCACCCGACCCTATGGCATCACTCTAAGACCAAGTAGCACGCGCACAACGAGCCGACGCCAACTTCCTGGCTCGTTTGGGTACACCGTAACGACCCATGCGCCGGGTCGTTCAGCCGTGGATCAACAGGATCAACCGGTTATTTGATCCATGATAAAATTGATCTAACAATCCAAATGATCCACATTAAATCATGCGCAGACTCTATTACGGGCGGATTTCCACCACGGACGGCCAGTCAGCGGCGAGCCAATATGAGGACGCCAGAAGCCACGCGGTGCAGGACAAGGACGTGTTCATTGATGAGGGCGTCAGCGGCTATCACGTAGCCCCCGCCGAGCGTGAGCAGTGGCGCAAAGCCGAGCACGACTTGCGGCACGGCGGCATTCTCATTGTGCGCTGGCTGGACCGCATCAGCCGCCGCTATGACGAGCTACATGCGACCATGCGCCGATTGATGGCGCTGGAAGTACGTGTCGAATGCACGCTGAACGGCATGACCTTCGACGGCAAGGCCAAAGACCCCATCGAGAAAGCAACGCGCGACGCGATTCTAGCTTTCATGGCCGCGCAGGGAGAAGCCGACTATCTGAACCGCGCCGAGATGCAGCGGCGCGGCGTGGCGATCGCGAAGGCCGAGGGAAAGTACAAGGGGCGCGCACGATCACATGACTACTCTGCAATCAAGATTTGGCGGGCAGAGCATGGTGCAAGCATTCGAGAAACCGCGGAGAAATTCGGCGTTGGCACGGCGACCGTCAAGCGGGCATGCGCGGATCGGGCGCCTTCTTGACAACCGCGCCGGCGCGAAGCGGCTGTTAGGACAGTGCTCGTCATCCGGTAGGCTACAAATCGGCCTGCAACCTCTCATCGCGGTATCGTCTAATCATTATGTACTTGGGCGAACTGCACCAGATGAATGGCCTAGCGCCGTCACGGACCGTACAGCGTCCGGCAACGAGCACGTGTGCGCCTGCAAGATCATCCAGGTCCGTAATGCCAAACGTCTGCAGGACGTCGTCCGCGACATCTTCAAAAATGACGACGCTTGCACCACTGTACCGATCCGATGAGTTAAGCCAGAGTTTTCCGTCTGGCGTACGTCCGGTCGTAGAAATAGGTCCCCAGTACAGCGCTAGTATGTCGTTGTGTCTCTCGGCGCGAATTTCATCGAAGCTCGCGGCAATGTCTCGGACCGCCCCTTGAATGAGGACTTCGCCGTCAGCCTTGCTCAATCTAATTTGTCGATCTGAACGACGAAAATCGGGACTTTGCACAAGTCGCAGCAATATCCGGCGCAAAGTAAAGTGCTGCGACGCTTGCCGGTTCCCTCCGCGTACCGCGTATGTTCGTCCACCACCTTCGCCATCGCCGGTCGGCGGCGGCTGTACAGGCGTGACATCAACATTCCCACCGATTTCCTGGTCGAGGTCAACGACGATGAGATCGCCGCTGGCCACTTGGCCTTCAGCGATGGATGCCTCATTGCGCGGCTCGCCGACCACGACATACTCCACGCGTAGATTACATTGCGACGTGTGGTGAGCGCAGAAATGGGCCGGATGTCCATGCGTGCTTGGCTTCCGAAACCATGCGAATTCCCCGCACTCGACGCAGGTAAGATTGCGGCGTTCGTCCTCAAGCTGCTGACTGGGGAGCCCGGCAAACTCTGCTGCTTCCCAGACCTTTCCATTACCAGCTTTTGCGTATTGCATATTCCTCCTATATCCCCGCGCGGGCGGTGCTACTAGATGGCGCAGGCCACCCCCTAAGCGGTATCAAAAGACCGACCGATTGACAATGTACGAGTCACTGACACACTGCGCACGCAGAGCGCAAGCTGAGATTACGCGCAGAACGCCATCAGCTTCTTATCGGCTGATGCGCCTAGGGCTTGAGGAAGATAATGCGTTTTATGCCTTTTGAATCTGACGCTCTACCACGGGAACCCACTCTCGGTATCGACATGGTATGCCGGCGGCGGCTGCGTACTCATGTCTTCGGGATGGTCAAAGCGCCGAAGGCACCGTTCGTCGGCATCGGCTTGTTCGAAAACACGAACATTTAGCATACGACTATGCCTCCCTCGCGGTGAGTAATGGCGGGAATCCTTCCAAACGGCAATCATCTCGTTTTTTGCACTTGGCTGCCGCTGGCCGATGTCCCAGGTGACAAGAAATCGGACGTTCGTTGACCGTTTCTGTTGTGCCGCATTAAGTCACGTCCAATCGGACGAGCCAATCGGAATTCGACGCGTTGGCGTCTAGCAGAACAAGACCGAGAACGGCCTAGGTCAGCGGCAACGGGCGGTCAGCAGGACGAGTGCCTCTCTGAGCAAGTTGACTGATGCATCGACATCTGGCGCGTGATCGTCCGCTCTGCCGGTCATCGACAGGTAGGCGAAGTGAACGGCCGAGGAGTGTTTCGCTAGGGCGACCAAGTGAGGGCCGCTTGGACCGCGAACGCCGCCAAGCCAATTCTGAACCGTTCGTTCGCTCGCACCGGTCCACCGGGCAAGCTTCTTGATCGTTTGCCGCGAGCCCCCGAGCTCTTCTTTTAGTGCAATGGCGATCGCGAGAGGATACTCCGCGCCGATTTGCTCCTTTTCCTTGAGCAAGTTCTTGCGTATTGCCGGCAACATTTTTCGCGCCTCCGAAACTATATTCCCTTGAACGCAGGCAATGAGACGGCGCCTGCCCGTCTGTCTGAGGGAGCATCCAGCGACGGGAACTGTCCCCTCGCGGTTCACGGGAGGCAAGGTGGAACCGACATCGCGCACTGAAACCCCGCAAGACAGAGGCGGCAGAGGCCGTGCGGCGGCATACGTGCGAATGTCGACGGAGCATCAACAGTACTCAACCGAAAACCAGAAAGATGTCATTCGGGCATTCGCAGAAGCCCGGAACCTTGACATCGTGCGAGTCTATGCCGACGAAGGGAAAAGCGGCCTACGGCTCGACGGCCGGGATTCCCTGAAAGCCTTGCTCCGGGACGCGGAATCGGGAGCTGCGGATTTCTCTGTGATTCTCGTCTACGACGTGAGCCGCTGGGGGCGTTTCCAAGACCCAGACGAGAGCGCGAGCTACGAAATCCGCTGCAAGCACGCGGGCGTGAGGGTGCTCTACTGCGCAGAACAGTTTGAGAACGACGGCAGTCCAGTTTCAAGCATTATCAAGAGCGTGAAGCGGACGATGGCTGGCGAATACAGTCGGGAACTTAGTGTCAAAGTCCACGCCGGGCAATGCCGCCAAGTCCGCAACGGATTCCGTCAAGGCGGCCCAGCCGGATATGGGTTGCGCCGCGTTCGCGTCGACCAATCGGGCGTTCGCAAAGACGAGTTGAAACGCGGTGAGCAAAAGGCAATCCAGACGGATCGGGTCATCCTCGTTCCAGGGCCACCCGATGAACTGGCGACCGTGCGAGCCATCTATCGCCAGTTTGTTGAGGAAGGGCAATCCGAATCCGAGATTGCAGCCGCCCTGAACGAGGCGGCCATCCGCACAGACCGTGGCACGCAGTGGACCCGGGGAACCGTCCATCAAATCCTCATCAACGACAAATACGTCGGCGACAACGTTTGGAACCGGGTGTCGTTCAAGCTTAAACAAGAGCGCGTCCGCAATCCTCCGGCTTCTTGGATTCGTGCGGACAACGCGTTCGAGCCGATCGTCGAACGAATCATTTTCGAGGCTGCTCGCCAACTTATCCTCGCACGCTCCTACCGCTGGACCGACACCGACATGTTGAATGCACTGCGCACGCTGCTGCTGCGCAACGGCTATCTTTCCGGCATCGTTATCGATGAAGCTCTAGGTTGTCCTTCGAGTAGTGCCTACACGAGCCGCTTCGGAAGCTTGCTTCGAACTTACGACCTGATCGGCTATACGCCCGCTCGTGACTATCGCTACGTCGAAACCAACCGCCGCTTGCGGGAGCTTCACCCCGAAGTCGTCTCGCTCGCCGAGCAAGCGATGGCCGCCACGGGTGCCCGGGTCGAGAGAGACGCCATGTCGGGCCTGCTGTGGGTCAACGAAGAATTCAAGGTGTCGCTCGCCTTATCACGTTGCCGACCGACCGCGGCTGGCTCGAATCGCTGGATCATCCGCTTTGATAACGCGCTACGCCCCGATATCACAATCGCTGTTCGCATGGAGTTCGACGCAAAGTCGATCCGCGACTACTACCTCTTGCCGCGCATCGATGTCTCATCTGACATGGTCCGACTGGGCGACCACAACGATTTCGGATTCGAAGCCTATCGCTATGACGACTTGAGCATGCTTTGTCATCTGGCGCGCCGGGTTCCTCTCAAGGGAGTCAGCTATGAATGACCGCGTCGATAAGATGGTTTCCGCGCTTTCGCGCAGCGAGCAGATCATCCTGATTCCGATCGATAGACTTCGCGTGCTAAACCCTCGGACGCGCAACCCCTATTTCTTCTCACAGCTCGTCGAGAACATCGCGTCGGTTGGGCTCAAGCGGCCTATTACAGTTGCGCACGGCGGGCGCGACTCCGACGGTGACTGGCATGAGGTTTTGTGCGGGCAGGGGAGGCTTGAGGCGCTCAAGGCGTTAGGGGAGACGATGATCCCTTGCTCCATTGTCGAAGCTAATGAGATCGACCGTTACCTCATCACGCTGACCGAGAACATCGCGCGGCGGCGGCATTCAACCGTCGAGCTATTGAGCGGGCTGCAGGTTCTTCGTGCCAAGGGTTACACAACCGTCGAGATTGCGAAGAAAACAAATCTCGACGACAGCTATATCAACGGTATTCTGCAATTGTTGGAGAGAGGCGAGCAACGGCTGATACAGGCGGTTGAAAAGTCCGCCATGCCGCTGTGGCTGGCGGTTGAAGTCGCCCGAGCGCCGACGGAGGAAGTCCAAGCCGCGATGGTCGCCGCCTACGAGTCCAAGACGCTGACCGGGGAGCAATTGCTGCGCGTGCGGAGAATTCTCAGCAAAAGGGAAGCGTCGGGCAAAAAGATGCATGGACGTCCGGCGCCTCGAGAAAAGCCATCACCGCAAAAACTGCTGCGGACGTACAAGAACGAGGTTCGTCGCCAACAGATGATCGTACAGAACGCCAATCTGCAAGAACAGAGGCTACTGCTGATCACTTCGGCTCTGCGACGCTTTCTTGCCGACGAGCATTTCCGGACGCTCTTGCGCGCCGAAGGTATCAAGGACATTCCCGAGGCGGTCGCCTCTCGCATTCCGCCGGAGCTTATGCCATGAGTAACGTCAGACACGGGTTTGAGACAAACGTTGTCGATATTGCCCTTGAGCGGATTATCGCCGACTCTCAGCTAACCAAAGGGGCCTTGGCGACCTCAAAATACAGAACCATCCTCAGTTCCATCGCGGAGCTGGGCGTGATAGAGCCACTCGCGGTGTTCCGCTCCCCCCGTCGGCTTGGAGATTATGAGTTGCTCGACGGGAGGTTGCGGCTTGAGGCGCTAAAGGAACTTCGTCGGGAGACCGCGCCCTGCATGATTTCGACCGACGATGAAAGCTTCACGTTCAACCGGCATATCACCCGCCTGTCGGCAGTACAAGAGCACAAGATGATTCGGGCTGCGCTGGCAAAAGGCGCATCGGAGAAGCGGATCGCCGAGGTGCTTCGGATGGACGTGCGGAGTATCCGCATGCGGGCCACTTTGCTGGACGGTTTAGCGCCCGAGGCGGTCTCGCTCCTCAAAAATCGGCAAGCCGCCCCCAAGGTCTTTTCTGTCTTGAAGAAGATGAAACCATTCCGGCAGATCGAGGCAGCAGAAATCATGGCCGCTGCTAACAAATTCACGGCGACCTACGCCGAAATGATTCTGGTCGCCACGCGTTGTGACGCGTTGGTTGATGGGGCGAAGCCGAAGAAGAAAGATGAAATCTCGACCGAAGACCTTGCGAAAATGGAGGGCGAGATGGAGCGGCTACGGCAAGACTGCCAAGCCGTCGAAGACGAGATTGGCGATACGATGCTGTCGCTCGTCGTCGCGAAAAGCTTTATGGTGCGCCTGCTTCGCAACGAAAACATCCAAGGACACTTGAAGCGGCATCACGGGGACCTACTCACCAGTTTAGTAACCACGATGGACGCGATCGCAGCAGACAATCGCATCACCCAGCGAGAATGAAATGGCTTGTCCAGAGCTTGCCCGCACTTGATGCACGGCGTGCCAGCTTCGTTAATGTTCGGCCAAGGTCGCTGACGCGCGGTTTTGTGCGGGCCATTTTCCGGTAACCGGGCGGTAACGGAAGACATGGCGAGAAGCGGGAAAACAAAAAGGACTTACGGGAGCAATCCGTAAGTCCTTGTTTGCACAGCGCTTTCGTTGGTCGGAGCGAAAGGATTCGAACCTTCGACCCTCTGATCCCAAATCAGATGCGCTACCAGGCTGCGCTACGCTCCGACGAATCCGAGATTCTACGTGGCTTTAGGTGCCAGAGTCAATCGCGAATTGCGTCGGAGCAAAGTTAGCCGCGTCATATGCGCCCGAGCACCAGCAACACGATGACGATGATCAGCACGACGCCGAGCACGCCGGTCGGGCGGTAGCCCCAACCGCTGCTATACGGCCAGGTCGGCAGCGCACCGATCAGCAGCAGGATAAGCACGATGAGCAGGATGGTTCCGATCGTCATTTGAGTTCTCCCTCTCGGCCCGGAAGGGTGCTGGGCCGCAGTCTGGTTGATCCGGCGCACATTGCTTGTCGCGACAGGCGACGCGCAATGCACGCGCTCCTTGCAGCCTGCGAATCAGCAACGCGCGTGCCCAGGGAGTTGTCGAGGAGGGGGCGAGGGCGGGGCGAGGGGCGACGAGGGGCGACGGTAGAGCGACGAGCAAGAGCGCCGCTTGGCGCGCACGGCCACGCGGACGAGATCACTCGACGATCAGCAGCGGATCAGGCGCCAGCTCCAGCGAACGCCTTCAAGGAACAAAATCACGCGAACAAAACGACACCGTCCCGCGAGCGCGGGCTCATCTGCAAACGACCGGCGCCAGCCGCGGTTTCAATGCCGGCGACGCATCCAATGCGGCATATGCGGATGCTGATGACTTATCCAGTGATGCAGCATGCCTTCGCCATGTTCGCGTCGATAGGTTCTCGATTCGAAGATGGATAGTGCCAGCAGCACCGCGAGGCCTACTCCGAGTCCGACCAGACCGGCGATCGATTCAGCGTCCATGGCAGTCTCCTTTCACGTTCGGCTGTGACTTTATAGTAGGTCAAGCATCGCGAAATGGCAGAGGCGGCTGCGCGTGCGGCGTCATGGAATGCGCGTTGCGGGTAGACTTCCGCGCTCCCGTCGTGCACTTCTTTTCGTTAGAGAGATTAGCGTCTATGTTCCGCGTTTCGATGATTGCATTGCTGCTCGCCGCCGGCGTCGCCGGCTGCGCGGATGGACCGTCCGCGCATCGCGCCGGCCCGCCGAAGGACCCCGCCGATTATCACGGCGTGCCCACCGACACCCACCCGCCCGCGATGGTGCCCGCGCCCGTCGCGCGCTGAGCCTGAGTTGAGTGTTCGTTAAGTTTGCGTCTGCGATAAAGCGAAGCGTCGATGCGGGCACACCGGCGCTTCTGACCCACGCACACTGTTTGCGCGGAATGCGAGGGCTGCAGGCATTCTAGAGCCGCGTCCCTGTGGGATATGTGTGCGCTTGTTTCAAGGCGTAACGGGGAAGGCGGCGAAGCGAGGCCAGGCGAGTTACGGGCGAGCGGCGACGCAACGACGACCAAACCGCGAGGCAACTGCGGCACAGAGTCGGTCCGCATTTTGTGGGCGACGCAACGACGCCGCAACCGCGCAGCAACCACGAGGAGGATGAGGCGACGACGACGCCACCGCGGCAACGCAACCGCGCCATACGAGAGCGCCGTACGACCACAGTACCATCACACGAATCTCGAACTCGACCAGCGCTTCCAAACCTCAACCGCGGGTGACGGCGGAACGCAACGCCACATCGCCAGAGAAAACGCCCCTACACCCCCGCCCCCCCGACCCCACGCACCAACCCCGGCAAATACCGCCCGAGCGTCACACCGCGCGCCGCCATGAAGACGAGCATCGCGGCCCACAGTCCGTGGTTGCCGTACAGCGCGAGCAGCGGCCACGACGCGCCGACGAAAACCGCGAACGACACGATCATCGACGTCATCAGTTCGCGCGTCCGCGTCGCGCCGATAAACACGCCGTCGAGCACATAACCCGCCACCGACACCACCGGCGAAAGCGCCGCCCACGGCAGATACAGCTCGGCCGTGGCGCGCACGCTGGCCTGATCGGTGAGACCTTCGACGATCCACGAACCCGTGCCCGCATACACCAGCGCGAAGCCGCACGCGCCGAGCGCCGACCACAGCGCCGTCACCTTGACCGCCTGCACGAACGCATGCCGGTCGCGCGCGCCGATCGCCGCACCGACGAGCGCCTCGGCCGCGTGCGCGAAACCATCGAGCGCATAAGCCATGAAGGTCTGAAAATTCAGCAGCAGCGCATTCGCGGCGAGCGTCGCGTCCCCTTGCCGCGCGCCGAGATGCGCAAACCATCCGAACGACAGCAGCAAACACAGCGTGCGCACGAAGATGTCGCGATTGAGTACCACGAGCCGCCGCAGCGCCGCGGCGTCGAAGAGCGCTTGGCGGTTCAGCGCAGGCAGACCGCGCGGCCTGCCGTGCCACAGCAGCGCCGCACCGAGCACGAAGCCGAGCGCGTCCGCGGTGGCGGTGGCCGCGCCGATTCCGGCGACGCCCCAATCGAACGCATGCACGTACACGAAGACGGCGACAATGTTCACACCGTTGATGAATACCTGCGACAGCAACGCGAGCCGCACGCGCTGGGTCCCGAGCAGCCAGCCGAGCACCACGTAGTTGCCGAGCGCGAGCGGCGCCGCCCAGATGCGCGCATGGCAGTAAAGCCGCGCGTTGCGCTGCACGGCCTCGCTGCCGCCGATGGCGCGCAGCGCGTAATCGATGAGCGGCGCTTGCAGCGCGAGCACCGCCGCGCCGATCAGAACCGCGAGCAACAGCGCGCGCACGACGTTATCCCGCAGCCCGGCATCGTCGCGGGCACCGTGCGACTGCGCGACGAGGCCCGTCGTGCCCATGCGCAGAAAGCCGAAACCCCAGAACACGAAGTTGAAAAAGAGCCCGCCGAGCGCGACGCCGCCCAGATACGACGCGCCGTCCAGGTGTCCGGCGACGGCGGTATCGACGGCGCCGAGAATCGGCTGCGTCAGATTCGCGAGGACGATCGGAAACGCAAGCGCAAGCACGCGGCGGTGCCAGCGCACCGGCGGCGCGGACGCGGGCGCGGGCACCGGCTGCGCGGCTTCCCTCAATGGCGTTCCTGCACGCACACCCACGGCGACACGACCACGGCCCACAGGTCAGGATCGCGCGCGGCGAAGTCGGCGGCGGTTTCCGCTTGCACACGCTCGACCAGTCCGGACGACAGCCATTGCGTGACCTGCGCGGTGTCGTCGCTGGCGATGGCTTCGGCCACGCTCACCAGATCGAGGTCGCTCGCGACGCGCAGCAGCATGCCGCGCGCAAAAAAGCGTTCCAGCTCCGGCCAGCCGATTTTCGCGGTTTCGGCGAGCAGTTTGGTGTACAGAGGGCTGTGGGTCGCGTCGTTGGAAGTCATCGTAAGCGGGGTTCTGGCGGGGGTCGATACTATAAACCATCGGCGCGGGCAGCCTGCGCGGCGCGCAGCGTTCTGCGGCGCCGGGCCGTTGGGCAGTGATTCGATTCTGAACCTTCATGTCGCGCGGTTCAACGGCGCGAGCGGCTCATAAAAACCATTGCCGCGCGGACGGATTATGACTTTCGGCCGACTTGTGCAGCGACGTTCAAACGATTAACATCTGATTATTAATTATGAGCAGACGATTTTAATCAGCCGGTTCTGTCTGCCTATTTAAAGTTGGGACATTTCGCCAATTGCGAACTTCTGTGGAGGATATTCGGTCGGCACAGGCGCGGTCAATCAAGCTAGTTAATAGAAATGGTGCGGTGGCGCACTAAGCGCTTTTCGCGGCACTGCCCGATGAGATCACGTCCGGCGTGTCCGCTCACGATCGCTGTAAAACTTTCCTCAGCCCAATACGCGCGGCCCGGCACGAGCATTGCTCCATGCGGGTCTCGGGCGCATTAGGCAAATTGGCTTATGAATTAAAGAGCCCGTTGATCAACAGATAAGAGCCCCGTGCAGGCCTTTTATTCACCGAGTTTTGCGTTCACATAACGCGGAATCCGTGCGTCGCATCACACTGTTCGGATAATTAATATATTGCGCTTGTAAAAGCCGGTTGTTAAATTTCGTTCTGGCGCATGGTGAACCGGTCCTTTGCCGATATGCGCCGAACCCCCGTTAGCCCGGCCTCGCGCCGGGCTTTTTTTTGCCTGCTTTTTAACCGCGGTCACCGCGACGACATACCTCGCGCGGATCATTAAACTTACCTTTCCTTTCGTCGATTATGAACGGGGTAATCATTTTCGTCGCGCTGTGGCCGATTGCATTCGCGGCTTTGCTGGCCTTCGCCGCACGCATCGAACCGCGTTCAGGGCGCTGGCTGCGCCGTCGGCGGGATTCGCCGCAATCGGGCGGCGCGGCCAGCGCGGCTTATTGCTTGCAGCGGACGACCATCGACCGGTTCTTCACGTTCGCGCCGAAAATGCCGCCCACGGTGCCGCCCGACGTGGCGCCGTTATCCACATCTTTCGAGACGACGTCGTAGCCGTAATTGCCGCAGACTTCGCCCGCGCGTTTATAGCATTCGGCCCAGCTCGTGCTCGCGTCGCTGCCGCTGCAGTTGATCGCGAAGCCGGTGTCGCCGCTCGGCAAGTAGGTCATGGTGGTGGTCGTGGAACAGCCGGCCAGGCTGCCCAGTGTCAGCACGCCGACACCGATCGCCGCGGCCGTCGCCACGGACGCCAATGCGCTCTTCATTACGGATTTCCTTACAGATGACGTGGCAGACGTGACGGGTGGCCACGTCTGCCGGATTGAGCGTTTATAGCACGCGGGGTTCCCCGCGCGACGGACGCCGCGGCGCGCCTAGCGCGGGGGCAGCGCGCGCGACGGGTCGATCGAGCGGCCCTGATAACGCAGCTCGAAATGCAGCATCACGCGGTTGGTATCGGTGTCGCCGATCTCGGCGATCTTCTGGCCTTGCGTGACGGTTTCGCCTTCCTTCACGAGCAGCGCGCGATTGTGCGCGTAGGCGGTCAGATACTCGGCGTTGTGCTTGAGAATCAGCAGATTGCCGTAGCCGCGCAGTCCGTTGCCGGCATAGACGACGGTGCCGGCCGCCGCCGCGACGACGGGTGTGCCCGCCGGCGCGGCAATGTCGATGCCCTTCGAACTCGAGCCGTCGAAGCCGCGAATGACGCTGCCGCTCGTCGGCCAGATGAGCGAAATCGACGACGACGGCGCGGACGACGGCGCATTGTCGCCCGGCGCGGGACGCGGCGCGGCGGACGCACTCGCGCTGCCATTGCCGTTGCCGTTGCTGCGCACGGCGCCGCTCGTCGAGGCCACACCGTTGGGCGGCTCGACACGCAGCACTTGTCCGACTTCGATGCTGTCGGGGTTCGTCAGGTTGTTCCAGCGCGTGATGCTTTGCACCGATTGCCGGTGACTGCGCGCGATCTTCGACAGCGTGTCGCCCCGTTCGACGCGATAAAAACCCGGACCCACTGGCGCAGACCCGCACGCGGCGATGAGCGCCACCAACGACACGCACGCGAGTCGTTTGATCATTCTTGTTGTTTCAGGCATTGGACCTCGCAAAGCGCTGCCGCGCGCCGATCCCGATCACGCGGCAGGTGGATACAAAGCGTCCGATTCTAACGGTTTTGCGTTGCAGCATCGGAAAAGCGGCCAGGAAGGATGACGTCGCCCACCTTCTAACGACGCATGCTTCGTCCCGCTCAGGCCACAAACTCCGCCGCGCTCAGCCCAGTTTGCCTACATGGATGCGCAAAGCAGCCGCCTCGGTTTTGCCCGGCTCGAGCCAGCGCAGCCCCATGCCGTTGTGAATCGCATCGGGCAAGCCGAGCCACGGTTCGACGCAATAGAAGTCCGACTCCGGCGCTTCCGTCCACGTCGTCACCGCATACCAGGGCACGGAGTTCGGTCGTTGGAGATCGATCGTGATGACGCGGCCGAGGCCCGGCGCGATCAGCCGCACCGGTTGCTTCGGCTCGCCGGTCAGGCAATGGAAGCGGTCGTGGATGCGCGCTTCGTCGAGCGTGTAGCGCGCTTCGCCCGGCTCGGCGGCGCTGATCGAACCGTCGGCCTGCTGGAAACGCCGCTCGGTGGGCGGCAATTCCAGCGACGTCTCGCCGCGCTGCGTGTGCGGCAGCGTGAAGTAAAAGTGATGGCCGGCGTAGTAGGGCAACGGGGCATCGCCGGTATTGGTGGTGGTCAGCGTGACGTCGAGCGTTTGCGCGTCGATCAGCGTGTACGCGGCTTCAAAGCGAAAGCGGAACGGATAGCCGCCGCGCGTCGCCTCGCTGTCGGTCAGCACGAGGCGCAGGCCGGCGCCGTGCACGTCGGCGTGGGCGTCGAACGGCAGGTCGCGCGCGAAGCCGTGCATGGGCAGCTCGCGCACCGTGCCCTGTGCGTCGCGCCAATAACCGATCTTGCCGTCCACGCGATGCCTTCCGAGAAACGGAAACAGCAGCGGATTACCGCCGCGGATGCGCGCCGGCTGGCTCCAGTCGGCGTGGTCCGGCCAATGAATCACCTCCTCGCCGTCGATGAGCCACGAAAGCAGACGGCCGCCGGCTTGCGGCGCAAAACGGAGCACGGAGGCGTCCTGGGCGATTTCGAGAATGTCCTGCTGCGGAGAAAGAGGCATGGTCGATGGCGTGATCAGTAAGTGTTGAGCCGGCGCAAGCCCCGCCGGCCGAGACGACGATTTTGCTCTGCTTTGGCCTACGGGGAAACCCTTCTCGGGAAATTGCGAGTGTCGCGAGTTGGCGGTTGTTGCCGATAATCCGTCTCACTGCCCGGTGACTTCTACCGCCGGGCGAGATCGCTCAGGAGGCGTCATGGATCTCGCAATGGCAATGGGTGTCGCGCTCTTCGGCATGTTCACCGCAAGTACCGTCTACTTCTTCTACAAGCTCGAGCGCTGATCCGGGCGTCCGCTCGCTGCGCGACGCGCGGCTTGCGATCCGTAAGCTTCGCGCGCTTCCAGGCGCGCTGATCGCACGTCTCGCCGTCAGACGATTGAAAGGGCTGCTGCTGGTCGGCGGCCCTTTTCGTTTGCGTTTCGCTGACAACTGTATCGAGTTGTGACGCAGCGCGTCAAAATTTCCCCGAATGTGGCCGAGGCGCTTGGCGCTGACTTGCCACCCAGGCATAATCGGTGCGCTTTTTGACGCGCCGGCTGATTCATTGTGCGGCGCGCTGTCCCCGACATCTTCCTTACAAGGACTGCCGCGTGAATCTGTCGTTTCTGATCTTCCTGAGCGTGCTGCAAGGCGTGACCGAACTCTTCCCCGTGAGCAGTCTCGGGCATACGCTGCTCATTCCCGCATTGTTCGGCATGCATATCGATAAGCACGCGCCACAGTTGCTGCCGTTTCTCGTCGCGCTGCATCTCGGCACGGCGTTCGCGCTGCTGTGGTATTTCCGCGAGCGCTGGTGCGCGCTGGTGCGCGGCTTTTTCGCGTCATTCGGCGGACGCCGCAACGACGACGCGCACATGATGTGGGCGCTCATCATCGGCACGATTCCGGCGGGACTCGTCGGCCTGCTGCTGGAAAAGCGGCTCGAGCGCATCTTTCACGACCTGCGCATCGTCGCCATCGCGCTGATCGTCAACGGCGTGCTGTTGTGGGTGGGCGACCGCCTGCAGCGTTCGCGCGCGCATCAGGCGCCGGAGAAGATGACCTTCCGCCAGGCGTTTTTTGTCGGCCTCGCGCAGATCGGCGCGCTGATTCCCGGCTTCTCGCGCAGCGGTCTCACGATGATCGCCGGCAACGCGGCGGGTCTCACCGCCGAGAAGGCCGCGGAGTTCTCGTTCCTGCTCGGCACGCCGATCATTTTCGCGGCCGGGCTGCTCGAACTGCCGAAGCTCTTCCATGCGCCGGGCCAGCTTGCGGACGCACTGCTCGGCGGCGTGCTGACCGCTATCGCCGCGTATCTCAGCGTGCGTTTCCTGATGCGCTATTTCGAAGGCCGCGGACGCCTTGCTTCGTTCGGCGTGTACTGCGTGATCGCGGGCATCGTGTTCCTCGGCTGGTTCGCACTGCATCCGCAGCCGGTCTGATAATGTTAAGGATGTCCGCCGCGTTCTGGCGGGCGCGGGGCGATCGGTTATAATCCGGGCCCAGTCGTGTGCGGCGGTAGCTCAATTGGATAGAGCACAGGTCTTCTAAACCTGAGGTTGTGAGTTCGATCCTCTCCCGCCGCGCCATCGTCTGCATGAAGAATCCCATCTACCGACTATCCGGCGATGGGATTTTTTTTCGCCCGCGTTTTCGTCAACCCTTGCGCCAATAAAAAAGGGCAGCCGAAGCTGCCCGTCGAAAGCCGCACCGCGCAGGCGGGCTGTTGCTTACCGTTGTGGCTCGCTATCGCGTGTTCCGCATGTTTCGCGCGTTCACTTTCACTGCCTGATGTTCAGCGCGGCGGTCAGGTCGCCCATCGGCTTGCCGCCGTTGGCGACGAGCGCGGCGTCGCGGGCCGCGATGCCCGGCAGCGTCGGCAGCGAGAAGCGATGCGTGATGAAGCGCAGGATCGACGTCGTGTCGTATTGCGTGTGATCGACGAAACCCTTCTTCGCGAACGGCGAGATGATGAGCGCCGGAATGCGCGTGCCCGGACCCCAGCGGTCGGCCTTCGGCGGCGCGACGTGATCCCAGAAGCCGCCGTTTTCGTCGTAAGTCACGACCACCAGCATGTTGTTCCACTGCGGGCTTTTTTGCAGATGCGAGATGACATCGGCGATGTGCTGGTCGCCCGACGCGACGTCGGTATAGCCAGGGTGCTCGTTCAGGTTGCCCTGCGGCTTGTAGAACGTGACTTGCGGCAGCGTGCCGCTGTCGATCGCCTTGATGAACTCCGAGCCGCCGAGGCCGCCGTCGAGCAGATGCTGCGCGCGGTTCGCGCTGCCCGGCGCGAGATCGGCGAAGTAGTTGAACGGCTGGTGATGCGGCTGGAAGTTCGGCGCCGTCAGATTCGCGCCGTAAATCACATTCGACGTGCCGTTCTGCGCCGCCGACAACGCCGCGCCCCACGCGCCGCCGTACCACGCCCACGACACCTTCGCGTTGTTCAGCAGATCGCCGATGTGCTGCTGCGTCTGCGCCGGCAACGTCGTGGCCGCGCCTGGGTCGGCGAGATTCGCGTCGCCGCCCGAGGCCGCCTTGTTGCCGCTCGGCTGATACGGCGGCTGCATCGTGTTGATCGCGAAGAAGTCGGGCGTGAGGTTGCCCGACAGCACGAACTTCGGCGGGCCGTTGAGCGACGAAGCGGGCGAGTTCGACGCGAGCTTGAGCGTCACGCCGTCGCTTTCGACTGCCGAAATCGAGCCGGCCGCCGGGCTCTTGTCCGCGTTCGGATAGACCGGCGTGCACGCGCACACGAGCCATTGGTGATTCAGGAACGAGCCGCCGAATGCGCCCATGAAGAAGTTGTCGGCCAGCGTGTATTGCTGGGCGATTTTCCACAGCGGTAGCTTGTCGGCGTCGAGCGTGTAGTGGCCCATCACCAGGCCGCCCGAATCGGCCCATGCGGCGAACTTGTCGTTCTTGCCGCCGTCAATCTGCATCTGGTTTTCATAGAAGCGGTGATACAGATCGCGCGTCGTCTTCGTGATCGGCGTGTTGAAACCGTTGGGGTCGTCGATGGCGAACGGGCTGTTCGGCAAGTTGGCGGTCATCGCTTGCGTGACGACCGGCGTCACGCCCGTTTGCGTGAGACCGTTCCAGACTTGCGGCAGCGTCGCGAGCGTCGAGCCGTCGCGGTCCAACTGTTTGGCAGCGGTCGCGCTGACGTTCTGCAAACCGTTCGCGCCCGGGAAGTTGCCATACAGATTGTCGAAGCTGCGGTTTTCGGCGTAGATCACGACGACCGTCTTGATCGAGGCGATGTCGGGTTGCGCGACCTCGTTGCCGCCGCACGCATACAGGCTTAACGCTGCGGCGATCGCCAACGGCGTCGCGCAGATCAGTTTCTTGTTCATTTGTCTGGATTCTCTCTCTCGCGTTGGGGACGGGCCTCGGGCATTCCTTAACCCGATGACCGCGCGCAAAAGTGTGGCGACACAATTTGACAGAAAGATGTATTCATTACGGATCGCTTTGAATCGGCGATGGCCGTCGGCTGGATGTCATTTCGACGACATACGGATGAAATACGCTCGCGGACTTCGATAGCGCACATTCACATCATTCATATGCGGCTCGGTTTGTCGGGGATCAGGAAGACGGTAGGGCGCGTGACGGCGCGGGGCGGCGTGCAAGCGGATGCCGATGCGGTCCACGCTGTGCGCACGGTGGCGGTTGCTCGCGGGCTGGGGTCTGGATTGGCGTCGACGGTTGCATTGGCAGCCGTGGTGGTAAGCGCGGGGCTTGCAGGTTGCGATTCGGGCGCGAACGCGCAGTCGGGTTTGGCGTCGGCGTCGGCCGCCGCCTCCGCTGCGCAGCCGGTGAAAGTGGCCGCACATGAAGCCACGCCGGCCGGCGGCCAAACGCGCGCGCAAGTCTACGAATCGGTGCGCAAGATGAGCGCGCTTGGCAAGCAACTGTTCTTCGATCCGTCGCTATCCGGCTCGGGCAAGCTCGCGTGCGCGTCGTGCCACAGTCCCGACCACGCGTTCTCGCCTGCCAACGCGCTGTCCGTGCAACTGGGCGGCAGCGACATGCATCGCGTCGGCATGCGCGCGGCGCCGACGCTCAAGTACCTGCAATCGGTGCCCGCGTTCGCCGAGCACTATCACGAGTCCGACGACGAAGGCGACGAAAGCGTCGACGCAGGCCCGACCGGCGGACTGACGTGGGACGGCCGCGTGGATCGCGGCGGCGACCAGGCGCGCATTCCGCTGTTGTCGTCGTTTGAAATGGGCAGTTCGCCGGCGCAAGTCACCGCGGCGGTCAAGGCCGCGCCGTACGCCGGCGATTTCCGCGACGCGTTCGGCACAGACGTTTTGGATAACGACGACGCGACCTTCAAGGCGGTGCTGCAAGCGCTCGAGACCTTCGAGCAGACGCCCGAACTGTTCTATCCGTACAGCAGCAAGTACGACGCCTATCTGGCGGGCAACGCGCAGCTCACGCAAGCCGAGCTGCACGGCCTGCAACTTTTCAACGACGAGAAGAAGGGCAACTGCGCGAGCTGCCACATCAGTCAGCGCACGATGGACGGCGCACCGCCGCAGTTCAGCGACTTCGGCCTGATCGCGATCGGCGTGCCGCGCAATCGCGCGCTGCCGGTGAATCGCGATCCGCGCTTTCACGATCTCGGCGCGTGCGGCCCGGAGCGTACCGATCTGAAGGGACGCTCGGAGTTCTGCGGCATCTTCCGTACGCCGACGTTGCGCAACGTCGCGTTGAAAAAGAGCTTCTTTCACAACGGCATCTATCACTCGCTCGAAGAAGTACTGCACTTCTATGCCGAGCGCGACACGAACCCGGAGAAGTTTTATCCGGTTGTCAAAGGCAAGGTTCAGAAGTTCGACGATTTGCCGCGGCGCTATTGGGCGAATCTGAACACGGAGCCGCCGTTCGACCGCAAGCCGGGCGACAAACCCGCGCTCGACGACGCGGAAATCAAGGACGTGGTGGCGTTTCTGAATACGCTCACCGATGGGTATAAAGCGGGGAATTAAAGCGACGGGGCTTGCGGGATGGAAGTGCTACTTGCGTGCGAGCGCGTGGCCCGCATGAATCGATTGGCGCCAGCAGCGCGCCGGTTTAGACGCGTGCGTCAGCGAGCATCAAGTAGCAGGCCGACAGCAGCATCGCAAAAGAGACGAGCAGACACGCGATGCCGGCGCGCGTCACGAGGTTGGGCCAGCGCGGCCGGCGAAGTCCGTCGATGCGGACGATAGGGCGCGCGAGACCGGGGTCGCGGCGAATCGCGACGGGCACGAGCGCAAGGCAAAGCAGCGCGAGTGAGACAGCGAAGGTTTCGAGGGCAACGGAGAGTTCCATGATGGGGCGTTTGAAGTCGTTCAGCGTGAAGACGCAATACGGCCAATCATAGGAATGCGGGTTACGCGGGGATATGGGAGCTATCCTAAAAATGCCGACCTTTGCGTGCTTGCGGCCAACTGTCGCTGCCGACGGGCTCATTGCGGCCTATGAGGCGACGCGACGCCAGGCTGTTGGAAACGGACATGCTATGCTTTTGGGGTCCAGATCAAGAGCCGCATAAGCTTCACAAGCCGTACAAGCTGCGCTCATGACCGCCCGAAACGTTTCCGAGGAGAACCCTTCATGTCGATGCGAACCCGTGCTTTCCGTCAACTGACCGCCGCCGGTCTGCTGCTTGGCGCGGCGATCGGCGCCCAGGCAGCGAATCTGGGCTTCCTGAACGACACGCCGATCAGCTACATGAAGCAGCGCGACGTCGACTCGGTCAGGCAGGCCGTCTTTACCACGCTCGATCAAAAGCAGGACGGCGAAACCACCACCTGGGTCAACGAAGGCACGCGCAACAGCGTGAAGATCGATGCGACCATTCAGGTCGTGAAGACGTCCAAGGAAGGCGCGCGCACCTGTCGCGACCTCGGCATCGTTCTGAACGCGAAGGGGCAGTCGATGAACCTGCACCCGCAATTCTGCAAACAGGGCAGCGGCACCTGGCAATTGCAGAAAAAGCATTGAGCATGCAGGCAGTGCTGATCGACCACACGCGCGGGCAAGCCGCAAGCCGGGCGCGGCGCGCGCGGCGATGAGTCCGCGGGTCGTCTCGTGCGGCATCGTCCTGCTCGATCCAGAGGGGCGCGTGCTGCTCGCGCACGCCACCGAAACATCGCACTGGGACATTCCCAAAGGCCACGGCGAGGAAGGCGAGGCGCCGCACATCACCGCGCTGCGTGAGATGGTCGAGGAGACGGGAATCGCGATCGAGCCCGAGCGTCTGAAAGACCTGGGCCTTTTTGTCTATCGCCGCGACAAGGATCTGCATCTGTTTGCGGCGCGCGCGACCGCGGACGAACTCGATCTGAGTTCATGCACCTGCACGTCGCTGTTTCCGCGCCGCTCGGACGGCACGCTGATTCCGGAGATGGACGCGTATCGCTGGACCGCACCCGACGAAGTGGACAAGTACGCGAGCCGCAGCCTCGCGCGGCTCTTTCACACAACGCTTTCGCTGACGGAGCTGCATCGGTCGCTGTAGCGGCGAGCGCCGACAGATGCAAAAACAAAAGGCGTGCATCGGATGAATCCAATGCACGCCTTGATCGACCACCAGATGCGCGACTAGCGCGCTCTCAGGCCATAACACCTCAGGCCGGCTTGCCCCAACTATCGCGCAAGCTCACGATCCGGTTGAACACCGGCTTGCCCGGTTTCGAATCGACGCGGTCCGCGACGAAGTAGCCGTGCCGCTCGAACTGATAGCGCTGCTCCGGCAACGTACCGTGCGCGCCCGGCTCGAGGTACGCGTTGACCACGCGCTTCGAATCCGGGTTCAGCGCTTCGAGGAAATCGCGGCCGCCGGCGTCCGGCTGCGGCTCCTTGAACAGACGGTCGTAGATGCGCACTTCGGCCGGGCACGCGGCTGCCGCGCTGACCCAGTGAATGTTGCCCTTGACCTTGTAGTTGTTCGCGCCTTCGGTGCCCGACTTGCTGTCCGGGAAGTAGTTGCAATGCACCGCGACAATGTTGCCGTTCTCGTCCTTCTCCGCGCTCGTGCACTCGATCACATAACCGTAGCGCAGACGCACCTTGTTGCCTGGGAACAGGCGGAAATAGCCCTTCGGCGGCGTCTCGGTGAAGTCGTCGCGCTCGATCCACAGCTCACGCGAAATCGGGAACTCGCGCACGCCTTGTTCCGGATGATGCGGATGCACCGGCGCGCTGCAGGGCTCGGTGAGGCCAACCGGGAAGTTGTCGATGATCAGCTTCAGCGGGTCGAGCACCGCGGCGATGCGCGGCGCCTTCTCGTCGAGATCGTCGCGCAGCGCGCCTTCGAACACGCTCATGTCGATCCACGAATCGACCTTCGTCACGCCGATGCGCTCGCAGAACAACTGGATCGACTCCGGCGTAAAGCCGCGCCGGCGCACGCCGACGATGGTCGGCAAGCGCGGGTCGTCCCAACCGTCGACGTGGCCTTCATTCACGAGTTGCAGCAGCTTGCGCTTGCTGGTGATCGCGTACGTGAGGTTCAGCCGCGAGAATTCGATTTGCTGCGGCAGCGGGCGCGTGAAAATGCCGGCGTCGGCGAGCTCGTTCAGAATCCAGTCGTACAACGGACGATGGTCTTCGAATTCGAGTGTGCACAGCGAATGCGTGATGTTTTCGAGCGCGTCCGAGATGCAGTGCGTGTAGTCGTACATCGGGTACACGCACCACGTATCGCCGGTGCGGTAATGATGCGCGAAGCGAATGCGGTACAGCACCGGGTCGCGCATGTTGAAGTTCGGCGACGACATGTCGATCTTCGCGCGCAGCACGTGCTCGCCTTCCTTGAACTCGCCCGCCTTCATGCGGCGGAACAGGTCGAGGTTCTCTTCCACCGAACGCTCGCGGAACGGCGACGGCGTGCCGACTTCGGTGGCCGAGCCGCGGTTCGCGCGCATTTCTTCCGCCGACTGGCTGTCCACATACGCCTTGCCGCGCTGGATCAGCAACTCGGCGAATTCGTACAGCTTGTCGTAGTAGTCGCTCGCGTAGTACAGGTGTTCCTTGCCGTCTTTCTGCCACTCGAAGCCGAGCCAGCGCACGGCGTCGATGATCGACTCGACGTATTCGACGCTTTCCTTTTCCGGATTGGTGTCGTCAAAGCGCAGATGGCACACGCCGCCATAGCTGCGCGCGACGCCGAAGTTCAGGCAGATGCTCTTCGCGTGACCAATGTGCAGATAGCCGTTCGGCTCGGGCGGAAAGCGCGTTTCGACGCGCTGGCTCCACTTGCCGGTGCGGTTGTCGTCGTCAATGATGTTGCGGATGAAATTGGATGCCGCTGGCGCGTCGTTGCGTTCGGTATTCATGCGAGATGGTGAAAGTCTGTCGGGGGCGCGCGGTGCGCTCACTTATCCGACAATTCTACCTGACGAGGCTCGATGCGGCAGGCGAGTGCGGGCCGTGGCCGACGTTTGAGCGCGGTTCGTGTGCGGTTTGTGGGGATTGTGGGGCGCGTCGGAAAGCGCTGAGGCCTGCGGGAATGCTGAGCTTTTTTGTTTTTGCGCAGGTCTTGCGGGCGGGTGCGCGGCCGTCGGCTCGCTGACACCGGGCCGATCGTGCGAGGTGCTGTGGCCGCTGGGCTCGCGGACCCGCGGCTTGACGGCTTGACGGCTTGACGGCTTCGCGGCCTCACGGCCTCGGGGCTTCGCGGCCTCACGGCCTTACGGCTTCACGGCTTCGCGGCCTTACGGCTTCACGGCTTCGCGGCCTCGCGGCTTCGCGGCTTTACGGCCTCACGGCTTCGCGGCCTTACGGCCTCACGGCGCATGTGCCCCTCGCCGCCGCCGGCGCGCGCGAACCGCGCCGGCTATCGCCGGCTTGCACCGGCCGTTGCTGTTCGTGCAACATGGCGCCCTCAGTTCGTCCTCAATGCCGGAGTTTCTCGGATGCCAATGCCGACGCACGGCGCGCCTCGCGCGCCTTTCACCTTTTTCTGGCGGCGGGCCGCGGCCGCGGCGCTATTCGCCGCGCTCACCACGCTCACCACGCTCACCGCCGGCGTACTCGCGCCCGCTCCGGCGCTCGCAAAAACGCCACCGCCCAAAGCCGTCTTCGATGCATCCGCCGTGGCGACGCCGGACCGCTTCAGCGCCGACGCCGCGCAGCAGATCTTCGCCGCGGGCGGCAACGCGGTCGATGCCTCGGTAGCCATCGCCTTCACGCTGGCCGTCACGCGCCCCGACGCGGGCAATCTCGGCGGCGGCGGGTTTATGACGCTCTTCGTCGACGGCAAGCCGTATTTCCTCGATTACCGCGAGCGCGCGCCGCAACAGGCGACCCGCGACATGTATTTCGACGACAAGGGCAACGTGGTGCCGGGCATGAGCGTCGTCGGGCATCGCGCGGTCGCGGTGCCGGGAACCGTCGACGGTATGTGGCAGGCGCAGCAGCGTTTCGGCAAGCTCAAGTGGAAGCAGGTGCTCGCGCCCGCAATCCGTTATGCCACCGACGGCTTTCAGGTCGACCCCTGGCTTCAGCAGCGGCGCGACGCCACGGCGAAAAATTTTGCCGGCAAGACCAACTTCGATGCCTATTTCTCGAGCCTGAAGGCCGGCGCCACGTATCGACAGCCGGAACTCGCGCAAACGCTCGCGCGCATTGCCAGCGACGGCGGCCGCGAGTTTTACGAAGGGCGCACCGCCGATCTGATCGCGCAGCAGATGTACGGCCACGGCCTCGTCACCCGCGCCGATCTGCTTCAATACAAGGCCGTCTGGCGCCAGCCGCTCGCCGCGAACTGGAACGGCTATCAGGTGCTCACCGCGCCGCCGCCGGGTTCGGGCGGCGTCGGATTGATACAGATGCTCAAGATGAAGGCCAATCTGAAGCAGGCTTTCGACGGCCTTGAAGTGAATTCCGCGCCGTACATTCATCTGATCGCGCAAATCGAGGACCGCGTGTTCGCCGACCGGCAGCAATACCTGGGCGACCCCGACTCGTACAAACCGCCGGTCGACAAGCTGCTCGACGACGCCTACCTCGCCCAACGCGCCGACGAAGTCAAAGCCGACGAGGTGCCGGGCGCGACGCCCGTCAAGCCGGGCCTTGGCGAAGCGCCGCCGGAGAAGGCGCAGACGACGCACTTTTCGGTCGTCGACAAATGGGGCAACGCGGTGTCGAACACGACGACGCTCGACGGCGAATTCGGCTCCGGCGTGGTGGTCGACGGCGCGGGCTTCCTGTTGAACGACGCGATGGACGACTTCGTGACGAAGCCCGGCACGGCGGGCCAGTCCGGCGCCGAACTCAACACGATATTGCCGGGCCGCCGCCCGCTTTCGTCGATGACACCGACCATCGTCCTCAAGGACAACAAAGTGTCGCTCGTGATCGGCACGCCTGGCGGCTCGCGCATTCCGACCTCGATTTTCCAGGTGATGACCGATCTGTACGACTTCAACATGACGCCCGCCGACGCGCTCGCGGCGATGCGCTTTCATCACCAGTTGCTGCCGCAAAAGACGATCTACTTCGAGCCCTACCGGCCGATTACCGGCGAACTGGCCGAGCAGTTGCAAGCGATGGGCTACGCGCTCGAAGCACAATCGTTCAACGGCGACGTGCAGATGATCCGCATCGACGGCACCATGCCCGAGCCCGCCGCCGATCCGCGCGGTATAGGAGTGGGGCGCGTGATACGTTAAATGCCACGTTAAGCGCGACGTTAAGCGCGCTCGGCCGCATTCACGATTGCATCGCCAAAAACAACACGACGGGGAACACCATGAACGCACGAAAACTCAACGCACTCATCCTGCCCGGCTACCAGAACTCCGGCGCGGGGCATTGGCAGACTCGCTGGGAGGCGCTCGATCCGGCATTCACTCGCGTGCAGATGCCTGACTGGGATCATCCCGTGCGCGACGCGTGGTGCCGCGCGCTCGACGCCGCGGTTGCAGCCGTCCCCGCCGCGGATGCGCCGATCGTCTTCGCGGCCCACAGCCTCGGCTGCCTGACAGTCGCGTTCTGGGCGTCGCAGTACGCGAGCGCCGCGCAGCTTGCCAAGGTCGCCGGCGCGCTGCTGGTCGCCGTGCCCGATCCGGTCGAGGCCCACTTTCCGCAGGACGCCGTCGGCTTTGCGCCGGTACCGCTCGAGCGCCTGCCGTTCGCGAGCATCGTCGTCGCGAGCACGGACGACCCGTACGGCGGCGTGCCGTTCTCGCAAGCCTGCGCGAAAGCGTGGGGCAGCCGCTGGATCGACGTCGGCCCGCGCGGGCACATCAATGCCGACAGCGGCCTCGGTGACTGGCACGACGCGCGCGACTGGCTGGCGTCGCTCGGCAAGTGAGCATGAAGGCGCATGGCCGCCATAAGCGTGAACGCGAGGCAGCCGCGCTAGATGCGTCGTGACATTGGTCCGCGCGGCTCTCCGTAGCACGCGCGCCGAACCGTCGACACGATGCTCGCCGCAATCGCGACTACATCGCTCTATCGCGCCCGCCCGTCGACGGCATGCTTCAAATCACCGCCTGGCTCCGCAACGCCGCGATCCGCGCATCGTCGTAACCGAGCACCTCGCGCAGCACGCTCTCCGTGTGTTCGCCAAGCGTCGGCGGGTGAGTGAGCGCCTGCGGCGGCGTGCCCGTCATATTGATCGGATTGCGCACCAGCTTGACGGTGCCGCCCGACGGATGCGGCAAGTCGACCTGCATGCCGCGCGCCACCACCTGCTCGTTCTCGAACACTTCGGCGAGATCGTTGATCGGACCGCACGGCACGCCCGCGGCCTCCAGCGCCGCGATCCATTGCTGCTTGCCCTGCAGGCGGACCATCTCCGCGAGGATCGGCACCAGCACGTCGCGGTTGCGCACGCGCGCGGGGTTGGTCGCGAAACGCTCGTCATCGGCAAGATCGGGACGCCGGCCCACTTCGACGAACTTGCGGAACTGCCCGTCGTTGCCCACCGCGACGATGATCCAGCCATCGCTCGTCTGGAAGGTCTGGTACGGCACGATGTTCGGATGCGCATTGCCCCAGCGCAGCGGCGGCTGACCGCTCGCGAGGTAGTTCGAATTCATGTTGGCGAGCATCGCGACCTGAACGTCGAGCAACGCCATGTCGATATATTGGCCTTCGCCCGTGCGGTCGCGGTGCGTGAGCGCGGTGAGCACCGCGATGGTCGAATACATGCCGGTCATCAGGTCGGCAATCGCCACGCCCGCCTTTTGCGGGCCGCCGCCTGGCTGACCGTCGCGCTCGCCGGTAATGCTCATGAATCCGCCGATGCCTTGCACGATGAAGTCGTAGCCCGCGCGCTGCGCATACGGTCCAGTTTGCCCGAAACCCGTCACCGAACAGTAGATGAGATCGGGCTTCACTTCCTTTAGCGACGCGTAATCGAGGCCGTATTTCTTCAACTGCCCGACCTTGTAGTTCTCGAGCACCACGTCGCTTTGCGCGGCCAGCTCGCGAATGATCCGCTGGCCTTCGGGCGATGCGATGTCGACGGTCACCGAGCGCTTGTTGCGGTTCGCCGCGAGGTAGTACGCGGCCTCGTGCGTGTCCGCGCCGTCGGGCGTCTTCAGGTACGGCGGCCCCCAGTGGCGCGTGTCGTCGCCCACGTCCGGCCGTTCTATCTTGATCACGTCGGCGCCGAAATCGGCAAGCGTCTGCGCGCACCAGGGACCGGCGAGCACGCGGGTGAGATCCAGCACGCGGATATGACTGAGAGCGCCCATGTTTGTCGATGTCTCCAATCCAGTTGGGCGGCGCGCGAGGCACCGCGGATGTGGGCAATCTTAAGCGATTGGCGCGGGCCGGCGCAGTCGGCCGAACGTCATAAGACGCATCAGACGCATGCCGATGTCTCACACTGCCCGGTCAAACCTGGCCGAATGGCTAACGGGCCCGCGGCGCTGCCGCGCAAGGGCGCCGATCCCGTATAATCAGTCGTTTAAGAAACAAACAGTTGGCGCATCTCACGATGCCGCCGGTAGAAGTCTGGAATAGTCAGGACCGTCCCCCGCACGCCATGAAAGCCGCCGAAATCCGCGAGAAATTCCTCAAGTTCTTCGAATCGAAGGGCCATACGATCGTTCGCTCGTCGAGCCTTGTGCCCGGCAACGACCCGACACTGCTCTTCACCAATTCGGGAATGGTGCAGTTCAAAGATGTGTTCCTCGGCGCGGAATCGCGTCCGTATTCGCGCGCCACGACCGCGCAGCGCAGCGTGCGCGCAGGCGGCAAGCACAACGACCTCGAAAACGTCGGCTACACCGCGCGTCACCACACGTTCTTCGAAATGCTGGGCAATTTCTCGTTCGGCGACTATTTCAAGCGCGACGCAATCCACTACGCGTGGGAGTTGCTGACGGGCGTCTACCAGTTGCCCAAAGACAAGCTGTGGGTCACCGTCTATCACGAAGACGACGAAGCGCACGATATCTGGGCGAAAGAAGTGGGCGTGCCGGTCGAGCGCATCATCCGTATCGGGGACAACAAGGGCGTACGTTACGCGTCGGACAATTTCTGGCAAATGGCCGACACCGGCCCGTGCGGCCCGTGCTCGGAAATTTTCTATGACCACGGCCCGGACGTGTGGGGCGGCCCGCCGGGATCGCCGGACGAAGACGGCGACCGCTACATCGAGATCTGGAATCTCGTGTTCATGCAGTTCAACCGTGACGCGCAAGGCAACATGACGCCGCTGCCCAAGCAGTGCGTCGACACCGGCATGGGCCTCGAGCGGATTGCCGCTGTCTTGCAGCACGTCCACAGCAATTACGAAATCGACCTGTTCCAGGCGCTTATCAAGGCTGCGGCACGCGAAACCGGCGTGAGCGATCTGACGAATAACTCGCTGAAGGTGATCGCCGATCACATCCGCGCGTGCTCGTTCCTGATCGTCGACGGCGTGATTCCCGGCAACGAAGGCCGCGGCTACGTGCTGCGCCGTATCGTGCGCCGCGCGATCCGTCACGGCTACAAGCTCGGCAAGAAGGGTTCGTTCTTTCATCGCATGGTGGCCGACCTCGTCGCGCAAATGGGCGGCGCTTACCCCGAACTGAAGGACGCGGAACAACGCGTGACCGACGTGCTGCGTCAGGAAGAGGAGCGCTTCTTCGAGACCATCGAGCATGGCATGTCGATCCTCGACAACGCGCTCGCCGAGCTGGACAAGAAGGGCGGCAAGACGCTCGACGGCGAACTGGCGTTCAAGCTGCACGACACCTACGGCTTCCCGCTCGACCTCACGGCCGACGTGTGCCGCGAGCGCGAAGTGACGGTGGACGAAGCAGCGTTCGACGAAGCGATGGCGCGTCAGCGCGAACAGGCGCGTGCGGCCGGCAAGTTCAAGATGGCGCAGGGCCTCGAATACTCGGGCGCAAAGACCACGTTCCACGGCTACGAGGAAATCGTTTTCGACGACGCGAAGGTCGTGGCGCTGTATGTGGACGGCGCGTCGGTGCAGCAGGTCACGCACGGCCAGCAGGCCGTCGTCGTGCTCGACCACACGCCGTTCTACGCGGAATCGGGCGGCCAGGTCGGCGACCAGGGCTTGCTCGCCAACGCAAGCGTGCGCTTCGCCGTCGCGGACACGTTGAAGGTCCAGGCCGACGTGGTCGGTCATCACGGCACGCTCGAACAGGGCACGCTGAAGGTCGGCGACGTGGTGAAGGCCGAGATCGACGCAGTGCGCCGCGCGCGCACGGCTCGCAATCACTCGGCCACGCACCTGATGCACAAGGCGCTGCGCGAAGTGCTCGGTTCGCACGTGCAGCAGAAGGGCTCGCTCGTCGATCCGGACAAGACGCGCTTCGACTTCGCGCACAACGCGCCCATGACGGACGAACAGATCCGCCGCGTCGAGCAAATCGTCAACGCCGAGGTGCTGGCGAACGCGCCGGGCATCGTGCGCGTCATGCCGTTCGACGAAGCGGTGAAGGGCGGCGCGATGGCGCTGTTCGGCGAAAAATACGGCGACGAAGTGCGCGTGCTCGATCTCGGCTTCTCGCGCGAATTGTGCGGCGGCACGCACGTGCATCGCACGGGCGACATCGGTCTTTTCAAGATCGTGATGGAAGGCGGTGTGGCCGCGGGTATTCGTCGCGTGGAAGCCATTACCGGCGATAACGCTGTGCGCTTCGTGCAGGACCTCGACGCGCGCATCAACGCCGCGGCTGCGGTGCTGAAGGCGCAGCCGTCCGAGCTGACGCAACGCATCACGCAGGTGCAGGACCAGGTGAAGCAGCTCGAGAAAGAACTGAGCGCGCTCAAGTCGAAGATGGCGTCGAGCCAGGGCGACGAACTGGCGGGTCAGGCAATCGAAGTCGCCGGCGTGCAGGTTCTCGCGGCAACGCTGGAAGGCGCGGACGTGAAGACGCTGCGCGAAACGGTGGACAAGCTCAAGGACAAGCTGAAGAGCGCGGCGATCGTGCTGGCTTCCGTCGAAGGCGGCAAGGTCAGTCTGATTGCCGGCGTGACGGCGGACGCGAGCAAGAAGGTCAAGGCCGGTGAACTGGTCAATTTTGTCGCGCAGCAGGTTGGCGGCAAGGGCGGCGGCCGGCCCGATATGGCTCAGGCCGGTGGCACTGAGCCGGCCAATCTGCCGGCAGCGCTGGCTGGCGTGAAGGGCTGGGTCGAAGCGCAGCTTTGATTCTGATTCGCTGGTGAGCTGCGGTTGGCTGTTTTAAGGCCGGCTGTAGAGTTCAGAAAGAGGGCCACGTAGCGCGCCGGATTGTCGGCGTGGTGCGTGGCCCGATTTTTTTGCACGAGCGGCTTTGCGCAAGAGGTCGGTTGCCGGTTCGGAGCCGGTTGTGAACGCCTCACTTCGGCGTGAACCGCAATCGCTCACTGAAACAGCCGCAAACCACGCAGCGCTTCAGCGCAAAATTACGCGACGTCCGCGCCCACGTCAGCCTGAACGCGTGCATGCGCTTCGGCATCGCCAGCCACATCCGCCACATCAACGCGCCCGGCTTCCCCCAAACCCCGCACATTCTCCTGCCCCAACAGCGTCTGCTTCAACGCATTGAGCGCCGACGAAAAATGTCCGCGTCGCCAGACGAGCAGCGTTTCGATCGCGCCGATGTCCGGCAAGTCATGCACCGCGATATTGCTCGCGTCGGCGGCCAAGCCGAGCACCGACCGCGGCGCCACTGCAACGCCCGCGCCCGCCGCGACGCAAGCCACGATCGCGTGATACGAGCCGAGTTCCAGCACGCGCGCCGGCCTCACGCCGTGCTCCAGATACCAGTTCTCGATGTAGGTCCGATACGCGCAGCCGCGCTCGAACGCAACCAGTGTCGACAGCGCGATGTCGCGCACTTCGCGGATCGGCCGATGCCCGCGCGGCGTCAGCATCACGAGTTCCTCCTTGAACACCGGCACCGTCTCGAACACATCGCCGAGGACCGCCGGGTCGAACGGCGTAGCCACCAGAGCGGCGTCGACGTCGAATTCGCGCACGCGCTCGATCAGCTTGCCGGTCGTGCCCGTCTCCAGTTCGAGCGCGACATCCGGCCATTGCTGGTGATACTGCGCGAGCAGGCCCGGAAGACGCGTGGCCGCGACGCTCTCCATCGTGCCCAGACGCAGGCGTCCGCGGGGACGGTCGGCGCGCACGGCGTGGCGCGCTTCGTCGGCGAGAGCGAGGAGGCGTTCGGCGTAGGGCAGCAGCGTTTCACCGGCGGGCGTCAGCACAAGACGCCGCCCGTCGCGGATAAACAGTTCCGCGCCGAGCTGCTCTTCGAGCTGCTTGATGCGCGTGGTGACGTTCGATTGCACGCGATTGAGCTTCGCGGCGGCGCGCGTCACGCCGTTCTCGCGTACGACGGCCCGAAAAATCGTCAAGGCGGCCAGGTCCACGATTCTCTCCTAGCGATGGATGGTATCCAAATTATTCATTTTTCATGATTGGATCGTCAAGCTAATATGAGACTACCGGTGCGACTCACCGTGCCCGCGATCCCGACGCGGTTTCCACCGCTCCCTCGCCCTTTGAATGGCCGCCCATGAACGATCTCGCTTCCGACGCCCACCGTCTTCCCACCGAATCTCACGCGGCCCGGCGCGCGGCGCTTGCGTGCATGGTGACGCTCGCCGTCGCGCTCGGCGTCGGGCGGTTCGCTTTCACGCCGCTTTTGCCGCTGATGCTGCACGGCGGCGCGTTCGGTCAGCCGCCAATCGACATCGAGCACGGCGGCTGGCTCGCGTCGTCCAACTACGCGGGCTACTTTGTCGGCGCGCTCACGTGCGCGGCGTTGCGCGTGGAACCTGCACGGGTGGTGCGCGCGGGGCTCGCACTGACCGTGCTGTTGACGCTCGCGATGGGCGTCACGAGCCAGTTCTGGGTGTGGGCGGTGGTGCGCTTCGTCGCGGGCGCGGTCAGCGCGTGGACTTTCGTTTTCGCGTCGCAGTGGGGCTTGCGGCGGCTCGCCGAGCTCCGTCAACCTGCGTGGAGCGGCGTGATTTATACGGGGCCGGGCGTCGGCATCGTCGGAACGGGGCTGCTGGTGAGCGCGGCGGGCGGTTATGGCGCGACGGCGGGCTGGATCGGCTTCGGCCTGATTTCGGCGGTGCTGGCGGCGGCCGTGTGGCCGGCGTTTGGCAATGCCGCTGCGTCTGATCGCAAGGCGGCAGGGCGCGCGTCGGCGTCATCTGCGACAGAACGGAGAGCCGACGGACCGGCCGCCGCGACGTCGGACGAAACCGGCGCAAGCCGCGCGGGCGCCGCCACAACGCGACATGCAGCCATCAACAGCGGGCCGGCCACGCATCGCGCGGACGCCTTCTGGCTGGTCGTCCTGTACGGCGTGCCGGGCTTCGGCTACATCATCACCGCGACGTTCCTGCCGGTCATCGCGCGCCACGCGTTGCCCGGCTCGCCGTGGCCGGACCTGTTCTGGCCGATGTTCGGCGCGGCGCTGATGGTCGGCGCATTGCTGGCGGCGCGCCTGCCGTTGCATCTGGATAACCGCGTGCTGCTGGCGGGCAGCTACGTGCTGCAAGCCGCGGGTATCGCGCTTGGGATCGTCTGGCCGACGGCGGGCGGTTTCTCGCTCGGCAGCATTTTGATCGGCGTGCCGTTCACCGCGATCACCCTTTTCGCGATGCGCGAGGCGCGGCGTCTGCGTGGCGATGATGCGGCCGGCCTGATGGGCTACGCAACGGCCGCTTATGGCCTCGGTCAGATCGTCGGCCCGCTGGTCGCCGCGCCGATCGCCGCGCACACCGGCTCGTTTTCGCTCGCGTTGTGGCTCGCGGCCGGCGCGTTGCTGGTGGGCGCGGCGGGCCTTGTCGTCGTCGCGCGGATGCCGCGTGGGCGAGGGCGAATGCCGGACTGCGGCTGCGGTTGAACGCGCGCGGCCACGGCGGCGATGCGGCCAGGAAGAAGGCGGAACCGTCCGTCTGCAGGCTTTTGCTGCTGCGGGTCGGACTTGGCGCCTATGTCGGCTACGGTTGATGAACAAAAAGGAGCGACACGCCAACCGCCAACTGCTATCGGCCAAGCCCTACGGCAAGGAGCCTTAGCGCTGTGCGCCCAGTCGCTCCGCCTCAGCCTCGACGCGACTTCAGCGAAGCAAAGCGATACAACAAACGGCCGCCGGGCGCACTAAAATGAGCGCTTTCCGTCATCCCCGCGCGCCTGTCGCCGGCCGCGCCGCCCAGCATGCAACATTTCGCGTCCGACAACTACGCCGGCATCTGCCCCGAGGCGCTCGACGCGCTGATCGCCGCCAACAACAGCGGCCACGAACCGGCCTACGGCGACGACTCCTGGACCAGCCAGGTCTGCGACCGTCTGCGTGACCTGTTTCAGACCGACTGCGAGGTGTTCTTCGTGTTCAACGGCACGGCGGCCAACTCGCTCGCGCTGGCGTCGCTGTGCCAGTCGTACCACTCGGTGATCTGCCATGAACTCGCGCACATCGAAACCGACGAATGCGGCGGCCCCGAATTCTTCTCCGGCGGCTCGAAGCTGCTGACGGCGCCGGGCGTCGGCGGCAAGCTCACGCCGGACGCCATCGAGGCCGTGGTCACGCGCCGCGCCGACATCCATTATCCGAAGCCCAAGGTCGTCACGCTGACGCAGTCGACGGAAGTCGGCACCGTGTACAGCGTCGACGAAGTGCGCGCGATCGCGGAGGTCGCGAGGCGGCATCGTCTGAAAGTGCATATGGACGGCGCGCGCTTTGCAAATGCGGTCGCCGCGCTGAACGTGCATCCTTCGGAGATTACGTGGCGCGCGGGCGTCGACGTGCTGTGTTTCGGCGGCACCAAGAACGGCTTGCCGGTGGGCGAGGCGGTGGTGTTCTTCGACAGAACGCTCGCCGACGACTTCGCTTACCGCCTGAAGCAGGCAGGGCAGCTTGCGTCGAAGATGCGCTTCATTTCCGCACCTTGGCTCGGTCTGCTCGATAGCGACGTGTGGCTGCGCAACGCGCGTCATGCGAACGCGATGGCCGAGCTGCTGCAAACGCGCTTGCAGGACATTCCCGGCGTGAGCATCATGTTTCCGCGCGAGTCGAACGCGGTGTTCGCGCAGTTGCCCGCGCGAGCCGCGAAGGCCATGCGCGAGCGCGGCTGGAAGTTCTACGAGTTCATCGGCGCGGGCGGCTGCCGGCTGATGTGCGCGTGGGACACGCAGCCGGAAACGGTCGAGCGCTTCGTAGCGGAAGTGCGCGAGCTATGCGCGGCGTAAGATGGCGTGCGTCGCGCAAGGCGCGGAGGGCGCTGGAGGTGGGCGAAGTGGGCGCGGCGGCGAGCGACGCAGGCCATGCAAGGCACGTGAGCGATGCAAGGAGCCCGAGCGATGCAAGGTGCCCGAGCGATGCAAGGTGCGCGAGCGATGCAAGGTGCGCGAGCGATGCAAGGTGCGCGAGCTATGCAAGCCATGCAGGCCACCCACGCCACCCACGCGCGGCAGGCCGCACAAGCTACGCACACCACGCACGCAAACCCTCGGGCCATGCTGCCTCAACCCATGAAAGCGACGAGCCGCGCAACCCACAATGCCACACGATCTGCGCTGCGCCAAGCCGGCCTCGCCAGTCCGCAGAGCCCATGAACCGGCGAGGCCCGCACAATAGCGACCGAGGCCCACGCAGCCCAACGCACGAAACGCACCACATGCACCCACCGCCGCCCGCGACAAACCCCACAAAAAACCACTCACCATGACCGACTACCGATTCTGCCCGCGCTGCTCGACGCCTCTCATCGAGCGGGCCGACGCCGAGCATGAAGGCGGGCGCATCCGCCAGACCTGTCCCGACGAGCAATGCGGCTACGTCCACTGGAACAATCCGCTGCCGGTGGTTGCCGCGATCGTCGAATACGAAGGCAAGATTCTGCTTGCGCGCAACGCCGCGTGGGCCGAGGGTGTGTTCGCGCTGATCACCGGCTTCCTCGAAAACGGCGAGACGCCGGAGGAGGGCATTGCGCGCGAGGTGTGGGAGGAGACGTCGTTGCACGCGGAGTCGGTTGAACTGATCGGCGTGTATGAATTCATCCGCAAGAACGAACTGATCATCGCGTATCACGTGAAGGCGCATGGCACCATTTCGCTGTCGCCCGAACTGCTCGAATACCGGCTCGTGGAACCGGCGAATCTGCGTCCCTGGCGCGCGGGCACCGGTCAGGCGCTCGGCGAATGGATGCGGCGGCGCGGTCTGCCATTTGAATTCGTCGACAAGCCGGGACAGTAAGTGCGCGCGCCGAGTTCGACGGGTTCGCCGCAAGCAGGTCTCGCAGCAGCGTCGACGAACGGCACTACGGCACCAATGGCACCACGACAACGACTCTCCGCGATGCACCGATAAACAAAAGCGCCCCACAGCCACCTTCGTTCGAACCAACGCCCATGTCCACGACCGCATCCAAACCCCAACCCACCGCACGAAGCGCCTATCCGCATTTCCTCACCATCACCACGCGCTGGATGGACAACGACGTCTACGGTCACGTGAACAACGTCGTCTACTACAGCTACTTCGATACGGTGGTGAACGAGTATCTGATCCGCGCGGGCGTGCTCGACTTCGAGCGCGGCGCGACCATCGGACTCGTGGTCGAAACGCATTGCAACTACTTCGCGCCGCTGGTGTTTCCGGAGCGCGTCGACGCAGGCTTGCGGGTGACGCGGCTCGGTGCGTCGAGCGTGCGCTATGAAGTCGGACTCTTTCGCGAAGGCAGCGACGAAGCCGCCGCCCAAGGCCACTTCGTGCATGTGTACGTGGATCGCGTGACGCGCCGTCCGGTGAATCTGCCCGACGCACTGCGCGCGGCGCTCGAGCCGATCGGCGTTGCCATCGGCACCGCGGACTAGGCGTGCAGTCGTTCGTCATCAATCTGCTGAACGGAATCAGCTTCGGCCTGCTGCTCTTCATGCTGTCGGCGGGCTTGACGCTGATCTTCAGCATGCTCGGCGTGCTCAACTTCGCGCACGCGAGCTTCTACATGCTGGGCGCTTACGTCGGCTATTCGGTGGCGGCGCGCTTCGGTTTCTGGGCCGCGCTCGTGATCGCGCCGCTCGTCGTCGGCCTGATCGGCGCGGCGCTCGAGCGCTGGCTGTTGCGCCGCGTGCGAAGTCACGGACATCTCGCCGAGTTGCTGCTGACCTTCGGCGCGGCCTACGTGCTCGGCGAACTCGTCAAGCTCGGCTGGGGCTTGAGCCCGCTCGGCGCGAGCGTGCCGGCTGTACTCGACGGTCCGCTTTTCACGCTTTACGGCGCGACCTTCGCGCGCTATCGCGCGTTCATGATGGCGCTCTCGCTCGTCATGCTTGCGGCGCTGTACGCGGTGCTGCGTGTGTCGAAGGCGGGGCTCGTGGTGCGCGCCGCGCTCACGCACGCGAGCGCCGTCGAAGCGCTCGGCCACAACGTGCCGCGCGTCTTTACCGGCGTGTTCGCGGCGGGCACGGCGTTGGCCGCGCTGGCCGGCGTGATCGGCGCGCCGCTTTCCGTCATCGAACCGTCGATGGCAGAATCGCTCGGTTCGATCGTGTTCGTCGTCGTGGTGATCGGCGGGCTCGGGTCGCTCGGCGGTGCGCTCGCGGCGTCGCTGCTGATCGGCTGCATTCAGACGCTCGCGGTCGCGAGCGACGTTTCGCTCGGCGACCTGCTTGCCGTTTTCGACGCCTCGCTGCCGCGCGAATGGGACGCGCTGACGCTCGCGCAGCTTGCGCCGCTGATCCCGTATCTGCTGCTCGTCGCGATGCTGGCGTTGCGCCCGCGCGGACTCTTCGGACGGCGCGACGATCATGCGTAAGGTCTCGAAGTCAGCAACTGCGGTCGCCTCGACGATAACGCCCGCCGAGCCCGATGCCCCGCATCAACGCGTGTTATGGCGCAGTCTATTACCGTGGCTCGCACTAATCCTGCTGCTTCTTGTGCCGCCGCTGCTGTCGCCGCAAAGCTGGCTGCTCGCCTATCTCGCGCAGACCGCGACGATGATCGTCTTCGCGCTTTCCTACAATCTGCTGCTCGGCGAAACGGGATTGCTGTCGTTTGGACATGCGGCGTATTCCGGCCTAGGCGCACTGATCGCCGCACATCTGTTCAATCGCGCCGGCGTGCCGCTCGTGCTGCTGCCGCTGATCGGCGGGGCAGGGGCCGCGGTATGCGGCGCGCTGCTCGGCTTCATCTCGACGCGGCGTGCCGGCACCGCATTCGCGATGATCACGCTCGGCATTGGCGAACTGGTGGCGGCGGCCGCGTGGACCTTGCCCGACTGGTTCTGCGGCGAGGCGGGCGTCGCGATCGATCGCGCGAGCGGCCCGCCGCTCGGCGCCTTCACATTCGGCCCGGCTCGCGAGGCGTATGCGCTGATCGCGCTGTGGTGCCTGCTCGCGAGCGCGGCGATGTTCGCGCTGTCGCGCTCGCCGTTCATGCGGCTTGCCAATGCGGTGCGCGACAACCCCGCGCGGGCCGCGGCCATCGGCTGCTATCCGCGACGGATTCGCCACGGCGTCGTCGTGATCTCGGCATTTTTTGCGGGCGTCGCGGGCACGCTGGCGCTCATCAATGTCGAGCTGGTGTCGACGGAAAGCGTCGGCATGGTGCGCTCGGGCTCGGTGCTGATTGCAACGGTGATCGGCGGAACAGGCGTCTTTTTCGGGCCGGTCGTGGGCGCGGTCGTGCTGACGTTTTTCAGCGTGGCGGTGGCGAGTGTCACGCGGGCCTGGCTCTTTTATCTGGGGCTGTTCTTCATCGTGATCGTGGTCGCTGCACCGGATGGGATCGCCGGCTTCGCGCAGCGGCACCTGGCGCGGCTAACGCGCTTGGGCTGGCGCTCGTGCCGGGCTGCTTGCATGGTCGCCTATCTGGCAGGCACAGCGGCGCTCCTGCTATGGTGCGCCGCCGTCGTGCTCGCGGTGCAGTGGGCCTACGCGGCGCAATTCGGCGCGGACGAAGGCGCCGCGTTGCGCGTCGGCACAGCGTCTTCGCTGATCACGTTTGGCGTGTCGTCACCCTGGCGGCTCGTTGTAGCAATTGTTGCGTTGGCAGCGTGCGGAACGCTGGCGGCGCTCGCCGCGAGCCGCGCGCAAACCCGCCTTGCCGCGCATGCCCGCGCGCTGCACAACGCCGGAGACACACGATGATCCCGGCACTCGCGCTCTATGGCGTCACAAAACGCTTCGGCTCCACGCAGATTCTGCGCGGCGTGAATCTTGCGATCGAACCAGGTGAACGTCACGCGTTGATCGGCCCGAATGGCGCGGGCAAGTCCACGCTCTTCAATCTGATTGCCGGTGGCGCGCGTCCCAACGCGGGACGCATCGACCTGTTCGGCGCGGAGATCACGCGGCTCGCGCCGGCGGCGATCGCGCGGCGCGGACTCGCGCGCAGTTTTCAGAGCACGAGTGTGTTCGCGCGCCTGACCGTATTCGACAACCTCCGTTGCGCCGCGCTGCTCGCCGAGCGCGACCGCTTGCGCTGGTGGCAGCGTTTCGCGGGTTCATCCACGGTCGATGCGCGCGCCTCGCAGGTGCTGCACGCGGTCGGCCTCGGCGCACGCGCGCATGTGCAGGCCGCGACGCTCAGTTATGCCGAGCAGCGCGCGCTCGATCTCGGCATTGCGCTCGCGGGCGGCGCGCATACCTTGCTGCTCGACGAACCGACCGCCGGCATGAATCGCGCGGAGGCGGCGCGCGCGATCGAACTGATCCGCGAGACCACCGCGGGCCGCACGCTGCTGATGGTCGAGCACGACATGGACGCGGTGTTCGCCATCGCCGATCGCATTTCAGTGCTTGTACAAGGGCGCATTATCGCGACCGGCACGCCCGCGGCGATTCGCGCGGATGCCGCGGTGCGCGCCGCGTATCTCGGCGAAGGTTTCGACGCATGACGCCCTTGCTCGACATTCGCGGACTCAACGCATGGTACGGGCCGAGCCAGGCATTGCATGGCGTGAACCTGCGGATCGGCGCGGGCGAAGTGCTTGCGCTCGTCGGCCGCAACGGCTCGGGACGCTCGACGCTCGCGCGGGCGCTCATGGGCCTCGTGCAGTGCGACGGCGAATTGCGCTTTAAAGACCGCTCGCTTGCCGGGCTGCGTACGTTTGAAATCGCGCGGCTCGGCATTGGCTATGTGCCGGAGCATCGTGACGTGTTTCCGACGTTGAGCGTCGGCGAAAATCTCGAACTGGGGGTTGGGCCGGGCAGTAGTGCAAATCGCGGACGCGCGCCGCGCTTTACCATCGACGATGCCTGCGCGCTTTTCCCTGTTTTGCGCGAACGCAGACGCACGCGTGCGGGCGCGCTGTCGGGCGGCGAGCAGCAGATGCTGACGCTCGCGCGTGCGCTGCTCGGCGATCCCGATCTGCTCATAATCGACGAACCCGGCGAGGGTCTTGCGAGCCTCGTGATGCAGCAGGTCGCGCAATGTCTGCGCGTGCTGCGCGAGCGCGGCATGGCGATGCTGCTGATCGAACAGAGGCTCGTGATCGCGCGGGACATTGCGAGCCGCGTCGCCGTGATGGGTCACGGCGAAATCGTGTTCGACGGCGAACTCGATGCTTTCGTGCAGCGCACCGACGTGATGCGCGAATGGCTCGGTGTCGGTTGAAGCGCGCGCCGTGCCGCGTTGAAAAAAACCGCGGTGCGATTAGCGTTTGAATTCGCATCGTCGATAGTCCGCTCAGGTCCGGCGCGCAAGGCATTGCGCTGACCGATCGCGGCGATTCAAACGCTTGATCGTTTGGTGAGCGTCCTCCAGAAATCTTGTCGGCAGCGCGCGGACAAATAAAGACAATTATTGAAGACCGCGCGGCGTCGGCGCGCGCAATTTGCGCGTCGAAATGCGTCGAGATGCGTCGCGGCTTCAGGAGGAGACATCATGAAAAACATACGCACGGCCCGCGAGCATGGATGGCGCGCGCCGCTTGTCGCAAGTTTCGCGCTGCTCGCCGCGGCGCTTTCCATGTCCGCGTGCGCCGACGCGAATTCGACAACCGCAAACACTGCGCCTTCCGCGGACATGCAAAACGCAACCGCAAGCCCAAGCGCAACCGCAAGCGCGCCGCACGCGCAGCCCGCTTCATCCCCACGCCCCGCAATCGAAGCCGCCAAGGCCCGACAACTCGCGTTAGAGCAAAGCATCGCGGCGCGCGTGCCCACAGCGAGCGGCATTAGCATCAAGCGCAGCCGCGCGCTCACGCTGCGCGACTCGGGCGTCGACGGCTCGCTGATGTTCGCGCGCGATGTCGACTTTCGCGTGACCGGCGACATCGGCTTCATGATTCACGACATGGCGGCCACGCTCGTGCCGACGCGCGCGGGTGAGCCGATTGTTTTCGATGACCCGACGAGCGTGACGATCGACGTTCATCGCGGCGAAGTCACGCTCGACAGCGCAAAGCTCACGGCGATCTTCGACCGATATCTATTCCAGTACCAAGGCTCGCCGCTGCGCAATATGCGCGTGGTGCCGCAAGACGGCGGCAGTTTGCGCATAACCGGCGAGATGCATCGCGATACGTGGGTGCCGATCGTGCTGTCCGGATCGCTTGCGATGCGCGGCGCGGACGAACTCGTGTTCCATGCCGATCACGTCGAAGTCGCGGGCGTGGCCGCCGACCGGTTGATGCAGGCCGCGCATGTGAAGATGGCCGATCTGCTGAAAGTCGATACGCCGATTGCGCGGCTCGACGGCGACGACGTCGTGATGCAGGTCGCAAAGCTCACGCCGCCGCCCGCGCTGCGCATGCGCATCACGCGCATCGACACGAGCGCGGCGGGCGTGCGCTTCACGCTCGACGACGGCACGCTGCCCAACATCGACTGGCCCGCGAACATGCCCGCGCGCGGCATGCTGGTGCAAGGCGGCGACGTGAAGTTCATGCGCTCGATGCCGATGAATATCGACATGGCGCTGACGCCCATCGATAGAAGCGCGCCGTTCGTGCTCGATCTGTACCACTATCGCGAGCAGATGGCCGCCGGCTATTTCACTTTCGACGAAGCCGGCGCGCTCGACGTGCATCTGCCTTCATACGCGACGCTCGCGAGCGCGGCAAAAGAGCCGCCGCTGCGGATCGGCATCGGCATCGGCAGCGCGAGTGCGCGCTTTAACGACAGCCTGATTCGCGCGCAGCAGGCGTCGCTGGCGCAGGCGCGGCTCTTGTGGCAACGCGTGCCGCAGAGTGTGCAACACGCGTCGGCCGCGCATGCGATGCCTGTCAGTCTGCGTACGGGGTTGTCTCGCGGCAGCCAGGACGCTGCAACGCTCACGCCCAACGACGAGCGTCGTTCGACAGGTCCCACCCCGCTGATTCACGTCGAAAACGTCGACTTCTACGTGGCCGGGCGCATCGGCTTTCACGTGCGTTCGCTCGACGCGCAGATGGTCCCGAAGACGCCTGGCCAACCGGTCGATCTCGACAATCCCGATCAGTACGACATACGCATCATCGGCGGCGAAGTAGTCGAACCCTGGCCGGCGATGGCCGCGCTATTCAACGATTATCTGCTCGATTACGAGCCGCGCTCGCTCAACGATCTGCAACTGAAACCGGTCGACGGCAAGCTCGAAGTCACGGGCGGCATCAAGTTGTGGAATCACTTTCCCGGCGTATGGCTGCCGACGACGATGAGCGGCACAATCGTCGCGCGAGACGAGCGGCATCTCGTGTACGAGCCGGCGTCGGTGAAGGTGCTTGGCGTGCCGCAGGCGGGACTGCTGCGCGCGCTCGACATTCCGCTTGCGTCGTTGACGCCGTTCACGCGCAAGGGCGTCGCGCTCGAAGGCAACCAGCTCGTGTTCGATCAGTACACCGTGTTTCCACCGCCGGTCTTGCAAGGGCGTCTTGCAAGCGCCACGGTCACGGACGAGGGCCTCGTGCTGAAGTTCAAACGCGAACCCGGCATTGCCGTCGCGCGGCCGCCCGCCAACGCGGCGAAGAGCTACGTATGGATCGAATCGGGCGACGTGAAGATGTTCAACTCGCTCGTCACGAACGCGCGAACTTTCATCAGCGACAGCTCGAACCCCGGCGTGATGAAGTTCGATTTATACGGCTATCGCAGGGACGTTTCGAACGGCACGGTAAAAATGAGCACGGACGGCGCGCTCGACGTGGATCTCGCCGCGCGAGGCGAATAAGAGCGCGCCTGCCTCGCGCGAAGCCTGCCGCACGATTCAATCTTCCTTGTTGACGATCCACTCGTGCGCCGGATCGTTACGGAAATGCCACGTCCGCTGCGCGCCCGCCATCACGTTCAGATAGTACGAGTCGTAGCCATACGGCACGACGACCGGATGATAGCCGCGCGGCACCATCACGACGTCGTGATTCTCGACCGCCATCGATTCGTCGATATCGCGCATATCGGTGTACACCCGCTGAAACGCAAAACCCTGCGGCGGATTCAACCGATGGTAGTACGTCTCCTCGAGCGAACTTTCGTGCGGCACGTTGTCGGTGTCGTGCTTGTGCGGCGGATAGCTCGACGCGTGGCCGCCCGGCGTTCTCACCTCGACTACCAGCAGCGACTCGGCGGGCTCGGTCTGCGGAAGAATATCGCAGACGTAACGCGTATTGAGGCTTTTGCCGCGCGTGGAGCGTTTCATCGAAGACGGCTCGATCAGGCGCGCGGGCAACTCGCCTTTTGCAGGCGCACTCGCCACGCCGATCTCCGCATCGCGGCATGCGCGCACGGCGGCGCGCACGCCTGGCGGCAAATACACCGCATAGGGCGCGGCATCTTCGAACACGCTGTCGCGCGAACCGAGCGAACTCCACTTCGCGTGCTGCGTTTCGATGTCGACCGCGCCCGTGAGCACGACGATGCACACTTCGCGCGACGGCTCGAACACATGCACGACTTCACTCGTGCCGAGACGATAAGCGGCGAAGCCGACATAGCGCCAGCACGCCGACTGAGGTGTCACTCGCGCGATTGTCTGGCCTTCGCGCTCGGCCTTCACTAACAGACTCATGCTGCCTCCTGCGTGTCGAGCGGCGCATCGACCAATGCACGCAATGTATTGAAGCCTTTTTGCGCGTACTCGAACGACGGCGCGACGACCGGGTCCTGTTCTGCTTCGACCACCAGCCAGCCGCAATAGCCGTGCCGCTTCAGACGCGCGATGATCGATGGAAAATCGACGGCGCCGTCGCCGGGCACCGTGAACGCGCCCGCGATCACCGCATCGAGAAAACTCCAGTTGCGATTGCGCGCGAGCTTCATCACGGTGGGGCGCACATCCTTGCAGTGCACATGGCAAACGCGGCCGATGTGCTTGTCGAGCACGGCGAGCGGATCGCCGCCTGCAAACGTGATGTGTCCCGCGTCGAACAGCAGGCCGACTGCGTCGCTCGTGCGCGACATCAACTGATCGACGTCGGCGGGCGTTTCGACGTACGCGCCCATGTGATGATGGTAAGCAAGCCGCACGCCGCGGCTTAGCGTATAGCGTGCGAATTCATCGACGCGCGCGGCATATGCGGCCCATTGCGCGTCGCCGAAAAAACGCGGCCTCTGATACAGCGGCTTCGGCGCGCCCTGAATCGAATCGGCGACTTCGCCATACACCATGACGGTCGCGCCATTTTGCGCAAGCAGGTCGAGATGCGGGCCGACCGCCGCGATTTCCTCTTCGACGCTGCCGCGCGCGAGACGCCCCGAATACCATCCCGACACGAGCGCGAGATCGTATTGCGCGAGCAGCGTCTTCAATGCCTGCGGTTCACGCGGAAATTTGTTACCGAGTTCGAAGCCCTGATAGCCGATCTGCCGGCCTTCGGTCAGCGCGACCTCGAGCGGCGTTTCGCCGCCGAGCGAGGGCAGGTCGTCGTTCATCCACGACAACGGATTGATGCCGATGCGTACGTTGAAAGCTGTCATGCGAGCGATCCTCGGTCGTTGACGTCGTTATCATTTTCGCTGCTGTGCTCTGCAACGCCGGATGGTTTTCCGCGTGCCACAATCTGCGCGTCGTAGTTCGCTCGCGCATCGCGCACGCTTGCCCTCGACGATACTTCGGGCACCGCGACTTCCCACCACCAGCCGCCGTCGGTCGTCGTGCGAGCCGGGTCGGTGTCGATGCTAATGACGTATGTGCGATCCGCGGCGCGCGCACGTTGCAGCGCGGCTTCGAGTTCCGCGACGTTCGCCGCATGCTCGGCATGCGCGCCGAGCGCACGCGCATGCGCGGCGAAGTCGATGCGCGGCGCGCCAAGCGGCCCTTGCTTGCAGTCGTCGAGCAGGTTGTTGAACGGCGCACCGCCGCATGCCTGCTGCAGGCGATTGATGCAGCCGTAGCCGCGATTGTCGAGCACCACGACAATCAGCTTCGCGCCGAGCATCACGGAAGTCGCGATCTCGCTGTTCATCATCAGATAGCTGCCGTCGCCGACCATCACGATCACTTCGCGCTCGGGACGCGCGAGCTTCGCACCGAGCCCGCCGGCGATCTCATAGCCCATGCACGAGTAGCCGTATTCGACGTGATACGCGCCCGGCGTCGCCGCGCGCCACAGCTTGTGCAATTCGGCGGGCAAGGTGCCCGCCGCGCATACGACGATGTCGTTGGCCGGCGAGTTCGCGCTCGAACGCTGCACGGCGCCGATCACATCGCCCTCGTAAGGCAGCACGGCGTCGCGCTGCGGCGCGTGCGTGAGCGTATGTACGGTGTCGCGCCAGCTTGCCGCGAGTTGCTGCGCGCGAGCGGTCCACGCGCGGTCCGCATGCCAGTCTTGCAGGCGCGAGCCAGGTCCATGGAGCGCATCGAGTGCATCGAGTGCGAGACGCGCGTCCGCTTCCACCACTTGCGCGCGATGCTTGAGGCCGTCGAATGCATTCGCATTGATGCCGATCACGTCCGCCTGCGTGAAGAGCGTGTTCGAGCCGGTCGTGAAGTCCTGCAAACGCGTGCCGAGCGCGAGCACACAGTCGGCGTCGCGCGCGAGTGCGTTCGCGGCAGGCGAGCCGGTCACGCCGAGCGCGCCAACGTTCAATGGATCGTCCCATGCGAGCGAACCCTTACCCGCCTGCGTCTCCGCGACCGGAATGCCGTGCGCGGCGGCGAAGCGTTGCAGCGCGTCAGTCGCGCGGCCGTACAGCACGCCGCCGCCCGCGACGATCAGCGGCCTCTGCGCGCGCCGCAAGCGCTCGATTGCCCGCTCGATTTCATCGACGCGCGGCGCCGGCGCATAAAACGTCACGACGCGCGGCGCGAAGAAATCGGCGGGGAAGTCCCACGCCTGCGCCTGAACGTCTTGCGGCAACGCGAGCGTGACGGGCCCGCAGGACGCGGCGTCGGTGAGCACGCGCAGCGCGCGCGGCAACGCACTCAACAATTGCGCCGGATGCACGATGCGATCGAAGTAACGCGACACGGGTTTGAACGCATCGTTGGCGGACACGCCACCGTCGTGGAAGTCTTCGACCTGCTGCAAAACCGGGTCCGGCGCGCGCGACACGAAAATGTCGCCCGGCAACAGCAGCACCGGCAAACGGTTCACATGCGCGAGCGCTGCAGCGGTCAGCAGATTCGTCGCGCCCGGTCCGATCGAAGTCGTGACCGCCATCATACGGCGGCGGAAATGCGCCTTCGCGTACGCAATCGCGCTATGCGCCATCGCCTGTTCGTTATGCGCGCGCAGCGTGGGCAATTCGTCGCGATGCTGATACAACGCCTCGCCCATGCCCGCGACGTTGCCGTGACCGAAGATCGCGAACACGCCGCCAAAGAGCGGCTCGGTGCCGAGACCGTCTTCGGTCGCGACGCGTTGCGCGGCGAGATAACGCACGAGCGCTTGCGCGGTGGTCAGGCGAATCGTGCCTTCCCGAACCGCGCCGCTTGCGGATGCCGCGTGGCCGTGCTCATGTTCCTGCTCGCGTTTGTGATCCATCATGCGCTGATTCATGCGGCCTGCTCCTGATGAACATGCGTCTTCGCGTCGGGTTCGCCGGCCACGGATTCACGCGCCGCGCGCCACGATGCGATCAGCGTTTCGAAGATGCGGCGCACGCGCGCGATCAGTTCGTCGTCGCCGATTTCACCGGCAAGCCACGCATGGCTCGGCTCGTGAAAGATCGTGCGGCCCACCGTGAAGCCGCGGCATGTCGACGAGCGCGCCGCCGCGCGAAAGCCATCGTTCAACTGCTCGACACCCGCCGACAAACCGAGCAGCACGACACCGCGGCAATACGGATCGCGCTCGGCGATCAACGCGTCGACGTTGCGCCACTGCGCGGCGTCCATCGGTTCGAGCTTCCACCACTCGGGATAGATGCCGATGTTGTAAAGGCGCTTTAACGCGCGGTACACCACGTTCGGTCCTTGCGGCAAGTTCGGGTGCTTCGGCGGAATCACTTCGAGCAGCAACTCGTGGCCGCTTGCCTGCGTTGCATCGTAGAGCGCGCGCAATTGCGCTTCCTGTTCGAGACGCTGTTCGATCGGCTCATCCGGATGGAATTGCACGAGGCACTTCGCGACGTGCTCTTGCGGCCACGTGACGAGCGTCGTGCCCACGGAGCGTCCATGATCGAAGACGAGCGGCACCGAGCCCGGCAATTCGACGGGGCGGCCGATCCACCAGCCGCGGCCGGTCGCCGCATTCAGCGCATCCTGTCCATAACGATCGTCGATCAGCACGCCGATGCGGCCTTGCAAGCTCAATGCGCTTTCGGTCTGCGAGACCGCCTCGACGAACAGGCCCTTGAGCCTCGCGATACGCGCGTCGCTCGCGCCGGTCTGCTGCGCGAGTTCGAAGAACTGGTTGCGATGATCGAATGCAAAGCCGAGTACTTCGTTCCATTGCTTGCGCGCGGGCGTCACGCGATGCAGGCGCGCGAGCGTCGCGTCGCGGTCCGGGCGGCGCATGCGTTCGGGGTCGGCTTTGGCCTCGCGAAGGAAGTAGTCGAGTTCGGCGGGCGTCGGCATGGCCGGCGCGCAAGCGTGGCGCGAGACCACCAGGGCGCCGCTCGCGTTCGCGGCGCGCGCGCATGCTTCGAGCGGTTGATCGCGCAACCATCCTGAGAGAAAGCCGGAGGCGAACGCGTCGCCCGCGCCGAGCACGTTCAGCACTTCCACTTCCACGCCGCCGTGAACCGGCACGTCGTCGAGCGAGGCGGGCACTTTGCCGTCGATAATCTGGCAGCCCAGCGGCCCGCGCTTGAGCACGAGCGTGGCGGGCGTGACCGCGCGCACCATCGCGAGTGCGTCGACGAGTTCGCTCTTGCCGCCTGCGATGCGAAACTCTTCTTCCGTGCCGATCACGAGATCGAACAACGGCAGAATGCGCTGCAAATGCGCGGTGACGCCTTCGCTCGCGACAAAGCGCGTTTCGCCGTCCGCCTTGCCCGTCAGACCCCACAGCACCGGACGATAGTCGATGTCGAGCACGGTGCGCACCTGGTTGCGGCGCGCGTAGTCAAGCGCGCGGCGGCTCGTGCGGTTCACCTGCTCGGTGGAAAAGTGCGTGCCGGTAATCAGCAGCGCTTTCGACGACGCGATAAACGCTTCATCGAAATCCGCTTCGTCAACGGCCATGTCCGCGCAATTCTCGCGATAGAAAATCAGCGGGAACGTGTCGCGGTCTTTCAGGCCGAGCAGCACGAGCGCGGTCAGGCGTTCCTGATCGACGCGCACGTGGCTGACGTCGCAGCCTTCCTTCGTCAACGTCTCCGTGAGAAAGCGACCCATGTGATCGTTGCCGACGCGCGCGAGCATCGCCGCGGCAAGTCCGAGCCGCGCGCAGCCGAACGCAATGTTCGCCGACGATCCGCCGAGATACTTCGCGAAGCTCGACACGTCCTCGAGGCGCGCGCCGACCTGCTGCGCGTAGAGATCGACGGCGAGGCGGCCAAGGCACACGATGTCGCGGCTGCGCTCCGGCGCGAAGCGGCTGCCGGCGTTCGCGCCGGACATGCCCGCGGTTTCGCCCGAGGTCTGTGCCGGTGTGCCGCCGAATGTACTGGAATGAGCCATGAATGTCCCTGAATGACGGAGCGCGGCAAGCGGTTTCATCGCTGCGCCTGCCGCGCGAATGAATCAGATCGTTGCGCCTTCGAGTTCGCCGATCATCTTCTGCATCTCGGCGCCGCCCGCCATCATGTCGAGCACTTCGTCCTTGCTGATGGTTTCCTTCGTGAAGGTGCCGAGCGATTTGCCGCGATTGAGCAGCGTGAACGAGTCGCCGATCGGATATGCGTGATGCACGTTGTGCGTGATGAAGATCACCGAGATGCCTTTCGCGCGCGCCTTGTGAATCAGCTTCAGCACGTTGAAGCTCTGCTTCACGCCGAGCGCGGCGGTCGGTTCGTCGAGAATCAGCACGCGTGCGCCGAAGTGAATCGCGCGCGCAATCGCCAGACACTGTTTCTCGCCGCCCGACATCGTGCCGATCGGCTGATGCGGATCGCGCACGTTGATGCCCATTTCCGCGAGCTTGTCGCGTGCGGTGGTCGCGCTGGTTTCGAGGTCCATCACGTTCAGGAACCCGAACAGTCTCTTTTGCGGCTCGCGTCCCATGAAGAAATTGCGCGCAACGGAAAGCAGCGGTACGAGCGCGAGATCCTGATAGACGGTGGCGATGCCCAGATCGAGCGCGTCTTTCGGCGACTCGAACAAAACCGGCTTGCCGTCGACCAGATACTGGCCCGACGACGGCTGATGCACGCCGGCCAGCGTCTTGATGAGCGTGGACTTGCCCGCGCCGTTGTCGCCGAGCAGGCAGTGCACTTCGCCGCGCTTCAGGCGCAAGGTCACGCCGCTTAGCGCGATCACCTTGCCGAAGTACTTGTTGACGTTTTCGAGCGCGAGGATCACGTCGTCTTGCGGCGCGGCGGCGGTTGCCAGCGGCGCTTCGTGGGTCACAGGGTTCGTATCCGACATGTTCGTCTCCTCGTTACGATTGCGACACGCGACGGCGCACGTAGTGATTGAACAGCACCGCGATCAGCAGCATCACGCCGAGAAACACGCGGAACCAGTCGGAACTCACGTTCGTATAGGTGATGCCGATCTGCACGACGCCGAAGATCAACGCGCCGAAGCAGGCGCCGACCACGGACCCATAGCCGCCCGTCAACAACGTTCCGCCGATCACCGCCGCGATGATCGCTTCGAATTCCTTCTGCAAGCCGCGATCCGCCGCAGCCGAGCCGATGTCGCACACTTGCAATACCGCGAACAGGCACGAGCAGAATGCGGTCAGCACGAACAGCAGAATCTTCACGCGGCGCACCGGAATACCCACGTTCTTGGCTGCGTTCGCATCGCCGCCGACGGCGAGAATCCAGTTGCCGGCGCGCGTCTTTGCCAGAACGAATGCGCAGATTGCGGCGAGGCCGAACCACCACAGAATCACCTTCGGAATGCCAGGCACCAGCGCATGACCGTTATCGAGCAGCGTGCCGATGCCGTGATGCGCGAGCATCGTGAAGAGGCCGTTGAGCGCGACGCCATGAAAGAGCGTGTTGGCGAGCCAGTCCTGCTGCGCAAGGTCGCCGACGCCCGAGACGATGGTGCGGTCGGCGAACATGATCGATAGCGCGAGCGTGAGGCCGCGCAGAATGAACAGGAAGGCCAGCGTGACGATGAACGACGGCAGCCGCGTGCGCATCACGAGATAGCCGTTGAGCGCGCCGAGCAGCATCGAGCCGGCGAATGCAAAGAGGATCGAGAGCGAAATCGGCCAGTGAAAGTACACGCTCGGAATCGCGACCATCATGCCGGCGAAGCCGATCATCGAGCCGATGGAGAGATCGAACTCGCCCGCGATCATCAAGAGACATGCGCCGACCGCGAGGATGCCGAGATACGCGGACACCTGCGACCAGTTCATCACGCCGTCGAGATTGAACATGCCGGAGCCGCCGGCCGTCAGCGCGAAAACGAGAAACACGAGTACCGCGCCGGAAATCGCGGCAAATTCAGGGCGGTTCAGCAGATGACCGAACCACGATTCCTTGCGCACGCGCTCGTCGCGTCCGTCGCGCGCTTCGGCGTCCGGGCGCGGCGCGGCGTTATGCGAAGCGGCGCTGTTTGGATCGACGTGCGGTGGGAAGTGTTTGCCGGCTACACCCATGATGTCTCCTTGGAGCCGGCTGTGCGTTAGGGCAGGCGGGAATGCGTTGCGAGAACGACAGCCGGTGAAATGCGCGCTGGCGGCGAGGCTGCCGGGCGGGAGCGATGCCCGCCGCGCGCGTGACTAGCTAGAAGAAAGAATCAGCGATACTGCCCTGCGTACTTGATGACCTTGTCGAGGTTTTCCTTCGTGATGAAGCCCGGGCCCGAACGAATGTTCTTCGGTCCATACGACGGCGCGAGACCGTACGTCGCGAGCCGCGCCTTGAACTTCGGATTCGCTTCGAGAATCTGGCGGATCTTCGCGGGGTCGGTGGTGTGCTCTTTCTTCACGATGGCGAGCACGGCGACCGGAATATAGCCCTGCAAATACGGCTGCTGATCGATCGCGAACTGGATCGTGCCGTTCTGGATGGCCTTCGCGATGTCGTCGGAGAAGTCGAACGTGCAGAAATAGATCTTGCCGTTCAGGCCCATTTGCTGGACCGCTTTCAGCGTGGCCGACGCGGGCGTCGGTCCGAGCGTGAGAATCGCGCCGGTGTTCGGATGGTTGCGCAAATAGGCGCTGACCTTCGACTGGATCTCGGTCGGGTCCTGGCCGGAATCGATGGTGGACGATTTATAGTCGACGCCGATCGCATCCGCGAAACCACGGCAACGATCGAACGAAACGGTGTTGGTCGCGAGGTGATTCACGCACACGAACGACTTCACGCCGGCCGCTTTCGCCTTCTCGCCCGCCGCCTTGCCGGCGACGTATTCAGGCTGGCCGACGTGCATGATCGCGCCCAGTTGCGCGCTCTGTTCCTCGGTGCCGGAATTGATCGTGACGAGCGGAATCTTCTTCGCGGTCACCTTGCTGATGGAGCTCTTGAGCACATCGTAATCGGCGATGGTGACGATCACGCCGTCGTAGTTGCGCGCGGCGGCCTGCTCGACGAGGCGCGCCATATCGGCGATGTCGCCGTTCGGCGGATTGCGATAGTCGGTCTCGACGTTGAAGTCCTCGTCGGCCTGCTTGATCGCGTTCTTGATCGTGTTCCACCAGGAATCGGAGTCCGGCGCGTGGCTGATCAGCACGAAATGAGCGTCAGCCGCGCGGGCGGCCGAAGCCGCGCCGAATCCCGTCGCCAACGTCAATGCCGTCACCAGAATCCTGAGCGTAGCCTTGCCCTTGCAAAGTCTCATGTCTCCACCTTTCTCGGTCTGTCGTTATTGAGGGAGCGACGCAACTGCGCCGAAGCGCCATCGCTCACGACCAAGATTAGGTCATCTTCGAGGGTGGTGCAACAGAAATTTCATCGTGAATAAAAATGGAAAATACGTTCCATTTATGCGATGCGCTGCCTATAATCGGCAACGTCAAACACGTCGTGCGGCGCGCGTCGAAAGCGTCTGCCGCACTGCGACAAAGCACCGAAGAGAGACTCATGGCGGAAGAGAGCACCGAGGAATTGCCGAGCGTCGAAGAATTGATGCAGCGCATCGCGGAAAACTACGAAGCGTTGCCGCGTCAGTTGAAGAACGTCGCGACGTATATCGAGCAGCATCGTTCGAGCGTGATGGTCGATCGCACGAGTGATATTGCCGCAAGCTGCGGCGTGCATCCGTCGGCCGTGGTGCGTTTTGCGCAGCGCTTCGGCTTCTCAGGTTTCTCCGATTTGCAGGCGGTGTTTCGCCAGGCGTACACAGGGCAGGGCGCGTCGTCGCCGAGTTATCAGCAGCGCATTCGCAAGCTGATCGACGACAAGCCTGGCGCGCTGTCGGGCGGCGCGGTGGCGCGCGAATTCATCGCGGCGTCGCGCGGCGGCCTGGAAGAACTCGAAGCGGGGCTCGACGACAAGCAGTTCGACGCCGCCGTGAAAATGCTGCAGCAGGCGGACAACATCTATGTGATCGGCGTGCGGCGCTCGTTTCCGGTCGCGAGCTACATCGTCTATGCGTTGCAGCACACGCCCAAGCGCGTGCATCTGGTGTCCGGTTTCGGCGGCATGTATCGCGAGCAGATTCGCAGCGTGAAGAAGGGCGACGTGGTGATCGCGATCAGCTTCGCGCCGTATGCGAAGGAAACGCAGTATTGCCTGCGCGTCGGGCATCATCATCAGGCGAAGACGCTGGTTATTACGGATAGCCAACTATCTCCGCTCGCCCGTTACGCGAGCACTCAACTGTATGTGAAAGAGGGCAGCGCGTTTGCGTTCCGCTCGCTGACCAGCACGATCTGCCTGTGCCAGGCGCTTTTCATCGCGCTCGCGTACAAGCTCGAACTGAACGTGGAAGAATCCAAAGACACTGGAGGATACGATGACTGACGCAGCACAACCGATCGACGTCGCGGTGTTCGGCGCGGGCCGCATCGGCAAGATTCACGCGGCCAATCTCGCGCGGCAGCCTGGCGTGAGGCTCAAGTATGTGGTCGATGTGAATCGCGAAGCGGCCGCGGCGCTCGCAGCCGCGCATGGCGCGCAAGTGGCGGACATCGACGGCGCAATGGGCGACGCTTCGGTCGGCGCCACGGTGATCTGTTCGAGCACCGACACGCACGCCGATCTCATCATGAAGTCGGCCGCGCAGAAAAAGCACGTGTTCTGCGAGAAGCCCGTCGACCTCACGCTCGAACGCGCACGGGCCTGCGCGGACGCGGTCGAACGCGCGGGCGTGGTCTGCATGATCGGCTTTCAGCGCCGCTTCGACCCGACGTTTTCCGCGCTGAAGGCGCGTCTCGACGCGGGCGAAATCGGCACGCCGGAAATGCTCATTGTGACGAGCCGCGATCCGGGGCCGCCGCCGGTCGAATACATCCGGCATTCGGGCGGCATCTTCAAGGACATGCTGATTCACGACTTCGATATCTTCCGCTGGATTCTGGATGACGAAGCCGACACGCTGCATGCGACCGGCAGTTGCCTCACCGATCCGGCGATTGCAAACGCGGGCGACATCGACTCGACGGCGGTGACGATCCGCACGAAGCGCGGCCGTCTGTGCCAGATCAACACCGCGCGCCGCGCCGCCTATGGTTACGACCAGCGCTTCGAAGTGCTCGGCAGCGGCGGCATGCTGCAAGCGGGCAATGTGCGGCCCACTGAAGTCACCGCTTATTCGAAGACCGAAGTATCGAGCGACGTGCCGGAGGCGTTTTTTCTCGAACGTTATCGCGCGGCGTACGCGCTGGAAATCGCGCATTTCTTCGAAGCCGTGACGCAAGGCAAGCCGGTGCGCACGACCGTCGCCGACGGCGTGAAGGCGCTCGAACTCGCCGAGGCCGCAACGCTTTCGTGGCGCGAAGGCCATGCGGTCAAACTCGGCGAGGCCGCGCGATGAATGCCGCGGCAGCGCATGACAAGCGCGTTCGTCTGGGCGTGGTCGGCCTTGGTCGGCTCGGCAAACGGCATGCGGAGAATCTCGCGTATCGCGTGCCGGGCGCGGAACTGGTCGCCGCTTGCAGTCCGCTGGAAGAGGAGCGGGCATGGGCGCGCGGGGCGTTGCCGTCGCCGCGTCTCTACGACGATTACGCGAAGCTGCTCGACGATAGCGAAGTGGATGCCGTGTGGCTCGTCACGCCGTCGTCGTTGCACGCGCAACAAATCGTCGACGCATTGCGCGCGGGCAAGCACGTGTTCTGCGAGAAGCCGTTGTCGCTCGATCTCACCGAATGCGAGCGCGTGCTGGCCGAGGCCGCGCGCTTTCCGCATCTTCGGGCGACGATCGGCTTCATGCGGCGCTTCGATCCGAGCTACAAGGATGCATTCGACAAGATCGCGGCGGGCGCGATAGGCCGGCCGTTTCTGGTGCGCTCGCAGACCACGGACAAGAACGATACCGACGGTTTTTTCGTGCGCTTTGCGGCGACCTCGGGCGGCATCTTTCTCGACTGCACGGTGCACGATATCGACGTCGCGCGCTGGCTGCTCGGCAAGCCGCGCGCGACACGCGTGTTCGCGGCGGGCGCGGTCGCGTTACATGAAGGCCTGCGCGAATTCGGCGACGTCGACAACGGCGTCGCGATCTGCGAATTCGAGGGCGGCAAGCTCGCGATGTTCTACGCGTCGCGCACCCAGGCGCACGGCAACGACACGCATAGCGAAGTGATCGGCACGGCCGGCGCGCTCGCGGTCGGACGCAATCCGCGCGCGAATCGCGTGGAGATTTATGACGCGAGCGGGATCCGCAACGAGTGCACGCCGAGCTTCTTCGACCGTTTCGAAGACGCGTTTTTGCACGAGGCGCGCGCGTTTGTCGCGGCGGTGCAGGGCGGGGCGGGCTCGGATGCGCAAGCGGGCGCGACGCTCGCCGACGCGCTCGAGGCGACGCGCATCGGCAATGCGTTGCGGCAGTCGCTGCAGAGTGGGCAGGCGGTGACGCTTTAGCGCCGGGATCGCGGCGGCGGCACTCTCAACGCCGCCACCGGCAGCGCGGCGCAGGCTGCGGTAGAATTTGACCCTCTGTCTGGCGTCGCACAACGGCGTCTCGTCCCGAAGGTCATCGTCGATGCAAATTCAGATTCACAAGGAAGTCGATGCGCGCGGGCTGATGTGCCCGCTGCCCATCCTGCGCGCCAAAAAGGCGCTCGCCGATATGGAAAGCGGCCAGATTCTCAAGGTGCTCGCCACCGACCCCGGTTCGCAGCGCGATTTCGCCGCGTTCGCGAAGCAGACCGGCAATGAGATCGTCGAGAGTTCGTCGCACGACAAGGTTTTCACGTTTCTGATGAAGCGCCGCTGACGCAGGCGCTGAAACACGTTCGCTCGAACGCGTCCGCTGAAAACGCGCGCTGCAAACAAAAGGCGCTGTGCCCGCGAAAGCGGAGCACAGCGCCTTTTTCATTCGCGCGAAAGAATCAGCCTTCGAGCACCGGCGAACGCGTCCGCAGATATTCTTCGAAATCCGCGGCCACTTCCGGATGGCGCAGCGCGAATTCCACCGTCGCCTTCAGATAGCCGAGCTTGCTGCCGCAGTCGAAACGCGTGCCGTGATACTTGTACGCGAGCACCTGTTCGTCGGCGAGCAGCGACTGGATCGCGTCCGTCAACTGCAGTTCGCCGCCGGCGCCCGGCTTGATCGAGCGGATGTGGTCGAAAATGCGGGGCTTCAGCACGTAACGGCCGACAACGCCGAGATTGGACGGCGCGACGTTCGGCTCCGGCTTCTCGACGATGCCCGACATCTTGATGATCGAGTCTTCCCATTCCTTGCCGTCGACGATGCCGTACGACTTCGTCTCTTGCGCCGGGATCTCTTCGACGCCGATCACCGAGCTGTGATAGTGGTCGAACACCTCGATCATCTGCGTCATGACGGGCGGCGTACCGTACAGCAGGTCGTCCGCGAGAATCACGGCGAACGGGTTGTCGCCCACCAGCTTTTCGGCGCACAGCACCGCGTGGCCGAGGCCGAGCGCTTCCGGCTGACGCACGTAGAAACAGTCGACATGGCTCGGCTTGATGCTGCGCACGAGTTCGAGCAGCTTGTCCTTGCCGCGCGCCTCGAGCTCCGCTTCGATTTCGTACGACTTATCGAAGTGATCTTCGATCGCACGCTTGCTGCGGCCCGTGACGAAGATCATCTCCGTGATGCCGGCCGCCATGGCTTCTTCCACCGCGTACTGGATCAGCGGCTTGTCGACGATAGGCAGCATTTCCTTCGGGCTTGCCTTCGTGGCAGGGAGGAACCGGGTGCCAAGACCTGCTACCGGAAATACCGCCTTTGTAACTTTTAGCATGTGATTTACCCTGAGTCCTCTGGTTTAATCAGTCCGTGCCCGCCGCGCGGGGCGGGCGTGGAGCGCCGATCAGGCCGGCAAGCGCGCGAGCTGCGCTTTCAACTTGCCGACAGTCGCTTCGAATTCCGCCAGCCTTTTCTGCTCCTGCTCGACGACTGCGGGCGGCGCCTTGGCGACAAAACTTTCGTTCTGCAGTTTGGCATTGCACTTGACGATTTCCGTGCTCAACCGCGCAATCTCTTTCGACAGGCGCTCGCGCTCGACGGCCACATCGATCTCGACCTTCAGCACGAGCTTGTCACTTCCTACGATAGCAATTGGCGCGCCATCTGCCTGCGCGTCGAGCGTTGCTTCGTCGGCGATGATCTGCACTTCGGAAAGACGGGCCAATGCCTGGGCGTACGGAGCGAAACTGCGCAGACGCTCCGCGTTGCCGGTGACGAGCAACGGCACCTTCACCGCCGGCGACAGATTCATTTCGCCGCGCAGATTCCGGCACGCATCGATCATTGCCTTCAGGTCGGCGGCCCATTGCTCCGCTTCTTCGTCGATCTTCGACATCTCGGCAACGGGATACGGCTGCACCATGACGGACGCTTCGCCCTCGGCCTTGTCCGCGGGATAACGCCCGGCCAACGGCGCAACTTTTTGCCACAACGCCTCGGTGATGAACGGAATCACCGGATGCGCGAGGCGCAACACCGTCTCGAGCACGCGCAGCAGGGTGCGCCGCGTCGCGCGCTGCTGGTTCGGCTGACCCGTCTGGATCTGCACCTTCGCGAGTTCGAGATACCAATCACAGTATTCGTCCCATACGAACTTGTATAGGGCGTTGGCCACATTGTCGAAGCGATAGTCGGCGAAACCCTTGGCGACTTCCGCTTCCACGCGCTGCAAGAGCGACACGATCCAGCGATCCGCCGACGAAAAATGCAGATGCCCGTCCGGCCCGCATTCCCCGCATTGCGCCGGCTTGCCGAAGCCGCAGTCGTGGCCTTCGCAGTTCATCAGCACGAAGCGGGTGGCGTTCCACAGCTTGTTGCAGAAGTTGCGGTAGCCTTCGCAGCGCGCGAGGTCGAAGTTGACGTTGCGCCCGAGCGTGGCCATCGACGCCATCGTGAAGCGCAGCGCGTCGGTGCCGAACGCGGGAATGCCGTCGGGAAATTCCTTGCGGGTTTTCTTTTCGATCGACGCCGCCTGCTTCGGATTCATCAGGCCGGTGGTGCGCTTCGCGACGAGCGCGTCGAGCCCGATGCCGTCGACGATATCGATCGGATCGAGCGTATTGCCCTTGCTCTTCGACATTTTCTGGCCTTCGGCGTCGCGCACGAGGCCGTGCACGTAGACCGTGTCGAACGGCACCTTGCCGGTGAAGTGCGTGGTCATCATGACCATGCGCGCGACCCAGAAGAAGATGATGTCGAAGCCCGTGACAAGCACCGACGACGGCAGGAAGTGCTTCAGTTCCTGCGTCTCGTTCGGCCAACCGAGCGACGAAAACGGCACGAGCGCAGACGAAAACCATGTATCCAGCACGTCTTCGTCACGCTTGAGCGGGCCGGTATAGCCGGCTTCGGCCGCTTTTTCGCGCGCGCCTTCTTCGGTCTTCGCGACGAAGATTTCGCCGTTTTCGCCGTACCAGGCCGGAATCTGATGACCCCACCAGAGCTGGCGCGAGATGCACCAGTCCTGGATGTTTTCGAGCCACTGGTAGTACGTGGAGGTCCAGTTTTCCGGCACGAATTTGATCTGGCCGTTGCGCACCACGTCGAGCGCGGTTTCGGCGATCGACTTGCCCGGATTGAATGTGCCCTCGGGCGCCGGCTTGCTCATCGCGACGAACCACTGGTCGGTCAGCATCGGCTCGATCACGACGCCGGTGCGGTCGCCGCGCGGCACCATCAGCTTGTGCGGCTTGACGGATTCAAGCGCGCCGAGCGCTTCGAGGTCGGCGACGACCTGCTTGCGCGCGTCGAAACGGTCGAGGCCGCGGTATTTTTCCGGCGCGTTCTCGTTGATCTTCGCGTCGAGCGTGAGAATTTCGATTTGCGGCAGCTTGTGGCGCAGGCCGACCTGATAGTCGTTGAAGTCGTGCGCGGGCGTGACCTTCACGACGCCCGTGCCGAATTCCCGGTCGACGTAGTCGTCGGCGATGATCGGCACTTCGCGGTTCGACAGCGGCAGCGTGACGGTCTTGCCGATCAGGTGCGCGTAGCGCTCGTCTTCCGGATGAACCATCACGGCGGTATCGCCGAGCATGGTTTCGGGACGCGTGGTGGCAACCGTGAGATGACCCGAGCCGTCCGTCAGCGGATACTGGATGTGCCACAGGTGGCCGTTTTCTTCCTCGCTGACCACTTCGAGATCGGACACGGCCGTGAGCAGCACCGGGTCCCAGTTCACCAGCCGCTTGCCGCGATAGATGAGCCCCTGTTCATAGAGGCGCACGAACACATCGCGCACGGCGGTCGACATTTTGTCGTCCATCGTGAAGTATTCGCGCGACCAGTCGATCGACGCACCGAGGCGCCGCACCTGGTTCGTGATGGTGGAGCCGGATTCCTGCTTCCATTCCCACACGCGTTCGACGAATTTCTCGCGGCCCAGATCGTGGCGCGACACGCCTTTCGCGTCCAGTTGCCGTTCGACGACGATTTGCGTGGCGATGCCCGCGTGGTCCGTGCCCGGCACCCACAGCGTGTTTTCGCCGAGCATGCGGTGATAGCGGGCGAGGCCGTCCATGATGGTCTGATTGAACGCGTGGCCCATGTGCAGGGTGCCCGTGACGTTCGGCGGCGGCAACTGGATCGAGAAGTCTTTCCGGTTGCCGTCGAAAGCGGGCGCGGCGTACGCGCGCTTTTCCCATTCGGGGCCCCAGTGGGCTTCGACGGTGTGCGGCTCGAAGCTCTTGGCCAGGGTGGAGGAGGTATCGCTCGGGGTGTCGCTCATGTGTCGATCGGCTGATGAATGCGGGGAATGTTCGATTATAAGCGGCGCAGCAGGCGCGGGCCTGGTTTTGGGGTTGGGTTGGTCGGCTTGCGTTGGCCCGCTTCGGATCTCGCCAGCCCGCGCCCGTCATAAGACAGCGCTCCGCCCGCGCCGCTCATGGTGAACCCGCGTTGTCCACGCGGCGGCGCGTACTTTATGCTTCATTCACGCGCTTGCCGCCGCCGCTATCCGCTGCTACCCGCTGCCGTGCGCCGCGGCGCGCCCGCGTCTTTAGGTTTTTTCACCGCACCCGAAGGATCGCCGCCGATGACCCGCTACCGCGACTTCCACCGCCGTTCGATCGACAATCCCGAGGCATTCTGGCGCGACGAGGCGCGGCGCATCCATTGGGAAACGCCGTTCGACACCGTGCTGGACCGCTCGAACCCGCCGTTTGCGCGCTGGTTTGTCGGCGGACGCACGAACCTGTGCCATAACGCGGTGGACCGGCATCTCGTGGAGCGCGCGCAGCAAAACGCGCTCGTGTATGTGTCGACGGAAACGGGTATCGAGCGCCGCTATACGTACGCCGAGCTGTACGCGGAAATCAACCGTATGGCCGCGGTCATGCGCTCGCTCGGCGTGAAGCGCGGCGACGTGGTGCTGCTCTATCTGCCGATGATCCCCGAGGCGCTGTTCGCGATGCTCGCCTGCGCGCGGCTCGGCGCGATTCACTCGGTCGTGTTCGGCGGCTTCGCGGCGCCGAATCTGGCCGCGCGCATCGACGACGCAAAGCCGGTGCTGATCGTGACCGCCGACGCCGGCGCGCGCGGCGGCAGGGTGATCGACTACACGCCGCTCGTCGACGAAGCGCTCGCGCGCGCGAGCCACAAGACGCCGCGCGTGCTGCTGATCGACCGGCAACTCGCGCCGGAGCGCCTCAACGCGAACTATCTGGTCGACTACGAACCGCTGCGTGAAAAGTTCTTCGACGCGCACGTGCCCTGCGAATGGCTCGAATCGAACGAGCCGTCTTATGTGCTGTACACCTCGGGCACGACCGGCAAGCCGAAGGGCGTGCAGCGCGACGTGGGCGGCTACGCGGTGGCGCTGGCGGCGTCGATGGAACACATCTTCGAAGGCAAGGCCGGCGACACGATGTTCACCGCGTCGGACGTCGGCTGGGTGGTGGGCCACAGCTATATCGTCTACGCGCCGTTGCTCGCGGGACTGACCACGGTGATGTACGAAGGCACGCCGATTCGCCCGGACGGCGGCATCTGGTGGCGCCTCGTCGAGCAGCACAAGATCAACCTCATGTTCACCGCGCCGACCGCGCTGCGCGTGCTGAAGAAGCAGGACCCGGCGCTGCTGAAACAGGCCGATCTGTCGAGCCTGCGCACGCTGTTTCTGGCCGGCGAGCCGCTCGACGAACCGACCGCCTCGTGGATCGCGGGCGCGCTCGGCAAGCCGGTGATCGACAACTATTGGCAAACCGAAACCGGCTGGCCGATGCTCGCGATTCCGCGCGGCGTCGAGGCGCTGCCGACCAAGCTCGGCTCACCGGGCGTGCCGTCGGCCGGCTTCAGTCTGACCTTGCGCAACGAGCTGACGGGCGAACCGTGCCCGCCCGGCGAGAAAGGCGTGTTGACGCTCGACTATCCGCTGCCGCCGGGCTGCATGTCGACGGTATGGGGCGACGACAAGCGCTTTGTCAGCACGTACTGGTCGAGCGTGCCGAACCAGCAGGTGTATTCGACCTTCGACTGGGGCATTCGGGACGAAGACGGCTACGTGACGATCCTCGGCCGCACGGACGATGTGATCAACGTCGCGGGCCACCGGCTCGGTACGCGCGAAATCGAGGAAGCGCTGTCGAGCCATGCGGCCGTCGCGGAAGTTGCCGTGGTCGGCGTGACGGACGCGGTGAAGGGGCAGGCGGCGATGGCCTTCGTGGTGTTGCGCGACGCGCAGGCTTACGCCGACGCCGGCACGCGCACGAAGCTGGAAGCCGAACTGACGACGACGGTGGACCGGCAACTCGGCGCGATCGCAAGGCCGTCGCGCGTGGTGATCGTCTCGATGCTGCCGAAGACGCGCTCCGGGAAGCTGCTGCGCCGGGCCATCGCGGCGCTCGCGGAGGGACGCGAGCCGGGCGAGCTGCCGACCATCGAAGATCCGGCGGCGCTGCAGCAGGTGCGTGAGGGGTTGAAAGGGTAGGAGTTTGTGGCCGAGCGGATGCGGTTGCCGACTCAGCGCTCGCCGCGCGCCTTCAGAAAGCGCGTCAGGATCGCATTCGAATACGTGCCGGCGATCTCCGTCAGAAACGACACGAACGACGCCGGCGCGTGGTCGTCGGCGGTATCGGAGATGGTTCGCACGACCGCGCACGGAACGCCGTACTCGTGACAGACCTGCGCGATCGCCGCGCCTTCCATCTCGACGGCGAGCGCGTCAGGCAATGCGTCGCGCAACGCGCGCACGCCCGCCGCGCTGGCGACGAACTGATCGCCGCTGATAATCAGCCCTCGATGCACGCGCGCCTCGCGCGTGCCGAAACGCGCGGCCGACGCCGCGCCTTCGTCCGCAATGAAACGCTCGCAGGCTTGCGCGAGTTGCGCGGCGAGCGCCGCGTCCGCTGCGAAGCGCGACATGCCGAGGAGCGGCACCTCGAAGCGCGGAAAGAGCGGCGACGCATCGAGATCGTGCTGCAACAGCGCGTTCGCCACGACGATGTCGCCGACCCGCACCTGTTCGCCGACACCGCCCGCGACGCCGGTGAAGACGACGGCCTCGACATCGAATGCATGAATCAGCGCGCTGACCGTGGCCGCCGCCGCGACTTTGCCGACGCGCGCCAACGTCACGACGCACGGCACGCCGTGGACGGTGCCGACGTGATAATCGCGCCGGCCGTGGATCACAGTACGCACGCCGGATTCCGCGCGCATCCCCTCGATCAGGTCGCCGAGTTCCTGCGGCAAGGCCGCGAGCACGCCGAGCGGGCGTTGCGCAAGGTGCGTAACCTGTGCATTAGCCCCTTGCGGATCCTCCAGCGGACCGCCAGCCTGCGCGGTGCGCTCGCCGCCGTCGACGCCGCTCACTCAACCGCCTGCAATTTGGCAACCGCCAGCGCGAGCCATTTCTCGCCGTGGCGCTTGAACTTGACCTGCGCCTTCGCGTCGGTGCCGCCGCCTTCGAGCGCGGTGATCGTGCCTTCGCCGAACTTCGTGTGGAACACCTGCTGGCCGACGCGAAAACCGGCTTCCGCCGCGCGCTGCTCATTGGCGAAAGCGGGCAAGGGCGCTGCCGCCGTCGATGCGCCGCCATAGCCCTGCTGACGGTCGGGCCGCGCGAACCAGTCGCGCCCATAGCCCGCGTTGTCCGAGCGGCCGCCCCAGCGCGCGCCCGCCTCGACCTTGGGCGTGAGCCACTTGAGCGTTTCCTGCGGCAATTCGTCGAAGAAACGCGAGCGGATGTTGTAGCGCGTCTGGCCGTGCAGCATCCGGCTTTGCGCAAACGACAGATACAGGCGCTCTTTCGCGCGCGTGATCGCGACGTACATCAGGCGGCGCTCTTCTTCGAGACCGTCCGACTCCATCGCGCTGTTCTCATGCGGGAACAGCCCCTCTTCGAGTCCCGTGATGAAGACGGCGGTAAATTCCAGACCCTTCGCCGCGTGCACGGTCATTAGTTGCACGGCTTCCTGGCCGGCCTGCGCCTGGTTGTCGCCGGCTTCGAGCGACGCATGCGACAGAAAGCCCGCGAGCGGCGTCATCGTGTCGGGGTTTTGCGCGGGGTCGGCAATGCCGGGCGCGTCGAGCACGACGACGTTGGGGTCGTCGGTGGCGACGGCCAGTTCCGGCGCGGCCGTCGCGCCTGGGCGCAGCGGAATGGAGCGCGCCGGCGTGTTCATGCCGTAGCCCTCTTCGCTGACGAACGCCGCGGCGGCGTTGACCAGTTCCTGCAAGTTCTCCAGCCGATCCTGGCCTTCGCGCTCGTTCTGATAAAAGTCGGCGAGGCCGCTTGCGCGCACCACGTATTCGACGGTGTCCGGCAAGCTCATCTGCTGCGTTTCCGCGCGCATCTTGCCGATCAGGTTCGCGAAGGCCGCGAGGCTCGAGCCCGCCTTGCCGGCGACATACGGAATCGCCGCGGCCATCGAGCAGTTGTAGAGCCGCGCCGCGTCCGCGAGTTGTTCGATCGAGCGGGCGCCAATGCCGCGCGTCGGAAAATTGACGACGCGCGCGAACGCGGTGTCGTCGTTCGGATTGTCGATCAGGCGCAGATAGGCGAGCGCGTGCTTCACTTCCTGGCGCTCGAAAAAGCGCAAACCGCCATACACGCGATACGCGATGCCCGCATTCACCAGCGTGTGCTCGATCGTGCGCGACTGCGCGTTGCTGCGATAAAGCACGGCGACTTCGCTGCGCGATGTGCCCGTGTTGATGAGCGCCTTGATTTCCTCGACGATCCAGCCGGCTTCCTGAGTATCCGTCGCGGCCTCGTAGACGCGCACCGGCTCGCCGTGACCGGCGTCGGTGCGCAGATTCTTGCCGAGGCGCCGCGAATTATTCGCGATCAACTGGTTGGCCGCGTCGAGAATATGGCCGTGCGAGCGGTAATTCTGTTCGAGCTTGATCAGATGCCGGACGTTGAACTCGTGTTCGAAGTCGCGCATGTTGCCGACGTTCGCGCCGCGGAAAGCGTAGATCGACTGGTCGTCGTCGCCGACCGCGAAGATCGAATTCGTCTGGCCCGCGAGCAGCTTCAGCCACGCGTATTGCAGCTTGTTGGTGTCCTGAAACTCGTCGACGAGAATGTGTCTGAAGCGCGCCTGATAGTGCGCGCGCAGCGGCGCGTTGTGCGCCAGCAGTTCGTAGCAGCGCAGCAGTAGCTCCGGAAAATCGACGACGCCTTCGCGCTGGCACTGCTGGTCGTAGGCTTCGTAGAGCTCGACGAATTTGCGGTTGAAGTTGTCGGTGGCGTCGACGTCTTTCGGGCGCAGCCCTTGTTCCTTCGCGTTGTTGATGAAGTACTGGAGATTCTTCGCCGGGTACTTTTCATCGTCGATGTTGAGGCCCTTCATCAGGCGCTTGATCGCGGACAGTTGGTCCGCGGTATCGAGAATCTGGAACGTGGCCGGCAGCGCGGCGTCGCGATGATGCGCGCGCAGCATGCGGTTGCACAGGCCGTGAAAGGTGCCGATCCACATGCCGCGCGTGTCGATGGGTAACAGCGCCGACAGACGCGACATCATTTCGCGCGCGGCCTTGTTCGTGAACGTCACGGCAAGGATGGTCGCCGGCGACGCGAGGCCGTGCTGGATGAGCCACGCAATGCGCGTGATGAGCACGCGCGTTTTGCCGCTGCCTGCGCCGGCGAGAATCAGCGCGGGCTCGTTCGGGAGCGTGACGGCGGCGTGTTGTTCGGGGTTGAGATTGGCTAGCAGATCGGGCATTTTTTCGGAGGGACGGCGGGGTGTTCGTCATTATATGCCCCGACGCTCGCTTGCTTTTTTTGCCTCGTGAGCACCGTTTGGCGCGTTGGGTTTTACGTTGCCGGAGCCGACGCGCGGCCAGCATGCTTCCCGGTCGACAACGGGCAAGCGCCTCGTCCGGCCCGCCGCGGCAAAAAAGAAAAGGCGCCGCAGCGCCTTTTCGTCACAAGTCCGACCGAAAGCCCTCACGCCTTCGCGCGCTTGCCTTCCACATCCGGCAGGAACACCGTCAGCACGCCGAGCAACGGCAGGAACGAGCAGACTTTGTACACATACGTGATGCTCGTCGCGTCGGCGAGTTCGCCGAGTACCGCGGCGCCGATGCCGCCGAGGCCAAACGCGAAGCCGAAGAAGAGGCCCGCCACCATGCCCACCTTGCCCGGAATCAGTTCCTGCGCATAGACGAGGATCGCCGAGAACGCCGAGGCCAGCACCACGCCGATGATCACCGTCAGCACGCCCGTCCAGAACAGGTTCGCATACGGCAGCAGCAGCGTGAACGGCGCGACGCCGAGAATCGACACCCAGATCACATATTTGCGGCCGATCCTGTCGCCGATCGGACCGCCGATCACGGTCCCCGCGGCCACGGCCGCGAGGAACACGAACAGATGAATCTGCGCGGCCTGCACCGGCAGATGGAACCGGTCGATCAGATAGAACGTGAAATAGCTGTTGATGCTCGCGAGGTAGAAGTACTTCGAGAACACCAGCAGGATCAGCACGCTCATCGCGAACATGACCTGGTTGCGCGAGAGCGTTGCGTGAGCGGTCTGGCTGCGCGCCTTTTTCACGGATGGATGCTGCTTGTACCAGCGGCCGATCTGCGTCAGCACGACGATTGCGACGAGCGCCGCCACCGAAAACCACGCGATGCTGCGCTGTCCGTGCGGAATCACGATCAGCGCGGCCAGCAGCGGCCCGAGCGACGATCCCGCGTTGCCGCCCACCTGGAAGAGCGACTGCGCGAGCCCGTGACGGCCGCCGGAGGCCATCCGCGCGACCCGCGACGATTCCGGATGAAACACCGACGACCCGCAGCCGACTAGCGCCGCGGCCACCAGCAGCACGCCGAAACTCGTCGCCATCGACATCAGCAGCAGGCCGGCGAGCGTGAAGCCCATGCCGACGGGCAGCGAGTACGGCTTCGGATGCTTGTCCGTATAGATGCCGACGAGCGGCTGAAGCAGCGACGCGGTGATCTGATAGGTCAGCGTGATCAGGCCGATCTGTCCGAACGACAGCGAGAAGTTGTCCTTCAGCATCGGGTAGATGGCGAGGATCAACGACTGGATCATGTCGTTCAGCAGATGCGAGAAGCTGATCGCGCCGAGCACGGAATAGACCGTGCGCTGAACCTTGGCGGCCGGCTGCGCGGCTGAAGATGCGGCAGCCGACGCGGCTGAGGCATTGGCGGCGCTGCCGGTTTGGGCTGACGCGCCGGCAAGTGCGCGTTTATCGAGGCTGGTTTCCATACGCTTCAAAGAAAGGGAAAGGAAGGGGCAATCCTGCTGGCGGCGCGTCGCGATTCCTGGTCTGCGTCGTTGCGGCATAACGACGCGAATTCGCGCGTGCTCAGCTATTTGTCGCAGTTTAATGTGGCTCGACCGAAATGTAAGGACAAGTTTTGTCGCGATTCGGACACGGTCATGCGGGCCTCGCGCATCGCTGTAAATCAGAACGGGCGGATTTTTGGCCATGTATAAAACTGGCGCGGCGCGCGCCCACGAAGCGGCGCGTCGAGGACCGGGCGAATCACGGTCGGCATCGGGCAAACCGCGCTAAAGATCGCGGCCGCCGATGCCGTAGACCCGGAGAGAGAAAAAGCAATGCCGGAACAGACCTTTGCGGCAGGTTTAAACGTGGGGACGGGGAATATGAAAGCAGGTTCAGCAGTGTCAGCAGTTCCGCTGGGCAGCCGGAAGAGCGCGGGGTTCGTTCCGGACACGGAGGCGGCCGGCCGGTCGCCGTCGCGGGGAAAGGGTGGCGGGTCGCGAGTCGTGCGGCTCAAGGGGCTGTCGGTCAAGGCCATGTTGCGCGCCGCGTTCGCGGTGCTGCTGGTCGGCACGCTGGCAATCGGCGTGTTTTCCCTCACGCAGATCAGCCGCCTGAACGCGTCCGCGCAATCCATCTACGATCAGGGCCACGTCGCGAGCCGCGCCGCCGAGGAAGCGCGCGGCCATATGCTGCGCGCAAGCCGCGCGCAAAAAATGCTGCTGACCGCGACCACCGCGAAAGAGCGCGACGAACTGGGCGCCGACATCGACAAGGGCCTGAACGGCCTCGCCGCCGAACTCGCCACGCTGCAGCAGTACGTGGACAAATCCGACGCGCAGGCCGTCGAGCATCAGAAGAAATTCGCCGCCGGCGTCGCGACGTGGAGCGCGCATTTGCGTGACTTCGTGACGCTCGTGAAAGCGCAGCCGCTCGACCTTTCGCAGATGAACTGGCAGGTCGGCACGCAGGACGTGTCGCTGCTCGTCGAAACCGGCAAGCTCGAAAAACTCGTCGATCAACTCGTGGCGGAACGCGGCACGGCCGCGAAGGCGACCATCGACGCGTCCGGCTTCATTTATCACTCGTCGTTCGTGATGCTCGCGGTGATGACGGTCGGGCTGATCGTGCTCGCCGCGTTCGTCAGCGAGTGGGTGGTGCGCCGCCTCGCCCGCCAGTTGGGCGGCGAACCGGCCTACGCGAAAGAGATCGCGAGCCGGATCGCGGCGGGCGATCTGTCGAACCAGATCAAGCTCGGACGTAAGGACAAGTCGAGCGTGCTGTACGCGCTCTCCGACATGCAAAGCGGGCTCGCGACCACGGTATCGGATATTGCGTCGAGCGCGGACGCGATTGCGACCGCCTCGGGCGAAATTTCGATGGGCAACCTCGATCTGTCGCAACGCACCGAGCAGCAGGCGATGGCGCTCGAGCGCACGGCGAGCAGCATGGAGCAGTTGACGTCGACGGTTCGCCAGAACGCCGACAACGCGAAGCAGGCGAGCACGCTCGCCAACAACGCGTCGGAGATCGCGGAGAAGGGCGGCGAAGTGGTGAGCCGCGTCGTCGCGACGATGAACGAGATCAACGACAGCGCGCGCAGTATCGGCGACATCATCGGCGTGATCGAGGGCATCGCGTTTCAGACCAATATTCTCGCGCTGAACGCGGCCGTCGAGGCGGCGCGCGCGGGCGAGGAAGGGCGCGGCTTTTCGGTGGTCGCCGCCGAGGTGCGCAACCTCGCGCAGCGCAGCGCCGCCGCCGCGAAGGAGATCAAAGGCTTGATCAGCACGTCGGTCGAGCGTGTCAGCAACGGCTCGACGCTCGCGCAGGACGCCGGCCAGACGATGGACGAAGTGGTCAAGGCCGTGAAGCGCGTCACCGACATCATGGGCGAGATCTCGGCGGCTTCGTCGGAGCAAAGCGCCGGCATCGAGGAAATCAACCTGGCCGTCGCGCAAATGGATTCGGGCACGCAGCAGAACGCGGCGCTGGTCGAGCAGGCGACCGCGGCGGCCCGCTCGCTCGACGATCAGGCGCACGGCCTCAAGCAGATGGTCGGCAAGTTCCGCTTGTAGGGCTTGTAGAGCTTGTAGGGCTTGTAGCGGCGCCGCTCAGCTCTGCTTGACGACCACCGTGCAGGTAATGCCTGCCGCCAGCACGACACCGTCGGGCACCGAGTCGATCTTCACGCGCACCGGCACGCGCTGCGCGAGCCGCACCCAGTTGAAGGTCGGGTTGACGTCGGCGAGCAGCTCGCGGCTTTGCGGATTGTCGCGGTCGTAGATGCCGCGCGAGATGCTTTCGACGTGGCCTTGCAGCGTGCCGCCGCTCATCAGCCGCACTTCGGCCTTGTCGCCGATATGCAGGTGCGGCAGCTTGGTTTCCTCGAAGTAGCCATAGACCCAGAATGAGTGGCTGTCGACGATCGCGAGCTTCGCCGCGCCGGCCGTCGCGTAATCGCCGCGAAACACGTTCAGGTTCGTCACGTAGCCGTCGACGGGCGACACGACGCGCGTGCGGGCGAGATTGAGCTTCGCGGCGTCGAGCGCGGCGAGCGCCTGCTGATAGGCGGCCTCGGCGGCCGATGCCGTATGCGCCGCATTTTCCTGGCTCTCCTTCGACACCACGAGCGAATCCATATCCGCGCGACGCCGCGCGTCGTCGCGCTTCATCTGCAATTCGGCCTTGCGCGCGGCCACCGCGGCCTGCGCCTGCTCGACGGCGATCTCGTAGTGCGACGGATCGATCTGCATCAGCAAATCGCCTTTCCTCACCAGTTGATTGTCCTTGACCGGCAACTCGACGACGGCGCCCGACACGTCCGGCGCGACGTTGACGATCTCGGCGCGCACGCGTCCGTCGCGCGTCCACGGTTCATCCATGTAATGAACCCACAGCACGCGCCCCAGCAGGATCGCGACGATAAAAACAATGGCTGTCGCGACGAAGCCAACAAGATTTCGGATGGTCATGTTTCGACTCGGATCAACGGTAAACGGCAAGGCCCAGCACGCCGCATACGCAGACGAGCAGGCTGGCCCGGAACAGGGACGGATGCCACACCACGCGATAAACGCCCGTATAGGCGATCACGCGATCCAGCACCCAGGTAATCGCCGCGCCCGCGACGAACAGCAGCACGATCGTGGGCACATAGGCGTCGAAAACGGCAATGTCACGCGGCATGTGAGACTCCTTTGGGTGCGTCTGCCGGCGTGTCCGTCCGCGCGCCCGTCCACGGTTCGAGCGGCGACTGCGGATCGAGCAGCGCGGTACGAATGAAGTGCAACTGGCTCAGAATGCGTTGCAGCCGATGGCGCTCGTCGCGCGGCGGGGCGAACGCCAACGCCGTAAGTAACGCCTGCATGGCGTCGATGGCTTCGCTGGTCGCTTTAAGCGCGCGTTCGAAGCGATCGCTGCGCGGCCGTTCGAAGAGGGCGGTCAGCGCGTCGCACATCGCGCGCAGTGCAATGCGCCACGGCGTCGCTTTCGCGTAGCGCGCATCGGCCGGCAGCGCGGCCACTTCGCGGCGCAGATCGATCACCGCGTTGCCGATTTCGAGCACCGAAAACAGCCAGCGCAACGTGTCGCGCCGCGCCGCCGGATCGTTCTGCGCGAGCGCGTTGATCTGGAACATCAGGTCGCGCGCGCCGCTCTCGAAGTGCGAGCGCACGCGGCTCAGATGCGCGCGGCTCGCGAGCACGACCTGGCGGCGCAGATCGGCGAGCAGCCGGTTGCGCAGCCACGGCGTGGACGGCGGCAGCAACACGGCGAACGCCACCGACGACACCAGCATCGACAGCACGAGCGCCATCGCGTCGTTGATAAAGCTGGTCGGGTCGTAATGCATCACGTTGTCCGGGCCGGCGAGAAAGCAGAAGAAGATGCAGTAGCCGACGCCGTAGCCGGCGAGCGCGGGCCGCGTCGTCATGAATACGCCGAGCAGCAGGAACGGCGCGAGCGCCGCGCACAGCAGCGGGAAGCCGTCGATGCGCGGAAACACGCCGTACACCGCGAGCATGCCCATCACCGAGGCCGCGAGCGTCCCGCCGGCCATCTGGAACACGGTGCGTTTCGGGTCCGGCGACGACGACGCGAGCGCGCACACGGCCGCCGCGTTGAGCGTGAGCGTCGAGCCGCTCGGCCATGCGGTGGCGATCCAGAAGGCGCCGAGCGCCATCATCACGAGCGCCGCGCGCAGGCCGGCGACGCCCGCCGCGATCGCGTTGGTCTTCGGCTCGTAGCGCTCGACCCAGCGCTCGCGCGCGTGGGTGTCGACGGCCAGCGACGCGTAAGTGGCCGCGTACGCATGCAGGTCGTCGATGAAGCGGTACAGCAGTTCGGCGCCCGTGTCGAAGTCGAGCAGCGGCGCGTCGGGATGCGTTTCGAGCGCGGCGCGCGTCGCGCGCACGCGGCGCGGCAACTCGGCCTTGTACGCTTCGAGTTGCGCGGCGGCATGCGCGGCGTCGGCGGCGCTTCGCACCGGCTCGCCGGACTTCGCGAGCAAGGGCGCGATCTCCTTGAAGTACGGCTCCAGCGCGTCGATGGCGATCACGGCGCCATGCGTGCCGGCGTTGCGCAGCCGGTTCATCAACTGATGCAGCGCGTGAAAGCGCGTCGACGCCGTCATGAACTCGCTGTTCAGGCGCGCGAGACGGCCGGCGCGCATCCGCGAATCCGGGCCTTCGAACACGGCGACGCTGCGCGCCGCCTCGAAGCCGACGATGTCCGCGACGAAGCGCGCATTGGTCGCCTCGATCTGCGCGCGGTCGATGCGCCCGGCCAGCGACGCCGACACATAGTCGACGAACGAGGAGAACCGCGCCCGCACCGCGCCGCGCATCTGCAAGCCGGCGAATTGCGGGAACACGAGGCCGCTGACCGCGCCCGCGCAGACGATGCCGAGCACGACTTCCGCGACGCGCGTGAGCGCGGCGAGAAACGCGCCGTCGGGATGCTGCGAGGCGGGGATGCCGATCAGCGCGGCCGTGTAGCCGGCGAGCACGAATCCGTACGACCGGAAATTGCGGTTGCGCGCGGCGCCGGCGGTGCAGATGCCGACCCAGATCGCGGTCGTCGCGATAAAGAGCTCCGGCTGCTGCGCGAAAAGTCCGATCAGCGCGAGCATCACGACGAGGCCGACGAGCGTGCCGCAGATCCGGTAGAAACTCTTCGCGAACACCATCCCGCTTTGCGGCTGCATCACGATGAAGACGGTGGTCATCGCGGTGCGCGGCTGCGGCAGGTCGAGCTTCATCGCGATGCCGAGCGCGAGGAAGCACGCGGCCAGCGCCTTGAAGAGATAGATCCACGTGAGGCCGTCGGTGCGCGCCCAGTCGGACACGGCGCGCGACCAGGCGGCGAGTGACGGGGGGCGCGAGGCGGAAGCAGGGGAGGCTGACATGGCGGGCTTCCTTAGTCGGCTGCGGCGTGGGGCGCGGGGCTTGTTGCTGGGCGCGGTGCCGGGCCTGCCGCCTCCGGCGCAGCGGTTCCGTTCGAGGCGGCAGCGGAGTTGCCGACACTGCCCTCGGCGCCGCCCTTGCCCTTGCCATGCCCCGGCAGCGTTTCGTTCGCCGCCGGCCCGTTCGCCGGCTCGTCGAGGCCGCCGCCCAGCGCGGTAACCAGCGACGCATGCGCGCCGAGCCGCTCCGCGTGGACTTTTGCGACGCCTTCCTGCGCGCGCAGCAACTGGTTTTGCGCCGTCAGCACGTTCAGATAGTCGGTGAGACCGCGCCGATAACCTTCGCGCGCCAGTTCGTAGTTCTTGCGCGCGGCGGCCACCGAGCGCTCGGCGTCCCGCGCCTGCGTCGTCAGCGAGCGGATGCGGATCACCTGATCGGAGACGTCTTTGAGCGCGCCGACGATCGACTGGTTGTAGTTCTCCACCGCCTCGTCGTAACCGGCGGAAGCCGCGCCCAGTTCCGAGCGCAGCCGGCCGCCGTCGAAGATCGGCAGCGACAGCGCCGGACCGGCGCTCCAGCTATGCGACGGATTCTTCAGGAACTGGAAGAGCGGCCCCATCGCCGCATAGCCGCCGATCGACGCGAGCAGATCGATGTCCGGATAAAACCCGGCCTTCGCGACGTCGATGCCGCGCGCCTGCGCCGCCACCGTCCAGCGCGCGGCGACGATGTCCGGCCGATGGCCGATCAGTTCCGCGGGCAGCGCGCTCGGCAAGCCCGCGGGCGCGGCAAGCGAGAGCTTCGGCCGCTGGATCGAGTCGCCCGCGCCGGGGCCTTTGCCCGCGAGCGCCGCCAGTTGATTGCGGCCGAGCGCGATCCTTTCCTCGAGCGCATCGATTTGCCGCTCGTATTCCGGCAGCGGCGTTTGCGCCTGGCTCGCTTCGAGCTGCGTGCCGATGCCGCCCTTCAGACGCCGGTTCGCCAGGTCGGCGATTTGCTGCTGTTGCTGCAAGGTGGCGCGCGCGATGTCGAGCAGCGCGTAATCGAGCGACATCCCGATGTAGGTCCGCACCACGTTGGCTTGCAGTTCGAGTTGCGCGGCGCGGGCATCGGCGGCGCGCGCGTGGGCGGCGTCGAGCGCGCGCTCGGCGGCGTTGCGGTCCTTGCCCCACAGATCGAGGTGATAGGAGAGCGCGAGCGTGCCGGTGTTGTTCCACGACTGCTCGCCGGCGAGCGGACCCGGACCGTAGTACAGGTTGTCGGCCCACTTCTGGCGCTTGATCGACAGATCGCCGTTCACCTGGGGAGCCAGCGCCGAACGGGCGACGCCCGCCATCGACATCGCTTCGCGCACGCGCGCCTGCGCCGCAGCGAGGCTCGGATTGTTCGCCTGCGCGGCTTCGATCCACGCGTCGAGCTGCGGATCGCCATAGACGCGCCACCAGTCGGCGGCGGGCCACTGGGCGTCGGCGTCGGCCGCGCGGATCGCATTGCCCGCGTCGAGCGAGGCCGGGTCGGTGCGGCTCGCCTGCGGGGCGATGCCTCCGGTACTTGCACAGCCGGCAATTGTTAATAGGATCGTAAGAGCCGCGGCTGCGGCGATCCTCGTGGCGACCGGAGACTGCACGATTTCCTCCAGAAATGACTATAGAAGCTACCGCGCAATTATATTTTTCGATCGATTGGGGAATAACCGGTAAAGATGCAAGGGATTTTTACGGGAATTGTGATAATCGCCTTTGCATTGCGTGTAACAATCGACGGGTTGGCTTGGATGCTGGATAAGGATCAGGTATGGATACGCTTCAAAACATGCGCGTATTTGTCCGCGTCGTCGAGGCGGGCAGTTTCACGGGTGCCGCGCAGCACCTCAATACGACGACCGCGTACGCGTCGCGCGCGGTCTCCGATCTGGAAGCGCATCTGCGCACGCGCCTGTTGAACCGCACCACGCGCCGTATCGCACTCACCGAGGCGGGCGAGCGCTATTTGCAGCGCTGCGAGCAGATCCTCGCGTATGTCGATCAGGCGGAAGCCGAGGCGAGCGACGCGCACGCGCGTCCGTCCGGCAAACTGAAGGTTCACGCGATGACGAGCTTCGGCCAGCACTACGTCGTGCCGGCGGTGGGCCGCTATCAGCAACGTTACCCCGAAGTGCATGTCGAGCTCACGCTCGCGCAGCGCATGCCCGATCTGCTCGACGAAGGTTTCGACGTGTCGCTGACGCTCGCCACGGGTCTACCGGATTCGGGACTGGTGTCGCAGCGGCTGGGCAGCGCGTTCAGCATCGTGTGCGCGTCGCCGGCTTATCTGGAGAAGCACGGCGTGCCGCAAACGCCGTCCGATCTCGCGAGCCACGCGTGCCTGCAAATGGTCACGCCGGTGTTTCCGCCCGACAAATGGACCTTCGACGGCCCCAACGGCGAGGAAACCATCGCGCTCGGGCCGGCCACGTTTCAGGTGAACGTCGCGGAGGCGATGGCGGTCGCGGTGACGAGCGGCATGGGCATCGGCCTGATTCCGATTTACTCGGCGATCAGCGGCTTGCGCAAAGGCGACCTGGTGCGGCTCCTGCCCGACTACACCTCGCAGGAGATGAACCTGTACGCGTTGTATCCGTCGCGCCAGTATCTGGACGCGAAGATTCGCACGTGGATCGAGCATCTGCGCGACGAGCTTCCGGCGACGCTCGCAGTCGACGAAGCCGAGCTGCGGCAGTTCGCGCGGACCTGAGCCGGCGAGTGGTCTGCGCTTGTCCGGTTTGCTGACGTGCGGTTGAATCGGCGGGCTGTTACATCGGCGCCGCGCCGCAACATTTCCTTACTTCCGCGCGCGAATCGATTTGCTACCGTGTGGTTAATGCGCGGCGCGTCAAACCGGCGCGTTGTTGTCGCCGCCACGTTCGGCAATCGCAATCACCGAAGGACGAGGATTTTCATGGATACGCATCTGATGATCGGCGTGGCCGTCATGTTTGGACTGATCGGCATTGCCGCATCTCGCGACCTGCTGCGCCGCCTGCGTCAGCAGCAGCCGCAACTTGCGCCGATCAGGATCGAGCGTCCCGAAGCCGGCAAGCAGCGGAGCGGGCGGTAGTCGTTTGCGCTTGCGGCGGGGCGGGTCTGCGGTTTGAGGCCGCAGCGCCGCCGCGCTAGATCTCGACGACCTTATCCCACGCGAACTGCGGATTTTCCCACTGCCTGCTGCGCCGCTCGAAATAGCCCCGCGGATTGCACACCACGCGCGTGCCGTTCACCGTGTAGTCGAACGACGTATGCGTGTGCCCATGAATCCATAGCGTGACGGGTGCCCGCACTAGCTCCGGCAAATGGTTGACGAAGCCCGCGGACACGCGGTCTTCCGCATAACGCTCGGCGAGACTCAAACGATGCGGCGCGTGATGCGTGACCACGATCGTCTGCCCGGCAAACGGTTTCGCCAGTTCGTTCTCGAGCCAGGCGCGCGCCTGGCGATGCAGCGCGAGCGCGTCGCCGGGCGTGAAGTCGCGCGCGTCGTCCTCGGCGCGGTTTTCCAGCCCGTGCGGCCAGTTGATCTGAATCGGCCCGCGAAAGTCGAGCATGGCGCGCCGCGACGCCTCCATCGATTCTTCCAGCGCCGCGCTGTCCGCGCCGAACAGCGCAAAATCCGTCCATAACGTCGTGCCGAGCACGCGCCAGCGTCCCTGCGGATCGACGAGCGCGGCGTTGTTCAGCACGTACACGTTGTCGACCTGAGCAGCCGCGTCGTACAACGCGGTTTCGAGCGCGCCGAACTCGCCGTCGTAGTACTCGTGATTGCCCGGCACGTAGATCACCGGCGTCGCGCCGTCGAAGGTCTGCGCGGCCCAGCGCGGGCCCGCCGCGTGATTGTGAATGTCCCCGGCCAGCACGATCAGATCCGCTTCTGCGTGCGGAATCAGTTCAGGCTCGTCGTTCTCGAGATGCAGATCGGACAGCACGCGAATTTTCACGAAGAAGGCTCCTGCGAGTGGCTGGGTTGCATCCGGTTTCAACCGGTTGCTTCACGCTTTTAGCGTAGCACTTTGCCTGGGTTCATCAGGTTCAGCGGATCGAGCGCGCGCTTCACCGCACGCATCATCTGGACCTCGACGTCCTGCTTGTAGTGCATCGCTTCATCAATTTTCAACTGCCCGAGCCCATGTTCCGCGCTGATGCTGCCGCGATGCCGATGCACGCTGTCGTACACGATACCGTTGATCGGGCTCTGGAATTGCGCGAGGAACGCCTTCGCGTCGACACCCTCCGGCGCCTGCACGTTGTAATGCAGATTGCCGTCGCCGAGATGGCCGAACGTCACCATGCGCGCGCCGGGCGCGGCCTGCGCGATCGCGGCGTCGGTTTCCTCGATGAAATGGCCGATGCGCGAGATCGGCACCGCAATGTCGTGCTTGATGTTCAGGCCTTCCTCTGCCTGCGCGAGCGGAATATGTTCGCGCAGGTTCCAGAACGCGCGCGATTGCGCGAGGCTTTCCGCGACCACCGCGTCCTGCACGACGCCGTCTTCGAGCGCCGTTTCCATCAGACGCTCGAAGAGCGCGCGCGCGTGCTCCTCGCTTTCGCTGTCGGACAATTCGAGCAGCACGATTTGCGCGTGCGGTTCGGCAAACGGATAGCGCATCTGCTCGAAGTGCCGGCCGACTAGCCGCAGGCAAAAGTCCGACATCAGTTCGAAGCCCGTGAGCAACGGCCCGGCGATGCGTTGCGCGAGCGACAGGAAGTCGAGCGCCGCATGCGGCGACGCGAGCGCGGCGAGCGCCGTGACGCGCGCGGCCGGCTGCGGATGCAGCTTCAGCACCGCCGCGGTGATGATGCCGAGCGTACCTTCCGCGCCAATGAACAGATCGCGCAGATCGTAGCCGGTGTTGTCCTTGCGCAGCCCGCGCAGACCGTCCCACAGTTCGCCTTGCGGCGTGACGACTTCGAGGCCGAGACAGAGTTCGCGCGTGTTGCCGTAGCGCAGAACGCCGGTGCCGCCCGCGTTGGTCGCGAGATTGCCGCCGATCGTGCAACTGCCTTCGGCGGCAAGACTCAGCGGGAACAGACGGCCGGCTTCGTCGGCGCGTTTTTGCACTTCGGCGAGAATCACGCCGGCTTCGACGGTCATGGTGTTGTTGTGCGGATCGATGTCGCGCACGCGGTTCAGCCGCCGCAAGCTGACGACCGCCTGCGCGCCGCTCGCATCGGGCGTGGCGCCGCCTGCAAGGCCGGTGTTGCCGCCTTGCGGCACGAGCGGGATGCCATGTTCGACGGCGAGCTTCACGAGCGCCGCGACTTCGGCGGGCGTCGCCGGGGACAGCACCGCGCAGGCCGCGCCGGTGTAGCGGCGGCGCCAGTCGGTGAGGTAGGGCGCGGTGTCGTGCGCGTCGGTCAGCACATGGGCGGCGCCGATGGCGTCGCGGCAGGCAGTGAGGAAAGCGGATTGGGTCATGTCGGTTGGGTGCGGGATTGGGCGGCGGATGCTGATGCGCAAGTCGAGCGTATTACGTTCAGACGTCCGCGTTTTGCGGATGTTCGCGGGGCGGCTTCGCGGCGCCGTTCGATACGTTTTCCGCTGCCGCTTTTTCCGCGTCTCCTGCGGCCGCTCGTGCCGCATCTTTCGCCGTTTTTGCCGCCGTTTTTGCCGCGCGTTTGAACGGCGCGACGTATGCGAGCGTACAGACGAAAAAGAGCACGCTAAGCATCGCTTCGAGCCAGCCGAAGCCCGCGCTCAAGCCACGCTCGCTCCAGCCGCGCACGACGCCCTCGGTAAAGTAAAGCAGGATCAGCATCGACGCCCATTGCATCGTATAGACACGCCGCCGCCACACGCCCGGCAGCGCGAGCAGCAGAGGCACGGCCTTCAGTACGAGCGCCGAGCCGCCCGGGCGCAGCGGCGCGAGCCACGCTTCCCAGGCAATCGACAACGCGATCAGCGTGACGAGCGAAGCCGTCGCGCCGAGCGCGGCGTGCAGGTTTGGCGACGGCGGCAGCGTGCGATTCACGGTCTTTCGCTCATGGATGCCGCCGTGCGCGCGACACGTGCGCCGAGCGCGACGGCCAGCGTTTTCTCGTCGGCGGAAATGCCTTGTGCGGCGCTGCCCGCGCGCGCGAAATGCGACGCGCCGTAGGGCGTGCCGCCGCTTTGCGTTGTGCTCAATGCGCTCTCCGTGTACGGGATGCCGACGATCAGCATGCCGTGATGAAGCAGCGGCAGCATCATGGACAACAGCGTGGACTCCTGGCCGCCGTGCAGACTGCCGGTGGACGTGAACACGCAGGCCGGCTTGCCCGACAGCGCGCCCGACAGCCACTGCGGCGTGGTGCCGTCGAGAAAGTATTTCAGCGATGCGGCCATGTTGCCGAAACGCGTGGGCGAGCCGAGCGCGAGACCGGCGCATTCCTCGAGGTCGCGCAGTTCGGCGTACGGCGGTCCTTCGGCGGGAATGTCGGGCTGCGTCGCCTCGCAGACGGTGGAAACCGCCGGCACGGTGCGCACGCGCGCCTGCATGCCGGGGACGCTGTCGACGCCGTGCGCGATCGCCAGCGCAAGCTCGCGCGTGGCGCCGTGACGGCTGTAATAGAGCACGAGAATGTCTTTCATAAGCCTCATCAGTGAACGGGTATTATAGGGCTTGGGTCCGCTCTAGAGGCCGTTCCCAGCCATTCATAGCCATTCGGCCAGGGCTCGCGTAAGGCGCGTCGAGGGTGCGCTCAGAATGCTTTAAGAGTGCTTTGAGAGTTCGCTGAAGGTTCGGCCAGGCGGTCCTGAAACACAGTCAGACAAAGCAAGGAGGCAGGTTTGTTGTCCAGGGTGCGTTTCGACCTCGATACGCTCAAGCGGCTCGCGCAGTTCGCCGCGAAGCGCAGCAGCGAAGACCGCATTGCGCAGGTGGCCGGCAGCCTCACGTTCACCACGATGCTCGCGCTGGTGCCGCTCGCCACCGTCGCGTTCGCGCTCTTCACGGCGTTTCCGCTCTTCAGTTCGTTCCAGGAGTCGCTGCAGTTTTTCCTCGCCGACCACCTGATGCCCGCGCAACTGAACAGCCAGATCTTCAAGTATCTGAATCAGTTCGCGTCGAAGGCGAAGGGCCTGACGACCATCGGCATGGTGCTGCTGTTTCTCACGGGCGTCATGACCATGATGACGATCGAATCCGCGTTCAACGTGATCTGGCGCGTGCGCAAGGCGCGGCCTATCGCTCAGCGCATCCTCGTGTACTGGGCGATCATTACGCTGGGTCCGATTCTGATCGGCGTGAGCCTTTCGATCTCGTCGTATCTGTTCACGCAGTCCATGACGTTCAGCGCGGCCCAGCGCATGACGCCGGTGATCGAATTCGCGCTCGCGGGCGCCGCGTTGCCGCTGACGGCGCTCGCCTTCACGATTCTTTACGTCTATCTGCCGAACTGCCGTGTGGAGTGGCGCGATGCGGTGATCGGCGGCCTCACGGCGGCTATTGCGTTCGAACTCGCCAAGCGCGGCTTCGGCTATTACGTGCGTCGCATGCCGACCTATACCGCGGTGTACGGCGCGTTCTCGGCGGTGCCGCTTTTCCTGCTGTGGATGTACCTCTGCTGGTTCATCACGCTGGCGGGCGCGATGATCGCGTCGGCGTTGCCGGCCATCCGCATCGGCCAGTTTCATCGACCGACTTTCGAGGGCAGCAATCTGTTCGATGCGCTGGAATTGCTCGCGCGGCTTTGCGAAGCGCGCGACGCCGGCAAGCGCGGCTACACGGTGACGGAGCTTTCGCGGATGCTTCGCCGAGATATGGACACGACGGTCAATCTGCTGCAAAAGCTCGAACAGATCGAATGGATCGCGCAGTTGCAGGAAGACGCGTCGCGCCCGCACTTCCTGCTGCTGGCCAATCCCGCGCAGATCACGGTGCAGCAGCTATACGACCTGTTCGTCATGGATCGCGCTGAGCTGGAGTATCAGCTTCAACTCGCGTCGACTCGTGTGGACGGCGCCACGCTGCTCGCGGCGCTCGAGAACGACAAACTGCGGGTGACGCTCGCGACGCTGCTCGCCGTGCGTGCCGCGGCGCGCGCGGCGGCCGCTGAAGAGAACGAGCGCGGCACGTCGTCGATGCCGCATCAGGCGGCCTAGCACTCAGAGTGGAGCGGGGCGGCGGCGCGAGCGCGGCACCGCTCGCTCGCGCTACAACGAAATCTTGCCGACGCAGATGTCCTTGAACATCACCCAGTCGCCCATCAGGCTGTAGAGCGGATGGCGAAACGTTGCGGGCCGATTCTTCTCGAAGAAAAAATGGCCGACCCAGGCAAAGCCGTATCCGCAGACGACGGCCGCGGGCAGCCACAGCCAGTCGCCGGTGGCGAGCGCCATCGCGAGGCAGCCGATCACGCCGAGCGAGCCCACGAAATGCAGCCGCCGCGAGACCAGGTTGCGATGCTCGCTCAGGTAGTACGGGTAAAACTCCGCGAAGTTCGCGAAGTGATCGGTATGCGCGGTATGAGCCATAACGGCCTCCGGATGGCTACGCGTTGCGAATCATCGCCTGTTGTTGCGAACTGCGTTTTCGCGATGCCCCGACGGCGCGCGAAATGACAGGCTCGATTCATTGTCCGGCTATCGCGTGCCTGGCGCAACCTGGCCATTCGGACGATGGCGAAGGCGCTTCGGCGCGGTTATCGTGGGTGCGTGAATTGGCTGGCGAGCGGGCTGAGGAGCGGACCGACAAGCGGACCGACAAGCGAACCGACAAGCGAACCGACAAGCGAACCGACAAGCGAACCGACAAGCGAACCAACGACCAACTCGCGACGAAGCGCAGCACCCCGCGTTAATCCGCCGCGTGAACCGGTCTCGAAGCAAAACTGAACAGCGCGTCGAGCGTGGCGTCGGGCTGTTCGGTCATCAGCGCGTGTCCGGCTTCCAACGTGACGGTGTCAACGGGCGCGCCTGCCTGCGCGAGCGCATCGGCGAGTGCCTTGGCGGCGCGCGGCGGCGTCATCGCGTCGCGGCGGCCGACCACTAGGCGCGTCGCGCAGCGAACCTGCGCGGCACGCGCAAGGCCGTCCGCGTAGCTATTGCAGGCGGTGAAGTCGGTGTGAAAGAGATGCGTCTCGCCTTTTGCCGAAACGCGCTCCATCAGCCGCTGGTTCATACCGTGCAGCCAGAAGCCAGGACCGGGGCAGGACGGTTTGGCCGCGAGCGTCGAGTGCGACCATTCGTTGACCATGCCGATTGCGTCCGGCTCTCGATGCAGGGCGGCTTCGAGCAAGGTATCGGAGACCGCCATCGGCAACGCGGTGGCGAGGAGCGCGAGATGCGTGGTTCGCTGCGGGAAGCGGCCGGCGAAGTCGAGCGCGATCAGCGACCCCATGCTATGGCCGGCGACGAATGCGCGCGCGACACCGGCGGCGTCGAGCAACGCGGCGAGCCAGTCCGCCAGCGCGTCGATGGTGTGCAACGCGGGGCCGGCGCTGCGGCAGTGGCCGGGGAGATCGACGGCCAGCACGCTAAAGCCGTGGTGCGCGAAATAGCGCGTTTGCAGCGCCCACACGCTATGGTCGTGCTCGGCGCCGTGGATGAAAACGGCAGTCGGCAGACTCCGGTCGAACGGTTTGCCGCCGGTGTAGGCATAGGCGGCCTTGCCTTGAACGGTCAGGATCATGGCGACTCCGGGCGCGGTTGCGAAGCGGTGCTGCTGTCTGTCTTCGGCGCGCCGTCCTGCGCGGGATTCTGCGCCGGCTTCTGTGTCGGCTTCTGCGTCGGCTTCTGCGTCGATTTCTGCGCGGCTTTCAGGCCGCGCTTCAGATCGTCGATGAGGTCGTCGGGGTCTTCAAGACCAATGGAGAGCCGGATCGTGCCTTCCGCGATGCCCGCCGCGGCGAGCGCGGCCGCGTCCATCCGGAAGTGCGTGGTGGAAGCAGGGTGAATCACCAGCGAGCGCGCGTCGCCGACGTTCGCGAGATGCGAGAACAGCGACAGCGCTTCGATGAAACGGCGGCCGGCCTCGCGGTCGCCACGCAGATTGAAGCTGAACACGGCGCCGGCGCCGCGTGGCAGCAGGCGTTGCGCGAGCGCGTAATCGGCATGCGTCGGCAGTTCGGGATACGCGACGGCTTCGACCGCCGCATGGCCGGCGAGGAACTCGACCACGCGGCGCGTGTTGGCGACATGCCGTTCCATCCGCAGAGGCAGGGTCTCGATGCCTTGCAGAAGCTGCCAGGCGGCTTGCGGATGCAGGCATGCGCCGAAGTCACGCAAGCCCTCGCGGCGAGCGCGCAGCAAGAATGGCGCAACGGTGCTTTCCTCGCTGAACACCATGCCGTGGAAGCCGTCGTAGGGTTCGGTGAATTCGGGAAAGAGCCCGGAGGCGTCGAAGTCGAACGTGCCGCCGTCCACCAGCGCGCCGCCAATGGTCGTGCCGTGGCCGCCCAGGAACTTGGTCGCCGAGTGATAGACGAAGTCCGCGCCGTGCTCGAACGGTTTCAGCAGATACGGCGTGGTGAAGGTGGAATCGACGAGAAGCGGCACGCGATGCTCGTGGGCGAGCTGCGCGACGGTGGCGAGGTCGAGCACGTCGAGGCCCGGATTGCCGAGCGTCTCGCCGAACAGCAGGCGCGTGTTCGGGCGCAACGCCGCGCGCCATCCGTCGATGTCGCCGGGTTTGACGAACGTCGTTTCAATGCCGAAGCGGCGCAACGTGTAGTGCAGCAGATTATGCGAGCCGCCGTACAGCGCGCTCGAAGCGACGATGTGCGAGCCCGCGCCCATCAGCGTGACGATCGCCAGGTGCAAGGCGGCCTGGCCGCTCGCCGTGCCGATCGCGCCCGCGCCGTTTTCGAGCGCCGCGACGCGCTCCTCGAATACGGCCACGGTCGGATTCGAGATGCGCGAGTAGACATGGCCGGCGCGCTCCATGTTGAAGAGCGCGGCGGCGTGGTCCGCATCGCGAAACGAGAACGAAGTGGTCTGATAGATTGGCGTGGCGCGCGCGCCGGTGGTGGGGTCGGGCGCGGCGCCGGCGTGCAGCGCAAGCGTGTCGAAACGGTTGGCGGACATGCTGGTCGGCGAGGCCACGGGCGGTCTCGCGAAAGGTCAAGGTGGCGGCCATCGTATCACCGGCGCAGGCTGCTTCAAGCGCGGTTTTCCCGATGCGCGAGTGTGTGCGTGCAGCCTTTGCCTGGCGGCGGAAGGCCGCCCCGCCTTGGTGGGGGGGCCGCTTTCCTTTTATGGGCCTTTCCGATAGGATCGAAAGTCATTGATGCATTACCATGCCTAGCGGGTATTTCGGGAGACAGATCATGCGAGTCAGCGACATTCTTAAAGTCAAAGGCAACACCCTTTTCACGGTCACGCCGGATGCCACGCTGCACGACGCAGTCAACACCATGGCCGAACACGACATCGGTTCGCTCGTCGTCATGGAGTACGGCGACCTGGTCGGCATGCTGACATTCCGCGAGATTATTCTGACGCTCAAGGAGAACGGCGGAAGCGTGGGCACGTCGACCATTCGTAAGGTTATGGACGATCACCCGCTCACCTGCACGCCCGAAACCGACGTCAACGAAGTGCGCCGCATGATGCTCGAGCATCACGTGCGTTATCTGCCGGTCATGGAAAGCCGCACGCTGATGGGTGTCATTTCGTTCTACGACGTCGCGAAGGCGGTGGTCGAAGAGCAGGGCTTCGAAAACCGCATGCTCAAGGCGTATATCCGCGACTGGCCGGAAGAGCAGGGGCAGCAGCCGGCGCGTTAAGGCGGCAGGACCCAATGTTGAATGAAGGCGTGCGCGAGAGCGCGCGCCTTTTTTGTGCGCGCGGCGCTCGCTCGTTACGCGCGTTGAAGGTGCTTTGCAGACGCGCACTCCAGACGCGCATTTCCCCATCCGTTCGTCAAACTCCATGAGTCAGAGCCCCGCGCCTCCTACGCCGCCAACGCGCACGCTACCCGCCGCCGGGCGCGCCGCGCGCCGGCATGGCGGCCATGAATCGCAGTTCAAGCTGCTGGGTGAGCGCCGTTTCGCGCCGTTTTTCTGGACGCAGTTCCTCGGCGCGATGAACGACAACGTCTTCAAGATCGGGTTCACGTCGCTCGTCACGTTTCAGGCGGCGCGCTTTTCGGGTGTCGATCCGAAAACCGCGGCGTTTCTGATCTCGGCCATCTTCATCCTGCCTTTCGTGCTGCTGTCGGCCACGTCCGGGCAGATCGCCGACAAGTACGACAAGGCGCTGCTCACACGCTTCGTCAAGACCTTCGAGATCGCCGTCATGCTGATCGGCGGCGCGGGTTTCCTGCTGCATAGCGCGCCGCTGCTGTATTTCTGCACGTTTCTGATGGGCGTGCATTCGACCGTGTTCGGGCCCGTCAAGTATTCGTACCTGCCGCAACATCTGTCGAGCCACGAGCTTGTCGGCGGCAACGGGATGGTCGAGATGGGCACCTTCGTCGCGATTCTCGTCGGCACGATCGTCGGCGGCGCGAGCGCGGGGTTCGTCGAACATGGCGCGCTGCTGCTGGCCTGCGCGTGCGTCGCGATTGCGCTGGCGGGGCGCGTGGTGTCGAGCTTCGTCCCGGTGACGGCAGCGCCGCAGCCGGATCTGCGCATCAACTGGAATCCGGTCAGCGAAACCTGGCGCAACCTGAAGCTCGCGCGCGAAAACCGCACGGTGTTCCTGAGTCTGCTCGGCATATCGTGGCTGTGGTTCGTCGGCGCGACGTTTCTGTCGTCGTTTTTCAGCTTTGCGAAAGACGTGTTGTCCGCCAATCCGGACGTCGTGACGGTGCTGCTCGGCACGTTCTCGATCGGCATCGGCCTCGGCTCGCTGATGTGCGAAAAGCTCTCCAAGCGGCGTATCGAGATCGGCCTCGTGCCGCTCGGTTCGATCGGCATGAGCGTGTTCGCCATCGATCTTTTTTTCGCCAGCCACGCGTTGCCGCCCGCCGGACACCTGTTGAGCGTGGCCGAGTTTCTCGGGCGCGCCGCGCATTGGCGCGTGCTCGCCGATCTGTTCCTGCTCGCGATGTTCGGCGGCTTCTACAGCGTGCCGCTCTATGCGCTGATCCAGAGCCGCAGCCAGCCGAGCCACCGGGCGCGCATCATCGCGGCGAACAATATTCTGAATTCGCTGTTCATGATCGTCTCCGCGCTGATGGCGGTCGGCCTGACGGCGGCGGGCTTCAGCATTCCGGCAATCTTCCTCGTCACGGCGCTGCTCAATATCGTGGTGGCGACTTACATCTATTCGCTCGTGCCCGAGTTTCTGCTGCGCTTCATCGCCTGGCTGCTGGTGCACACGTTTTACCGGATTCGCCTCGTGCACGCCGAGCGGATTCCGGACGAAGGCGCGGCCGTGCTCGTCTGCAATCACGTGAGTTTCGTCGACGCCGTCGTGATCATGGCCGAGAGTCCGCGGCCGATCCGCTTCGTGATGGATCATCACATTTTCAGGACGCCGTTCGCCGGCTGGGTGTTTCGTCACGCGAAGGCGATTCCGATCGCACCCGCGCACGAGGACGCGCAGTTGCTGACGCGCGCCTACGAGCGCTGCGCCGAGGCGCTTGCCGAGGGCGAACTGGTGTGCATCTTCCCCGAGGGCAAGCTCACTCGCACGGGCGAGATGAATCCGTTTCGTCATGGCGTGACCGAGATCATCCGGCGCACGCCCGCGCCTGTGATTCCGATGGCGCTGCGCGGGTTGTGGGGCAGCGTGTTTTCGCGCGCCAACGACGCGCGCTGGCCGCGGCCGGTGCAAAAGGGCGTGATGAGCCGGCTGACGCTCGCGGTCGGCGAGCCGATCGAGCCGGCGCTTGCCACGCCGGAACTGCTGCAGAAAACCGTCACGGAACTGCGCGGCGCGCGCAAATAGGCCGGCTTGTCCGGAAGTCATAAGCCGGCGCCGCGGGCGGCCTCGTGCCCCAAGGGGCTGGCATAATAGCGTCTTCCCCGCATCCTTTGGACGGCGCTCATGTCCGGCAACACCCTCGGTACGCTTTTCACTGTCACGACCTTCGGCGAATCGCATGGCCCGGCCATCGGCTGCGTGATCGACGGTTGCCCGCCGGGCATGGCGCTCGACGAAGCCGACATCCAGCTCGAGCTCGACCGCCGCAAGCCCGGCACGTCGCGGCACGTCACGCAGCGTCAGGAAGAAGACAAGGTCGAGATTCTGTCGGGCGTGTTCGAGGGCAAAACCACCGGCGCGCCGATTGCGCTGCTGATTCGCAATACCGATCAGCGCAGCAAGGACTACGGCAATATCGCGGACACCTTCCGTCCGGGTCACGCCGACTACACCTACTGGCAGAAGTACGGCATTCGCGACTATCGCGGCGGCGGCCGTTCGTCGGCGCGGCTGACGGCGCCAACCGTCGCGGCGGGCGCGCTGGCGAAGAAGTGGCTGCGCGAGAAATTCGGTACTGAAATTCGAGGCTATATGGCGGCGCTCGGCGAAATCGACGTGCCGTTCGTCGACTGGGCGCAGGTGCGCGAGAACCCGTTCTTCGTGCCCAACGCGGACATCGTGCCGCAGCTCGAAGCGTATATGGACGCGCTGCGCAAGGACGGCGACTCGATCGGCGCGCGTATCAACGTAGTGGCGTCGGGCGTGCCCGTCGGCCTCGGCGAGCCGCTGTTCGACCGGCTCGATGCGGACATCGCTCACGCCATGATGGGGATCAACGCGGTGAAGGGCGTCGAAATCGGCGCGGGCTTCGCGAGCGTCGCGCAGCGCGGCTCGGTGCACGGCGACGAACTCACGCCTGAGGGCTTTGTCGGCAACCACGCGGGCGGCGTGCTCGGCGGCATTTCGACGGGGCAGGACATCACGGTGTCGATCGCGATCAAACCGACGTCGAGCATCCGCACGCCGCGCCGCTCCATCGACAAAGCGGGGCAGCCGGCGGTTGTCGAGACGTTCGGCCGGCATGACCCGTGCGTCGGCATTCGCGCCACGCCGATCGCGGAAGCCATGCTCGCGCTGGTACTGATCGACCACGCGCTGCGTCACCGCGCGCAATGCGGCGACGTCTCGGTCAGCACGCCGAAGATCGCGGCGAGCGCGCCTTAACGGGCGCCGTTAGCGCCTCTCACATCGCATTGCATAAGCGGCGCGCGGCGCCTTTCTCGCATGAATCACCCTCCTATCGAGCCAGCGGGCGACGTTCTGACGGCGCTGCGCTCGCGTGCCTCGGCGCCGCACGCGAGCGCGCATGACTATCTCGCGTTCGGTCAGGCGCTGCTGCAACACGCGGGCCGCGACAAGGCGCTGCAACGCGAAGCGCTTGTGGCGCTTGTGCGCGCCTATCAGGCCGAGCCGGCCTGCGAGCCAACGCTGCTTCACACGATTGCGCAGACCGCGTTCATCGTGCGCGATTGGGCGCTTGTCGAATCCGCGACCGCGCTGCTGCTTGCGCAAAATCCCGCCGATGCCAACGCATTAGTCTGGCGCGCGGCGGCCGTTCAGTATCGCGACGACTTCGCTACCGCCGAGCAGTTGCTGCGCGAAGCGGTGTGCGTCGTGCCCGGCAATCCGGTGGCGCTTCACAAGCTCGCGTTGTGCGTGAAGGAGCAGTCGCGTTTCGCGGAAGCGGAAGCCTTGCTGCGTCAGGTGCTCGCGTCGTCGCCGGAAAACGCGCATGCGTGGTTCGATCTTTCGGAACTCGAAATCCGCAATGGACGTTTCGCCGAAGGCTGGGCGCATTACGAGTCGCGCAACGCGTTTGCCGGCGAACTGAACAACGCGCAGCAGGCGCTCGCCGCGATCAGCGCGCACTGGCAAGGCGAGCCGCTGACGGGCAAGACGCTCGTTGTGTACGGCGAGCAGGGCAACGGCGATTGTCTGTGGGCAGTGCGCTTTTTGCCGCTTCTCGCTGAGCGTGCGCGGCGCGAGGGCGGCACTGTGATCTTCGGTCACGACGGGCCGTTGCGGCATCTCTTCGAACGGACGTTGCCCGCGGATCTGCGGCTCGAAACGAGCCTTGAAACGCAGCCTGATTTCCATTGCGGGCTAATGAGCTTGCCGCTGCGCCTCGGCATTGTGGATGCGAGCGGCTGGGGCGCGCCTTATCTGAGCGCCGACCCGCAGCATGTGCAGGTGTGGCGGGATCGCGTAGAAGCGTGCATCGCCGGAAAGCCTGGCGGCAATCGCAAGGTCGGGCTGGTGTGGAACGGCAATCCCGACCATATTCGCGACGCGCGACGGTCGGTGCCGGCGGAACAACTGGAACCGTTACTGGATGTCGCGGGCGTGACGTATTTCGCGCTGTCGCCGGGACGTGGCGAGACCGTCGCGCAGTGGCGTGCGAAGGGCCTCGACGTCGTCGACCTCACGCATCATTTCCAGTCCGGATTCGACGACGTCGCTGCGTTGCTGGCGAATCTCGACCTGATGGTCACGATCGACAGCGGGCCGGCTCATCTGGCCGGCGCGCTCGGCGAGCCGACCTGTTTGATGATCGACCATGTATCCGCGTGGTTCTGGGGCAGCGATTCGGCGGCTACGCCCTGGTACGATTCGATCGAACTGTTCAGGCAACCCACGGTGGGCGCGTGGGCGCCGGTGGTCGCGCAGGTGCGCGAACGTATCGAACGGATGGCGCGCGGCTGACGCCATTGCTTTCGCAGCGCAGGCGTGGGCCGCCTGCGCTGTGAAGCTACAAAGCTCAACGCATCACATGTTCGGATAGTTCGGCCCGCCGCCGCCTTCAGGCGTCACCCACACGATGTTCTGCGTCGGGTCCTTGATGTCGCACGTCTTGCAGTGCACGCAGTTCTGCGCGTTGATGACGAGCCGTTCGCCGCCGTCGTCGTTCTTCACGAACTCATACACCGCGGCCGGGCAGTAACGCGACTCCGGGCCCGCATACGTCTGCCAGTTCACGTTCACCGGCACCGTCGGGTCCTTCAGCGTCAGATGCGCGGGCTGGTTCTCTTCGTGATTCGTGTTCGAGATGAACACCGAAGACAAGCGGTCGAACGTGAGCTTGCCATCGGGCTTCGGATACTCGATCGGCGTGCATTGCGACGCGGGCTTCAGCATCTCGTGATCCCAATGCTGGTGATGCAGCGTCCACGGCACGTTGCCGCCCAGCAGCTTCTGCTCGATGCCGACCATCAGCGTGCCGAGGTACAGCCCCTTGCTCATCCACTGCTTGAAATTGCGGGCGCGGTACAACTCGGTATGCAGCCACGAAGTCTTGAAGCTCTCCGGATAAGCCGCGAGTTCGTCGTTATGGCGGCCGGCCTGCACGGCTTCGAACGCGGCATCGGCGGCGAGCATGCCGGTCTTGATCGCCGCATGCGAACCCTTGATGCGCGATGCGTTCAGGAAGCCCGCATCGTCGCCGACCAGCGCGCCGCCCGCAAACACCAGCTTCGGCAGCGACATCAGGCCGCCTGCGGTGATCGCGCGCGCGCCATACGACACACGCTTGCCGCCTTCGAGGAACTGGCGGATCGCCGGATGCGTCTTGTAGCGCTGGAATTCCTCGAACGGCGACAGATACGGATTCGTGTAGCCGAGACCCACCACGAAGCCGACCACCACCTGGTTGTTGTCCATGTGATAGAGGAACGAGCCGCCGTACGTGTCCGTTTGCAAGGGCCAGCCGGCCGTGTGCATCACGAGCCCCGGCTTATGCTTCGAAGGATCGATCTCCCACAGCTCCTTGATGCCGATGCCGTAGACCTGCGGATCGACGCCGTCGCGCAACCTGAATTTGTCGTTCAACTGACGCCCGAGATGCCCGCGCGCGCCTTCGCAGAAGAGCGTGTATTTGGCGTGCAGCTCCATGCCGAGCTGGAAGTTCTCGGTCGGCTGGCCGTCCTTGCCGATGCCGAGGTTGCCGGTCGCGACGCCCTTGACGGAACCGTCGTCGTTATAGAGCACTTCGGCCGCCGGAAAGCCGGGGAAAATCTCGACGCCCAGCGCTTCCGCCTGCTGCCCCAGCCAGCGCGTGACGTTCGCGAGGCTGATCACGTAGTTGCCGTGGTTCTTGAAATTGTCCGGCAGCGCCCAGTTCGGCACGCTTTTCGAACCCGTTTCGGTGAGGAACAGGAAGCGGTCTTCGGTCACGTCGACCGTCAGCGGCGCGCCTTTTTCCTTCCAGTCGGGAATCAGTTCATTCAGCGCGCGCGGGTCCATCACCGCGCCGGAGAGGATGTGCGCCCCGATCTCCGAGCCCTTTTCCAGCACGCAGACGCCAACCTCGACGCCCTTGCCGGCCGCGAGCTGCTTCAGGCGGATCGCCGCGGACAAGCCTGCCGGGCCGCCGCCGACGATCACGACGTCGTATTCCATCGACTCGCGCGGGCCGTACTGCTCGATGAGACTTGCGGGGGTCATTGATGCTCCTCTTACCGTTAGAATGCTTTTTTCGGGATCGTATTGTGGGCGATGGATTCTTGCACTGCAACCGCATCGACGGAGATTAGCACGAGCGTTCTATTCTCGTGATACGGTATTGACCCGAGTGCAGCGCGGGCCGCGACTGACAACCGCATTCGTAACTACAACCGAACAAGGAACCACAATGGGCCGTTCGATCAATCTGGAAGGCAAGGTCGCGTTGATAACCGGCGCGTCGAGCGGGTTGGGCAAGCGCTTTGCGCAGGTGTTGTCGCAGGCGGGCGCCAAGGTCGTGCTGGCGAGCCGGCGCACCGAGCGGCTCAAGGAACTGCGCGCCGAAATCGAGGCATCGGGCGGCGCGGCGCATGTCGTCTCGCTGGACGTAACCGATTATCAGAGCATCAAGTCGGCGGTCGCGCACGCGGAGACCGAAGCCGGCACCATCGACATTCTGGTGAACAACTCGGGCGTGTCGACCACGCAGAAGCTCTCCGAAGTCACGCCCGCGGACTTCGAGTACGTGTTCGATACGAATACGCGCGGCGCGTTTTTCGTCGCGCAGGAAGTGGCCAAGCGCATGATCATGCGCGGCAATAATGCGCAGAAACCGTCGTACCGGATCATCAATATCGCGTCGATGGCGGGGCTGCGCGTGCTGCCGCAAATCGGCCTTTACTCGATGAGCAAGGCCGCCGTCGTCCACATGACGAAAGCGATGGCGCTCGAATGGGGCAAGCACGGCATCAATGTGAACGCGATCTGTCCTGGCTATATCGACACGGAAATCAATCATCATCACTGGTCGACCGAGCAGGGGCAAAAGCTCGTGTCGATGTTGCCGCGCCATCGCGTCGGCAAGCCCGAGGATCTCGACGGCCTGTTGCTGCTGCTGGCGGCCGACGAATCGCAGTTCATCAACGGCTCGGTGATCGCCGCCGACGACGGCTTCGGCCTCGCGTGACTTTCACTGGTTTCAGGCCGGATTCAATCACTTAAGAAGCAGGAAGAGCAGAAGCACAATGAGCGATTTTCACGCAGTCTTTGAGATGTCGATGCCGATCCGCTGGGGCGACATGGACGCATTCGGCCATGTGAACAACACGGTCTATTTCCGCTACATGGAGCAGGTGCGCATTTCCTGGTTCGAGCAGTTGGGACTGAGCGGCAGTCAGGCGGACGGGCAGGGGCCGGTGATCGTGAACGCGTCGATGGAATTTCTCAAGCAACTGCATTATCCCGGCGACGTGATCGGCCGCATGAGCGTCGCGACGCCGGGCCGCAGCAGCTTCGACACCGGCTTCGAGCTGGTGCGCGCGGACGATCCGAACACGGTTTATGCGCGCGGCGCCGCGCGCTGTGTGTGGATCGACTACGCGGCCGGCAAGTCGGTGCCGGTTCCCGATCTGCTGCGCGCGACGATCGAGCGTGCGGCTCTGGTGAAAGCGGCCGAGCGCGCGGCTTAAGTTCGCGAGGGGCGACGTTCGGAGCGCGGTCTGTGCGCGACTCAGTGGGCAACTCAGTGCCCGAGCAGCCGCTGCAACAACTCGGTCGCGTTCCCCGTATCGTATTTGCGCATCAGGCGCGCGCGGTACACATCCACCGTGCGCGGGCTGATGGCGAGCGCGCGGCCAATCTGCTTGCTGGTTTTTCCCGTCACCAGTTGCGCGGCGATTTCCCGTTCGCGAGGCGTCAATTCGACCGCCACGCGCCGCGTCGCGCTCAGATCCTCGAATGTCCAGACGCCCGCCGCGTGCGGGTCGGTGCGCCGCTGCGCGCGGCCCGTCACGTGGCACCAGAACAGTTCGCCGTTGGCGCGCTTCATGATGCGGTCGTCGGCGTAGCTGCCTTGCGCGGTCATGATCGGCGGAATGCGTGCGCCGATCCGCTCGAATTCGTCCGCCGACGGATACAGAATCTGAAACGACTGGCCGATCAGCGCCTCGCGCGGGCAGCCGAAGATCGACGCGAGTTCGTCATTGCAGTCTTCGATAATGCGTTCACGCGACAGCACGAGCCCGATCGGCGCGAGATGAAAAGCGGTTTGATAATCCAGGGCGGGCATGGGCTGGCGGCAAGTACTTATGTATTTTTGCGTATTGTGCCGCATGGCGCGGCGAGCGTACTCTTTCGGGCACATGAGAACGCGGTGAAGCGTCCGTGAGCGCGCGTGCGCGAGGCTTTGTCCTCTCTCCACGCGATGCGTCTCCCGGATGACTAGAATGACGTGTCGGGCCTCGGCCTGTACGCGTCGTATCAGCCGCAATAAACCGGTTTCGGGTTTCCATAAAGGAAGGGACATACTGATGAACAAGGTCTATCCAGGCGCCGCCGAGGCGCTGAAAGACATCGTCAAGGACGGGCAGACATTCGCCGTCGGCGGCTTTGGCCTGTGCGGCATTCCCGAGGCGCTGATCGCCGCGTTGCGCGATACGAAGGTGCAGGGCATTACGTGCATCAGCAACAACGCGGGCGTCGACGGCTTCGGCCTCGGTCTGCTGCTCGAGACGCGCCAGATCAAGAAAATGATTTCGTCGTATGTCGGCGAGAACAAGGAGTTCGAGCGCCAGTATCTGGCCGGCGAACTCGAGCTCGAATTCACGCCGCAAGGCACGCTCGCCGAGAAACTGCGCGCGGGCGGCTCGGGCATTCCGGCGTTCTTCACCAACACCGGCTACGGCACGCTGATCGCCGAAGGCAAGGAAACGCGGCAATTCGGCGAGAACCACTACGTGCTCGAACATTCGCTGACTGCGGATGTCGCGCTCGTCAAGGCATGGAAGGCCGACAAGTCGGGCAACCTGATCTATCGCCGCACCGCGCGCAACTTCAATCCGATGTGCGCGATGGCCGGCAAGATCACGGTCGCGGAAGTCGAAGAGATCGTCGAAGTCGGCGAACTCGATCCGGACGCGATTCACACGCCGGGCATCTTCGTGCAGCGCATCGTGCTGAATGCGCATCCGGAAAAACGCATCGAACAACGCGTCGTCCGCGCGAAAGGAGACTGATCATGGCATGGACTCGTGACGAAATGGCCGCGCGCGCGGCGAAGGAATTGCAGGACGGCTTTTATGTGAACCTCGGCATCGGCCTGCCGACGCTGGTGGCGAACCACGTTCCGGCGGGCGTCGAAGTGTGGCTGCAGTCGGAAAACGGCCTGCTCGGCATCGGCCCCTCGCCGACCGAAGACGAAGTCGACGCCGACCTCATCAACGCGGGCAAGCAGACGGTGACCACGCTGCCGGGCTCTTCGATTTTCTCGTCGGCGGATTCATTCGCGATGATCCGCGGCGGCCACATCAACCTGGCGATTCTCGGCGCCATGCAGATCAGCAAGAAGGGCGATCTCGCCAACTGGATGATCCCCGGCAAGATGATCAAGGGCATGGGCGGCGCGATGGATCTGGTCGCGGGCGTCAAGCGCGTGGTTGTGCTGATGGAGCACGTCGCGAAGGGCGATCAGCACAAGATCCTCGAAGAATGCACGCTGCCGTTGACGGGCGTGGGCGTGGTCGATCAGATCATCACCGACCTCGGTGTGATCGAAGTCACGGACGACGGCCTGAAGGTGACCGAATTGGCGCCGGGCGTGAGCGTCGACGAGATCAAGGCGAAGACAGGCGCGCCGCTGGATGTGAGCGCGGTTAGCTGATCCTGGGTTGTTGATGGCGCTGTCGGGCTGACGTATAGGCGTTGGCTGGCGGCGTTGATTGTTCGCGTTGTGTGAAGCATGCAAGAAAGCGGGCGAGGCGTGAGTCTCGTCCGCTTTTGTCTTATGCGGTGGATGTTTTGGGTCGTTCGTCCTATGCCGTTTGGACGATCCTTGTCACGCGGCAAAGCGGTTTACAATCGTCCGAAGCAATCATTTGAAGATTCGACGCGGGCGATATTTCGCAGCATTCGCTGCCCGCACGCAAGCTCAATCCGCAGCGCTTTTGCAAGGACCCCAAGATGACTGCAACGACCGCCTTCGCCGGTGAGCGGCCCACGCCGCGCCAACGTTATGTGCAGTGCGCGAGCGCCGCGGGCCTGCATCGTATTGCGTACACGGAGTGGGGCGATCCGGACAATCCGCGCGTGCTGTTGTGCGTGCATGGCCTGACCCGCTCGGGGCGCGACTTCGACCGGCTGGCCGCGCAATTCGCCGGCACGTACCGTGTGGTGTGTCCGGACGTGGCGGGCCGGGGCTTGTCATCGTGGCTTGCCAACCCCAATCTGTATAGCGTGCCGCAGTATGTCGCCGACATGGTCACGCTGATTGCCCGGCTGGACGTGGAAACGGTCGACTGGTTCGGCACGTCGATGGGCGGCCTGATCGGGCTCGGTCTGGCGGGCCTTCCTGAGACGCCGATCCGCAAACTGCTGTTGAACGACGTTGGTCCGCATCTCGAGCCGGAGGCGGTCAAGCGTATCGGCGACTATCTCGGCAAGCCGGCGCGTTTCGAGTCGCTGCAGCAAGGCATCGATCACGCGGCGTTTCTTGCGACGACCTTCGGCCCGCTCACGCCGGACGAATGGCGCGAGATCAATACGCCGCTCTTGCGCGAGGAGAACGGCACGTGGCTGTTTCGTTACGATCCGCGCATCGCGCAGCCCTTCGCCGCGACTACCGAAGAAACCGCGAAACTCGGCGAGGCCGCGCTATGGCATTCGCTCGCGTCGTTCCAGGGACAGGTGCTGGTGGTGAGAGGCGAGCAGTCCGATTTGCTGTCGCGCGAGACGGTCGCGAAGATGGTCGAGACCGGGCGCGACGTGTCGAGCGTCGAGATTAGCGGGGTCGGGCATGCGCCGGCGTTTCTGTCGGCGGATCAGATCGACATTGCGAAGCGGTTCTTTATCGGCCCCGGCAACGACGCGTCATAATATGCAGTTCCGCGTGACGCTTTCGGGGTCATGCAAGCGGCATTTCCATTCAACCTTCTTCTATCTACGTCAGGATTCTCCATGGCAGTCATTCGTCACCATGTTGGTAAGCGCCTTTCGGAAATCGCCGTGCACAACGGCACGGTCTACCTGGCCGGCCAGATCGCCGAAGATGCGGATCAGGACATCACGGGGCAGACGCGCGAAGTGCTCGGCCACATCGACCGCCTGCTGGCCGAGGTCAACAGCGATAAATCGCATCTGCTGTCCGTGCAGATCTACATCTCGGACATGGTGCATTTCGCCGGCATGAACGCGGTGTGGGACGAATGGGTCGCACAAGGCGCGACGCCGCCGCGCGCGACGGTCGAAGCGAAGCTCGCGAATCCGAAGTGCCTCGTTGAAATCGTCGTGGTCGCGGCGCAGCGTAGCTAAGCAACGCAGTTGGGCGACGCAGATAAGCGACGCACCAAGCAACGCAGCATCGTGCAGTCGTAGTTGAAATTCCGTTGATTTGCCAGGGCCCGCTGGGCCGCGCACCATGAATACCGAAACCGTTACGAACGCGCCGCATCCCCTCCCGTCTTTCGACGAAGCGATGGCATTCGTACGGCTGCATGCGGGCGAGGTGCGTCTGTCATCGGGCGAATTGCTGGCGGATCACGCGGCGGGCACCGCGTCCATCATGCGCACGCTCAATCTCGATCCGGCGGCCGTGCTGGCAGCGGCGCTGTTCGCGTTGACGCCGCATTTGCAGGACCCCGAACGCGTGATCGCCGACAACTTCGGCGAAGAAGTCGCGCAACTGGTCAGCGACGTGCGCAAGCTGCTGCGCCTTGGCACCGTGAGCTTGCGCGCCGCGCAGAACACGATGCCCGAAGCGGGGCGCGACGCGCAGGCCGCACGGCGCGCGCAGGTCGAGGCATTGCGCAAGATGCTGCTCGCGTTCGCGCAGGACATTCGCGTGGTGTTGATCCGGCTCGCGTCGCGGCTGCAGTCGCTGCGCTATTACGCGGCGGCGAAGCTCACGCCGTCGCCGGATGTGGCGCGCGAAACGCTCGACATTTATGCGCCGCTCGCGAACCGTCTGGGCATCTGGCAACTGAAGTGGGAACTCGAGGACCTCGCGTTCCGCTTCGAGGAACCGGTGGTTTACAAGCGCATCGCCAAGCTGCTGGATGAGAAGCGCGTCGAACGCGAAAGTTATGTGGCGCAGGCCATTGAACGCCTGCAGCAGGAACTCGCCGCCGCCAACATTCGCGCGGAAGTGAGCGGGCGCCCGAAGCATATTTTCAGCATCTGGCGCAAGATGCGCGGCAAGGAGCTGGACTTCGCGGAACTCTACGACGTGCGCGCGTTTCGCGTGATCGTGCCGGACATCAAGGACTGCTACACCGTGCTCGGTATCGTGCACAACCTGTGGCAACCGGTGCCCAAAGAGTTCGACGACTACATCTCGCGGCCCAAGCCGAACGGCTACAAGTCGCTGCACACAGTCGTGATCGGCGACGACGGCCGCGCGTTCGAAGTGCAGATCCGCACGCACGAAATGCATCGCTTCGCCGAATACGGCGTGGCCGCGCACTGGCGCTACAAGGAGGCCGGCACGCGCGGTTACGGCGGCCAGTTCGCGGCCAATGAGAAGTACGACGAGAAGATCGCGTGGCTGCGTCAATTGCTCGCATGGAAAGACGATGTGTCCGAGGGCGAGCACGGCGAAAAGCGCGCGGCGCAACCGTGGGAACAACTGCGCCAGGCCACGCTCGACGACGACCATATCTACGTGCTGACGCCGCAAGCCCGCGTGATCGCGTTGCCGCATGGCGCGACGCCGGTGGACTTTGCTTATCACCTGCATAGCGAGCTGGGGCATCGGTGCCGCGGCGCGCGCGTCGACGGCGCGATGGTGCCGCTGAACACGCAGTTGCAAAACGGTCAGACGGTCGAGATCGTCGCGGTGAAGGAGGGCGGTCCGTCGCGCGACTGGTTGAATCCGCAGCTCGGCTATCTGCATAGCCCGCGCGCGCGTCAGAAGGTGCGCGCCTGGTTCAATGCGGTCGAGTTGCAGGAGCACATCGCAAGCGGCCGCGCGATGGTCGAAAAGACCTTGCAGCGCGAGGGCAAAACGTCGGTCAATCTGGATCAGCTTGCCGCCAAGCTCGGCTTCAAGACCACCGACGATCTCTTCTCCGTCGTGGGCAAGGAAGAGTTCAGTCTGCGGCTCGTCGAGCAGGCGTTGCACGACGCGCCGCCGCCGGAGCCGGTGGTCGAGGCGCCGGAGCAATTCGAGAAGCGCAGCAGCGGAGCGAGCGTGGCGCGCGGCGCGTCGACGGGCGTGCTGGTGGTCGGTGTCGACGCGTTGCTCACGCAGCTCGCGCGCTGCTGCCGGCCTGCGCCGCCCGACGACATCTCGGGCTTCGTGACGCGCGGCAAGGGCATGTCGATTCACCGCAGCGATTGCCCGACGTTCATGCGCATGGCCGAGCGCGCGCCGGAGCGGGTGCTGCAAACCGCATGGTCCGCGGACGTGATGAGCGGGCGCGGGCAGTCGGTGTATCCGGTTGATTTGTCGATCGAGGCGACCGACCGCCAGGGACTGCTGCGCGACATCTCGGAAGTGTTCGCGAGAGAGAAGATGAATGTGATCGGCGTGAAGACGCAGACGCGCCGCAATGCCGCGTTCATGCAATTCACCGTCGAGGTGTCGAGTGCCGCGCAAATCCAGCGCGCCTGCACGCTGCTCGGCGAAGTGACCGGTGTCGTGCGCGCATCGCGTAAAGGGTGATAGCACGGTGTGTTGATGGACTCATGCGGTTATCGCGCGAGCCATGAAATGATGGGCAGTAGCGGATTTAAAGTCGGTGCATAAAAGTACTTGCCAAGCAGTGTGGTGCTCCATATAATCTCGTTTCTTCAGGCTCGTAGCTCAGCTGGTTAGAGCACCACCTTGACATGGTGGGGGTCGTTGGTTCGAGTCCAATCGAGCCTACCAACGAAAGTGAAATTCCGGCGTAGCCGGGGTTTCGCAAACTGCAGTAAGCGCCTCGGCGCAAAAGGCGAATACGGTTATGACACCGCGAACGTTGACCGAAACCACTTCGGAGCGACGCTAGTCGAGGACCACTTTCGCCAGTGCAGTTTGCAGGAAATGTGAATGCGGCCCCTCGAAAGCGGGGCCGCATTTTTTTTGGCTTGTTTGATGGTTGTATCTGCCGCCGCCGGTCGGCATCACGGAGAACGCAATGGTTTCGATACGTCTGCCTGACGGTTCTGTTCGACAGTACGAGCATCCGGTGACCGTCGCCGAAGTGGCCGCGTCCATCGGCCCCGGCCTCGCGAAGGCCGCGCTCGGCGGCAAGATCGACGGTGAGCTCGTCGATACGTCCACGTTGATCGACCACGACGTGTCGCTGGCCATCATCACCGAAAAAGACGCAGACGGTCTCGACATCATTCGGCACTCCACGGCGCATTTGCTCGCGTACGCGGTGAAAGACCTGTATCCCGAAGCGCAGGTCACCATCGGTCCGGTGATCGACAACGGCTTTTACTACGACTTCGCGTACAGCCGTCCCTTCACGCCCGAAGATCTCGAAAAGATCGAAAAGCGCATGCAGGAACTCGCGAAGAAAGACGAGCCGGTTTCGCGCCGCGTCGTGTCGCGCGGCGAAGCGGTCGACTACTTCAAGAGCATCGGCGAGAAGTACAAGGCGGAGATCATCGAGTCGATTCCCGCTACCGACGAAATCAAGCTGTACTCGCACGGCGGCTTTACCGATCTGTGCCGCGGTCCGCACGTGCCGTCCACCGGCAAGCTCAAGGTCTTCAAGCTGATGAAGGTCGCGGGCGCTTACTGGCGCGGCGACTCGAAGAACGAGCAGTTGCAGCGTATTTACGGTACGGCCTGGACGAAGAAAGAAGACCAGGAAGCGTATCTGCACATGCTCGAGGAAGCGGAAAAGCGCGATCACCGCAAGCTCGGCAAGCAACTCGACCTGTTCCACATGCAGGACGAGTCGCCGGGCATGGTGTTCTGGCATCCGCGCGGCTGGACGTTGTGGCAGCAGGTGGAGCAGTACATGCGCCGCCGCGTGAACGACGCCGGCTATCTGGAGATCAAGACGCCCATGATCATGGACCGGTCGCTGTGGGAGGCGTCGGGCCACTGGCAGAACTATCGTGAAAACATGTTCACGACGGAATCGGAAAAGCGCGACTACGCGATCAAGCCGATGAATTGCCCCGGTCATGTGCAGGTGTTCAACCACGGCTTGCGCTCGTATCGCGATCTGCCGCTGCGTTACGCGGAGTTCGGCTCGTGCCACCGCAACGAATCGTCGGGCGCGCTGCATGGCTTGATGCGCGTGCGCGGGTTCGTGCAGGACGACGCACACATTTTCTGTACGGAAGACCAGTTCATCAGCGAGTCGATCGCTTTCAATACGCTCGCCATGAGCGTGTACAGCGACTTCGGCTTCGATCATGTCGAGATCAAGCTGTCGCTGCGCCCGGACGCGCGCGCCGGCACGGACGAAACGTGGGATCGCGCGGAGCAGGGCCTGCGCGAAGCGCTGACCGCGTGCGGCGTGACGTGGGAAGAACTGCCGGGCGAAGGCGCGTTCTATGGTCCGAAGGTGGAATATCACATCAAGGACGCGCTCGGCCGCTCGTGGCAATGCGGCACGCTGCAGCTCGACATGGTGCTGCCGGAGCGTCTCGGCGCGGAGTACGTCGCGGAAGACAACAGCCGTCGCCGGCCGATCATGCTGCACCGGGCAATCGTCGGATCAATGGAGCGCTTTCTCGGCATCCTGATCGAGCACCATGCCGGTGCAATGCCCGCTTGGCTTGCGCCGATGCAGGTGGTGGTGATGAATATCGCCGAAAGTCAGGCCGAATACGCCCAGTCTCTAGCCCAATCGTTGCAAAAACAAGGGGTTAGAGTAGAGGCCGATTTGCGCAACGAGAAGATTAGCTATAAAATACGTGAGCACACGCTTGAGAAGGTGCCGTACCTGCTTGTGGTCGGCGACAAGGAGCGTGAAGCCCAAACGGTAGCCGTGCGTGCCCGTGGTGGTGTCGACCTTGGCGTGATGCCTGCCGATACCTTCATTGAGCGTCTGCGCCTGGACGTGCAGTCGTTCAACTGAGCCACTTGGCAGCCCGGCTCGTTTTTTTAATTTTTAGAGGAAACGTAACATCGCTACTGATAAGTCTGCGCACCGCATCAACGGTGAAATTACGGCACCCGAGGTGCGTCTGGTCGGAGTCGAGAACGAACCGCTCGGCATCGTGAAACTCGCTGATGCGTTCCGCATGTCGGAACAGCAAGACGTGGATCTGGTGGAAATCGCGCCGCAAGCGGTTCCGCCGGTTTGCCGCTTGATGGACTACGGCAAGTTCAAGTACTCGGAAGCGAAGAAGCAGCACGAGGCCAAGCTCAAGCAGAAGATCGTTCAGGTCAAGGAAGTCAAATTCCGCCCGGGCACTGACGACGGTGACTACAACGTCAAACTGCGCAACCTCATTCGCTTTCTCGAAGACGGCGACAAGACGAAAATCACGTTGCGTTTCCGTGGCCGCGAAATGGCTCACCAGGAAATCGGTATGCGCATGCTGGAACGCCTGCGCACCGACCTCGACGAAGTAGGTCAGGTCGAGCAAATGCCGAAAATGGAAGGGCGCCAGATGATCATGGTGCTCGCTCCGAAGAAAAAGAAGTAAGCGGTCAGAGCGGCGGCGCGCCATGTGGCGCGCGTTCTGGTTGTCAAGTTCGAGTGGCGTCACGCCGGGTGTCCGGCGCGACGTCAGCAGGTTTCGGAGCGGCGCTCGTGCAAACGTGCCGTTTCCTGAAAGCGGCCGCCGGCGGTATCGGCGGTCTGCATACCAAGTGGAGTGGGTTTCGAAGGGCGGGTAATGGCCAACTGGCCGACCGCACACCCATATCCATCTAATAATGGAGTTGTCATGCCGAAGATGAAGACCAAGAAGAGTGCTGCAAAGCGCTTCGTGGTGCGTCCGGGCGGTACCGTCAAGCGCGGTCAAGCCTTCAAGCGCCACATTCTTACCAAGAAGACCACCAAGAACAAACGCCATCTGCGCGGTTCGACGGCAGTTCATGATTCCGATCTGAACTCCGTGCGCGCAATGCTGCCGTTCGCTTAACCCTTAACCGAAACTCATAGGAGCAAGACATGCCTCGAGTAAAACGTGGGGTTACCGCACGGGCCCGTCACAAGAAGATCATCAAGCTGGCCAAGGGTTACCGCGGCCGTCGCAATAACGTCTATCGCATCGCCAAGCAGGCGGTCATGCGCGCAGGCCAGTACGCCTACCGCGATCGCCGCAACAAGAAGCGTGTGTTCCGTGCATTGTGGATCACGCGTATCAACGCGGCGGTGCGTCAGCACGACATGACGTACAGCGTGTTCATCAACGGCCTGAAGAAGGCTTCGATCGAACTGGACCGCAAGGTGCTGGCCGACATGGCTGTGTTCGACAAGGCTGCTTTTGCTGCGATCGTTCAGCAGGTGAAAGCCGCCGTTGCAGCCTGATTGCGCTTCTGGCAATTAACACTGCGTGGTTCGTTGCAGCGAACATCCGGTAGTCTCGGTGACGCTGCAACAAAAACGGGGCTCCTCACCGAGCCCCGTTTTTGTTGGTAGAACCAGTTTTGTTTCGATAGAACACTGACGTTGAAATGATGGGATCAATGGATCTGGACCAGATTGTCGCCGACGCGCAAAAAGCCTTCGCAGAAGCCTCCGACGTCACCACGCTCGAGAACGAGAAAGCGCGCTTTCTCGGTAAATCGGGCGCGCTGACAGAACTGTTGAAGGGCCTTGGCAAACTCGATCCCGAAACGCGCAAGACCGAAGGCGCACGGATCAACCTCGTCAAGCAACAGGTCGAAGCCGCGTTGACGGCGCGCCGCCAGGCGCTGGCCGACGCGTTGCTGAACCAGCGCCTCGCCGCCGAAGCGATCGACGTCACCTTGCCGGGACGCGGCGCCCATGCCGGCAGCCTGCATCCGGTGATGCGCACGTGGGAGCGCGTCGAACAGATTTTCGGCAGCATCGGTTTCGACGTGGCCGACGGCCCCGAGATCGAAACCGACTGGTACAACTTCACCTCGCTGAACAGCCCGGAAAACCATCCGGCGCGTTCGATGCAGGACACGTTCTACGTCGACGGCAAAGATGCCGACGGCCGTCAACTGCTGCTGCGCACGCATACGAGCCCGATGCAGGTCCGCTACGCGCGCACCAATACGCCGCCTATCAAGGTGATCGTGCCGGGCCGCACGTATCGCGTGGACAGCGACGCGACTCACTCGCCCATGTTCAACCAGGTCGAAGGCCTGTGGATCGAAGAGAACATCAGCTTCGCGGATCTGAAGGGCGTCTATACCGACTTTCTCAAGAAGTTCTTCGAGCGCGACGATATTCAGGTGCGTTTCCGCCCGTCTTATTTTCCGTTCACCGAACCGTCGGCTGAGATCGACATGTTGTTCGAAACGGGCAAGAACGCGGGCAAGTGGCTCGAGATTTCGGGTTCCGGCCAGGTTCATCCCACGGTGATCCGCAACATGGGCCTCGACCCGGAGCGCTACATCGGCTTTGCCTTCGGCAGCGGCCTCGAGCGGCTCACCATGTTGCGCTACGGCGTGCAGGACCTGCGTCTGTTCTTCGAAAACGACCTGCGTTTCCTGCGTCAATTTGCCTGAGCGCGCCTACTGAGCGCGCCCGAGCGAACGCGCACGGCGCGACGACGAGCATAGAGCGCGGCAATGCACGCAGTGCCTGCCGCCAAAGCGTCCCGCAGTGACAAGCAGTGACAGTTGGCCTCTGCGTCACGTGGACCTAAACCGATCAGAACGTACACAGAACCATGCAATTCCCGGAATCCTGGCTGAGAACCTTTGTCGATCCGCAACTGACCACGGACGAGTTGTCGCACGCATTGACGATGGCGGGTCTCGAAGTGGAAGACCTGCGGCCGGCCGCGCCGCCGACCTCGAAGATCGTGGTCGGTCAGGTGCTGGAAGTCGTCAAGCATCCGGACGCGGACAAGCTCAACGTCTGCCAGGTGAACGCCGGCACGGGCGCGACGCTGAACATCGTATGCGGTGCGCCGAACGTGGCGCCCGGCATCAAGGTGCCGGTCGCGCTGGTCGGCGCGCAACTGCCGCCGGCCGAAGAGGGCGGCGCGCCGTTCGCGATCAAGCTTTCGAAGCTGCGCGGTGTGGAAAGCCAGGGCATGCTGTGCTCCGCGCGCGAGCTGAAGCTGTCCGAAGATCATAGCGGCCTGATGATCCTGCCGGAAGATACGCCGATCGGCCAGGACATCCGCGAAACGCTCAATCTCGACGACACCATTTTCGAAATCAAGTTGACGCCGAACAAGGCGGACTGCCTGTCGGTGTTCGGCGTGGCGCGCGAAACGTCCGCGATCACCGGCGCACCGTTGCGTCCGCTCGAGATCAAGCCAGTCGAGGTCAAGCTCAACGAGACGCTGCCTGTCAGAATCTCGGCGCCCGATCTGTGCGGACGTTTCTCGGGCCGCGTCATCCGCGGCGTGAATGCGCGTGCGAAGTCGCCGCAATGGATGATCGAACGTCTGGAGCGTTCGGGTCAGCGCAGCATCTCGGCGCTCGTCGATATTTCGAATTACGTGATGCTCGAGTTGGGCCGTCCGTCGCACGTGTTCGATCTGGACAAGATCCACGGCGGCATGGACGTGCGTTGGGGCCGCAAGGGCGAAACGCTCAAGCTGCTGAACGGCAACACTGTCGAAGTCGACGAAACCGTGGGCGTGATCGCCGACGAGCGGCATATCGAAAGTCTCGCGGGCATCATGGGCGGCGACAGCACGGCCGTCACGCTCGACACCACCAACATCTACCTCGAAGCCGCGTTCTGGTGGCCCGACAGCATTCGCGGCCGCTCGCGCAAGTACAACTTCTCGACGGACGCCGGCCATCGCTTCGAGCGCGGCGTCGATTACGCGAGCACCGTCGAACATATCGAGCGCATCACGCAACTCATCCTCGACATTTGCGGTGGCGAGGCGGGGCCGGTGGACGACCAGATCGTCAACGTGTCGCAGCGTGAGCCGGTGAAGATGCGCGTGTCGCGCGCGAACCGCATCATTGGCGTTGCGATCGGCGCTGACGAAATTGCGCAGATCTTCACGCGCCTCGGCCTCACATTCGAACGCGACGGCGACACCTTTTCGGTCATGCCGCCGTCGTACCGTTTCGACATTGAAATCGAAGAGGACCTGATCGAGGAAGTCGCGCGCATCTACGGTTTCGAAAAGATTCCGGCGCGCCCGCCGGTCGCGAAGAGCGAGATGCGCGCGACCCACGAAACGCGCCGCTCGATCCACACTATCCGCCACGCGCTTGCCGCGCGCGATTACGCGGAAACGGTGAACTTCAGTTTCGTCGACGCCGAGTGGGAACAGGACTTCGCCGGCAACGACAAGCCGGTGCGTTTGCTGAACCCGATCGCGAGCCAGTTGTCGGTCATGCGCACGACGCTGTTCGGCAGCCTCATCCACGTGCTGCGCACGAACCTGAACCGGCGCGCCGCCGACCGCGTGCGTGTGTTCGAAGCCGGCCGCGTGTTCCTGCACGATCCGTCGATCAAGGCGGGCGAGCTGACGGTCGAAGGCTTCGCGCAGCCGAAGATGATCGGAGGCCTCGCATACGGTCCGGCGCTCGACGAGCAGTGGGGCGCACCCGCGCGTACGGTCGACTACTTCGACGTGAAGGCCGACGTCGAGACGTTGCTCGCGCCGGCGGCGGCGCGCTTCGTGAAAGCGGAGCATCCGGCGCTGCATCCGGGGCGCAGCGCACGCATCGAACTCGATGGCCGCGCGATCGGCTGGATTGGCGAATTGCATCCGCGCTGGATGCAAAAATATGATTTACCGCATGCGCCGATTCTGTTTGAACTTGAAGCGGACGCATTAATGCAACGCGTATTGCCCACGCCGTCGGAAGTGTCTAAATTCCCGCCGGTGCGACGCGATATCGCAGTGGTTGTCGATCAGAAAATCGAGGTGCAGGCGCTTCTCGACGAGCTCCGGAAGGCCCAGTCCGAGCCCGCCTGCAAGACCGTTCAGAAGGTTGCGCTTTTCGACGAATTCCGTCCAAAATCAAACACTTCCGGTGGTCTGGCGGCTCACGAGAAAAGCCTTGCGTTCCGAGTTACCTTGCAAGATACTGGCGGGACCCTTCAGGACGAAACGGTCGATCTGGCCATTCAGACTCTGGTGGAACGTCTGGCTCGAGTATATGGCGCACGGTTGCGCGGATAACCCGCATTTAACAATTGCACGGCTGTTTCCGCATCCTTTGTTTTCTGTCTGGCGCGCCATTTGATAGATATGAATGAAATGAACTCGAGTGATTTCGAAGCCCTTCTTACGGCGCAACGCAGCGCCATGATTCGAGAAATTCCGACATCACCCGCCGCCGTTTCAACTGAAACGCCGACGCTCACCAAAGCGGAACTTGCCGAGTTGCTGTTCGACAATGTCGGGCTCAACAAGCGGGAAGCGAAAGACATGGTCGAGGCGTTTTTCGAGGTGATCCGCGACGCGCTCGAGAGCGGCGACAGCGTCAAGCTGTCGGGCTTCGGCAACTTCCAGTTGCGCGACAAGCCGCAGCGTCCCGGCAGAAACCCGAAAACCGGCGAGGCGATTCCAATCGCCGCGCGCCGCGTTGTGACGTTTCATGCAAGTCAAAAGCTGAAGGCTCTGGTCGAGAACGGCGCGGAAGCGAGCTTCACGCGCTGATCGACTGGCGCGTTCCTGCGCAACCCACCACGACGGCTAACTGACGATGACAGCGACGATGGAAAAAGTCGTCTTGCCTCCGATTCCAGCGAAACGCTACTTCACGATTGGTGAGGTCAGCGAACTATGCGGTGTGAAGCCGCATGTGCTGCGCTATTGGGAGCAGGAGTTTACGCAGTTGCGGCCGGTGAAGCGGCGCGGTAATCGCCGGTACTATCAGCATCACGAGGTGTTGTTGATCCGGCGGATTCGCGAGCTGTTGTACGAGCAGGGTTTCACGATCAACGGTGCGCGCAACCGGCTCGATTCGCATGGCGGCGGCGCGCACGGTGCGCCGGCCGCAGCGGGCGACCAGGTCGAGGGCGTCGCACCGCCGGCGCCGACCACGGTTGCCGTCGACGTCGAACAGTTGCGCAAAGAGCTGCTTCACGTGATCGACCTGTTGAATCGCTAATGGCTTTGTTGGTGGCGGCGGTTCTCATCGAATGAAGTGTCTGTTATAATTTCTTGCTGTTCGGGGCGTAGCGCAGCCTGGTAGCGTACCTGCATGGGGTGCAGGTGGTCGGAGGTTCAAATCCTCTCGCCCCGACCAAAGAATCAAGGCCTTACAAGCATCGCTTGTAAGGCCTTTTTCATTTGCGCCACAGCGTGCCCCGCCAATCGCGCATTCAGTGCGACGCATTCAGTGCGAAATACTCTCCAGAGATTTCCCCAACGTCCGCGGCCCCATCAAACCGATCGCGACAATCACCAGCGCCATCGCGCTCGCGATAAACACAAACACCCCCGTCACGCCGAACTCCCTCAGCATAAACGCGATCACAAACGAACTGAACACAGCGGACAACCGGCTCCAGGAATACACGAAGCCCACCGCACGCGCGCGGATCGCCGTCGGATAAAGCTCCTGCTGATACGTGTGATAGGTGAACGAGATGATGTTGCCGGCCAGCGTCAGCAGCACGCCAAGCGTCACGATCATCACCGCCGCCGAGGCCTGGCTGAACAGCAATCCGCTCACGATATTGATCGCGGCCATGCACACGATCACATGCTTGCGTTCGAAGCGGTCCGCGATCCAGTAGCCAAGCAACGGACCGAGCGGCGCGGCCAGGCCGATCACCGTCGTATAGAGCAGGCTCGACGTCACCGTGATGCCTTGCTTGACCAGCAGCGTCGGCACCCAGTTGGCGAAACCGTAGAAGCCCACGGTCTGGAAAATATGGAAGACGATCAGCATCAGCGTGCGCTTGCGGTAGGGCGGCTGCCACATGTCGGCGAATCGCGCCTTGCGCGGCACCGGCGCCGCGGGCCCAGGCTCAGGCAGCGGCTTGCCGTATTGCTGTGCGACTTTTTCTTCCAGACGCGCGAGCACTTCGTCCGCTTCGCGAATTCGCCCCTTGCTCGCCAGCCAGCGCGGGCTTTCCGGCAGGTTTCGCCGGAAGTACCAGACGAAGAGTGCGCTGATGCCGCCGAGCAGCACGACCCAGCGCCAGCCGTCGAGTCCGAACGGCGTTCTCGGTACGAGCAGATAGGAAAGAAACGCCACGACAGGCACCGCGGAAAAGCCGATCGCCTGACACACTGCAAAAGCCCTGCCGCGCAAGTGCTTCGGCGCGAGTTCGGACAGGTAGGTGCCGATGGTGATGAGTTCAACACCGATGCCCATGCCTGAAACGAAGCGCCATAAATTGAGGCCGTGTGCGGTGTCCTGGAAGGCCATCACCGTGTTCGCCGCCATGTACCACAGCAGCGACCAGGTGAAGATCGCTCGCCGGCCAAAACGGTCGGCGAGAAAGCCGCACGCGATCGTGCCGACGAACAGCCCGGCGAAGAGCGCCGCAACGAAGCTTGCGACGCCGGACGTGCCGAAGAGCCCCGACGTCGTGGGCGTGAGAATGCCGCTTTTAACGAGACCGGGCGCGACGTAGCCCGTGAAGAGAAGATCGTACAGCTCGAAAAAGAATCCGAGACTGAGCAGCAGAATCAGCTTCCAGACCGCGCGCGTCGCGGGAAGTCTGTCGAGGCGGGCCGAAATTGCTCCGATGCCGGCGACCGTGGCCGCTTCGGCTTGTGCTGCGTCATTACCGACGCGTAGCGATGACGCGCCCTCCAGAATGGCCATGCCTGTCTCCTGTATCTGCATCTCTTTTTGAATATGTCACAACTTGCACCGCGGCCGTTAGCGGTACTGTTCCTGCAATTCCGCAAACGAAGCGATCTTGCCCGCAAGCGCGCTTGCAACGACCGTCGGCGGACTCGCGAGCCACACCTGCCCAGGCCCGGAGCGGCCCGAAAAATTGCGGTTGATCGCGCTGATCGTGACCTGGCCCGCGTCGGTGGACGAGCCCGGTCCGCAATTGGCGCATGCGCCGCACGAGGGTTGAAGCAGAATCGCGCCGGCCTGCTCGAACGCGTGGATATAGCCGCGTTTCACGCAGTAATCGCGAACCTCCGACGTGCCGAACTGAAGAAACAGCTTCACACCTGACGGCACCCGCAAGCCGCGCGCGAGCGCCCATGCGAGCACCTCGTGATAGTGATCGAAGTCCTCGCGCTTGCCTGCCGTGCACGAGCCGCCATACGCGATGTCCACCTTCGGGCGTTGCGCGAGATCGCGCAGCGCAATGCCGTTGCCCGGATCGCCGGGCGCGGCGAGCATCGGCGAAATGTGCGTGCAGTCTATATCGATGACGTCGGCGTATGTCGCGCCCGCATCGCTCTGCATCCACGGTTCGAGGCCGAAGTCGATGCCGCGGCGCTCCTTCAAAAAGCGCACGGTTTCTTCGTCGGGCGCGACAATGCCGGAGAAGCCGCCGAGTTCGGCCGTCATGTTGGTGAGCGTGGTTCGCTCGTCGGTCGTCAATTGATGCACAGCGCTGCCGGCGAACTCGAACACCTTTCCGACGCCCGCACCCGCACGTATGCGCGGTTCGGCCAGCAAGTGCAGCACGAGGTCTTTCGCGGTGACGCCCGGCGCCACCGCGCCGTTGAAATTAACCCGCAGCGATTCGGGCACGGTCATGCGCACCGCGCCTGTGACAAACGCATTCGCCATGTCGGTCGTGCCGACGCCGAACGCGAGACAGCCCAACGCGCCGCTATGCGGCGTATGCGAATCGGTGCCGACAATCAGTTGCCCGGGCAGCGCGTAACGCTCGGCCATCATCGCGTGCGAGATGCCTTCTGAACCTTCGGTGAAGCTGCCGTCGACTTCGCTCAGATAGCCGTGATTCGTGATCGCGTAGTCGCGCGCGAACTGACGATGCGCCGTCGACAGTTCGCGCACGTCGGGCAGCAGGCCGTTGCGCACATGAAGCTCGCTCTTGTGCGAGTACGACAGGTGATCCTCGAACGCGAGAATCGTGTCGGGATCGCTCAGCGTGAGCGGCTTGCCGAATGTGGCATGCAGCATGTGCGTGGCCATGCCCGTGTAGTACTCGTGGATGAAGCGCCAATCCGCGCGGACGAACGCGCCGCTGCCGGGCGTCGGCGTGTCGCCCGTTGCATCGGTGGAAAGCGCGTGACGGTCGAGGATTTTTTGCGCAAGCGTGCGCGGCTGCGCGTTGTTGGCGTCAGCGACATTTGCATCGGCATTGGCATTGGCCGCGGAAGTTGTCGAGCGGATTTGGCGCATGTTTTGTGCGCCGTAACGCAGCAGGCCGCCGCTTGTCAGAATCGCAGCGGCGAGGCTATCGCGCGAGGCGACGAGCTCTTCGACGTCGATCGGCTCGCCTCGCTGGATGCGTTCAATCAGGCCGAAGTCCGTCGACGTAAAGAGCCCGAGGTTGTCCGCATTCTGACGATAGATGCGCTCGAAGCTCCGCGCGATCACGAGCCGGATGCCGGCGCGATATTCCGCGAGCGGACTATGTTCGCGCGACGATCCTTTGCCGTACCGGTTGCCCGCCACCGTCACGCGAAAGCCCCCGTTGCGAATCGCGTCGATACCGATGGGATTTCTATCGCCTGCGCGGAACCCCACATACGGGACCCGGCCAAGGCGTTCGTCGAAGCGGGTCAGCACGCTCATCGGCGTGATCTCGTCCGTCGACACGTCGTCTCTCAAGCTGCCTGCCGTCGCGGGGTTCAGATCCGTACCGTCGAGCTGTTGCTCGATCCGTTCGGGGTCCGCGCAAAGAAACAGGACGCGGCCAGTCAAATCCAGTTTTGCCATCCACTTCTCCTTCTACCCGAATCTAGATGGCGGCGAGAGCAGCGCGAAGTGCTGGATCGGCAAACGGGGCATCGCGATTGGCGATGGCCTCACGAAGGGCTTGCAAGGGGCTTGTGATGGTCCGCCGACGTCTCTTTAACTGGCAGGCGCAGTCAGCGCTTCAATCAACGCCTGGACCGCCTTCAGACGCGACGATTTGCGCAGCGCATGAACCCGCAGCGTGCGGCTCGTCGCCCAGGTTTCGTCGAGCGGCCGGCGCACGAACGCATGCGATCCGGCGAACGCGGACGCGGCGCTCGTCGGCACAATACCGATGCCAAGTCCTGCTTCGACCATCCGGCACTGCGCGTCGAAACTGTTGACGGTAACGGACAGTTTGAGCGGCGTTCGCGCTGCGTCGGCGCGCTCCTTGATGAGCAGATCCAGCGAGCCGCCGGCCTGTAGCGCCACGAGTGGAAAGCGGAGCACGTCGCTGAAGGTCGGCGCCTCGAGCGCGGCGAGTTCATGATCGAGAGGGAGCACGACCATCAGCGGGTCATCGGCGAAGTGCCATGATTCCAGTCCGCCGGATGCTTTGCCGCTCGCAGAAATGCCGACGTCGGCCCGGTCGTCCATGCAGGCGCGGATGACCTCGTCGCTGATCTGCTCGGTGAGCGCGATTCGCACGAGCGGGTAGTGGGCCTGAAACGCCTTCAGCCGCTCGGGCAAAAAGCCGACAATCGCCGATGCGTTCGCATACAGACGCACGACGCCGGCGACCTCGCCGCTGAGCGACTGCACCTCGCGGGCGAATGACTGCAACTGATCGTGAACCGACACGGCACGAGAAAACGCATGACGCCCGGCCTCCGTCAACTCGACTCCCGACGGCGAACGAATCAGCAACGCGAGGCCCATTGCCGACTCCAGATCCGCGATACGCCGGCTCAATGCAGAAGCGGCAATGTGATTGCGGCTGGCGGCGCGAGCAATCGAGCCTTCCTGCACGACGGAGATGAACAGCTCGAGGCTGTACGGATCGATTCGCATACGGCCGGCGTTGCGCCTGCAAAGTTTGAACAGCCAATTCTAGCAGCGGCAGTCCTGAGCCCCGGGACGACTGCGTTGAACAATCGTCACTCTCGCCCCAACTCCACAAACCGCTCCAAATGATGATCCTCATCCCCAAGCTGATGATCGATCATCACAAGCCGCTTTGCGTAATGAGCGAGCGGCAGTTCCCACGTCATGCCGATCCCGCCATGCAGTTGAATGCACTCCTGCGCGACGAGCGCACCGATCCTGCCGATGCTGTATTTCGCCGCCGACACCGCGCGCTCGCGCACCTTGCGTTCCGCACCTAACGCGGCCGCGGCGTTGATTACCGCTGAGCGCGCCTGTTCGATTTCGAGCAGCATGTCGGCCATTCTGTGCTGCAATGCCTGGAAGCTGCCGATCGCCACGCCGAACTGCTTGCGCGTGCGCAGATAGTCGAGCGTGTAGTCCTTCGCGACGTCCATCGCGCCGACCGCTTCCGAGCAGAGCGCGAGCACGCCGCATGCAATCGCATATTCGAGCGTTGCGAAACCTTCGCCCGCTGCGCCGAGCAAAGCGTCGTCGCCGAGTATGACGTTCTCGAAGCTCACTTCGGCCGCGCGCCCGCCGTCGATCTTCGGATAACCGCGCACGCTCACGCCCGGCGCATCGCGAGGCACCAGAAACAGCGTCACGCCGGCTTCGGAATCGTCCGCCCCTTCGGTGCGCGCCGACACGAGGAAGAAGGCAGCCTGCTCGCCGTGCTGAACCACCGCTTTAGCGCCATTCAATTGCCACGCGCTGCCATCACCATCGCCATTGCGCTCGGCGCGCGTCGTCACTCGGGCGAGTTCGTAGTGACTATCCGGCTCGCCGTGCGCGAGCGCCACAATACGCGACCCGTCGATCAATCCGCCGAGCAACGCCCGCTGCGCGTCATTGCCGCTGCGAGCAATGGCCTGGCCGACGATGAGCGTATCGAGAAACGGCTCGACCACGAGCCCGCGCCCGAGGCTCTCGAACACGACTGCAATATCAAAGCCGCCGCCGCCGAAGCCGCCGCTCGCTTCATCGAACAACGCGCCGATAATACCTAGCTCTCCGAAACGATTCCACAACTCACTGCTAAAACCATGCGCCGTTCGCGCGATCCGGTCGCGCGTCGCGAAGCCATACTGTTCGCTGATAAAGCGGTTCAGCGTATCGGCGAGCATCCGGCGATCTTCGGTGTGCTGGAAGTTCATGATGTCCGTTTCCTTCTACAGTCCGAGGATCATTTTGGAAATGATGTTCTTCTGAATCTCATTCGATCCGCCGAAGATCGACAGCTTGCGATTGTTGAAGTATTGCGAAGCCGCGCTCGCCGCTTCGTCGGGACCAACGGGCGCGCCTTGATAACCGTCGTGCAACGCTTCTTCGATAAAGGGCTGCGCATACGGTCCCATCGCGCGGCGCGTGAGCGACGAGATCTCCTGGCGAATCTCCGTGCCGCGAATTTTCAGCATCGAACTTTCGGCGCCCGGCACCCCGCCGCCCGCCACCGCGGCGATCACGCGCAGGTTGGTCGTCTTCATGTTCTCGAGATCGATTTCGACGCGCGCCATGCGCGCCGCGAACGACGGGTCGTCCGCGAGAGGCCGCCCATTGCGCCGCTGTTTCGCCGCGATCTTGCGCAGCCGGTTGAATGCCGCCACCGAAAAGCCGACGCCCGCGATATTCGTGCGCTCATACGTCAGCAGATATTTGGCGTAGGTCCATCCCTTGTTTTCTTCGCCGACGAGGTTCGCAGCGGGCACCCGCACGTCCGTGAAAAACACTTCGTTCACTTCGTGCTCGCCGTCGAGCGTGATGATTGGCCTTACTTCGACGCCCGGCGTTGTCATGTCGATCAACAGGAAGCTGATGCCTTCCTGCTTGCGGACGTCGGTCGCGGTGCGCACGAGGCAGAAGATCATGTTCGCGTAGTGGCCGAGCGTGGTCCACGTCTTCTGTCCATTGACGATGTAATGCTCGCCGTTCGCGTCGACGCTGCGCACAGCCGTCGTTTTCACCGACGCGAGATCGGAGCCCGCGCCCGGTTCCGAATAGCCTTGGCACCACCAGTCGGAACCGTCGAGAATGCGCGGCAACCAGTGATGTTTCTGCGCATCGCTGCCATATTTGATCAACACGGGTCCGAGCATATTCACGCCGAAGGGCACGACGCGCGGTGCGCCCGCCAGCGCGCATTCGTTCTCGAAGATGAATTTCTGCACCGCGTTCCAGCCGGGCCCGCCGTATTCCTTCGGCCAATGATTCGCGAGCCAGCCGCGCTCGTTGAGGATCGCGTGCCACTCGGCCATGTCCTCGCGCGTGAGCCGCCGGCCGCCATGCACTTTGTCGGCGAGACGCCGCGGGAGTTTGTCGCGCAGAAACGCGAGCACCTCGGCGCGGAACGCTTCTTCTTCGGGCGTGAAGTTCAGGTCCATCGCAGTTCCTTCGTAGATTGCAACGCTTGCGGCGGGATACACCGGCAAGCAAGCGGCGTCAGATTGTCTGATTGAGGCTCGCAAAATCCGCGCCGCGCTCGACGAGTTCAACGAGCAGCGGCGACGCTTGCCAGAACAACGGGTCTTCTTTCGCGAACCCGCGAATGTCCGCGAGAATGCTCGGCAGGCCAACCATGTCCGCATATTTCATCGGACCGCCGCGATAGCGCGGGAAACCGTAGCCATACAGCAGCGTCACGTCGACGTCGAGCGGACGCAGCGCGATCCGTTCATGCACGACGTTCGCGCCTTCGTTGATCATCGCGGCCATGTAGCGGCGAATGATCTCGTCGTCGGTGAAATTGCGCGGCGTGATGCCGGCGCGCTCGCGCTCGGCGTCGATAATCGCCTCGACTTCCGGGTCCGGCTGGCCGCTGCGCGATCCTTCGGGATACAGATAGAATCCACGGCCGGTTTTTTGGCCGAACCAGCCGCGCTCGCACAGGCGGTCGGCGATCTGCACATAGCGTGCCGCAGGATCGCGCGTCGCGGCGCGCCGTTTGCGCGCGGCCCAGCCGATGTCGCCGCCCGCGAGATCGACCACCTGAAACGGTCCCATCGGAAAGCCGAACGCGCGCACGGCGGCGTCGATCTGATAGGGCGACGCGCCGTCTTCCATCATCGCGTCCGCCGCGCTACGATAGACGGCGAGAATGCGGTTGCCGATAAAGCCGTCGCATACGCCCGCACGCACCGGCGTTTTGCGCAGCTTCTTCGCGAGCTCGAACGCGGTCGCGACGACGTCGGCGCTCACGGCTTGCGGCACGACGACTTCAAGCAGCTTCATGATGTTGGCCGGCGAGAAGAAGTGCAGGCCGATCACGTCGGCGGGCCGCGAAATGCTCGCGGCTATCGCGTCGATGTCGAGATACGAGGTGTTGGTCGCGAGCACGGCGCCCGCTTTGCAGACGCGGTCGAGTTCGGCGAAGACGGCCTGCTTGACGGCCAGGTCTTCGAAGACGGCCTCGATCACGAGGTCCGCGTTCGACAGTGCATCGTATGAGGTGCTGCCGGTCCAGCGCGCCATGAACTCATCTTTCTTCGCGGCACTCAGGCGGCCCTTCGCGATCAGGCCGTCGTAGACCTTCTCGATGTGCGCGCGGCCCCGCGCCAACGACGCCTCGTCGCGTTCGATCATCGTCACTGGCAGGCCCGCGTCGAGCACCGCGACCGCAATGCCCGCGCCCATCGTGCCGCCGCCGACCACGCCGACTGCATTCAGTGCGCGCGGTTTTGCATCGCGTGTCTCGGGCGCTTTCAACACTTCGCGCTCCGCAAAAAACGCATGAATCAAGCCGGCGCGCTGCGGACTGTCGAGACATTGCAGGAAGAGCTGACGCTCGACACGCAAGCCTTCTTCGAAGCGCTGCGTGATCGCGGCCTCGATTGCATCGACGATCTTCAGCGGCGAGAACAGACCGCGGGATTTCTTCGCGGTCTCGGCACGCGCCGCGGCGACCGCCGCGAGACTGGCGGCGCGATCGCTCAACGCGCCGGCGTCGCGCGTGCGACGCACCGCTGCATCGCCGGCAAGCAGTTCATGCACATAGGCGAGGCCTTCGGCGAGCACGTCGCCGCTCGCGCCCAACCGGTCGACGAGTCCGAGTGCGAGCGCTTCCTTCGCGCTCGCGTGGCGGCCGCTCAGGATCAGATCGAGCGCGGCCTCTGCGCCGATCAGGCGCGGCGTGCGCTGCGTGCCGCCCGCGCCGGGCAGCAGGCCGAGCTGCACCTCGGGCAAGCCGAGCTTCGCGCCTTCGACGGCAATCCGGTAGTGCGCGGCGAGCGCCACTTCGAGACCGCCGCCGAGCGCCGCGCCGTGAATCGCGGCGACGACCGGCTTCGTGCACGCCTCGATGCGGTTGCACACGTCCGGCAGCGACGGCGGCACCGGCGGTTTGCCGAACTCGCGAATATCCGCACCGGCGATGGAGTTGCGGCCCGCGCCGACGAGCAGCACCGCTTCGACCGAACCGTCGCTGTCGGCGGCTTCGATTGCGGCGAGCAGGCCACGCCGCACGTCGGCGGAAAGCGCGTTGACGGGCGCGTGGTCGATCGTGACGAGCAGCACCTTGCCGCGCAATTCGCGCGTGACGACGTCGGCTGAAGTGTCGGTGGAAGAGGTGAGGGTCATGGGCGCGTCTCCTTTGATTGTCTCGGCGCGCAGACTGTGGGCTGCCGCATGCCACGTCTCGCGAATGCTCACGATTGTGGAGCGGTCAAGGTTCATTGACAATCACATCAACGATTGACAGACTGTCAAAATAACTTTGACAAAGGCCGGTTTCGTGGACGTCAATTCGCTAACCCTGCTGGTCGAGATACTCGACGCGGGCAACCTGAGCGAGGCCGCGCGGCGCCTGAAAATGAGCCGCGCGAACGTGAGCTATCACCTCAATCAGCTCGAGCGCTCGGTCGGCCTGCAACTCGTGCGGCGCACCACGCGCCGGGTGGAGGCCACCGAGATCGGTCTGCAGCTGTACGAACATGGCCGCGCGATTCAAAACGCGTTGCTGGCCGCACGCGAATCGGTGACGACGCTCGGGCAAAGCCTGCAAGGGCGAGTGCGCCTGAGCGTGCCGAGCGGTTACGGTCAACTCGTGATGTCCGAGTGGCTGATCGGGTTCAAGCGCCTTTATCCTGGCATCGTGCTCGACGTGCTGTTCGAGAATCGCGTCGAAGACCTGATGCGCGACGAAGTGGACATCGCCGTGCGAGTGATGTCCGAGCCGCCGCAAAATCTCGTCGCGCGCGACATGGGAGCGGTGCGCTACGTTGCGTGCGCGTCGCGCGCCTTCGCCGATACGCATGGCATGCCGACGCAACTCGACGATCTGCGCACCACGCCGTTGATCACCGCCGCAGTGGTCGGCCGGCAATTGCGCGTTGCCGCGTATCTGCGCGACGAGCGCCACGAGGTGCTGCTGGAGCCGACCATCATCTCCGAGAACTTTCTGTTTTTGCGGCAGGCGGTGCTCGCGGGACTCGGCGTGGGCATCGTGCCCGACTATGTGGTGCATGACGATCTGCAACGCGGCGATGTCGTGACGACGCTCGACGAATGGCGCCTGAGCATCTTCGGCACCAACATGTACCTGCTTTATATGCCGAACCGCCATCACACGCGCGCGGCGGCGACCTTCATCGAATTCATTCTGGAGCAGGCGCGCGCGAGCGGCAGAGGCCGCGTCGCCTGAAGCGCGGTTTGCGGGTTAAAGACCATTGCGCATTCGCGCGCTTGCCGCGAGTATGCTGAGAAAAAGAGCGCGCACGCGCCGGCACGCAGCACGTCAAAACGTCAGGGGACACCAGAATGAAGCGGTCAAATGCATTGCTCGTCGTGCTCGCGGTTCTTGCATGCGCCGTTGCCGCGCTGCTGGTCGCGCGCTTACCGGGCGAGCAAGCCATTCGCCTCGTGGGCTATGCGGCCACGGCCGCGCTCGCGGCGCTGATCGGCTTCGTGATTCGCAGGCGCAATAGCCGCGCGCAGAAAGGCAAGCGCGCGGGATAACGCGGGGATAAGCGTCGCTCGAAGAAGAGGGCGGGAAAAGGCGCTGACCGGACGCCGCATTGCGCGTGCTACGATGCTTCGCTCATTGCGCAGCACGCCGGAGAATGAGATGCGCCCAGACACCGCCGACCGTTTCGATAATGAGTTCGCGCCTCGCATTGCCGAGGCCATCGCTGCGTGCTTCGCCACGACCGTGCATACGGAAGTGCTGCCGTATGGCGGTCCCGGTCGTCCGACACGACTTCGTATTCATGCGGCGCCGCTCGAGCACATCGCGCATTACGCGCATCCGTTGAATCTGTATCTGACGTGGGACAGCGACGAAATCGAGCGGCTCATGAAAGACGAAGGGCAGGCGCGTTTTGCGCGCTATCTGGCCGCGCTGCCTCGCAAGCTGCAGGCATGGCGCCACGCGCGCGAACTCGATTTTTCGTCGCACACGCAAGCGGAGCCCGTGTCATTAATTGGCGGGCTCGACTTCGAGGCTTGAGCCCGCGCAGCTCACTTCCTGAATGCCGCGCGTCTGCTCGTCGGCGGCCTGGGTGATCTCCGCGACGATGGTCGTCACGTTCGCGGCGTTGCTCACAATGTCCGACCTCACGATGCAGACGCAGCAGCAAAAACCCTCGGCGAAATAAAAAACGGCCACTGCATTTCTAATGCAGCGGCCGTTCGAGCTTGCCCGATTGACTACGCGATCACGCGCCCAGTGCAGGATCGCTCATGCTGCTCTTGCCGGTCTCCACATGGCCCGCGAAACGGCGCGCGAACAGCGGGTCCGTATCGACGGTGATCGACAGATCGTACCAGCCGTGCGCATTGCGAAGATCGAGATACAACTCGTCCGTATCGCCGCCGCGCACCACGCGTTTGATCGCGTGCTTCGGGTCGTACGCATTGACGATCGTGAACTTGCAATGCGCGCTGCCCACGTTTTCAAGGCGCAATTGCAGATTGCCGTTCGCGACGTCATAGCCTTCGAGTACTTCCGGACGAGCGATGTCCGAGCCGTCCCACCAGCTACGCGCAATCGGCCGGCCTGTAAAGCGGCGCAAGAAACCGTTCGGACCATGCACGGTGAAGTCGTAAGTACCGTCCACGTTCAGCGCGAACGCGTCCTGCAAGCGCTTGCCGGCTTCCACAGTGTAGGTGCGCGGCGCGTCGGCGCTATTCGCGCGATACACCTGAAATACCGCGGCCGCGCTGCCCGTATTCACGAAGCGCATGGTCAGCGTTTTTTCCGCACCTTCGCCGTGGACGCGCACAAATATCTCATACGGCAACGCACGGGCAGGGCGCACGCCGGGTTCCTGGCGCGGGACCGCCTGAATCGCCGGCGGCAGCGGCACGTAATCCGGATGGCGGTTCTGATCGGCCGGCACATAAGCGCTCGTGCTCGGCAGGCTCGGGAACGCGTCGTTCGGATTGCTGAAGTTGAACGCCGATGTCAGATCGCCGCACACCGCGCGACGCCACGGCGAAATGTTCGACTCGGCGAGATTGTGCTGCTCGCCAAAACGCTGTTCGATGAAGCGGATCACCGACGTATGGTCGAACACCTGCGAGCACACGTAGCCGCCTTTGGACCACGGCGAGACGACGAGCATCGGCACGCGCGGACCGAGACCGTAGGGCGCGGCAACGTTCTTCGCGTCGCCCGGATAAATCTCGTTGACGGTATCGACGGTGGAAAGACCGTCCGCGTTCGAGCTCGGCGCGCATGGCGGCACCATGTGGTCGAAGAAGCCGTCGTTCTCGTCGTAATTGATCAGGAGTACGGTCTTGCTCCACACCTCGGGATTCGACGTGAGAATCTGCAACACCTGGTCGATGTACCACGCGCCGTAATTGGCGGGCCAGTTCGGGTGCTCGGAATAGGCTTCCGGTGCGACGATCCACGAGACTTGCGGCAGCGCGTTGTTCTGTACGTCGCGCTTCAGAACGTCGAAGTAGCCGTCGCCCTTCAATGCGTTGGTGCCCGTGCGCGCGTTGTCGTACAGCGGGTTGCCCGGCTGCGCGTTGCGGTACTGGTTGAAATAGAGCAACGAGTTGTCGCCGTAATTGCCGATGTACGGGTTTTGCGTCCAGCCCCACGAACCTTTGGCGTCGAGTCCCGTGCCGACGTCCTGATAGATCTTCCAGCTAATGCCGGCGTTTTGCAGGACTTCGGGGTAAGTCGACCAGCCGTAGCCGAGCTCCGAATTGTCGATGACCGGTCCGCCGCCCGTGCCGTCGTTGCCCACGCCGCCCGCCCACATGTAGTAGCGGTTCGGGTCGGTCGGGCCCATCAGCGAGCAGTGATACGCGTCGCAGATGGTGAACGCGTCGGCGAGCTGATAGTGAAACGGAATGTCCTCGCGCGTGAGGTAGGCCATCGTCGTCGCGCTTTTGGCGGGCACCCATTGATCGTAGCGGCCGCCGTTCCATGCGGCGTGCGTCGTGTTCCAGTCGTGTGCGAGGTCTTGCAGGAACTGCAGGCCGAGGTTCGGCGCGCTCGGGCGGAACGGCAGCACGTAGCCGGCATCGGCGGCGAGCGGCTGATACCACACCGGCTTGCCGTTTGGCAGATTGACCGCGCGCGTGTCGCCGAAACCGCGCACGCCGCGCAGCGCGCCGAAGTAGTGGTCGAACGAGCGGTTTTCCTGCATCAGCACGACGATATGCTCGACGTCGCGGATCGTGCCCGTCTTGCTGTTCGCGGGAATCGCGAGCGCGTTGCGGATGCCGGCCGGCAACATGCTCAACGCGGTGAACGAGCCTGCGGCCTGCGCGGCCGAACGTAGAAAATCACGGCGGTTTTTTGAAGTCATGGTATGAGCCTGGGTGTCTTCAGTGGGGAGCGCTCCGCGCGGCGCGCAAGCATGAGCCGCGCGTCGCGTGAAACGCGGGACTCAGTCAACAGTATGGATCACGGGTGTGGCAAGCGGCGTCGGCGCGGCGGCGGACAATGCCACGTCGGCGTTTGGTGCGGGTAGTGCTGGGCTTTGAATCGTGACGGCGGCAAGCGCGGGCGATACGGAAGACGGATTCGCCGATAGCACCGGATTGGTGCCGTTATCGGCCGCGTTTGCAGCGGAGCTGGACTTGCTCATGTCGGCCGCGTTCGTGTCGTCGTTGCCGCAGGCGGTGAGCAGCGCGCAAAGCGGCAACGCCGTGAGCGCGATCGCCAAACGTTTGCGATGCAGGGCAATGCACGGCTTCCACAGAAAGGACATGGCGATGTCTCCAGCACGGGGAACGCGCGGGCATCGGTATGCCCAGCTCAGCGATGCAAGGAGAATAGCCGCTTACCTGTGTAACTTTTATGAAGTTTTGGAAATTTGAGGATTTGATGAATATTGGGGATTCGCCGTGGGACGACCGCACAGTAGCCGCGGCATAACAGCGGCATAACCGCGGCTACTGGTGTTCCGACACGAACGCGGCAATCACGTCGTTCAGCCGATCCGGCGCGTCGCGATGCGGCGAATGCCCGCACGCGTCGAGTCTTGCGAGTTGCGCATGCGGCACGTAGTCCTGAATCGTATCGATCTGCGCCATCGTGCCGTAGTTGTCGTCATGGCCTTGCACGGCGAGCAGCGGCTTGTCGATCGACGTGAGTTGCTCCGCAATCGACCATTGCCGGAAGGCCGGGTTTAGCCAGACATCGTTCCAGCCATAAAAAGCGGAATCGACGTCCGCGTGATAACGCGAGAGCTTGTTGCGCAGATCGGTGGTTTCGTAAAGCACCTTGGTCTGCGCAATGCTTTGCACGGACACGTCTTCCACGAACAGGTGCGGTGCGATGGCCACGGCGCCGGCCAGCGCGTCCGGAAAAAGCGCCGCGTACAGCAGCGCGATCGAGCCGCCGTCGCTATGGCCGATCACCCACATGCGCCGGCGTTCGCGCGTGTCGATGTGAAGCGCGTCGAGAAGCGCGGGCAGAACATCGCGCGCCTGGTCGGTCATGAAATGCATCGGCCATTTGACGTGATGCTCTCGCGGTGTCGACCTTCCGTAACCGGGACGCGAATACACGAGCCCACGCATGCCGAGACGCTCGCACAATGTTTGCGGCCAATCGCGCCACATCGCAATCGAGCCGAGTCCTTCGTGTAGAAACACGGCTATCGGCGCCGCGTTTGCCGCACCGTTAAGCCAACGATATTCGATGCGCAACGGCCCATGCGACGCGGTAGCGGGCAGGTCGGCGAAGTGACTGGCGGGCGTCTCGACAGCGGGATTCTGCATGTATCACCTTATGATATTTCGCGCAGCTTGAAGCGTTGAATCTTTCCAGTGGCGGTTTTCGGCAAGTCGTCGGCGAACACGATGTCGCGCGGGTACTTATGCGGCGCGAGCCGCTCTTTCACGAAGGCCTTCAACTCGTCCGCCAGTATCTCAGAGGCCGCGAACTCGCGCTTCAATACGACGAACGCGCGCGTCTTCACGAGGCCGCCGTGATCGACGCCGACCACCGCCGCTTCGAGCACCGCGTCGTGCTGCACGAGCACCATTTCCACTTCGACCGGCGACACGTATTGACCGCTCACTTTCAGCATATCGTCGCTGCGGCCCGCATACACGTAGCAGCCGTTCGGCAGACGACAGTACTTGTCGCCACTGCGGATCCACTCGCCGAGAAACGTCGCGCGCGATTTTTCACGGTTGCTCCAGTACATCAGCGCCGCGCTCGGTCCTTTGATGTAGAGGTCGCCCACTTCGCCGTCGCCGACCGCATGCCCGGTCTCGTCGCGCAACTCCACTTCATAGCCGGGCACCGGGCGCCCCGTCGTGCCGTATTCGACCGCACCCGCGCGATTCGACAGAAAGATATGCAGCATTTCAGTCGAGCCGATGCCGTCGAGAATCTCGCAGCCGAAGTGCTTCGTAAAGCGCTCGCCAATTTCGCGCGGCAACGCTTCGCCCGCCGATGTGCACACGCGCATCGCGACATCGTCGCGTGCGGGCAGATTCGGCGACACGAGCATGCTTGCGTAGAGCGTCGGCACGCCATAGAACACCGTCGGACGATGGCGCGTGAGACGGGCGAAGACGGCGTCGGCGGTAGGGCGCTCGGCCATCAGAATGGCGGTCGCACCCACCGAAAGCGGAAAGGTCAACGCATTGCCGAGTCCGTATGCAAAGAACAGCTTGGCCGCGGAAAACACCACATCGCTTTCGACGATGCCGAGCACCGGCTTCGCATACAGTTCCGCGGTCCAGTAGAGGTTCGCGTGCGTGTGCACGGTGCCTTTCGGTTTGCCCGTCGAGCCCGATGAATACAGCCAGAAGGCGATGTCGTCGCAACCGGTTGCCGCCGGCTTCGCAGCGGGCGCGGCCGCGTCGATGAGCGCTTCCAACTCAGGCGCTGCTGCAAGCGGCGTGCTGTCGGCCGCGGCCGATGCGCGCGTCGAAACGATGAGCTGGCAGCCGTCGTGCTCGGCGGCCTCCATCGCTTGCGTGACGGTTGCCACGAGCGCGCTCGATGCGATCACCGCGCGCGCATGACTGTGCGTGAGCATGTACACATAATCGGCGGGCGTGAGCAGCGTGTTCGCGACGACCGGCACGACGCCGGCGTACAACGCGCCGAGAAACGCGATCGGCAGTGCAACGCTGTCGAGCATCACCAGCAGCACGCGTTCTTCGGGATGCACGCCGAGTTCGCGCAACGCGGTTGCGAAGCGTCGCGCGCGTTCTTCGAGTTCGCTGTAGGTCGTGTTGCCGTTGTCGTCGATATAAGCGGTTTTCGCGGCGCGCGACGCGTTCAGCGCGAACAGATGAGCCGCGAAATTGAAGCGCGCGGGCGGCGGCTCGGCCGTCACGGCGGGCTGGCTCGCAGCAGGTTCGAACAGGGCTTCCATATGTCTCCTCCATCGAGTGGGGGCGGTCCGGCTGTTATGTGCTCATGATCCGCTGAATGCTTGCGTGCGCTAGCTGGTGCGTTGGGTCGTGCTCATTTGCGTGTCATGCTTTAAGATGTTCAGGCCGCAGGCAGATGAGTGATCTGCGAGAGTGCTTCAAGTGCCGTTGCCGACGCCTGAATAGCCGAGCGCCGATGATAAAAACCGAGCGCGCGCAGGCGACCGAGTTCTTCGCCGCCGCCCGCGCGGCCAGGCCCGCCGTGCAGCGACATCGGCATCACATTGCCGTGGCCGGTCTGGCTCTGCTGCACGGAAGGGGATACGGCATGCACGCGCCCATGCGAATCGGCGAGTTCGAGAGCGAGCCTGCCGAGGTGGGCGTCGTCGTTCGAATAGATCGACGCGACGAGCGATCCCTGGCCACGTCGCGCGAGTGCCACTGCATGCGCTTCGGGCAAGCCGGATTCGCCCGCGTTCTGCACAACGCGATACGGCGCGACGCTCGCAACGGGGCCGAACACTTCGAGGTCATGCAACAGCGTCGCGTTATCCGGATCGTTGACCACGAACAGATGCGGCGCGATGCAAGCCGCGATAGTTGCATCGGCGTCGATAAGCGGCGCGGACGAACCGTCATACGCGAGCACGGCTTCCTCGCGCAAAGCGGCGATGCCGGCCCGCACGTTCTCGTATTGCGCGCGGCTCACGAGCGAGCCCATGCGCACGGCGTCGTTGCGCGGATTGCCGACGGCCACTTTCGCGAGCTTCGTCTTTAGCGCATCGACCACCGCTTCGAGCATGTTCTCCGGCACGAACGCGCGCCGGATCGCCGTGCATTTTTGCCCGGATTTCACGGTCATTTCACGCGCGACTTCGTTGATGAAAAGCTGAAACACGGGCGTGTCGGGTGCCGCATCCGCGCAGAGAATCGCGCTGTTCAAACTGTCCGCTTCGACGTTAAGCCGCGCGCCGCGCGCGACAAAAGCCGGATGCGCGCGCAACGTGGCGGCCGTTTCAGCCGAGCCGGTGAACGACACGACATCCAATGCCTGAATCTGATCGAGCAGCCCAGCCGAGCCGCCGCAGATCACCGAGAGCGCGCCGCGCGGCAGAATGCCTGCGTCCACGACATCGGCGACCATGCGTTGCGTGAGCCACGCCGTCGCGGTCGCGGGCTTGACGATGACGGGCACGCCCGACAGCAGCGCGGGCGCCGCTTTTTCCCACAAGCCCCACGACGGAAAATTGAACGCGTTGATAAAAAGCGCGACGCCGCGTGCGGGCGTCAACACATGCTGCGCGCTGAACGACTGATCCTTGCTCAGCGCGCTTGCGTTGCCGTCGCGCAGCGCATGCACGTCGCCGAGCGACGCGCCGAGCTTCGCGTAATACGACAGCGTGAAAATGCCTCCGTCGATATCGACCGCCGAATCGTTGCGCGTCGTGCCCGAGTTTGCGATTGCGATCGCGTAGTAGTCGTCGCGCTTCGCCTGCAGCAGCTTGACGATTTCGGCGAGGCGCGCGGCGCGTTGCGCATAGGTCAGCGCGCGCAGCGCGGCGCCGGCCTCATCGCGGGCAAAGCGGAATGCGTGCGCTAGATCGAGACCTTCGCTCGAGACGCGCACCAGCGCTTCGCCCGTCACCGGGTCGCTTAGCGTCACGCCTTCGCCGGCGCCGGCAAGCCATTCGCCCGCGACATGGTTCTTCAATAGTTCGGTCATGGCAGCACTCACGCGGCGGTAAATTCGATTGCGCCTTGCGGCAGGAGATAAAGCACGAGCGCTTCGCCGTTCGCCACCGTCGGCCGATGTGCGGAACCCGGTTCGTAGACGCACCAGCCCGCAGGGTGGCCGTCGAAAGTCGCGCCTTCGGTGAGCGGCATGATCAGGTCGATCTCGCCGTGCGGATGAACGTGATGCGGACCGGCAATGTCTTTCATGTCGACGACGTCGACGGAAAAGCCGTGCGTGTCGGGCAGCGCCTTAAAGATGCGGCCGTAGCGAATGCCGCCGCCTTCGCGGTTGCAGAGCCAACCTTCGGCGACGCCGGCGCGGCAGGCGTCGGCGAGATCGCTAAACGTCTGACTGTTAGCGGGATACGTGACGTTGAGCCACGCGGCGAGGTCGGCGTTTAGCGGCCGGCCGGCCAGTTGCGCCGTGACTTGCGCGATAAGCCGCTGGAAATCGGATGGGGACATGCGAGCCTCCGGACTATGCGCACGCACGTTAATGCATGTGACGCGCTGCGCGGTCTCCGTGACGCCGCGCGAAAAATCGCGGCAATCTTTGTAAGTGGATCAATGTTCGGCGAAAATTAACCGTTCACGAGGTGTGTGTCAAGCACTATAGTACATGTATCGTGGTTTGGAGGTATAAAAACATGAACCGGAATTACACTGAGTTGCCGCCGGACGCGCGTCCACGCGATGCCGCCGACGACGAAGCGGGCCGCCCGGAGCGCGCCGAGCGCGGCGGCGAACGCGAGGAGCGCGACCCGTTCCTCACCGCGATGGGCGAACGCGTGCGTCTGTTGCGCGCGCGGCGCGGCATGACCCGCAAGACGCTGGCCGCCGAAACGGGCTTGTCCGAGCGGCATCTCGCGAATCTCGAGTCGGGCGTCGGTAACGCGTCGGTGCTGGTGCTGCGGCAGATCGCGGCGACGCTGAACTGTCCGCTCGCCGAAGTGATCGGCGATGAAACCACGGCGTCGGCGGAATGGCTGCTGATTCGCGAACTGCTGCACGGGCGCGACCAGGCCGCGTTGCAGCGCGCCCGCATCGCGCTCGCCGAAATGTTCGCGCAGGCGCCGCGCGACCCGCATCGCAAGGACCGGATCGCGCTGATCGGGCTGCGCGGCGCCGGCAAATCGACGCTCGGCCGGATGCTCGCGCAGGAGCGCAAGGTGCCGTTCGTGGAGCTGACGCGGGTCATCGAGCAGCTCGCCGGATGCCCGCCCGCGGAGATTCATTCGCTATACGGAGCGAGCGCTTACCGGCGCTACGAACACCGCGCGCTGGAGGCGGTGATCCAGGAACACGAGCGTGCGGTGATCGCGTCGCCGGGCGGACTCGTGTCGGAGTCCGGCACGTTCAACGCGCTCTTGTCGCACTGCTTTACGGTGTGGCTGCAAGCCACGCCGGAGGAGCATATGCGCCGGGTCGTCGCGCAGGGCGATTTGCGGCCCATGTCCGGCAACAAGGAGGCGATGGACGACCTGAAGCGCATTCTCACGGGGCGCAGCGAGCTGTACGGCCGGGCGGACATGACCTTCGACACGAGCGAGAAGACCTTGGCCGACGCCTATCTGCAACTGCGCGACCGGCTGGCCGCGAGGCTCGCCGCCGAAGCGCCGGACGAAGCACCAGCCGGGTGACGACTGCATTCGGTTTCGGGGTTTACTCGCACATATGCACTAAAGTGCTTTACATGGGTGTGACGATGCACTATTGTTCGATCAACAACTCGCATCGTCCAGTCAGGAGACGCCCATGTCCACAGCAGAAACCGCCATCGCGCCGGTCGACTACCGCACCGATCCCTCGCAATACAAGCATTGGAAGCTGAGCTTCAACGGCCCGGTGGCGACACTCGCTATCGACATCGCGGAAGACGGCGGCATTCGCGACGGCTACAAGCTGAAGCTGAATTCGTACGACCTCGGCGTCGACATCGAACTGCACGACGCCATCCAGCGCATCCGTTTCGAGCATCCGGAAGTCAAGACCGTCGTGTTGACGAGCCTGAAGGATCGCGTGTTCTGCTCGGGTGCGAACATCTTCATGCTCGGTCTTTCGTCGCATGCGTGGAAGGTCAACTTCTGCAAGTTCACGAACGAAACGCGTAACGGTCTCGAAGACTCGTCGCGCCATTCGGGGCTCAAGTTTCTTGCCGCGGTGAACGGCGCGTGCGCGGGCGGCGGTTACGAACTCGCGCTCGCCTGCGACGAAATCTATCTGGTCGACGACCGCTCGTCGTCGGTGTCGCTGCCGGAAGTGCCGCTGCTCGGCGTGCTTCCCGGCACCGGCGGCCTCACGCGCGTCACGGACAAGCGCCGCGTGCGCCACGATCGCGCCGACATCTTTTGCACGGTGGTCGAAGGCATTCGCGGCGAGCGCGCGAAGGCATGGCGTCTCGTCGATGAGGTCGTGAAGCCGAATCAGTTCGACGCGGCCATTCAGGCCCGCGCGCTCGAACTTGCCGCGCAAAGCGATCGTCCTTCCGACGCGCCGGGCGTGAAGCTGACGCGCATCGAGCGCACGGATCGCGAAGACGGCCTGACCTATCAAACGCTGGACGTGACGATCGACCGCACGAAACGTATCGCGACATTCACCGCGAAAGCGCCGCAAACGCAGCAGCCCACAACGACTGACGCGATTGTCGCCGCGGGCGCGAACTGGTGGCCGCTGCAATTCGCACGCGAACTCGACGACGCGATTCTCTCGATGCGCACCAACGAACTCGAAGTCGGCACGTGGGTGTTCCGCACCAAAGGCGACGCGCGCAATCTGCTCGCCGTGGATGCCGTGCTGCTGCAGCACAAGGATCACTGGTTCGTGCGCGAGACGATTGGCCTGTTGCGCCGCACGCTCGCGCGAATCGACGTGTCGTCGCGTTCGCTATTCGCGCTGATCGAGCCGGGCTCGTGCTTCGCCGGCACGTTCGCGGAACTCGCGTTCGCCGCGGACCGTTCGTACATGGCCGCGCTGCCGAGCAACGAAGACGAGGAGCCGGCCATCACGCTGTCGGAAGTCAACTTCGGTCTCTATCCGATGGTCACGCATCAGTCGCGAATCGCGCGCCGCTTTTATGAGGAAGCCGAACCAATCGACGCGGTGCGCTCGCTGATCGGTCAGCCGGTCAAGCCGGTCGAAGCGGAGCGTCTTGGTCTCGTCACCGCGGCGCCGGACGACATCGACTGGGCCGACGAAATCCGCATTGCGCTGGAGGAACGCGCGGCGATGTCGCCGGACGCGCTGACGGGACTCGAAGCGAATCTGCGTTTCAACGGACCCGAAACGATGGAGACGCGTATCTTCGGCCGCCTCACCGCATGGCAGAACTGGATCTTCAACCGGCCGAACGCTGTGGGCGAGAAGGGCGCGCTCAAGGTGTACGGCAAGGGCAGCAAGGCGCAATTCGACGTCTCGCGCGTTTGACGCCCCGACGCGGGCCTCTCACCTTCAGCATCGCAAGGAACCGACCATGTCAACGATCAACTACAGCGAAAAGATTCCGAACAACGTCAACCTCGCCGACGACCGCGCGCTGCAACGCGCGCTCGAACAGTGGCAGCCGAACTTCCTGTCGTGGTGGGGCGACATGGGCCCGGAAGGCTCGCACGGCTACGACGTGTATCTGCGCACGGCAGTGAGCGTGGACGCGGGCGGCTGGGCGCATTTCGATCACGTGAAGATGCCGGACTACCGCTGGGGCATCTTTCTCACGCCGGGCGACCAGGACCGCAAGATTCATTTCGGCGAGCACAAGGGCGAGGCCGCGTGGCAGGATGTGCCCGGCGAGCATCGCGCGAATCTGCGGCGCATTATCGTGACGCAAGGCGATACGGAGCCCGCTTCGGTCGAGCAGCAACGGCACCTTGGCCTGACCGCGCCTTCCATGTACGACTTGCGCAACCTCTTTCAGGTCAACGTGGAAGAAGGGCGGCACCTGTGGGCGATGGTGTATCTGCTGCATCGCTACTTCGGCCGCGACGGTCGTGAGGAAGCCGAAGCATTGCTCGGCCGCCGTTCGGGCGACGAGGACAATCCCCGCATTCTGGGCGCGTTCAACGAGAAAACGCCGGACTGGCTCGCGTTCTACATGTTCACGTATTTCACCGACCGCGACGGCAAGTTCCAGCTTTCCGCGCTCGCGGAATCGGGCTTCGATCCGCTCGCGCGCACCACGAAGTTCATGCTGACCGAAGAAGCGCATCATATGTTCGTCGGCGAATCGGGCGTGTCTCGCGTGATTCAGCGCACCGCGCAGGTGATGAACGAACTCGGCACCGACGACGTCGCAAAGATCCGCGCCGCTGGCGTGATCGATCTGCCGACCATTCAGCGCTATCTGAACTTCCATTACTCGGTGACGATCGACCTGTTCGGCGCGGATCATTCGTCGAACGCGGCCACGTTCTACAGTTCGGGCCTCAAGGGCCGCTATGAGGAAGGCAAGCGCGACGACGATCATCAATTGAACGGGCAGAGCTACAAACTGCTTGACGTGCAGGACGGCAAACTGGTCGAACGCGAAGTGCCGATGCTCAATGCAATGAACGAAGTGCTGCGCGACGATTACATCAAGGATTCCGTGGCGGGCGTGGCGCGCTGGAACAAGGTGCTTGAAAAGGCCGGCATCGACTTTCGCATGACCGTGCCGCACAAGGCGTTCAACCGGCAGATCGGCACCTTTTCCGGCACGCGCGTGTCGCCCGACGGCCGCGTGGTCAGCGAAACCGAGTGGGCGGCGAACGAAGCAAAGTGGCTCGCCACGCCGGAAGATCGCGCATTCGTTGCTTCGCTGATGGGTCGCGTGGTGGAGCCCGGCAAGTTCGCGAACTGGATTGCGCCGCCCGCGATGGGCGTGAACCGTCAGCCGGTCGATTTCGAGTACGTGCGCTTTAACTGAACGCACGCGAAGTACGCGAAGTACGCGCGGCATCAACCAGGCCCGGCGCGCTCGTACAGCACTACATGGTGGAGGAAGTCATGAACGGCCCAGTGTCGATCGAGGTTCTCAGGCAGCATCTGATCGATCCGGAAATCTGCATTCGCTGCAACACCTGCGAAGAGACCTGTCCGATCGACGCGATCACGCACGACGACAACAACTACGTCGTGAAGGCGGATGTCTGCAACGGCTGCATGGCTTGCGTGCCGCCGTGTCCGACAGGCGCGATCGACAACTGGCGCACGGTGCTGAAAGCCGACGCGTATCCGATCGAAGAGCAATTCACGTGGGACGTATTGCCCGAGCAGAACACGATGGCGGTGCCTGCCGCCGACGAATCGCCCACTGCCGGCACGGCTAACGACGCGGCGGCAGACGCAAGCGGCATCGAAGTGGATACCGTGCGCGGCTCGGTCGTGCCGCCGTGGTCCGCTGCGAAGCCGTATGTGAATCTCTACACGCACAAAGCGCCGACTACTGCAACCGTGGTCGGCAATTACCGGCTCACGGACGCATCGACGGAAAGTGACATCCATCACATTGTGCTGGATTTCGGATCGATGCCGTTTCCTGTGCTCGAAGGCCAGTCGATCGGCGTGCTGCCGCCGGGCGCGACCGCCGACGGCCGTCCGCATCACGCGCGCCAGTATTCGATTGCGAGTCCGCGCGACGGCGAGCGGCCCGGCTACAACAACGTTTCGCTGACCGTGAAGCGCGTCTCGCAACAGCATGGCGATTCGATCGACGGCGTCTGCTCGAACTATCTGTGCGACCTGAAAAAGGGCGACGCGGTGACGGTAATCGGTCCATTCGGCGGCACCTTCCTGATGCCGAACCATCCGAACTCACATCTGCTGATGATCTGCACGGGCACCGGCTCGGCACCGATGCGCGCGATGACCGAGTACCGCCGGCGCCGTCGCCTGAAGGGCGCGACCGGCAAACTGATGCTGTTCTTTGGCGCGCGAACCAAGGAGGAATTGCCTTACTTCGGGCCGCTAACTAATTTGCCGAAGGACTTTATCGACACCAATCTGGCGTTTTCGCGCACGCCTGGTCAGCCGAAGCGCTATGTGCAGGACGCCATGCGTGAGCGTGCGGTCGACGTCGCGCATCTGCTGAAGGACGACAACACGCATGTCTATGTGTGCGGCCTGAAGGGCATGGAAGACGGCGTGCTGCAAGCGCTCAAGGAGATCGGCGAGCAGCATCAGATGGATTGGGACGCGCTGTGGGCGAGGCTCAAAAAAGAAGGGCGCCTGCATCTGGAGACGTATTGATTCAGGCCAGCCAAAGAAAAAGCCCTATCTTGAAGGGTCCGCACCTTCGTCGCGCTGTGCGGGCGACACCGCGCCGCACGCGCGAATCACGAGTTGCACGACTTCTTCGGTCGTCGCCTCGAATGACTTCTTCGTCAACGCGCGCTTGCCTTTGAGCGCGCGAATCTGCGCGTCGAAATCGGCGTAGTGCTGCGTGGTCGCCCAGATCATGTACATCAGTGTGCGCGCATCGACGGGCGCCAGCAGTCCTCGCGCAATCCAGTCGTCGATCACCTTCACGCGCGTATCGAGCCACGGCTTGACTCGCTCAGTGAGGATGTCTTCCATGTGCTCCGCGCCGTGGATGATCTCGCTCGCCCACACCTTCGAGCCGAGCGGACGCCGGCGCGACAGTTCCATTTTCGCGCGCACGTATCCGCCGATTGCATCGACGGGGTCGTCGCTGCATTCGAATGTATCGGCCGCGCGATGCCAGTCTTCGAACAGATCTTCGAGCACTCGCCGGTAGAGCGCGAGCTTGGTCGGGAAGTAGTAATGCACGTTGGCTTTCGGTAAGCCTGCGCGCTCGGCGATCATCGCAGTGCTCGCGCCGTCCAGTCCGCGCTCGGCGAAAACCGCCTCCGCACACGCCAGAAGATGCGCTTCATTCGACTCACGAATGTGCGCCTTGCGCCGCCGCAAAGGCGCGCGTGTTTCGTCGTTTTGCGTGATACCCGCAGCCACGTCGTCGTCTCTCATGTTTGCCTTCGGCGGCATGCGTGCCGCGCCGCGCTTCATTCTAGTCGCTCGACGCCGCGCTCACACGCGTATTTGTCACGCGATGCCGCTTCGTGCTGCAACGCAATGGCACGCTTCTCGCTCTCTTTGTCTCCGTGCGAAAGGCATTGATTTGGCGATGTTAATCGTCTACAACCTGTCCAACTGGACAGGATTGAACGAGCGGGGCGCGCCTCAGGGTTTGCCCTTGTCCTCAGAGTTAGACGGGCGTAGCGAGTTTGCACCGTCACCGTGCGCGCGGGGTCCATATATGCCCCACAAAGGCCAACAAATCCGCCGCCGATGCACCAGTTTCATGTCGGTTCACCGAAAGGAGCGAGACGAATGAACGCGGTTACTGAAGCGCTGAAGGGCGCCCCGAAGGCCACTGTCGCCGCGAACGCGGAACAGGTCACGTCGATAAAGGTCGATGGCAAACGTCTATGGGACAGCCTGATGACGATGGCGAAAATCGGCGCAACGCCCAAAGGCGGCGTATGCCGTCTTGCGCTGACCGATCTCGACAAGGAAGGGCGCGACCTGATAGTTAGCTGGGCGAAACAAGCCGGCTGCTCGGTCAGCGTCGATCAGATGGGCAACGTCTTCATGCGCCGCGCCGGGCGCAATCCGGACGCGCTGCCGGTCATGACCGGCTCGCATGCCGATTCGCAGCCGACGGGCGGACGCTTCGACGGCATCTACGGCGTGCTTGGCGGTCTCGAAGTGATTCGTAGCTTGAACGATCACGGCATCGAGACCGAACATCCTGTTGAAGTCGTGATCTGGACCAACGAGGAAGGCTCGCGTTTCGCGCCGGCGATGGTGGCGTCGGGCGTGTTTGCGGGCGTGTTTCCGCTCGAGTACGGTCTGTCGCGCAAGGACGTGGACGGCAAGACGATCGGCGAGGAGTTGCAGCGTATCGGCTATGCCGGCGATGTGCCGTGCGGCGGCCGTCAGTTGCATGCGGCGTTCGAACTGCATATCGAGCAGGGGCCCATTCTCGAAGCCGAGCAGAAAACCATAGGCGTCGTGACGGACGCGCAAGGCCAGCGCTGGTATGAAATCACGCTGACCGGGCAGGAAGCGCATGCGGGTCCGACGCCGATGCCGCGGCGGCGCGATGCGTTGCTGGGCGCGTCGCGCGTCGTCGATCTCGTCAATCGCATTGGGCTCGACAACGCGCCGCTCGCGTGCGCGACGGTCGGCATGATGCAGGTGCATCCGAACTCGCGCAACGTCATTCCAGGCCGCGTGTTCTTTACCGTCGACTTCCGTCATCCCGAAGATGCGGTGCTAGCAAAAATGGATGCCGCGTTGCGCGAAGGCGTCGCGCGAATTGCGAGCGGCATTGGCCTCGAAACAGAACTCGAGCAGATCTTTTATTACGCGCCGGTCGCCTTCGACGAAGCCTGCGTGAAGTCCGTGCGCGCGGCGGCCGAGCGCATTGGTTATTCGCATCGCGACATGGTGTCCGGCGCGGGCCACGACGCCTGTTATCTCGCGCAGGTCGCGCCGACTTCGATGGTGTTCGTGCCGTGCGTCGACGGCATCAGCCACAACGAAATCGAGGACGCCACCTTCGAATGGATCGAGGCGGGCGCGAATGTGTTGCTGCACGCGATGCTCGAGCGCGCATGCGAGCCGGTTTCGTAGCGCGTCGGAATTTGCTTTAGCTGCTTTACCGCAGTGCCAGACAAAACACGCCGTGCGGGCTTCGCTCATGCGAGTGCCGACAGATGCGGCTGCGTCCTCACATCGACAGAAGGAACGTGTATGGCCATCAAGCAAACCGGCGACATCGCCGCGCGGCGCCTGTCGCCCGAACAGCTCTCCTGCGAGTTCTCCGACATTGCGCCGTTGCTCGACGCGAGTGCCGCCGCGGCTGCTGCGAGCCGCTGTCACTACTGCTATGACGCGCCATGCGTGAACGCGTGCCCGACGCAGATCGACATTCCCAGCTTCATTCGCAAGATCGGCAACGGCAATCTGAAGGGCGCAGCCGTGGATATTCTGTCGGCCAATCCATTAGGCGGCATGTGCGCGCGCGTCTGTCCGACCGAGATCCTTTGCGAAGGCGCTTGCGTGCGCAACCATCAGGACGCGAAGCCCGTGGCGATCGGCGCGCTGCAACGTCATGCAACCGACTGGGCGATGGCGCGCGGCGAAGCACTCTTCACGCGCGCACCGGAGACCGGCCGGCATGTTGCTGTGATCGGCGCGGGCCCGGCGGGACTCGCATGCGCGCATCGCCTCGCGCTCGCCGGCCACAACGTGACGATCTACGACGCGCACGAAAAGGCCGGCGGCCTCAACGAATACGGCATTGCGGCGTATAAGACCGTCGACGATTTCGCGCAGCGCGAGGTCGAGTGGCTGTGCTCGGTGGGCGGCATCGAGATCAGGCACGGCGTTGCGCTCGGCCGCGACGTGCAACTCGATGCACTGCGCAATCAATACGATGCAGTGTTCCTCGCGATCGGTCTCACCGGCGTTCGCGCGCTCGCGATGGCGGGCGAGGACCTGAGCGGCGTGATGAACGCCGTCGACTTTATCGAGGCCCTTCGCAGCGCGCGCGACTTCGGCACGGTGCCGGTAGGCCGCCGGGTCGTCGTGATCGGCGGCGGCAATACGGCGGTCGATGCGGCAGTGCAAAGCCGCAAGCTCGGCGCGGCCTCGGTGACAATGGTCTATCGGCGCGGCGTCGAATCGATGAGCGCGACGTGGGCCGAACGCGACTTCGCGCAGACCAACGGCGTGACGCTCATCACGCATGCAACGCCGCTGCGTTTGATCGGCGAGAACGGCGTGGTGACCGGCGTGGAGTTCGAGCGAAGCTTCAACACCGGCGACGCGGAGCGCTTCGTGATCGAGGCCGACATGGTGCTGAAGGCAATTGGTCAGACGCTCGTGCCCGCAGGCATAGCACGCGAACTGCTGACGCTCGACGGCGGCCGCATTGCCGTCGATGCAAACGGCCAGACCTCGCTCGCGGGCGTGTGGGCCGGGGGCGATTGCGCGGCCACGGGCGGCATCGATTTGACTGTGCAGGCCGTGCAGGACGGCAAGCTCGCCGCCGAAGCCATACACGCGCAGTTCGCGCGCGCCGACATCAGGGCCGCCTAGCGCGCATTGTCGCTAGCAACGAGTCACATAAAAAACAGCCGTCCCCAAGGAGCCGAACATGGCCGATCTGCGCTGTACGATTGCCGGCATTACTTCGCCGAATCCTTTCTGGCTCGCTTCCGCGCCGCCGACCGACAAAGCCTATAACGTGAACCGCGCGTTCGAAGCAGGTTGGGGCGGTGTGGTGTGGAAGACGCTCGGCCTCGATCCGCATGTGGTCAACGTCAGTTCGCGCTATGGCGCCGTGCAATGGAACGGCCAACGCATCGCGGGCTTGAACAACATCGAGTTGATTACCGACCGTCCGCTTGACGTCAATCTGCGTGAGATCGCGCAGGTCAAGCGCGACTGGCCCGAGCGCGCAATGATTGTCTCGCTGATGGTGCCGTGCAACGAGCGCGACTGGAAATGGATTCTGCCGCTTGTTGAAGACACCGGCGCCGATGCGGTCGAATTGAATTTCGGCTGTCCGCATGGCATGAGCGAACGTGGAATGGGCGCGGCCGTCGGCCAGGTGCCCGAGTACATTGAAATGGTCACGCGCTGGGTGAAGGAGGGCACGAAGCTACCGTGCCTCGTCAAGCTCACGCCGAACATCACCGATATTCGCGTCGGTTCGCGCGCGGCCTACAAGGGCGGCGCGGACGGCGTGTCGTTGATCAACACGATCAACTCGATTGTCGCCGTCGATCTCGACGCGATGTCGCCGTTGCCGATGGTCGACGGCAAGGGCACGCACGGCGGTTACTGCGGCCCGGCGGTGAAGCCGATTGCACTGAACATGGTCGCCGAAATCGCGCGCGATGTGGAAACGCCGAATCTGCCGATCTCGGGCATCGGCGGCATTTCGACGTGGCGCGATGCCGCCGAATTCATGGTGCTGGGCGCGGGCAGCGTGCAGGTGTGCACGGCGGCCATGCACTACGGCTTTCGCATCGTGACCGATCTCGCCGACGGCCTCTCGAACTGGATGGACGAAAAAGGCTACGCCACGCTCGACGATATTCGCGGCCGCGCGGTGCCGAACGTTACCGACTGGAAGTACCTGAATCTCAACTACAGCATCAAGGCGCGCATCGATCAGGACAAGTGCATCAAATGCGGCCTGTGCCATATCGCGTGCGAAGACACCGCGCACCAGGCGATCACAAAAGAAAAAGATGGCGTCCGGCATTTTGAAGTGGTGGACTCCGAATGTGTCGGCTGCAATCTGTGCATGCACGTGTGTCCGGTCGAGCAATGCATCACGATGGAGCGCGTGGACAACGGCGAGTATGCGAACTGGACCACGCATCCGAACAATCCGGCGCGCGTGAACGCGGCACAGAGCGAAGCGCAGGAAGCCGCTGCGAGCGCGGAACCGGCGCACGCAGCGAAAGCGGCCTGAAACAAGGGGTTTTTGTCGTTGCGCAGTGTTTGTACATAAGCCGTGTTTCCCTTTAACGCCCGACGCGTTCACAGAAACGCGCGGGCTTCGACGATCAAGTGGAGATCATTCGATGAAGCAGACCGCGAACTCCGTCGATCCGCAATTCGCGGCCGGCGCGCAAGGCAGCAGTCTTTATAACGACGACCTCGCGCCGACCGGCCCCGCGCAGCGCACATGGCGCTGGTATCACTTCGCCGCGCTGTGGGTCGGCATGGTGATGAACATCGCGTCGTACATGCTCGCCGCGGGCCTGACCGAGCAGGGCATGTCGCCGTGGCAGGCGGTGGTGACCGTGCTGCTCGGCAACCTGATCGTGCTCGTGCCGATGCTGCTGATCGGCCACGCCGGCGCGAAGCACGGCATTCCGTACGCGGTGCTGGTGCGCTCGTCGTTCGGCACGCAGGGCGCCAAGTTGCCGGCGATGCTGCGCGCTATCGTCGCGTGCGGCTGGTACGGCATTCAGACGTGGCTCGGCGGCAGCGCGATCTATACGCTGCTCAACATTCTGACCGGCAACGCGCTGCACGGCGCGGCCTTGCCGTTGCTCGACATTTCCGTTGGACAGCTCGCGTGTTTTCTCGCGTTCTGGGCGCTGCAAATCTACTTCATCGTGCACGGCACCGATTCGATCCGCTGGCTCGAAAGCTGGTCGGCGCCGATCAAGATCGTGATGTGCATCGCGCTCGTGTGGTGGGCGACGTCGAAGGCGGGCGGCCTCGGCTCGATGCTGTCCGCGCCGTCGCAGTTCGTGCCGGGCGGCAAGAAAGAAGGCATGTTCTGGGCGACATTCTGGCCGGGCCTCACCGCGATGGTCGGCTTCTGGGCGACGCTCGCGCTGAACATTCCCGATTTCACGCGCTTCGCGAGGACGCAGCGCGATCAGATGATCGGCCAGTCGATCGGCTTGCCTGTGCCGATGGCCTTGCTGTCGGTGATCTCGGTGGTCGTGACCTCGGCGACGGTGGTGATCTACGGCAAAGCGATTTGGGATCCTATCGATCTGACGAGCCGCATGACAGGCATCGGCGTTGGCCTTGCACTCGTGATCCTCACGCTCGATACGATGTGCTGCAACCTGGCCGCGAATCTCGTCGGTCCCGCGTATGATTTTTCGAGCCTGTGGCCGAAGGGTATTTCGTATCGCGCGGGCGGCATGATTACCGCGACCATCGCAATCGTCATGATGCCGTGGAAGATTCTCGCCACCACGCAGGGCTATATCTTCACGTGGCTCGTCGGCTATTCGGCGCTGCTCGGTCCGGTCGCGGGCATTCTGATGGTCGATTACTTTCTGATTCGCGGTACGCGGCTCGATCCGCGCGAGCTGTTCGACGAGCGCGGCGAATACAGCTATACGGGCGGCTGGAATATCGGCGCGGTGGTCGCGCTCGTGATCGGGGTGTTGCCGAATCTGCCGGGCTTTTTGCATACCGCGTTTCCCGCTTCATTCGCCAACGTGCCGTCGATCTTCAATACGCTCTACACGTATGCATGGTTTGTCGGGCTCGCGTTGGCGTCGATCGTGTATAGCGCGTGGATGAAGTTCAGCAAGGGACCGAGCGCACGCGTGGCAAGCGCTTGAAGTCGTGGGGCGCGTGGCGCGCGTAGCATGCGTGGCCCAGACGGCAGCGAGATAAGCAAGTCAATTAAGGAGGCGGCAACATGACGACCCTGATTCGCGGCGGCACCGTGATCGATGCGGAAAACACCTACCGTGCCGATGTTTTATGTGCCGACCCGCAAGACGGCGGCACCATTCTGCAAATCGGCGTGGACCTGGAAGCGCCGGCTGACGCTGCAATAGTCGATGCGGGCGGGCAATATGTGATGCCAGGCGGTATCGATCCGCACACGCATATGGAACTGCCGTTCATGGGCACGACCGCGAGCGACGATTTCTATACGGGCACAGCAGCGGGATTGTCGGGCGGCACGACGAGCATCATCGACTTCGTGATTCCGAGCCCGAAGCAAAGCCTGATGGAGGCGTTCAAGGAGTGGCGCGGCTGGGCGGAGAAGGCATCGGCGGATTATGGTTTTCATGTGGCCGTCACCTGGTGGGACGATTCGGTGTATCGCGACATGGGCACGCTCGTGCACGAGCACGGCGTGTCGAGCTTCAAGCATTTCATGGCCTATAAGAACGCCATCATGGCCGACGACGAAGTGCTGGTGAACAGCTTCTCGCGCTCGCTCGAACTCGGCGCGCTGCCCACGGTGCACGCGGAAAACGGCGAACTCGTGTTCCAGTTGCAGCGTCAGTTGCTGGCCAAAGGCTTCACGGGTCCCGAGGCACATCCGCTGTCGCGGCCGCCCGAGGTCGAAGGTGAGGCCGCGAATCGTGCAATACGCATCGCACAAGTGCTGGGCGTGCCGGTGTATATCGTGCACGTGTCCGCGAAAGATGCGGTCGACGCCATCTCCCGTGCGCGCAGCGAAGGGCTGCGCGTGTTCGGCGAAGTGCTGCCCGGCCATCTCGTGATCGACGAAAGCGTGTATCGCGATCCCGACTGGACGCGCGCCGCGGCGCATGTGATGAGCCCGCCGTTCCGCTCGGCCGAACATCGTGAGGCATTGTGGCGCGGTTTGCAGGCCGGGCAGTTGCATACCACGGCGACCGATCATTGCGTGTTCTGCGCGTCGCAAAAGGCGATGGGCCGCGAGGACTTCACGAAGATCCCGAACGGCTGCGGCGGCGTGGAAGATCGCATGGCGGTGCTATGGCATCACGGCGTCAACTCGGGGCGTCTCACACCGAATGAGTTCGTGCGCATCACATCGACGAATGCCGCGCAGATTTTCAACCTGTACCCGCGAAAAGGCGCAATACGGGTCGGCGCGGATGCGGACATCGTCGTGTGGGACCCGCAGGCAAGCAAGACGATCTCGGTGAAGACGCATCATCAGAAAGTCGACTTCAATGTGTTCGAAGGCATGACCGTGCAAGGCGTGGCGATGCATACGCTCACGCGCGGCGCCCTTGCATGGACCGACGGCGATCTGCGCGCCGTGCGAGGCGCGGGCCAATATCAGAAGCGCCCGCCGAACCCGGCGTACTTCGACGCGATCCGCGTGTCGAACAAGCTGAAAGAGCCGCACCGCGTCGAGCGGTAGGGCTTCTGCCATCGTAAAAGGCGGCGCGGACATGGAAGCCCGCGCCGCCTTTTCCACGCTGCCGCGCATTCGCCGCGGCACGACCGTCTCGCGTTTTCCCCGATGGCGCCGCGCCCACGTTCCATGTTGCGATGCATGCCGCGTCTTCACATCTGCTGTAGAGTTGAAGTTCATGCGATGGCGGAGGTCACCGCTGCGGCTTAGCACGCATGCGCATATGGATTGGAAAGCTGATCCTTTGTAAAACGGCAAGCCGTTTGCTACAGTCCGCCCACTCCGCCGGGCGTGAGCGCCCGCGCGACTGCCAACAGAAGACCAGGCATACGGCCTGGCCACTTTAGGGAGCCACACATGAAGTCGATTCGTTCCATTTTGCTGGTTGCGCTGCTGCAGGCGGTCGCCGTGAGCCCGGTCTTCGCGGCCGACGAGTTCGCGCAGATCAAGTCCTCGGGCGTGTTCAGGATCGGCACCGAAGGCACCTATGCGCCGTTCACGTACCACGACGAATCGGGCAAGCTGACCGGCTTTGATGTGGAGATCGGCACGCAGATCGCACAGCGCATCGGCGTCAAGCCGCAATTCGTCGAAGGCAAATGGGACGGCCTGATCGCGGGGCTCGACGTGAACCGCTACGACGCGGTGATCAACGAGGTCGCGGTCACGGATGCGCGCAAGGCGAAATACGATTTCTCGGACCCGTACATCACGTCGCACGCGGCGCTGATCGTGCGCTCGGACAACACGACGATCAAGAACTTCGATGATCTGAAAGGCAAGAAATCGGCCAACACGCTGACCAGCAACTTCGGCAAGATTGCCGCGTCGCACGGTGCGGAAGTGATTCCGGTGCAGGGCTTTAACGAGTCCATCGACCTGCTGACCGCGGGCCGCGTCGATGCAACCGTCAACGATTCGCTGTCGTTCCTCGACTTCAAAAAGCACAAGCCGAATGCGAAGGTGAAGATCGCTACGCTGGATACGTCGCCGGAAAGCAGCGACAAGTCCGCTGTGCTGATCCGCAAGGGCAGCCCCGAACTCGTCGCGGCAATTAATAAAGCGCTCGCCGACATGAAGAAAGACGGTACGTACGCGAAGATTTCGCAGAAGTACTTCGGCAAAGACGTCTCCCAGTAAACGCCTTTCGCGAGTCTGAATCATGCCGGCATGGTTGCATCTGATGGCGCAGTCGCTGTGGCCGCTGCTGTATGCGGGGCTCGTGTTCACGGTGCCGCTTACGCTGGCGTCGTTCGCTATCGGGCTCGCGCTCGCGTTTATCGTGGCGCTCGTGCGGCTCTTCGGGCCGAAATGGGCGGTGGCGGCGGTGCGCTTCTACGTGTGGCTGTTTCGCGGCTCACCGTTGCTCGTGCAACTATTCGTAATCTTCTACGGCTTGCCGAACGTCGGCATCGTGCTCGATCCGTTGACGGCGGCGATCATCGGTTTCTCGCTGAACGTGGGCGCGTATAACTCGGAAGTCATACGCGGCGTGATCGAGTCGATTCCGAAAGGGCAGTGGGAGGCCGCGTATTCGATGGGCATGACGCGCGAACAGGCGCTGCGTCGCGCGATTCTGCCGCAAGCGACGCGTGTCGCGTTGCCGCCGTTGTCCAACTCGTTCATCGCGCTCGTGAAGGACACGTCGCTCGCGGCGGTGCTGACCGTGCCCGAGGTGTTCCAGGCCGCGCAGAGAATTGCTTCGGTAACCTACGAACCGTTGATTCTCTATACCGAAGCCGCACTCGTGTATCTGCTGTTCAGTTCGGTGCTGTCGTCGGCGCAAGTCAGGCTCGAGCGCAAATTCGGCCGTCATGCACTCTTTCAGGCGGGCAACTGATGATCCGACTGGAAAAAATCGACAAGTACTTTTCCGGGCACCGTGTGCTCGATTCCGTCGATCTGCAACTCGCGCAGGGCAACGTGACCGCGCTGATCGGCCCGTCGGGCAGCGGTAAGAGCACGCTGTTGCGCTGCGTGAATCTGCTCGAGATTCCCGAGTCGGGTTCGCTCGAAATCGGCGATCAGAAGCTCACGTTCAGTCAGGACGAGCGGCCGTCGCGCGAAACAGTGCTGACGATTCGTCGCCGTACCGGCATGGTGTTTCAGAACTTTCAGTTGTTTCCGCATCTCACAGTACGTCAGAACGTGATGGAGGGGCTCCTCACCGTGCTCAAGTGGGACAAGGAAAAAGCGCGGGCCCGCGCCGATGAATTGCTCGAGAAAGTCGGCATCGCGCATAAAGCCGACGCGTGGCCCGTCACGCTGTCGGGTGGACAGCAGCAGCGCGTGGCGATCGCGCGTGCGTTGGCGCCATCGCCGGAAGTCCTGCTGTGCGACGAGCCCACGTCCGCGCTCGATCCCGGCCTCGCTGCCGAAGTCGTCGAAGTGCTGAAGCAACTCGCGAGCGAAGGCATGACCATGCTGATGGCGACGCACGATTTGCGTCTCGCCGCTACGATCGCGCGCGACGTGGTGTTTCTCAACAACGGTGTGGTGGTGGAGGCGGGGCCGTCGCGCGAGGTCTTCATGCGGCCTCGACAGGACGAGACCGCTCGTTTCGTGTCGACGCTCACGCATAGCTTGCCGGAAGCGTGGACGGAGTGAAGCGCCTTCGGTCAGGTAGGATGCCTGATTAAACCTGCTGCTTATCTTTGCGGAAAAAAGAAGGGGCGCCTCGTCAATTAGCAGGGCGCCCCTTTCTTGTGTAGCCAGGCCGTCGCGGCCTGACTAGCCTCAGCTTATGCTTCCGCGCGCTCCGCTTCGTCGTTGAGCGCCGCGTCGAAGAAGCGCTGCTTCGCGTCGTCGCTCGCGCGAGCATACGCACGGTTTACGCCGCTGATTACCGCGCGAATCGACGCCGTAACCAGATTCGCGTCGATGCCCACGCCGAACGCGCTGCCCGTCAGGTCGGCGCCGGCCATCTCGGCGACGGCCACCGCGCGCGCATCGGCGCCTTGCGTCAACGCGCGCTCCTCGTAATGCTGGATGCGCACCGGCACATCCATCGCGTGCATCAGGGCGTCGAGCGGTCCGTTGCCTTCGCCGTGCAGCACGCGGCGCGTGCCGTTGATCTCGACGGTGAGCTTGATGCGCTCGCGTCCGTCCTGCTCGGACAGGCTATGGCCGATGTAATGAACCGGCGCGGCGGTGCGCACGTATTCCTGCTGGAACAATTCCCAGATCTGCGACGGCGTGACTTCCTGGCCGCTCGTGTCGGTGAGGCGCTGCACAGCCGAGCTGAAGTCCACCTGCAAACGGCGCGGCAACACGACGCCGTAGCTCTGCTCGAGCAGATAAGCGATACCACCCTTGCCGGACTGGCTGTTCACGCGGATCACCGAGTCATAAGTGCGGCCGAGGTCGTTCGGATCGATTGGCATGTACGGCACTTCCCACATCGCGTCGGGCTTCTGCACGGCAAGGCCTTTCTTGATCGCGTCCTGGTGCGAGCCGGAAAACGCGGTGAACACCAGATCGCCGACATACGGGTGACGCGGATGCACGGGCAACTGCGTGCATTCCTCGGCGGTGCGCGCGACTTCGTTGATGTTCGAGAAGTCGAGCCCGGGGTCGACGCCTTGCGTGTACAGGTTCAACGCGAGCGTGACGAGGTCGACGTTGCCGGTCCGCTCGCCGTTGCCGAAGAGACACCCTTCGATGCGGTCCGCGCCCGCCATCACCGCCAGTTCCGCGGCGGCGACGGCCGTGCCGCGGTCGTTATGCGGATGCACGGAGACGATCAGCGAATCGCGGCGCGCGAGGTTGCGGTGCATCCACTCGATCTGATCGGCGTAGACGTTCGGCGTGGCCATTTCGACGGTGGCCGGCAAGTTGACGATGGCCTTGTGATCGGGCGTCGGCTGCCAGATGTCGAACACGGCGTCGCAGACATCCTTCGCAAATTCGAGCTCGGTGCCGCTGAATACTTCGGGGCTGTACTGGAGCGTGAAGTGCGTTTCCGGCGCGGCGTCGGCGAGACGCTTCATCGTGCGCGCGGCTTTTTGCGCGAGTTCCTTGACGCCGTTCTGATCGAGGCCGAACACGATCTTGCGGAATTCCGGCGCCGTGGCGTTATACAAATGGACGATCGCGCGCGGCGCGCCACGCAAGGATTCGAAGGTGCGTTCGATCAGATCGTCGCGAGCCTGCGTCAACACTTCGATCGTGACGTCGTCAGGAATGTGGCCGCCTTCGATCAGCTCGCGCACGAAGTTGAAGTCGGTCTGCGAAGCCGACGGAAACGCCACTTCGATTTCCTTGAAACCGATCTGCACCAGCGTCTTGAACATGCGCATCTTGCGCTCGCCGTTCATCGGCTCGAAGAGAGCCTGGTTGCCGTCGCGCAAGTCGGTGCTCATCCAGATCGGCGCGCGCGTGATGGTGCGCGACGGCCACTGGCGATCCGTCAAATTGATGGGCTTGAACGAGCGGTATTTCGTAGCGGGATTCTTCAACATTTTCATCGTCCTTGAATTCGACAAGCTGGAAGTCGACCGGACGACAAAAACGCAAAGCAGGGCCGCCGGTCGGGAACCGGGGCTGGGTCAGTTACTGGGAAATTACGCGGTGCTTCGGGTGTTTCAGATTCAGATGGAAGCGCGCAGCAGCAGACCTAGCCCGGTAGAGCGGGCTAGTAGTAGCGATAGGGTGGTCTGGGCGCGGTACATAGTGCGCAATAGGACCATATTATTGGGACTGCGTCAAGCGCAGGCTCGCGCGCAGCGCCCAGGCTACAATTCGCGACGGTTTCAAAAACGGAACGTCAATGAAGAATCGGATTCTCACAATCGCGTGCGTCTCGACCGCTGCGGCGCTGCTCGCGGCCTGTACCGCTGTCTACAAAAACTCGGACGCGTGCGAGCAACTGATGCGCAGCAAGTTTGCGGAAACTTCGTCCGATACGTTGAAGATCGGCCACACGGGCGCCGGTATCGACGGGTCGCGCGTGGTCGTGGAAGGGTCGATTGAACATGTCGTGACGGCCTCCGAAGTCGCGGCGGCGCGGGCTGCTTCGGTGGCGAAGGGCGGGTCGAAGGGGAGCGCGACGGCGGGCGCGATGGGCGGGTCGAAGGGCACGTCGGCAACAGGCGCGATGGCCGGTTCCGACGCCGCTGCATCGGGTGCGCGGGCGGCTGCGGCTCCGGCTTCGGGCTCGGCGACTTCGGATGCGCAAGCGCTAGCCGTCAAATCAGGCAAGCCGAAGAAGGTCATTCAGGCCGCAGCCGCCGAATGCACGTTTAGTGGCCCGAGTCTCAGCAGCTTTAGCTGGCTCGCCCCGGCGAAGCTCGCGGCGCCCTCCGAGCCGGATTCGGACGAAGCGGCCGAGTAAGGCGCTCGCTGTGAACTGAGTGTCGGCGTGGTCCTTGCGGAGGGCGCGCCGATGCATGTGGTCATGGTTATGCTTTTGCCAGGACGTTTCTCCGCACACGCCAACAACGTTGCAAGCGAGGCGTCTAACGTCGTGCCACGCACCGCAGCACCCCGGCATCCCTACACCCGCACCCCCGTCAATCCACCACTTCCACCTTGCGCCGGCTCCGCTTCTTCTTCATCAAGCCAAGCACGCTTTCTGCAAACGCCTCAGGCCGGCCTTCGAAGCAGCGCTCGACCGCCTTCGTATCGATCAAACGCTGCCGCAATGCGGTCCGTTCGTCGTGCCCATCGATCATTCGCACCGCCGCTTCGATATAACTTTCGATGGTCTCCGTCGCGGTCCACGGCGGCATGCCCACACGCTCGAACAGCGCGCCGTCGATGCACTCGAACACTTCCGGCCCGCGTTTGCACACGCCCGGCAAACCGAGCGTGAGCGCGTCCACGATGCCATTCGTATTGCCGAACGGGAACGGGCTCAAAAAAAGGTCCGCGCGATTCACACAGTCCAGGTAACTCGCGTATTGATGAAACCCGTGGACGACCGCGCCCGGCAGTGAGCGGCCGATAACGTCGCGCATATGATCGAGCGCGAGCCCGGCGTGCACGCCGCTCATGAAATGAAACTCGACGGGCGTGCGGGCACGTGCGCCGATCTCGCGGCACGCATCGAGAAACGCGGGGTTGAGCTTCATCGCGCTGGCCGTAATGATCACGTGCACCGTGGCGCGCGGCGGCGCAATGATCGGGACGATGACCGGCAGCGCCACCGAGTGACGGTATGGCTGCCCGTCTTTCGGCAACTTCATCAGGCGTTCGCTGAAGCACGCGGGATCGCCGACGTAATCTTCCTCGACGCTGACATAGTCGATCTTGTCGGAGTGCGTGGTAGCCGGATGGCCGAGCCCCGCGATTTGCAGCGGCGCGACCCGCAGATTCGACATGAAGATGGTCATCACGAACATGCCGACGCTCGGCATATACAGCACGTCGGGTTTCTCGCGTTCGGCAAAGTCGCGAATGGTCCGCAGACATTCGCCGATGTACTCGGGCTGCTCGAGTTCGATGAAACGGTCGAACACCGCGCGCCCGATGTCGTCAGTCGCATAGCCGAAGCCGAAGGCCACCACCTCGAAATGCTCGCGCGCGGCTTCGAGCGTGCGCGAGTGCGTGCGGTAGATGGAATGCGCGCCGCCGAACCACTCGAGCACGACCAGCATCAACGGCTTCTTGCGCCGCTTTGCGTTGCCCGCCTGCTTCGCGTTCGCGTTCGCCGTGGCTGCTGCGCGCGGCGCCGCCACGTCGGTCAGGCCCAGTTGCGCGAGCTTGCGGCGCACCAGCACATTGATGTCCCGCTTGATCTCGTGACGGCGAGGCGTGTGTGCGTAGCTGCAGAACATGTAGGCGTTATGCAGCAAGGCGGTGGGCAGGTCGTCGAGATCGTCTAGCTGTTGCAGCTTGCCGGGCAGCCATTCGATCAACGCCTCACGCTTGACGTGCGCGCTTGCGGAGCCCTTAAAAACCGGCGCGAGCAGGACGAGCGCGAGGCACGCCGCGAGCACCTTGTCGTAAGCCCACAGCGCGGAAAACTCGAGTTCGAGCTCCGATTCGGTCGAATACAGCACGCACAGTTTCTCGACGAAGCTGTCGCCAGCCAGAAACTGCCGGTCTTGCGCACCGCGCGGGTTGAGGTGGCAGGCGACATGATCCGCATTGCCGAACGGCGTGGCGGAGAACACCAGGCCGACCCATTCGTGCAGCGTGAGAAAGAGCCTGAAGCATTCGACGGGCGGCTGGAATTCCGGATCGGCGAACAGCGTTGAAGCCGCGCTCGCGAGCCGCGTGCAGAAGCGCTGCTGTTGTTCCGCGGGCGTCAAGCCGCTCATGCCCGACGCAAGAAAGCTCTCGTCCAGCACGCCGCGCTTGTTCTGAAGCAGCGCGAGCGCGCACAGAAGCTGGATAGACGCCCGGATATGCTGCCGCGTAAAAACGAGCTGCTCGAAATCGTCGAGCGAGAAAGTGGGTTCGGCGGCTTGGCTGGCTTGGGTGGCGTCTTGCATCGGATAGCGATTGGCAGTTATGCATGACTAACTATCTTCAGGAAGCATTCTTGAATGCATTCCTGAAGCGTTAGCCGCGAACGGCGATTATCGCAGCCACCCCATACCGAATTTGCGCTGTCCGTCAGTTTCTGAATTTTCGGCAGTTTAAATGCGGCCTTACCTTCAGAACGCGTAGTACGGACCCGGTCCCGCCGACGTCGCGCGCGAAGCAATCGCCGTGTACACGCGCCGGCCGAAGAAAAACGGTAAGCCCCAGTCGAAGCCGCTCGCAGCCGCACCCGCGATATTGTTGAAGGCGTTATTGCCCGACGCAAAGAGAGCGCGCGAATTGCCGATAGCGAAGGTCACCGTGTTCGACGCGCCGTTCGTTCCGGCGATGCTCGCGCTCGCCGCTTGCGTCGAACTCGGGCAATACCAGAGGCCGCACTGCGGCAGTTGCGTGTCGCGATAGAAGAGTCCGTTCGAACCCGTATCCAGATAGCTTTGCGCAAAGGTCTGGCCGTTATGCGTCGTGCTGACGTAGCCGGTTTGCGAATTTCCCTTGAGCACGCCCGCGCTGCCGAGCGTGTTGTTCGCCTGGGTGTCGATGCCGAAGATCATCGAACCGGACACGGTCAGCGCGCCGCCGTCGGGGATCGCGGGAAGGTCGATCACCACGCCGTTGTTATCGAGCGCGAAGCGGCTGACCGGATTGGCCACCTGCTGCGCGAGCGGCTGGGCGCTTGCCTGGCAGGCGCCGCTCGCGTCGCAGTTGTAGTACCAGCGGGGCAGCGCGGCGTTCGCGCAGGCGCCGCCGCAGTCGGCCGCGAACACGCCGACGCCGAGAATGCCGTTGGCGCGCAGTGTGTCGACGGTGAGCATCGACGGGCCCGAGGCGGCGCAATCCGCGGGGACCGACGGCACCGAAGGGTCGGCGATCAGATGGATCGGGATCGACGCGGCCAGTTGTCCGGCCATGCGCACGTCGGCGCTGCGCACCGCGCCCCATGCATAGCCGCTGCCGAACACCGCGCATTCGCCCGATATGCCGCCTGATACGCCGCCTGATATGCCGCCCGACACGCCGCTGCCCGACGGCACGGCGTTCAGCGGCAGGGTCGCCGGCAACGCGGACGCGACAATGCGCAGACCGTGCGAGCCGGTGTCGACCTGAATGTTGTCGATGGTCGCGCAGTTGTCCGTGCCCGGCTGGCAGACCGTGACGCTCGTCGTCAACATGTTGCGCGTGAGGCGCGGCGCCGCGTGCACGACGATCGGCTGAACGTTCGGCGTATTTGATTGCGGGACCGAGGTGCTGCTTGGGCTCGACACGGCAGGCGGCGTTGAGGCAACAGGAGCGCTAGCCGTGCCGGCTGGCGCGCTCGCGCCGGATGCGGTCGCGGTGCTGCCGCCGCCTCCGCCTCCACCCCCGCAAGCCGCGAGGACGGTGCAGACGGAGAGCAGGGCGCAAAGGGAAGGAGTGGGTTTCATGGCGTCAGGGAGTCAGCGGTTGGTTTGTTGTGGTTGTTGCTGCTTGCTGCGGCGCGTTTCGCGGCTCGAGCGCCCGCTCGGAGAGGAAGTCCCCAGGCCCATCCACGCTGCGACAGACCGGCTTTCTCAACGCGGCCGTACCGACCCGCGGACGCATCCAGGCGCGAGCGGATGCCGGTCAGCGAAGATCGTCGGCGGTCACGCCCGGCGGCAACCCGCCGGGCAGCCAGGCGCGGCCCGCGTAGCCGCGCATCGGCCCGCCCGACTCGACGACCACGTCTGGCCGCACGACGCGCGACGCGTGCAGATTCCCGTCCGGCGCCGCTGCCGCCTCCGCGGCCCCCGTGCGGTAAGAGTCGGCGTACTTGCCGAGCAGGCCGGCCAGATCGGGCATCGTCGGCCCTTGCCAGGTGTAGGCGACGATTTCGCCGCCGTTCGTCGCGTACTCGTTGATGGTCGTGTTGCCCGCATCGGTCGATGTGCGCAGTCGCAGCGCGCCGTTCAGCAGGCTTTGTTGTGCGCTCTCGCCTGATTTGGCCGCAATCACAGCGCCGAGCTGCGCGCAAGCGCTCGCGCTGCCGCATAACGCGGTCGCGGCAATCAGAGAGGCGGCGACATGATGAGAACGATGTTTTTTGTACATGATGAGGTCTCCTGCGCGCTGCTTCTGGGTTTTGTCCTACGTCAATTTGAAGATAGCACCCGCGTCGCAAAACTAAGCGTGGTGCGCGTTTCATCGCGTGACGTCATCCCAAAATTGGGCGGAGGCCGAATCGAAAAGTGCCTTTTAAAACAATGTTCTGACGACAAACTTGCAGATGTCTGACAGACCATTAGGAATAGTTGTGGAACGTTAAATGTGGCCCGGCAACAGAGCGCGCAGAGCGGGCAAACCCCAGTTTTTGCACAGGGCCCGCCGGGATCGGTAAAATGTTGGGTTGATCCACGGAAACTTGCCGTGGCGTAGCGGAAGGATTCCCCGAACATGACTCATCTTCGTCTTACCAAGCGGTTTGCAGTAATGCTGATGGCAGGCGGGCTGGTCGCCGGCTGCGGCACGTCGTCGCCGACCAAAGTCGACTACAAGAGCGACTCGAAATCGAAGCAGGCTTCACTCGCCGTCCCGCCGAACCTGATCGACGAGACGGCCGATCAGCGTTCGCTGCCTCCGCAAGGCGGCGAAACCTCGTTGTCCGCGCTGCGTCAGGTGCAGGCCCAGGCGCCGGCGGCGAACACGGTGTCCGTCGTGCCGGCCGTGAGCGGCATGCACATCCAGCGCGATGGCACGGAAAGCTGGCTCGTGATCGACAGCAAGACGCCGGCAGAGGCGTGGCCGCAAATCCGCCGCTTCTGGCAGGAGCAGGGCTTCCTGCTGGTCGTCGATCAGCGCGACAAGGGCGTGATGGAGACCGACTGGAACGAAACGCACGCGCAAATCAACGACGGGCTGATCCGCAGCACGCTGTCGAAGGCGATGGGCAACAGCTACGTCACGTCCGAGCGCAACAAGTACCGTACGCGCCTCGAAACGGCGCCGAACGGCGGCACGTATGTGTTCATCAGCCAGAAGGGCATGCGCGAGGCGCTGACCGGCACGAACAACGATTCGAGCACGTGGCAGCCCAAGGCGAACGATCCCGGCCTCGAGCAGGAATATCTGAAGCGCCTGATGGCGGCGCTCGCGCTCGCCGATTCGCGCGCGAAGTCGGGCGGCGCCGACACTGCGGCGTTGTCGCCGGCTGGCGCGCAGGTAGCGCCCAATGCCGCGGCGAACGGCGCGAAATCGGCGGCTGCGGCCACGGCGGCGCAGAACGTGATGCTGTCGGCGCAGCAGCCCGTGCGCGATCCGGATGCGGCGAACGGGCCGGGGCAGTTGTCATCGAACGAACTGACGCTTGGCGAACCGTATGATCGCGCCTGGCTGCGCGTGGGCCTCGCGCTCGACCGCAGCAACTTCACGGTCGACGACCGCGATCTGACGCGCGGCCTGTACTTCGTGCGCTATGTTGATCCGAAGGACATGACGTCGGCTGAACAGGGCTTCTGGAGCCAGGTGTTCCACGGTAAGAAGGAGAAGGTCGCCAAGCAGTATCGCGTGAACGTGCGCGCGCTGACGCCGGACCAGACCCGCGTGGCCGTCGTCGACGACAAGGGCGGTCTCGACGAAAGCCCGCAGGCGAAGCAGATCCTGACGCTGATGGCCGATCAGTTGCGCTGAGGCAAGCGCGCCGCTGCGCGGCAGCGGCGGCAAGCTGTATGAAAAAAACCCGTCCGGGACATTCTTGTCCCGGACGGGTTTTTTTATGGCTGTGGCCTATCCCAACACTCTCCCGCGATTCGACGTCACGTTACTCCGCTGACGTTACCCCGGTGACGTAACTCTCAGAGGCGTTGCGGCAGCGTGCCGAAGCCATCACACGCCACGAAAATGCAGCGCCAATTCAACGAGTTACCGCCAACCTCTCGCGTTTAATCCCAACTGGCATACATGCTGCTTTAGAAGTACATGGGGCCGGATTCCCGTGGCCTCACCCAGGCGAAGTCCCTTCTCAACCGCGCTTTCATTCCATCGAGCATCGGCCGTCAAGCCGATGCCGAGCCCGATGACGGCCGCGCGCTCGACGCGCGGGCCTCGGTGGCCCCGTCGCCTATCCTCGTAGGGCGACGGTTTTTGCCCGCACTCCGGTGGAGTGCGGGCTATTTTTTGCGCCGGCCCACGCAACCGGCCCCAACAACGCGTTCACGTATCGGCGCGCCGCGTCCCCAGCCACGGCAAGCGCTTGATCACGCCGGTCGCCAACGCCGTGCCCACCAGGATCACGCCGCAGCCTTCGAGCATGCCGGCCGACACGCCTTCGCCGAGAAACAACGCGCCCCACAAAATGCCGAAGATCGGAATCACAAACGTGACGGTGATTGCCCGCGCCGGTCCCGCGACCGCGATCAGGTGGAAGAACAGCATGTAGGCGACGCCCGTGCACGCCACGCCGAGCGCGATCACCGCGCCCCACGCGTGCAGCGAGACGGGCGCGCTCGGCCAGTAGATCACGGCGAGCGGCAACAGCACGATGGTCGCGCCGGTCATGGTGCCGGCCGCGACGGTCAGCGCGTCGACGCCGGTCAGGTAGCGTTTCGTGTAATTGGCCGCGATGCCGTACAGCAGCGTTGCGCCGAGCGCGGCGCCCGCTGCGAGCGCGGTGGTCAGCGGCGTCGCCGCCGAGCCGCTCGGCGTGGCGATCTGATCCCACACGAGCATCAGCACGCCGAGGAAACCGATCGCGAGGCCGAGCGTGCGCAGTCCGGTCAGCCGGTCACGCAGCCAGACGAATGCGACGAGCCCGCCCCACAGCGGCGTCGTCGCGTTGATCACCGACGTCACGCCGGCGGACAGCGTCAACTCCGCATATGCGAACAGGCAGAACGGCGCGGCCGAATTCAGAATGCCCACCACGAGAAGCGGGAAAGCTCGCGTGCGCAGGATCGTCGCGGATTGTTGCAGCGGACGCCGCGCGAGCAGCACGACGATAAGAAACGCGGCGCCGATGCCGACGCGCAGCGCCATCAACGGAGCAACGCCGAAGTCGGTCACGCCGACGCGGATAAACAGGAATGACGCGCCCCATAAGGCCGCGAGGATCAGCAACTGGAAGAGGTTTTTGGCATTCATTATGGTGGCGTCGCGCGCGGTTGAGTCGAGACGCCCGTGCATCGTAACAGCGCGATTACCCGAAACGTTTCACGTCTGAATGAAACGGCAAGTATCGGGAGAGGACGTCTGACACACGTGATCGTAAGCGTCGCGGCGAGGCGCGCATAGCGAGCAATTCTCACGCTGATGTGAGAAATATTGCGATCACCGGGAGGGAGGAAGATGAGGCGCCGGTGCGACCGGCGCCTCGCTGCTACGAGAAAAGTTTTCGGTTGCATGCCTGACGGCAGAGCAACCGCCAGAGCCGCCCAACAACCGTCAATGCGGAATCATCCCCTGCAGCACGTTCTGCTGCAGCCAGACCAGAATGCCGAGCAGCACGGTCAGCAGAATCGAGTGCTTGAAGGTCTTCGCGAACACCACGCCTTCCTTGCCTTTCAACTCGGTGGTCGCGACGCCCGTCGAAATGTTTTGCGGCGAAATCATTTTGCCCATCACGCCGCCGGACGAATTGGTCGCCGCCATCAGCACCGGGTTCAGGTTCAACTGATGCGCCGCGACCACCTGCAAATTGCCGAACAGCGCGTTGCCCGATGTGTCGCTGCCTGACAGAAACACCGCAACCCAGCCGAGGAATGCGGACACCAGCGGAAAGAACGGTCCGACGGACGCGACGCCCAGTCCGAGCGTATAAGTGAGACCCGAGTAATTCATCAGATACGCGAGTCCGACGATGGTCGCGACCGTCAGAATCGCGATGCGCGTCTGCACCCACGTATCGGCGATGGCCGCGCCGAATTCGCGCGCGCCGAGTCCGACCACGAGGCTCGTAATGATAGCCGCCACCAGAATCGCGGTGCCGGTCGCGAGCGGCTGGAAGTCCCAGATCGCGCCGTACGGCGTGTTGTACAACGTGATGAACACGGCCTTGTCGAGCCCCGGCCAGGGAATTTTCACGTCGCCGATCAGGAAGATTTTCGCCACCGTCCAGACGATCACCACGACGGACACGATGATCCACGGATACCAGCCCTGGCCGCCGCCGATCTTGCTGCGCACTTCGCCGGCCCGGTCGATGTCGATCGCGAACGCCGGGTCGACCGCCGGCTTCCACACGCGCAGGAACGCAATGGTGACGATCAGCGAGACCATCGACGACAACACGTCCGTCAGACTGTAGTTCACGTAGTTCGACGAGACGAACTGCGTCAGCGCGAAGCTCGCGCCGGAGATCAGCAGCACCGGCCAGATGCGCAGCATGTTGCGAAAGCCGGCGTACACGGCGATCACATAGAAGGGCAGCAGCAGCGCGAAGAACGGCAACTGGCGCCCGACCATTTTCGCGAGCAAATCGGCCGGCAGATGCGTGACCGCGCCGAGCACCGTGATCGGCACGCCGAGCGCGCCGAACGCGACCGGCGCGGTGTTGAAGATCAGCGTGAAGGTGAGCGCCTCGAGCGTCGGAAAGCCGAGCAGGATCAGCAGCGAACTGGTGATCGCGACCGGCGTGCCGAAGCCCGAAATGCCCTCGAGCAGCGCGCCGAACGAAAAACCCACCACGACGAGCACGACGCGCCGGTCGTTCGGCAGATTGTCGATCATCCACATGCGGAAGGCGGCGAAGCGGCCGGAGCGCTGCGCGATGTTGTACAGCAGGATCGCGGTGAACACGATCCACATGACCGGCCAGCACGCGAACACGGCGCCCGCCGCGACGGAGTCGAGCGCGAGCCCCACTGGAAACTTCCATCCGGCAATGGCGACGATCAGGCCGACGACGAGTCCGGCGAGCGACGCCTGCCACGCAGGCCGGCGCGCCCAGCCGAGCAGCACGAGCACGACAATGATCGGCAACGCCGCGACGAGAAACGACGCAAGCAGTGAATCGCCGATGGGGGTGAGTAGTTGATGAAACATCACGTCTCCTTCGTTGTTGTTCGAGATCGACGCGAGATTGCCAATGACGGGACGCGTCGCTGGTGCAGGACGGATGAGCGCCGCCGGGCACGAAAGCGCCAGGCGGCTCGCTTTTAAACGCTTACTGTGTGAGGCTTAACCAAGCATAGAGCCCGAGGCTCGCGCGTCAAGAAGGGAAACTACGGGAGGAGCGAAAGCTCAGTGATGATGACCGTGCCCGCCGCCGCCCCACGACCAGCCGAAGCCGATCGACACGGCCGGCCCATACCAGCCCGGATAGCCGTAGCCGTACCAGGCCGGATAGACCGGCGGCGGATAGTAGGCGGGATAAGCCGGCGCAACGTACACCGGCGGCTGCGCGACCACATACGCGGGCGGCGAAGCGGCCGCGCCGGGCTGCGGCTGCTGGCCATATTGCGCCTGCGCCGACTGCTGCTGCATGGACTGCGCGCCCTGCGAGTCGCCGGTCGTGCCGAGCGGCACTTCGCGCTGGGCAGCGCTCGCTGGCACGGTCGCGTAATACGACGGATAACCCGCGTAATAGCCAGGGTAGTAGCCGTACGGGTAATAGCAGCCCGACAGCAGCAACGCGCTTGCAGCGCCGCTCAACGCGAGCCGGCCGCGGCCGATGCGCCGGCGAGGCGCAACCGTCGCGAACTGCATGCGAATAGTATGAAAAGTGTCGATGACGCGGGACTTCATGGCGCGCTCCAGTTTGCAAACAACGCGGCCGACGCCGTCGTCGGTACGTTATCGCACGAGCTTACGCCGACGGCGCGCGAGGAGGTTTGCAAAACCGTAACGGCGTATTTCGCCTCATTGCAGCCGCGTGTTGCGGCTCTCGTCCAGCGCCGTTTCGATGCGGCACATCCGCATAGATTGTGAGCAAAGCGGACGGGGCATGGCGCCCGGTCCGCTTTGTCCGGTCATACGAGGCGATTACTTGCCGACCTGGTTGCCGATCACGCCGCCGACCGCCGCGCCGCCCAGCGTGGACAGCGCGCTGCCGCCGATCACGGCACCCGCCGCGCCGCCGACGCCCGCACCGATCGCGGTGTCCCGTTGCCGCGTCGTCATACCCTCGCACGCGGAAAGGCTTGCGACAACCGCGACGATCATCGCAAGCGAACCTATCTTACGAATCGATCTCATGATGTTGACTCCCTGTTGTAATTCGAAACCGCCTGTCGTTATTGTTCGTTCGCTTTGATCTTATCGCCGGAACCGGTTTCCAGATGTATGCGGTTGTCAGCAGACTGACGGTTTCGTAATCAAATGTTTCCCTGTTTGCAGCATCGCGTGTGCCTGACCTAAGCACCAAAAAAAGCCCGCAAGCGCGGGCTTTTGCGTGGCGAAAGGTTGCGCGCGCATCGAGTGGGCGACGGCATGCGCCCCACGCGATGCGCGAACGCATCACTGCCGCTGGTAAATTTCAGCGCCTTTCTTCATGAACTCTATCGACTTCACTTCCATGCCTTTCTTCAGCGCTTCGTCGTCGGTGACGCCTTGCTGCGCGGCGAACTCGCGCACGTCCTGCGTGATCTTCATCGAGCAGAAGTGCGGGCCGCACATCGAGCAGAAATGCGCGACCTTCGCGGAATCTTTCGGCAGCGTTTCGTCGTGGAATTCGCGCGCCTTGTCCGGATCGAGGCCGAGGTTGAACTGGTCTTCCCAACGGAATTCGAAGCGCGCCTTCGAGAGCGCATTGTCACGCACCTGCGCGCCCGGATGACCCTTCGCCAGATCGGCGGCATGCGCGGCGAGCTTGTACGTGATGATGCCGGTCTTCACGTCGTCCTTGTTCGGCAAGCCGAGGTGTTCCTTCGGCGTGACGTAGCAGAGCATGGCCGTGCCGAACCAGCCGATCATCGCCGCGCCGATGCCCGACGTAATGTGGTCGTAACCCGGCGCGATGTCGGTGGTGAGCGGCCCGAGCGTGTAGAACGGCGCTTCGTCGCACCATTCCAGTTGCAGGTCCATGTTCTCCTTGATCAACTGCATCGGCACGTGGCCGGGGCCTTCGATCATCGTCTGCACGTCGTGCTTCCACGCGATCTGCGTGAGTTCGCCGAGCGTCTTCAGTTCGCCGAGCTGCGCTTCGTCGTTCGCGTCGTAAATGGAACCGGGACGCAGGCCGTCGCCGAGCGAGAAGGCCACGTCATACGCCTTCATGATTTCGCAAATGTCTTCGAAATGCTCGTACAGGAAGCTTTCCTTGTGATGCGCGAGGCACCACTTCGCCATGATCGAGCCGCCGCGCGACACGATGCCGGTCATGCGCTTCGCCGTCAGCGGCACGTATTGCAGACGCACGCCCGCGTGAATCGTGAAGTAATCGACGCCCTGTTCAGCCTGCTCGATCAGCGTGTCGCGGAAGATTTCCCACGTCAGGTCTTCGGCCTTGCCGTTGACCTTTTCGAGCGCCTGATAGATCGGCACCGTGCCGATCGGCACCGGCGAATTGCGGATGATCCACTCGCGCGTTTCGTGGATGTGTTTGCCCGTGGACAGATCCATCACCGTGTCGCCGCCCCAGCGGATCGCCCACGTCATCTTGTCGACTTCCTCGCCGATCGAAGACGTCACCGCCGAGTTGCCGATGTTCGCGTTCACCTTCACGAGGAAGTTGCGGCCGATGATCATCGGCTCGCTTTCCGGGTGATTGATGTTGTTCGGGATGATCGCGCGGCCGCGCGCCACTTCCTCGCGCACGAATTCAGGCGTGATTTCGGTGACGCCATTCGGACCGAACGCGCTTGCACCGAACGCCTGGCCCGGATGCTGGCGGCCCATCATCGCGGCGAGCTTTTCGCCGTTCGGGCCGCTCGTCTTCAGGCTCTCCAGATACTCGGCGCGGCGCTGGTTTTCGCGGATCGCGATGTATTCCATCTCCGGCGTGATGATGCCTTTACGCGCGTAGTGCATCTGCGAAACGTTCTTGCCGGGGATCGCGCGGCGCGGCGTGCGATGCAGGCCCTGGAAGCGCAGATCGGCGGTGGCCGTGTCGGCCGCGCGTTCGCGGCTGAAGTCGCTCGACAGACCCGTCAACGCTTCCGTGTCGCCGCGTTCCTCGATCCAGCGCTGACGCAGTGCGGGCAAGCCGGCGCGAATGTCGATCTTCGCGTCGGGATCGGAGTAGGGGCCCGACGTATCGTAGACATAGACCGGCGGATTCTTTTCGCCGCCGAAGCTGTCGGGCGTATCCGCCTGGCTGATCTCGCGCATCGGCACGCGGATGTCGGGGCGCGAGCCCGTCACGTAGACCTTGCGTGAGTTGGGCAGCGGCGCGACGGCAGCTTCATCGACGTGTGCGTCGGCGGAAAGGAACTTCGGATTGGCGTTCATGCATGTTCTCCGTGTGTCGGCCGGAGTTAAGCGCAATGACGCCTTGCTCCGGTCCCATTCAATGTGGGGCCGCTAAGCAGGAGACGAGATGGAAGTAGTCGGAATTCGCGAGAGGTGAGGCTAGAGACTGGCTGCGAAATCCGTACGCTTCCCTGCGCTGGCATTATCCAGATCAGGTTCAAAGGGTATTTCTCACCCACGTGGCACGGACCTCCGACTTCCGTGCAACGCAGGACCCCCGCGTTAGCAGCGCACACGATACACCGGGCGGGCGCTGCTTGGCAACCCGCGCGCGATGCGTGAGTGCTAATGCGGGGCAGCACGCGGTGGTTTGCTTCGGCGGCTGCGGGCGGAGAATCGCTGCGCTCTTGCATGCGCGATTTACGCACTATGCTTGTAGTGACGCGGCATGCAGAACGCAGAACGCGGAATGCAGCACGCTATGACGCGCCGCAGCACCGGCACGCGTTGCTTAACGCGTGAAGTCGTCCGCAGCTTCCGGCTGATACAGGATTTTCTCGAGCTTCAGGACTTTTTCGGCGCCGCTCGGCGGCATGAAGTGAATGTGCTCGCCGCGCTTCGCGCCGAGCAGCGCGAGGCCCACCGGCGAAAAAACATTCAGGCGGCCATGAGCGAAGTCGGCGTCGGGCGGATAGACGACCGTCCACGTCATCTGCTCGCCGCTGCTTTCGTCGACGAGCGTGGCCTGCGAGTTCATCGTGACCACGTTGGCCGGAATTTCGCGGGAGTCCACGATCACGGCGCGCTCCAGTACGTCGTCGAGCATCTCCTGAAAACGGGCGTTCGCGCCGGGCGCGGCGGCGTGCTTCTCAAGACGCGCGACGTCGAGTTCGGTGAGGTAACACTGCTTGGTCCTTCTGGTCGTCTTCACGGCGGCTACTCCAATTCGATCTGCAATCTCTGTACGAGAATAGGTCATGCGGATGGGATCGGCCCGGCGCTCCGACAGTCCCTTGAGGGACGACGCAGCTTCAGGCAAGGAGCAGGCTGCGTCAGTCGGGGTGCCGGGCGGCGAGAAGCGGAACCGTTGCCGGCAGAAGCGTTCGCGACGGTTCGCCGGCCCTTTGCGGCGCGAGTTCCACGCGCGCGCAGCCGGTTGCGCCACGAGGGCGCAAGCGGGTGAAGGCACGGGAAGTCGGAAAGCGCATGAGTGGCCGGCGGTTATCGAATGAAGTGGGTGGCGCGCCGCTTGAAAACAGAGTCATGAGAAGACCACAGCAAAGCGGCGCGATCGACACAAGCATGTTAGCACGGCGTCTTTCAGCGACCTTGGCGGACATTTCGTTGTTGTAAGTCGCAGTGTAGAAAGTTGGCGACATCGCCCCAGCACGCGTGGACGCCGCCCGCAAACAACACAAAACAAACGGGCGAAAAAAATTTGCGGCGCGGTGTCATAACCGGCGACGCGCTTCGACAAACGTGCAGATCCTGATCGGAGCACGTCATGCAAACAGTCATCAAACGCCGGGCGCATCGGCCGTTCAAGCGGGCCGTCGCACTCGTTGCCGCGCTCGCGTTGTTGTGCGCGAGCGGCCTCGTGAGCGCGGCGAGTGCGATGTGCAGCGCGCGCAGTCCCGCCCATCGCGTGGCGCTCGTCGAGCTTTACAGCAGCGAAGGCTGCAATAGCTGCCCGCCCGCGGACGCATGGCTCGGTCAATGGAAGAACAGCGGCGCCACGCGAAGCGTCGTGCCGCTGGCGTTGCACGTCGACTACTGGAACGGTCTCGGTTGGACGGACCGTTTCTCGCAGCACCGTTTCACCGAGCGTCAGCAGACGCTTACCGATCTTGCCGGCGGCCACACGATCTATACGCCTGAAGTGTTCGTCGGCGGACGCGAGTTGCGGACGTGGTCGCAGCAGGACAGTTTCCAAAGCCGCGTCGACAAGCTGATCGCCGAGCCGGCGCAGGCGAACATCGCGCTCGACATGAAGCCGCAGCCAGGCGGCGCGTTCGATCTCGCGGCCCGCTTCGACAGCCGGACTGCGGATAGCGCAGCACGGCTCGACGCCTATGTCGCCGTCTATGAAAACGCGCTGAGCTCGCAGGTCGGCGCAGGAGAAAACCGCGGCGCAACCTTGCATCACGAGAGAGTGGTGCGGCAGTGGATCGGGCCGGTGCCGCTCGTCGGCGGCAAGCTGCAGATTCGCCGCGATATACGGCTCGACGGTGCGGATGCGAGCGCAAACGCCAATCCGTCAGTCGATAAATTCGGCGTCGTCGCCTTCGTCGAAAACGCTGCAACGGGCGACGTGCTGCAAGTGGCCGATCTACCGCTCTGCCATTGAACGCACGACGCACGCCGCAAATCACAGGAGAGTCTCATGGCCACGCCTCACGTCGTTCGCGGCAACGCGCCGCCTGCCACGCCCGCGAGCGGCGCAATCCATCCGCTGTGGGTGCGCGTCACGCATTGGCTCAACGCACTCGCCGCGATCGTGATGATGCTGTCCGGCTGGCGCATTTACGACGCGTCGCCGGTCTTCGCCTGGTTTCGTTTTCCGACGGAAATCACGCTCGGCGGCTGGCTTGGCGGCGCGCTGCAATGGCACTTCGCCGCGATGTGGCTGCTGGTCTTCAACGGTCTGATTTATCTCGCGATGAATCTCGCGAGCGGCCGCTTCGTGCGCAAGTTTTTCCCGATCTCGCCGCGCGCGGTGTGGCGCGATTTCATCGCCGCGTTGACGGGCAAGCTCTCGCACGCCGACTTGCGGGTCTACAACGCGGTGCAGAGATTGGCCTACCTGTTCGTGGTTGTCGATCTGATCGTGCTGGTGCTGTCGGGCCTCGCGATCTGGAAGTCGGTGCAGTTTCCGCTGCTGCGCGAACTGATGGGCGGCTATGACAACGCACGCATCGTCCATTTCTGCGCGATGGCGCTGATGGCCGCGTTCATCGTCGTGCATCTCGCGATGGTCGCGCTCGTGCCGCGTTCGCTCCTCGCGATGTTGCGCGGCCGCTGAGCCCAACGTTCGAAATGTTACGGATACCGAATCATGGATAAGCCATCTGACAAACTGCCGGCAAAAGCCGCCGGCAAACTGGACCGCGAGTCGATCCTCATTGATGCGAGACGCGAGCTGTCGATTCCGTCGCGGCGTCTGTTCGGCAAGCAGTTGTTGTCGCTCGGCGGATTGTCGCTGCTCACAGGCTGCTCGCTCACCGACGACGACTCCGTCAACAAGTTTCTAACGGCCGTGTCGCGCCTGAACGATCGCGCGCAAGCCGCGCTGTTCGATCCGAAGCAGTTGGCGCCGACGTATACCGAAGCGCAAATCACGCGGCCGTTTCCATTCAATGCGTACTACGGCATCGACGAAGTGCCACAGGTCGACGCCTCCGGCTACACGCTGAAGATCGGCGGACTCGTCACGGGTCAGCGCGTGTGGACCTTGCCCGAGTTGTATGCGCTGCCGCACGCCGAGCAGATCACGCGGCACATCTGCGTGGAAGGGTGGAGCGCGATCGGCCGCTGGGGCGGCACGCCGTTCGGCGAGTTTCTGCGGCGCATCGGCGCGGATACGAGCGCGAAGTACGTCGGCTTCAAATGCGCGGACGATTACTACGAAAGCATCGACATGCCGACCGCACTGCATCCGCAGACGCTGCTCACGTTTTCCTACGACGGCGAGCGCCTGCCCGCGAAATACGGCTTCCCGATGAAGCTGCGCATGCCGACCAAGCTCGGCTACAAGAATCCGAAGCACATCGTCGAGATGTTCGTCACCAACACGTATCCTGGCGGCTATTGGGTCGATCAGGGCTACAACTGGTTCGGAGGCTCCTGACGCGCGCGGGTCGCCGCATGCGCCGCGCGCGTGCGCGACCTCGGGCGGCAGAAGCTTCGGAAATACGCCGGATACAGCCGGTTCGATTCATCAACTACAAACGGAGTTATCCCATGAAAAAGATTGCAATCGCAGCAGCAGCCGTCGCCCTTTTGATGAGCGGCGGCGCCGCGTTCGCCCAGGCGAGCGGCGCCATGTCCAACGATGCGATGTCGCATGACACGATGTCCAAGGATTCGATGTCGAAAGACCACATGAAAAAGGACACGATGAAGCACGACAAGATGAAAAAGGGCGACGCGATGGGCATGAAGCACGAGGCGTCGGGCGCGATGAGCAACTGAGCGCAGGCAGCGGGCTGACGCGCCGACGCGCGTGTCTGGGCCGATGCCCGCTGCATAGCCGCTATACGCGGCGCGATTCTTAGACTGCGAGCCGGGGTGCCGTCTGCCCCGGCTTTTTGTTGCGTGTGCACCAAAAGTTACGATTCTTTCGCCTGGCGCGGTGGGCGCTTACTGCATAATGAGATGCGCGCCGTGCATTTGGCGCGCGAGCCGCGAATCGGCCGAAACTACCGGACCGGCACCGCGGTTCCCGTATGGCTCTCTCTGTTAGCCAACCATCGTCTTTCGCTCCACCACCATGTCCGCCAGCCTCGCCCGTTTGACCGCATCGCCGATGCGGTGTCCGCCGTCCCCACAGCGGGAAGCTCGAACGGCGCCGGCGCGTTGACGACATGTCGCAGGAACTTCCAGGCTGGTTTTCTCGTGGTTTTCCGATCCGTTTGCCGCAATCGCGCAACGGACAGATCGCGCTCGCGCTCGGCGTCGTCTATCTCGTATGGGGCTCGACTTATCTCGCGGTGCACGTCGCGCTCGGCTCGTTCCCGCCTTTGCTGATGTCCGGCCTGCGCAATCTGTTCGCGGGCGTCGGGCTATTCGCGTTTGCGGCGCGCCGCAATCCGGTGTGGCCGAGCGCCGCCGAAATCCGCAACGCCGGGCTCGTCGGCACGATGCTCGTCGGCCTGTCGAGCGGCATGCTCGCGTATGGCATGCGCACGGTCGGCACCGGCACGGCGGCGGTGATGGTCGCGACCGTGCCGCTCTTCGCGACGGTGATCGCGGCGGTGGCGGGGCGCAAGATCGGCAGAGGCGAGTGGTTCGCGGTGGGGCTCGGGCTCGTCGGCATCGCGATCCTGAGTCACGGCGACGACACGCCCGGCTCGGCGGGCGGCAGTCTCGCGATTCTGTGCGGCGCGCTCTTCTGGGCGGGCGGCGCGCATCTCGCCGGCCGTCTCAAACTGCCGTCCGACCTGTTTCTATCGACGTCGCTGCAAATCGGCCTGGGCGGCGCGATGTCGACGATGGTCGCGTGGGTCTCCGGCGAACGCATGCTCGAAGTCCATTTTCTGCCGGTGCTGGCGTTCATCTACCTGATGCTGATCGGCACGATGGCGGCTTACGTCGCCTACGGTTTCCTGATACGGCACACGAGCCCGATCATCGCGAGCAGTTGCATGTATGTGAATCCGGTGGTGGCGGTCGCGCTCGGCGCGTTGCTTCTCGGCGAGCCCGTTACGCATTCGACGGTCATCGCGACCGTCGTGATTCTCGTCAGCGTGGGGTTGTCTTTCTGGCTCGATTATCGAAAGAAAGCGCTCGCGTGATGCGCGAGACTGCGCACGAACGGGAGCACGGCGCTTATGGAAAAGCGCGGGCCACGTTGGCGCTTTAAAGCCGCGCGGCCAGTTCAGCGCCTTCGCGAATCGCGCGCTTCGCATCGAGTTCGGTCGCGAGCGCCGCTCCGCCGATCACATGAAAACGCGGACCGCCCGCATCCGCCGATTTTCCACGCGCGGACTCCGTTGGATGCAAATCGCGCAGCGATTCCTGCCCTGCACATACGACGATATGGTCGACCTCCAGCCATTGCTCGACGCCGCCGCGCGCGATCTTCAAACCGCGCGCGCCCGCTTCCAGATACGACACGCCGTCCAGCATCTTCACGCCGTTTCTCGCGAGCGTCGCGCGATGCACCCAGCCCGAGGTCTTGCCGAGCCCCGCACCGAGCTTGCCCGCCTTGCGCTGCAGTAACCAGATCTGCCGCGGCGGACGCGCGGGCGCGGGCGGCTTCAGGCCGCCGGGTTCGCTGACAGACAGATCGACGCCCCATTCGTCGAGCCACGCGTCGCGCGGCAGCGGCAGCGGTTCGTCCGCGCGATGCAGCAAAAACTCGCTGACGTCGAAGCCGATGCCGCCCGCGCCGATCACGGCGACGCGGCCGCCCACCGGCGCACCGCGCAGCACGTCGACATACGACAGAACATTGGGCGCGTCGATGCCCGCGATCGCCGGCCGCCGCGGCACGATGCCGGTCGCGATCACGATGTCGTCGTAAGCGCCGGCCGCGAGCAGCGCGGCGTCGACGCGCGTGCCGAGCCGCACGTCGACGCGATGCCGCTCGAGCTGGCTCTGGAAATAACGGATCGTCTCGCTGAACTCTTCCTTGCCCGGCACGCGCATCGCGAGATTGAACTGACCGCCGATGGTTGCGGCCGCATCGAACAGCGTCACGCGATGCCCGCGCGACGCCGCCACCGTCGCCGCCGACAATCCCGCCGGCCCGGCGCCGACCACCGCAACGGAGCGCACTTTCTGCGAACCCGCGAGCGGCCGGTACACGAGTTCGGTTTCGCGACCGGCGCGCGGATTGACGAGGCAGGTCGCGCGCTGATTCCTGAACGTATGATCGAGACAGGCCTGATTGCACGCGATACAGGTGTTGATTTCGTGCGTGCGTCCCTCGGCGGTTTTCAGCACGAACTCGGGATCGGCGAGCAGCGGTCTTGCCATCGACACCAGATCGCCCGCGCCGTCGGCGAGCAAGGCTTCGGCGACGTCGGGCGTGTTAATGCGGTTCGAGACGATCACCGGGACTGTCACGGCGGCCTTCAGCCGCGCGCTCAACGCGGCAAACGCGGCACGCGGTACCGAGGTGACGATGGTCGGCACACGCGCCTCATGCCAGCCGATTCCTGTGTTGAATATCGTCACGCCGGCCGCTTCGAGCGCGCGTGCGACCTGCACGGTTTCATCCCATGTATTGCCGCCTTCGACGAGGTCGATCAGCGAAAGCCGATACACCACGATGAAGCGCTCGCCGCACGTCTCGCGCACGCGCTCGACAATCTCGCACGCGAGGCGCATGCGGTTTTCGATGCTGCCGCCGTAACGGTCCGTGCGCCGGTTGGTGCGCGGGCAGAGGAACTGGTTGAGCAGATAGCCTTCGCTGCCCATGATCTCGATGCCGTCATAGCCTGCGCGCTGGGCGAGCCGCGCGCAGCGCGCGTAATCGCGCACGGTCTTCTGAATGCCGCCGATGCTGAGCGCGCGCGGCTTGAACTTCGAAATAGGCGACTTCAATGCCGATGCGGACACAACGAACGGCTGATACCCATAACGTCCTGCGTGCAGGATCTGCAGCGCGATCTTGCCGCCTTCTTCGTGAACCGCTTGCGTAAGCCGCCGATGATTGCGCAGATCGAATACCGAGTTGAGCGTACCGCCGAAGGGCAGCAGCCATCCTTCGCGATTCGGCGAGATGCCGCCGGTGATGATGAGGCCGACGCCGCCCTTCGCGCGCTCGCGGAAGTACTCGGCGAGCTTCGGATAATTCCAGAAGCGGTCTTCCATGCCCGTATGCATGGACCCCATCACGACGCGATTGCGCAAGCGGGTGAAGCCGAGGTCGAGTTCCGCGAGTAAGCGTTGGTAAGACATACAGGCTGCCGTTGTAAGTATGGGGTGCGCACGAACGATACACCGCGCGCTCGGGCTCACCATCTGAGGAAAGCTTCTAATGCTCGCCGCATGTTGCCCGGTAAGACATTGTCGCGCCGCGATAAGCCAATTCGATGATCGCGGCACAGCCATTGCTCATTGGGTGCGTCCATCGACATGGACCGCGCCGCGCCTTTAAAACAGGGCCTTGCGTGCAGGGATAGGAGGGAGTGCTTCGCCGAGGACAGCCAAAACGAGACCGTTCGAATCATTGCCGAACACGGTTTCAGATGGCGGCGTCCAGAGCGTGCGCCCGCATATGAATGGGCCACGAGCCCGACATCGATATAGGTGAACAGAATGAAACTGATTAGAACCATGGCGGCCATGATTGCCGTTGCATCCGTGCTGAGTGCATGCGGCGGAGGCTCCGACGACGTAGGCAAGGAACTGGGTCTGACGAACCCGCAAATCCATTTCGTGCATGCGATCCCGAGCGGACCGGCAGTGGACTTTCTCGTCAACGGCAACGCGCCGTCCGGACAGACGAATGTCTCGTACAAGGGCGTGACGAACTTCACGAACATCAACACGGGTTCGACGAATGTTGCTTATGCGGCGACCGGCACCAAGACCGCGCTCGCGAGCGGCAATTTCCCGAACGTCTCGAAGGGCCACGAATATACGGTGCTCGCGTTGCCCGGCACCGCAGCGGCGGACATCGGCCTGATCGACGATCCGTTCGACAAGGGCCTTCTGTCGAATAGCGCGCGCGTGCGCGGCTTCAACGCATCGGGCAACGCGCCGAATCTCGACCTGTATCTCGTGCAGGCGGGCAACACCAACATCAGCACCGTGTCGCCGACCCTGGCGGGCGTCGCGTTCAAGAACGCCGTGCCGGCAAGCGGCCAGGATTCGATCTACGTATCGGGCGGCCAGTATGTGCTGATCGCGACGGCCGTGGGCAGCAAGACGCCGATCTATCAGTCGCAATCGTTCACGCTGTCGAACAACGCCGACTGGCTCATTACGTCGGTGCCGATCGGCGGTGTGCTGAGCCAGCTCGCGGTGGGGCAGATTCATCTGCTGATCGTGCAGAACGGCAATACGAGCACACCGAGTATCGAGTTGTCGAACACGCTGACGGGCGCATAAGCTCGCTAGCCAACCTGCGCGCATCGCAGCGCATGGCATAGCGGCAAGTCCTGGGAGGACGGGGCGGCGGTCCACGCAAGTGGACCGCCGCTTTGTTTTGGCAACACGGGCAACGCACAGCTCACGTCCAACAAGCACGCACAACAAAAAGCCCACTGCGGTTTCCCGCAGCGGGCTCGATGATGCATTGCATTGCGATGAACCACCCTGCGCCGCAAATGCGCAGGGCTTCAAGCAACAGCGATTTACTTCGCCTTCTCAGCCTGATTGGTGAGGGCGTCGCCACCCTTCGAGATGTCCTGGCCGGCACCTGCCATCGTATTGCAGCCGGCGAGCGCGGCCGTGCCTGCAATGAGGAGCAAAGCGATCAGTCGATTCATGGAAGTTCTCCTTGTCGAGAAGGTATCGGTTGACGTGTCCCGCTAGCGGCTCTGCTAGCTGCCGACCGTGGCTTGCGCCAGTCGATCCGGTCTGATTGCATGGTAAAAAAAGGGCGCATGCGGCGCTGTCGGCTGCGCTGCGATTTTGTTGTAGGTGCGCTCTGGTGTTCGCGTCGGCGCACTCCTACAACGATGTGTTCAGTCGCTCTGCCGCGCGCTTAAGTTTGCGTCCGCGTCGCTGGCCGGCTGCGCGGCTGTGCTCGCGCTCGGCATCACGACATGAATGTCGGTGCCGTTCGGCACGCCGCGCCGGATGTCGAATCGTCCGCCATGCGCGGCGACGCGCTGACGCATGCCGAGCAGTCCATGCGTGTGCGTGCGCTTCAAATCCGCAGGCATGATGCCCACGCCGTTGTCCGCAATGTCGAGCGTCACTTGCCCCTCGCCGATATGCAGACCGATCGACACCTGCGACGCGCGCGCGTATTTCGCCGCGTTCGTCAGCGATTCCTGCGCGACGCGAAAGAGCGCGATTTCGGTTTGCTCGTCTAGCTTGATATCGTCTGCGGGAAGCTGCAGGTTCAGTGTCCAGTTGTTGCGCTGTGCGGCTTCGTCGGCGAGCGTGCGCAGCGCCGTGACGAGACCGAAGTTCGCGAGCACCGTGGGCCGCATGTCCTCGATGATGCGGCGCTTGAGCGCGATGCCCTGGTCCAGATTGGCGAGCGCGCGCTGCAGCTTGCCGGTGATCTCGGGAGCGCTGTCCTTCAGCTTGCGGTTCGCCCACGCGACGTCCATCTTGCTCGCGGTCAGAATCGCGCCCAACTCGTCGTGCAGCTCGCGCGCAAGCTGCGTCTTTTCGTTTTCGCTGACAGCCTGCAAATGCCAGCCGAGCGCCTCGAGTTGACGGGTCCGTTCGTTGACGAGCTGATCGAGTTCGCCTTGCTGCGTGATCAATTGGCGCTGCACGCGCGCTTGTCTGTCGATCTGAATGCCGAGATTGCGGAACAGCAGAATGAACAACACGATGTTGAGCGCCGAGAGTCCCGCCGCGCACAACGTCGAGATGCGCTGATCGGCGCGGCTCGCGGCGAGCGCATGCTGCGCGCGGCGTTCTTCGTTATCGCGCAGCAGGCTAAGCGTGCTGTCGACGAACGCCGGGTCCACCGTCTGCTCGCTGCTTGTGCTGCCGCATGCGGCGAGTTCCAGCGGATGCGGTGCGGCGCGCTGCAACGCCGCCGCGCCCGCGCCGATGCGTGCGTCGATCAGCGCACGAATCTGCGTGAAGCTCGCGAGCTCGGCGCTGTCCGCTTTGGGACTGCGGTAAAAGCGCTCGAGCGGCTCTTCGCTGGCGCGAATGCGTGCGGCCGTCGCGCAAAACGCATGTGCGGCGTCGTCGCGCTTCGTCAGAAGATAATCGCTTTGCTGCGCGCTCAAACGCGATAGCTGGCTCGCCAGTGCGCTCAGTTGCACGGTGACGTCGCGGGCTTCGAGCGCGGTCTCGTACTCGGCGGCGATGCGCTCGCGCGCGGTCTCCAGAATGACGAGCCCGCCGACGGTAATCACGATTGCGACCGTCATCGCGATCGCCCAGCTTCGGCTGCGCATCCAGTCGCTCAGACGCGCGGCGGCGCGGCGCGGTTGCGCTTCGGCTTGCGGATTAGTTTGGGCATCGGATTGCGCATCGGTTTGCGCACGACTTCCAGCCTCGCTTTGCGCTTGCTGCTTCGCGTCATGCGGGACTGCGTTCGGCAAATCAGGCACGTTCTGCACGTTCGACACATTCGGCTCCGTGGACAGCCATCAGTGTAGCGTTCGCCGCCGCCAACGCGCGAGCGCTCGCGTGCGCGAATCGGCTCGTCGTAACGCTGCCGTAATCCAATGTAAGCGGATTCTCACACGAAAACCGGAGTGCGTCGGAATGCGCCCGCCGCCGCCGATGGATAGCATGAACCCTGATCCATTCATCGTTCCAGGAGGAAGCCATCATGCTGAAGTGGGCGTTGGTCTTCGCCGTCATTGCCTTGATCGCCGGCCTTCTTGGCTTTACCGGCATCGCGGCGGGCGCGGCGGCAATTGCGAAGTTCCTGTTCGTCGTATTTGTGATTCTGTGCGTGGTGTTCCTCGTGCTCGGCTTCGTGGTGACGAAAAAAATTGTCGATTAGCGCCGCTTGCATGTTTAGCGGCGCTTGAGGCAACGCCAGCGCACGAGAATTCACGCGGATACCAACAAGAAGGAGAGTCGCCATGCTTCACTATGCCATCGTCTTTTTTGTTATCGCGATCATCGCAGCGGTGTTCGGTTTCACCGGAATCGCGGCGGGCGCGGCCGAAATCGCGAAGATTCTGTTCTATATTTTCCTGGTCGTGTTCGTGGTCACGCTGCTGCTCGGCGTGTTCCGAACGTAGATCTGAGCACGACTCTAACGGCGCGTCGCGGGCATGGTCCGCGATGCGCCCATTCCCTCAATACGGATAAAGGAGAAACTCAATGGCGAACACACCTGGCGCCCAGTCGAGCGACCCGTTCGTGATGGACATTCAAAAGATTCGCGACGACGCCCGCAAGCACATGTCGGACGGACCCGTCACGCAAAGTTATGGCGCCGACCGCGAGACCGTGCTGAAGCTGCTCAACGACGCGCTCGCGACGGAGATCGTCTGCACGCTGCGTTACAAGCGGCATCACTTCATGGCGAAGGGCATCAACTCCGAGGCGGTGGCCGCCGAATTCGCCGAGCACGCGACAGAAGAGCAGGAGCACGCCGACCGCATCGCCGAGCGCATCGTGCAACTGGGCGGCGAGCCGGACTTCGCACCGGACGGCCTGAAAACGCGCGCGCATTCCGAGTACAAGGAAGGCGAGAATCTCACGGACATGATCCGCGAGAACCTGGTCGCCGAGCGCATTGCCATCGACACCTATCGCGAGATCATTCGCTATCTCGGCGAGAAGGACGTCACGACGCGGCGTCTGTTCGAAGAGATTCTCGCCGTCGAGGAAGAGCATGCGGACGACATGGCCGATCTGCTCGAGGGTCGCGAGTGATTCGGCGCGGCTGTGGGCGCGGCAGCCGGCGCGGCAGTATGAGCTTGCGGCCGGCGGTAGTGGCCGCAACACAGCCGATAACGTCGAACGGCCACGCGACGTCATTACAATGTCTGCTTTGGAGCGATTCCATCGTACGGACACCAAGCCGATGATTCGAGTGTTGATAGCCGACGATCATGCGATCGTCCGAGGCGGTTTCAGGCAGTTCGTCGCCGACGAGCCGGACATGTGCGTCGCTGCGGAAGCCGCCACCGGCGACGAGACCATCAGCCTCGTGCGCGAGCAGGCATTCGACGTCGTGCTGCTCGACATCGCGATGCCGGATAAAAACGGCATCGACACGCTGCGCGTCATCAAGCAGGTGCGCCCCGAGCAGGGCGTGCTGATCCTCTCCGGCTATCCGGAGAGCCAGTACGCGATCAACCTGCTGCGCGCGGGCGCGAACGGTTATCTGAACAAGGACTGCGAGCCGGATGAGATCGTGCGGGCGATTCGCGCGGTGGCGCGAGGTCATCGCTATTTATCGGAGGCGGTGGCCGACACGCTCGCCGACAATCTCGACAAGCCGGCGGCGGCGCGGCCGCACGAAGCGCTGTCGGAACGCGAGTTCCAGATTTTTTGCAAGCTCGCGGCGGGGCAGATTCCCACGCAGATTGCGGAAGAACTGCATTTGTCCGTGAAAACGGTGAGCACGTACCGGGCTCGCGTGCTCGAGAAGATGCGGCTGGCGAACAATGCCGATCTCACTTATTACGCGATCAAGAACGGCCTGATCGAATAATGGACGATCGAGAGATGCCGATGAACAGCGAATCGAATACCGTTGCCGGATCAGCCAGTCACGCGCCGTTGCGCGTGCTGCTTATCGAGGATTCGCCGCTGATCCGCCGCAGCCTGGTGGAAGCCATCGACGCGTCCGGTTCGCTGCAAGTGGCCGCGTATGCCGATTCCGCCGACGAAGCCATCGCGCTCCTTGGCGACGAAGCGTTCGACGCGGTGATCGTCGACCTGCAACTGAAGCGCGGTTCAGGCGTGCCCGTACTGGCTTATTTGCAGCGCGAAGGCTTGATCGACTCGGTGTTCGCGGCGGTGCTGACCAACCACGCGCTGCCCGCCTATCGCGAGCGTTGCGAGCAGTATGGCGTGCGCCACTTCTACGACAAGTCGTTCGAATTCGATCGCGTGATCGACGCGCTGCACGAATATGCGCTCGCGCGCAGCCACGGCTGAGCGCTCGCCACACAGCAACAAGCGCAATCAATCTTTTGCAGTACGAGCCTGCAGCGCCAGATGATTCCATGCGGCCAGGCCCGCGAACACCAGACCCGCAACGCTCACGCCCACCCATCCGAACACCGGCCATACAGCGGCGCCCACAGCGGAACCGAGGGCTCCGCCGATGAAATACGCGACCATGTACACCGTATTCACGCGGCTGCGCGCGTCGGGCTTCAGCGCATAGATGCGTGACTGATTCGAAATCTGCGCGGCCTGCACGCCCACGTCGAGCACGATCACGCCGATCACGAGCCCCGCGATGCTCTTCGCGGAAAAGCCGAACACGACAAACGAAATCGCCACCAGCACGATGGACAGCGTGATGATCGCGCGCGGTCCGCGACGGTCGGCGAACTTGCCCGCGAGCGGCGCGGCGAGCGCGCCGGCCGCGCCGACGATGCCGAACAGGCCAGCGGCCTGCGGTCCGAGATGAAAGGGCGGCCCGGCCAATAGCAGCGCCAGCACCGACCAGAAGATGCTGAATCCGGCGAAGAGCGCGGCGCCCGTCAGCGACGCTTCACGCAACGCGCGATGTTCGACGACCAGATGCCACATCGACACGAGCAGCTTGCCGTACGACAGCGTGGAAGTCGGCTTGCTCTTCGGCAGACGCAGCACGATCACCACGGCGAGCGCGAGCAACGCGAGCACCGACACCGCGAATACCGCGCGCCAGCCGAAGTATTCCGCGACGAAGCCCGCTGCGGTTCGCGCGAGCAGAATGCCGAGCAGCAGGCCGCTCATCACCGTGCCCACCGCATGACCGCGCTGCGACGGCGGCGCGAGTTCGGCGGCGAACGGCACCGCCTGCTGCGCGATGGTGGCGAGCACGCCGATCGCGAGGCTCGCGGCAACCAGCACCGGCAGCGCCGGCGCGGCGGCGGCCACGACGAGCGCGATGCACATGCCCGCGGTTTGCAGCAGGATCAGTGCACGCCGGTCGAAGCGGTCACCGAGCGGCGCGAGCAACAGCATGCCGGCCGCGTAGCCGAGCTGCGTGACGGCCGGCACCACGCCGACCCACGACGCGCTTGCCGGAAACGACTGCCGGAAGTTGTCGAGCAGCGGCTGGTTGTAATAGATGTTCGCGACCGCGACACCGGCGATGGTGGCGAGCAGAAGCAGCAGGCCGCGCAGCGATGGATCGGCGGAAGCGGGGGCGGACGCGTTGGACGTGGACATGAGAGAGGGCGGTCGGCGGACCGGCCCATGCGCGGTCCTCAAGCGTGCCGATCATACCGGAGCGTATCGGATCGTGCTGACCCGCCGCCATTCGGATGCACGGCTCGTTTGTGACAAAAATGCGAGGTTTGATGCGGTGGGGTTCGTAGAATCGGCGGGCTATTTCTGCCCACCTCGCACGATCCGATGAAACAACGCACTGTGTGTTCGAGCCGACGTCACGCGCAAGCTGAGCTTGCGCCGCAGCGAATTGGCGGATGTCTGCTGGTCGCGCTAATTTGCCTTGCCGCGTGGGCGTTCGTCACCGCGATCGCGTTGCGCGATCCGCTCGAAATGATGCTCGAATGGGAGTTGCTCGCCGTGTTCGTTCGCGCCGCGACGCATGGCTGGTATCGCGCGGTGATCGCGATGGTCGGCATGGACGTGGCGATCGGCGCGTTCATGGTCGCGGGCATCGGATGGTTCGCGCTGCTCGCGTGGCGCAAATCGGTGCGCTTGCCGCGGCACGTTCAGGCGTGGCTCGGTGCGATTCTCGCGATGCGAACCGGCGCGTATCTGCTGAGCGATTACATGACGCACGCAATCGGCATCGACATCGCGATTCCGTTCAATGGCCTGATGCAGGCGATCGTCGCGGCCGCGCTGGGGATACCTTATTTCCGCATGTCGCGGCGCGTGCGTCAGACCTTCGTGAACCGCTGAGGTTTACACACAGTACGCATTCAGTCGATCAACGCGCCTTCCGGCTCATAAAACGGATACGGACCGTCGGCGGCATCGACATACGCGTGATGCGTGACGATGCCCGTCGCCGGATCGTAGCGATGCAGCGCATACGCGGGCGGCTCCATCATGAATGCCGAGGGCGCATCGTCGCGAAGATCGAGCGCGACCTGATGCGCGGGCGCCGGCACCGCGGACGCGATCGTGCCGCCAAAGCGCACGAACATCGAGCGATGCACGTGTCCGCAGATCACCCGCTCCACGTTCGGATAACGCGCGATCAATGCGGCGAGCTTGTCGGCGGCGAGCGGATCGAGCCGCAACGCGTCCATATGTCCGATGCCGCACGCAAACGGCGGATGATGCAGCGCGATCACGGTCGGCTTGCCGTTCGCCGCATCGAGTTGCGCGGCGAGCCACGAAAGCCGCGCGTCGCACAGCGTACCGGCGCTTTGACCCGGCACCATCGAATCGAGTGCGATCAGCCGCAGCGGACCGACATCGGCCGCGTACTGCACGAACGCATCGCCGCCGTGCAATTCCGCTCGATCGGGAAACGCGGCGCGCAATGCGGCGCGGTCGTCGTGATTGCCGACGAGCAGAAAGTAGGGGATTTGAAGCGGCGCGAGCAGCGTTTTCAGGTGCTCGTACTGTTGCGGTTCGCCCTGATCGACGAGGTCGCCGGTCATGATGACGACGTCCGGCCGAGGGTTCAACGCGTTCAGCGCGGCGACGCAGCGCGCGAAGTGCGCGGCCGTATCGACGCGGCGATAGGCGAGCGCGCCGGGCCGCTTGATATGCAGGTCGCTAATTTGAGCCAGCAGCATGGGTAGTCCTTTGTGTTGCGCGCGGTTTAATGCGCGGCTTCGTTACGATAGCGCAATCAGCGCGTCGTGCCCGATCGAAATGCCGACCGGCGTGCCGCGCGCCAGTTCGACGCGGCCCGCGACATCGACGAAGAGCGCATCGGGCGCGGCGCCGCTAATCGTCAAGCGCGTGCGCTCACCGAGAAACGCGCTGCTTTCGATGCAGCCGCGCAACTGCGCGTGATCGGGTTCGGCGAGGAATGCGTCTTCGGGACGGAAGAAAATTTCGTGCGTCGAGTCCGACTGCGCCGATAGATCCCGATGCGCCGAAGGCAGCGGCACTGCACCGCCGATGGTCGTCAGCATGCCGCCGCGCCGCTCGCCGGCAACGCGATTGATCGTGCCGACGAATTGCGCGACCGCGCGATTCGCAGGCCGATAGTAGATGTCGCGCGGCGTGCCGATCTGCTCGATACGTCCCGCACTCATTACGACGATGCGGTCGCCGAGTTCCATCGCTTCGGCCTGATCGTGCGTCACATAGACGGTCGTGATGCCGAGGTCGCGCAGCAGCGTGTTCATCTCGCTGCGCAACGCGTCGCGCAGGCGCGCGTCGAGGGCGGTGAGCGGTTCGTCGAGCAGCAGCACGCGCGGCTCGACGGCCAGCGCGCGAGCAAGTGCGACGCGCTGACGCTGACCGCCCGACAGTTGATCGATCGGTTTATCGGCGTGGTCGGTCAGACGCATCATCGCGAGCAATTCGTCGATGCGTCGCCGTGCGGTTTCCGCAGGCACGCGTTTGATCTTCAGGCCATAGCCGATGTTGCCGCGCACCGTCAGATTCGGAAACAGCGCGTAGCTCTGGAACACCATGCCCACCTGGCGTTTTTCGATAGGCAGCGCGGTCACGTCGTCGTTGCCAAATGCAATGCGGCCTCCGGCGTCGGGCGTTTCGAGTCCGGCGATCATGCGCAGCGTAGTGGTCTTGCCGCAACCGGACGGGCCGAGCAGCACGAGCGTTTCGCCTGCTTCGATGCGCAGATCGACCGGTTCGAGCACACGTGTGCCGCGAAACGTTTTCGCGCACTGCGTCAGCGTGATAGGGATGGAAGCGGGAATAGAAGCGAGTGTCATGGCGTCGTGATGGACTTCGTAGCGGAAGCGGCGCCGCGTTTTTTCGCCGCGCTGCGCTGGCCGGTCGCATCGACGCCGAGCCATTGCATTGCGACGAGCAGCGGCATCGTCATGATGAAAAAGAGAATCGTGTAGGCGCTGCCGATTTCGATGCGCAACGACGCGTAGGTGTCGGCGAGACCGACCGGCAATGTCTTCGTGTCGGGCGTGTGCAGCATCCACGTCAGATTGAATTCGCCGATGGAAAGCGTGAGCACCGCGAGCGCGCCCGCGACGATGCCCGGCCTCGCATTAGGCAGCACGATGGTCAAGAACCGCTGCATGAAGCTCGCGCCGAGACTCGCCGCGCCTTCCTCGAGCGTGCGCAGATCGCTGCTCGCGCACACCGCGGCGACCGCGCGCACCATGAACGGCAGCGTGAACACCACATGCCCGACGACGATAAACGCGACGCTCATGCGAAACATCGTGAAGCCGCCATACACGACGAGCAGCGCCAGCGCGGACGCAAGCCCAGGCAGCGCGATCGGCAGCACGAGAAACTCTTCGATGACGCGCGACAGCCGCGTCTTGCTGCGCGCGAGCACGTAGCCCGCGGGCACGCCGGTCAACAGCGTAATGAAGAGCGTGGCCGCCGCGACTTCGAGCGAGAGAAACACCGAGCCGTGATACTGGGTCCACACCTCGCCGAGCCAGCGCAGCGTGAAGCCGCTCGAGATGCCCTTGAAGTAATTCACCGTGAGACCGGCGAGAATCGACATCACGACCGGCACGATCAGAAATGCGCACAGCAGCAGCGTGACGAGCCACTGGCCCGCCGCGAGCCATGCTCGGCTATCGGGCAAGCGCAGTCGCGAGCGCGGCTTTTTGCCGGCCGCAGCCTGTGAAGAAACAGTGATCGAATTCATGGAGAAGTCCTGCTTACCGTTTTCGCCGGCGTCATGTTCGACGACGGCGCTCATGCGCTCGCCGCCACAGCGGAACCGCTCACGCTGCGCGCCAATGCGAGCACGGCCCACGTGACGATGCCGAGCACGATCGAAAGTCCGGCCGCTGTGATCATGTTCGCGTTGAGCGTGAACTCGGTGTAGATGGTCATCGGCAATACGTCGATGTCGGTGGCGAGCGTGAACGCGGTGCCGAATGCGCCCATCGCGGTCGCGAAGCACACCGCGCCGGCCGCGATCAAACCGGGCGAGAGCGCGGGCAACACGACATCGCGCGTGATGCGCCACGGCGATGCGCCGAGCGAACGCGCGGCTTCCTCGAGCGACGCATCGAGCTTCGTCGCCGAGGCCATCACCGTGACGATCACACGCGGAATCGAGAAGTACAGGTAGCCGAGAAAGAGACCGCTCATCGAGTACGCGAACACCCAGCGGTCGCCGGTGAGTTTGAGTGAGAGCGCGCCGATCAGCCCTTGCCGTCCCGCGAGCATGATGACCATGAAGCCGACCACGACGCCGGGAAACGCGAGCGGAAACGTCAGTAACGCGAGCAGCGTGCGCTTGAACGCGAACTCGCGGCGCGCGAGCAGCAAACCGGCGATCACCGAAAGCACCAGCGTTGCCGCCGTCACGGCTGCGGACAGCATGACCGTTGCGCCGAGGCTCGACATGTAGCGCGGATTCGTCAGCATCGCGCGATAGGTGGCGAACGCGTGGCCGTCGCCGCTCAGTTGCGCGAGCGCGCCCATCGGCAACAGCCAGAACGCGATGAAAACCGCGAGCGCCGGCGCGAGCAATGCAATGCGCCAGCGCAGCGGGAACGTGATGTCGTTCAATGCATCACCTGCAAATAGCGTTCGCCGAAGCTCGCCTGCTTCTCGGCCATCTTGCCGAAGTCGACCGGTTTTGCACGTGCATAGTCGCTGGCCGGCAGGAACTTCGCGGCGGTTTGCGCGCTCATCGCATTCGCGCGAACGGGACGCAGATACGCATCGGCCCACAGTTTCTGGCCTTCGTCGGAGAGCACGAAATCCAGCACCTTCTTGCCGTTCGCTTCGTGCGGCGCGCCCTTCACGAGGCTCATCACATACGGCACCGAGATCGTGCCTTCTTTCGGAATCACGAATTCGACGTTTGCATGGTCTTTATATTTCGCGCGATAGGCGTCGAAATCGTAGTCGAGCAGAATCGGAATTTCGCCGGACATGACGCGCGCGTAGGCCGTTTGCTTCGGCACGATCGGCGCGTTGGCCTTGAGCTTGCGGAACCAGTCGAGGCCCGGCTCGAAGTTATCCAGCGTGCCGCCGAGCGCCTGATTCACCGCGACCGCGCCCGCATAGCCGACAAACGCGCTCGACGGATCGAGGTAGCCGATCATGCCTTTGTATTCGGGCTTGAGCAGGTCGGCCCACGAGCGCGGCACCGGCTTGCCTTCGAGCGCGTCCTTGTTGACGAAGAAGCCGAGCGTGCCCGAGTGAATCGTGAACCAGTAGCCTTGCGGGTCTTTCAGGTTCGCGGGAATGTCGTCCCAATGCGCGGGCTTGTACGGTTCGACCACGCCCTTGTCCTTCGCCTGGAATGCCGACGATACGCCGAGATACACGACGTCCGCGACGGGGCTTTTCTGCTCGGCCATCAACTGCGCAATCGACTGGCCCGAGTTCTTGTTGTCGAACGGCACGCGGATGCCGGTCTTTTGCTGAATGGCCTTGATCTGGCTGGCCCAGTCGGCCCATTCCGGCGGACAGTTGTAGCAGATTGCGGTTTCGTCGGCGCGGGCTGTTTGCGGCGCGATGATGGCAAGCGCGGCTGCGAGCGCGCCCGCGCCGACAGCGAATGCCGTGGACTGCGCGAGGCGGCGCATCAGCGAGCTTGGCGGCGATGCAAGTCGAAGGGGAGAGCGGATCACTGTAGTTATCCTCACGAAAAAAGATGGCGGGTGGTTGGATCGCCTGTTTTCAGGCAGTTGTTATTCAGGACGCTAGATGAAAGCGCGTATTGGTTTGCGGCGCGGCGGTGTCGTCACGGTTCGAAATCGCGGCGATGGTCGCGCCTTCGCGCAGACTGTGCGGCAGCGTCAGCGCGAGCGGCGCATCGCTCATGCCTTCGTCGCTGCTCGTGACGCGCGCGAGCAAGCGACGCCACGCCGCGCAGCCGATCTCACGGTTCGGCGCGCAGACGCTCGCGAGCGGCGGCGACAGCAGTTCGCCCATCGCGAGGCCGTCGAAACCGAGAATCGACATATCGCGCGGAATCTGCAGACGCGCGCGGCGCAGGCCGCGCATCACGACCATCGCGAGCAGATCGTTGCTGCAGAAAAGCGCGCTCGGGCGATTCGCGCCGTGCGTCAGATGCGCGAGCACCGAGGGCGCGAGTTCGTCCGCGTTGAAGTCGACTTCGAGCGCGGGGGCGGGCATGAGGCCGGCTTGCTGCATCGCCTGTGCATAGCCGAGGTGACGTTGACGCGCGCGGTCCGACGCGGCGAGCGTGCCCGCGAGCATCAGGATGCGGCGATGGCCGTGGGCGATCAGCATGCGCACGCCTTCGTACGCGGCGAGACGGTTGTCGACGGACACCGACGGACGCCGCACCGTGTCGTTGTGCATCAGCACATAGAGGAGGCCGTCGCGATCGAGTTCGTCGAGAAGCGGATGCGTGTCGGCGTCGGTGACTGTGAGGATCAACCCTTCCACGCGATGTTCGCGCAGCGTTTCGATTGCGCGGCGTTCGCGGTCGGCGTCGTATTGCGTCGTCATCAGCATGAGCCGGTAGCCGTGCGCCGCCGCGAGTTCGTCGATGCCCTGCAGGCATTCGGCGAACACCGGATTCGCGAGCGTCGGCACGATCACGCCGATCAGGCGCGTGCGCTCGCCGCGCAACTGACGGCCGAGCGGGTTGGGCCGGAAGCGCAGCGCGTCGATGGACTGCCGGACCTTGTCGAGCGTGACGGGATTCACGGTGTGCGGCGCGTTGATCGCGCGCGAGACCGTCGCGATGGAAAAGCCCGCGTGCGCAGCGACATCCTTGATCGTCGGGGTCATGGTTTCCGCTCGGTGGTGTCCGTTCGATGTAAACGTTTTCGGTGCCGATTATCGGGAACGTTTGTGACCGGGGGATGACTTCGGCGCGGCGGGGGAGTGGAGGGTTGTGAGGTGGCGGCTGGCGCGGTTGATTAGCCCGTTGGTTGGCCCGGCGGCCAATGGTAGAATGCGCGTCCACGCGGTTTTGCCTCCCTCGCCGGGATGATGAAATTGGTAAACATAGCGGACTTAAAATCCGCCGCCTAACGGCTTGCCGGTTCGAGTCCGGTTCCCGGCACCAGAGAACCGAGCCTTTGCGGCGCGTGCGTCTGCGATTCAATTGACGCCGCCGCCACTTCAGCACTTCACCCATCTCCTCGCGGCGGATTCGCCCATACTCCTTACACAATCTTTCCTGTGTGGTAGAGTTTTCGCTGCGGTCGAAGCGATGCTCATCTGCAGCGAAGGCGATTAATTCATTAATTGAGAATCCGCGAGAGAGACTTATCGATCATGCATAACCTGAATTGGAAGAGCGAGACGGACTTCGAGATGGGTGGCTACATCTTGCGCATGAATTATGAGCACGGTGGCAGCAAATTGAAGTCCGAGGGAAATGAATTCCTTCTCATGAAGGCAAAGAACTTCCTCGGGCACTACACATCGCTTCGTCCGGAAGAATGCCGAAAAGTGCTTGAATTAGGCGTTTATCAGGGCGGCTCCTTCGTCTTTCTGGATCAGCTTTTAAAGCCCGAAAAGATCTCGGCTCTCGAGTTATCGACTACTCCCATCCCCGCGCTCGATGAATACGTCGAGAAGAATGCCGGCCGCGCCAGGCTTTACTACGGGACGTCGCAAGACGACGTAGCTAAACTCCATCAAATCGTCGACGAAGATTTCGGCGGTGAACTGGATCTGGTGGTAGACGACGCTTCGCACTTTTACGAGCAGACGAAAACGTCGTTCAAGACGCTTTTCCCATTGGTTCGCCCTGGCGGTCTTTACATCATTGAAGATTGGAACTGGTCGTTTCAGGATGCATTTCAGGCATCCGATAATGGCTGGTTCCCCGTTCCGTCTCCGGCGAATCTGATGGTCGATCTGCTGGAAGACATGACCCGCAACCGCATGATTGCCGGAGTCGAAGTTCATCGCGAATTGTGGAAGATTCGCAGATCAGACGTTAATACCGGCGAAGTCTTTGCATCGCAAGGACGCAGAGGGCGGTCGATAGGACTCTTGTGACCGCGGCTCGCCGTGCCAACTGCTATTCGTCTGGCGCGGCTAAATCACAAACTCCGCACAAACCACCGCACAGAGCACCGCACTAACCGCCGATACGTTTCCCGCGTTGCCGGCGCCTGCTTGTGCCTGATTGGTGCCAGCCGGACAACACCGTGATCCCATCCGCGGGTCTACCGCGCCACACCACGTCGGCCTACGATGACTTCGTGGCGCTCATCGCCGCTCACGGCATCCGCCAGGCGCGAGCGTTCACCGCAGCGTCCACTTCTTCCGTTCCTTGCCAACTTCGTCGCGCATGGGCAGGGCGCGCTATTTGAGAGGCACATCATGTTTTCACCAAAGAACACTGCAATCGCCATGCTCGTCGTCGCGGCTGCGCATGTCGGCGTGGCCGGTGCGGCGGCGCCCGAAGCCGTCGTGGCGCCGCTGATGGAAAAGGCGCTCGACGATTATCCCGGCAAGGAAGCGCTGATGATCACCGTGACCTATCCGCCGGGTTCCGTCGATCCCGTTCATCGGCATCATGCGCACGCCTTCGTCTATGTGCTGGAGGGATCGATTGTGATGCAGGTCAAGGGCGGCAAGGAAGTTACGCTTACGCCTGGGCAGACCTTCTACGAAGGGCCGAACGATGTCCATACCGTCGGGCGCAACGCGAGCCAGACGCAACCGGCGAAGTTCATCGTGCTTCTTTTGAAGGACAAGGGCGCGCCTGTTCTCGTACCGGAGAAGTAAGCGCGTTCGTCATACGTCGATAGTCCAATTGTGCGAATCTGCGCAAACCGCTTCGAATTTACAGCGCACCAGCCAGCCACAGCGCGACGTTGACCGAATAGCGGTGAACGTCGCGCAACGCCTGCGGCTCGCTCTGCATCGTGTTTCCAGGAGGCTCGCTCACAAAGCTCGGGCAACCGAGTCGTGCATCCCAGTTGTAGTCCGCAAAATGATGAAAGGTACTTTGCGCGACTGCCGGACCTCCGCGGACCGAAGGTTCGAATGCGACTGCAAGATTGAAACTCTTGCCCGTTGCTTTGCTCTTGCCTCGTGCGATCACTCGGGCGGGTTCGTCCTCAGGAGCCTCGACGGCGCCTTCATGCGGATGTGCCGGCAGGAACCGGATTGCGCCGCCGGGAGAATCGGGGTCCGCTAATACGGGATGCGTGGGGCCCACGATCGCGATTTCCTGGAAGTCTCCGTTTCTGCCCGAGTGAAAATTGGGCCACGAGATGTGGGTCGAGAACGGGTCGTCGGCCACATGTCGCGATGGGTCGGGGTGCCGATTGCGCGTGTGAAAATGGTGCGCCTTGCCCACTCCGCCTAACGTGCAGAGTGAACTGCCCACATCCATGTGATCCCTCGTGACCAGCAGGCCGCGGCCCGCGCGCCGGAATCGCGTGATTCCCTCGCAATCTTCCGAGGTTAGACCGTCGCCTTCGTCGACGGCAAACAACCACAACTCGTCGAACTCGCTCTCATCGAGACGCGAAAGAATCGGGTCCGGCTCCCCGAGCCGCTCGCGGTCGCGAGCAACGACATTGAAGGCCACGCGCCCTTCGGGATCTCGATACGTCCGCAGTAATTCCGCGAGGCGGCTGAATCGCGCAATCGACCAGTCGTTGCTGCTGGGCAGGATGGTCGTTTGAAGCAGGATCTGGATGGTACGCATGATGGTGAATGAGTATGTCGGGACGAGGCGACCAATCGTAGCGCGGAACTGGCCGCCAGGTAGGCGTTAGATGAAGGCGGCTCTGAAATGCGTGCGCCCGGGCGAGAGCCGCCCGGGCAGGATTCGACGCGCACGCCAGTAATGTTTCAGGCTCCGGCCTGCGAGTGACGCAGCCATTCGTCCAGGCCGATGCGGCCCAAGCGCGCCTCGCCCAACGGCACCAGCGACTTGTCGTCGACCAGGCCGCCGAAATATCGGGCCTCCGGGTCTCTCACGACCTCGCGCGGATCGCGGGCGGCCTTCAGATAGCGGGCGATGATTTCGTTGAACGGCGCTTTTTCCGGGCCGGCAATCTCGACGATGCCGTTGCGCGGCGCCGCAAGCGCCACGTCGGCCACGATCGCGGCAACGTCGTCAGCCGCGATGGGCTGAAACAGGCCGGGCGACACCCTGATGACGTTTCCATCCGCACCCGACTCGGCGATGCCGCCGAGGAACTCCAGGAACTGCGTGGAGCGGATCACGGTGTAGGGGATGCCGGATTTCACGATCAGCTTTTCCTGCGCGACCTTGGCGCGGAAATAGCCGTTCTCCGGCGTCCGCTCGATTCCGACGATGGAGAGCGCGACATGATGCTGGACGCCCGCCGCTGCCTCAGCCGCAAGAAGATTGCGGGTGGAAACCTCGAAAAACTCCAGCACGGCCTTGTCTTCGAACGACGGTGAATTGGCGAGGTCGATCACCACCTGCGCGCCGGCCACCGCTTCGTTGAGTCCCTCTCCGGTGATGCTGTTGATACCGCTTCTGGGCGACGCAGCGACGACCTCGTGGCCGTTCTCGCGCAGAATGGCGACAGCCTTCGAGCCGATCAGGCCGGTGCCTCCGATCACGACGATTTTCATGATTGCTGTCCTTTATCGATCACTCGACACCCCATTCGGGTTCGAATGCAGTTGAGGAAAGATCAGGGACGGTTCGCTGCCCTGAGCACGCGCTACGCTCGTTGAATCACATCACGATCATAGGCGGGCCCTGCCTGCTGCGGTAGGCATGCATGGAGACACATGGCGTTGCCGGCCGGGCACCAATCAGGGAACGGATCGGCAGGGGATCACGACCGAACGAAACCTGTAGAAGCGGTGTTTGCGGAGGCAGGCTTGTCTGAAAATCCCAAACTCTGCACAAACGACCCCCGTAACCACTCCAGACACTCGGGAATGCCTGCACTTGAGCCGCTGCCTTCGCGCGTCGTAGAATCGTCGCACATCGGTTTGGGGGTCCAGCAATGTGCCTGGCTTCTCGTTGCGATTTAAGACGAACCACCGCGCGCCGTCCGGCGCTTTCGCGCTCCGCCTGCCGGGTTGAGGCGAGCGTTTGCCGTGCAGCCGTCGTCGGCGTCGCGCCATGACCCCGCTGATTTCCGTCAAAAAGCTCAGCAAGAGCTTTCCCGGCGTGCGGGCGCTTCACGACGTCCAGTTCGAACTGATGGCGGGCGAAGTCCACGCGCTGATGGGCGAGAACGGCGCCGGCAAATCGACGCTGATGAAAATCCTCGCCGGCGTGTACACGCGCGATTCCGGCGAAATCCTGGTTGGCGGCGAGCCGGCCGAATTCCTGAGCCCGCGCGATGCGCAAGCCGCGGGCGTCGGCATCATTCATCAGGAACTCCAACTGATGAATCACCTCACGGTCGCGCAGAACATCTTCATCGGCCGTGAGCCGCGCGGGCGGCTTGGCCTCTTTCTCGACGAAGACAAACTCAACATCGCGGCGCGCGAAATTCTGTCGCGCATGCATGTGAATCTCGATCCGCGCGCGATGGTCGGCGAGCTGACCGTGGCGAGCCAGCAGATGGTGGAGATCGCCAAGGCGTTGTCGTTCGACTCGCGCGTGCTCATCATGGACGAGCCCACGTCCGCGCTCAACGACGCCGAAATCGCCGAGCTGTTTCGCATCATTCGCGAACTGAAGGCGCGGGGCGTCGGCATCGTCTACATCTCGCACAAGATGGACGAACTGAAGCAGATCGCCGACCGCGTCACCGTGCTGCGCGACGGCGAATATGTCGCCACCGTCGACGCGGCGAACACCACCGTCGAGGCGATCATCGGCATGATGGTCGGACGCACCTTGAGCGACGCAACGCCCGCCGCGCGCGATGCGGCGCAAGGCGAGACCGCGCTCGAAGTCAGGCATCTGAACGCCGGGCCGCTCGTGCGCGATGTGAGCTTCACGTTGCGCCAGGGCGAGATACTCGGCTTTGCCGGTTTGATGGGCGCGGGCCGCACCGAGGTCGCGCGCGCGGTGTTCGGCGCGGACCCCGTCGAGTCCGGCGAAATCTTCGTGAAGGGCGCGAAAGCGTCGATTAAAAATCCAAGCGATGCGGTCGCGCACGGCATCGGCTATCTCTCCGAAGACCGCAAGCGCTTCGGGCTTGCAACGGGCATGGACGTCGAGTCGAACATCGTCATGTCGAACCTGCGCAATTTCCTGTCGCTCAACTTCTTTTTGCGCCGCGCGCGGATGCGCCGCCGCGCGAGCCATTTCATCAATCTGCTGGCAATCCGCACGCCGTCGGCGAGTCAGGAAGTGCGGCTCCTGTCCGGCGGCAACCAGCAGAAGATCGTCATCGCCAAGTGGCTGGAGCGCGACTGCGACGTGCTGTTCTTCGACGAACCCACGCGCGGCATCGACGTGGGCGCAAAAAGCGAGATCTACAAACTGCTGCGCAAGCTAGCGGACGAGGGCAAGGCAATCGTGATGATTTCGTCGGAGCTGCCGGAGATTCTGCGCATGAGCGACCGCATCGTCGTGATGTGCGAGGGCCGCATTACCGGCGAACTCAGCGCGAAAGAAGCGACGCAGGAGCGCATCATGCATCTGGCCACGCAGCGCCAAACCCTGAAAGCGGCGTGAGCCGCGAGAGGACGCTATGACAGTGCAATCCGATTCCTCCGCGCTCACCGGCGCGCGGCGCCTGAGCGGCCTGAAGGCCCGCATCTTCTCGCCGACGGCGTTGCAAAAGATGCTCGCCTTCGCGAGCCTCATTCTGCTGCTGGTGTTTTTCAGCTTCGCGTCGCCGGCATTCATGCAGATGGACAACATCCTCGGCATTCTGCAGGCGACGGCGGTCAACGGTGTGCTCGCCATTGCGTCGACCTTCGTCATCATCACGGGCGGCATCGATCTGTCGGTCGGCACGTTGATGACCTTTACCGCGGTGATTTGCGGCGTCTTTCTCACGTATTGGCATCTGCCGATGTGGCTCGGCGTGCTCGCGGCCATCGGCACGGGCGCGATCTGCGGGACGATCTCCGGCACGCTCACCGCGAAGATGAAAATCCCGCCGTTCATCGCGACGCTTGGCATGATGCTGCTGCTCAAGGGACTGTCGCTCGTGGTGTCGGCGGACAAGCCGATCTATTTCACCGACACCGAAAACTTCTACATGATTTCGCAGGACTCGCTGATCGGCTATTTCGTGCCGAGCCTGCCGATTCCGAACGCGGTGCTGATCCTGTTCTTCCTCGCGATCGCCAGCTCGATCACGCTCAATCGCACGGCGCTCGGACGCTACACGTTCGCGCTCGGCAGCAACGAAGAGGCGGTGCGGCTGTCAGGCGTGAACGTCGACCGCTGGAAGATCGCCATTTATGGCCTTGGCGGCGCGATTTGCGGCATCGCGGGTCTGCTCATCGCGTCGCGTCTGAACTCGGCGCAGCCGGCGCTCGGCCAGGGCTACGAGCTCGAAGCGATCGCGGCGGTCGTGATCGGCGGCACGTCGCTGTCGGGCGGCTCGGGGACGATACTCGGCACCATCATCGGCGCATTCATCATGAGCGTGCTGACCAATGGCTTGCGCATCATGTCCGTCGCCCAGGAATGGCAGATCGTGGTGACGGGCCTCATCATCATTCTCGCGGTCTACGCCGACATCCTGCGGCGCAGAAAACGCTGAACACGCGCCGGACAATATCAACAAGGGAGGCGCGAGAACGCTTCCCCGACGACTGTAGAAGAAGAAGGTCCACACCTTAGGAGGAGAGAGTCCATGTTGAATCGGAAAGCATTCGGCGTCGTGGTCGGCTTGAGCGCGCTCATCGGCGGGGCGAATCTCGCTCATGCCGACGACGTTTATATCCCGCTCATTTCGAAGGGTTTCCAGCATCAGTTCTGGCAGGCCGTCAAAGCCGGCGCGGAGCAGGGCGCGAAGGAACACAAGGTCAGAATCACGTTCGAAGGCCCGGAAACCGAGGCGATGGTCGACAAGCAGATCGACATGCTGTCGGCCGCGCTCGCGAAAAAACCGCAAGCCATCGGCATTGCCGCGCTCGATAGCAAGGCGGCCATTCCGCTCCTGAGACGCGCGCAGTCGGCGAAGATTCCGGTGATCGCATTCGACTCCGGCGTGGACAGCGACATTCCGCTCACGACCTGCTCGACCGACAATCTCGCCGCCGCCGCGCTCGCCGCCGACAAGATGGCCGACGCGATCGGCAATGCGGGCGATGTCGGCGTGATCGTGCACGATCAGACGAGCCGCACGGGCATCGACCGGCGCGACGGCTTCGTGAACCAGATGAAGAGCAAGCATCCGAACGTGAAGATCGTGTCTGTGCAATACGGCGGCGGCGACCACCTGAAGTCCGCGGAGATCGCCAAGGCGATGATTCAGGCGAACCCGAACCTGAAGGGCATTTTCGGCGCGAACGAAGGCTCCGCGGAAGGCGCGGCAATCGGCGTCAAGGAGTCGGGCAAGAAGCTCGTGCTGATCGGCTACGACTCGGGCAAGGAGCAGAAGGACGACATCAATTCCGGCCTGATGGCGGGCGCGATCACGCAGAACCCGATCGGCATCGGCAAATGCGTGGTGGATTCCGCGGTAAAGGCGCTCAAGGGCGAGAAGCTGCCGAAGAAAGTCGACACCGGCTTTTACTGGTACGACAAGAGCAACATGAACGATCCGAAGATCGCGGCGGTGCTCTACGATTGATCGTCGCCCGAATGCAGCCGTCGAGGAGCGTGTGACATGACCACCAGCACCACGATCACTACCATCACCCGGCTGTCGGTGCGGGACATTCGCTTTCCGACCTCGCGCTCGCTCGACGGCTCCGACGCAATGAACGCCGCGCCCGATTATTCGGCCACTTACGTGACGCTCGAAACGGACGCGCCGCAAGCGCTCGTGGGTCATGGCCTGACGTTCACGATCGGGCGCGGCAATGAAATCTGCGTGAGGGCGGTGGAGGCGCTCGCGCCGCTCGTCGTCGGCAAAACGCTCGAGGAGATTGCCGCGAACATGGGCGCGTTCTGGCGCGCGCTGACGTCGGACAGCCAGTTGCGCTGGATCGGTCCGGACAAGGGCGCGATCCATCTGGCCACCGCGGCGGTCGTCAATGCCGTGTGGGACCTGTGGGCGAAAGCGGAAGGCAAGCCGGTGTGGAAACTGCTCGTCGATATGAGCCCCGAAGAACTCGTGCGCTGTCTCGACTTTCGCTATGTGACGGACGTCATCACGCCGCACGAGGCGATCGCGATGCTGCATCGTCACGCGGCAACCAAGGCCGTGCGCGAGAAGGAAATGCTCGCGCAAGGCTACCCGGCTTACACGACCTCGGCGGGCTGGCTCGGCTACGACGACGACAAGATTCGCCGCCTCGCGCGCGAAGGCGTCGCGCAGGGCTGGACGCATTTCAAGCAGAAGGTCGGCGGCAATCTGGATGAAGACATGCGCCGCGCCCGCATTTTGCGCGAGGAAATCGGCCCCGGCCGCAAGCTGATGATGGACGCGAACCAGGTGTGGGACGTCGATGAAGCCATTGCCAACATGCGGCATCTCGCGCAATTCGATCCGTGGTGGATCGAGGAGCCGACGAGCCCCGACGACATTCTCGGTCACGCGGCGATTCGCGCGCGGCTCGCACCGATCGGCGTGGCGACCGGCGAGCACTGTCATAACCGCGTGATGTTCAAGCAGTTGCTGCAGGCGCATGCGATCGACTTTTGCCAGGTCGACAGTTGCCGGCTGGGCGGTCTGAACGAAGTGATCGTCGTGCTGCTGATGGCGGCGAAGTTCGGCGTGCCGGTGTGTCCGCACGCGGGCGGCGTCGGTTTATGCGAGTACGTCCAGCATATTTCGCTGTTCGACTATATTTGCGTGTCGGCGTCGCTGGAGAACCGCGTGCTCGAATACGTGGATCATTTGCACGAGCATTTCGTCGATCCTGTCGTGATCCGCAACGGCCGTTATATGCCGCCGCAGCGTCCGGGCTACAGCATCGAGATTCACGCGGACTCGCTCGATCAGCATGATTTTCCTGGCGGCGCCGCCTGGCGCATCTGATGCACGCGAGGCAAGCGAAGAGACGGCCGTGTAAACTCGCCGTTTAGCGACCTGCTTGCGAAGTATTCGACACGCAGGCCGCCCACGCCAGGCCACGACCATGCATCATCATTTGAAATACCTGAGCGGCTATCCGCCCGCGCTGCTCGACAAAGTCAACAAGCTCATCGCCGACGATCAACTGGGCGCATACCTCGCTGCCCGTTATCCGAACACGCACGACGTGCAAACCGACCGCGCGCTCTACACGTATTGCGCGGAATTGAAGCGCGAGCATCTGCGCAGCGCGGAGCAGATCGACAAGGTCACGTACGACAGCAAGCTCGACGTGATGCGCCACGCGTTGGGCCTGCACACGAGCATCTCGCGTGTGCAGGGCGGCAAGCTGAAGGCGAAGAAGGAAATCCGCATCGCGTCGTTATTCAAAAACGCGGCGCCGGAGTTTCTGAAGATGATCGTGGTGCACGAACTCGCGCATCTGAAGGAAAGCGATCACAACAAGGCGTTTTACCGCCTCTGCGAGTTCATGCAGCCGGGCTACCATCAGTTCGAATTCGATCTGCGGCTTCACCTCACGCATCGCGCGTTGGCGAAGGCGCAGACCTGATGCGTCAGGCCGCGACGGCCTCGAGCGCCGACGCCTTCAACAACACGGGAATCGACTTCGAAGTCGGCGTGCCCGCGCCGTCCGCAACCGACGACAGCGGCACGAGCGGATTCGTCTCCGGATAGTAAGCGCCGAGGCAGCCGCGCGGAATGTCGTATTCGACGAGCAAAAAGCCATCCGCGTGACGCTCGATGCCGTCGGCCCACACGCTCGTGATGTCCACGCGCTGTCCGGCCGCGAAACCTAGCATCGCGATGTCGTCCTTGTTGGCGAACAGCACGCGCCGCTGTCCGTACACGCCGCGATAGCGGTCGTCGAGCCCGTAAATCGTCGTGTTGTACTGATCGTGCGAACGCGTCGTCATCAGCGTCATCAGGCGCTCGCCATGCTGCTCGCGCGCGCGATGAATCGGCGTGTCGAGCGCGATGGCATGCACGAGGAAATGCGCCTTGCCGCTCGGCGTTTTCCAGATCCGTTCACGCGATGCGACGCCGAGATGGAAACCGCCCGGACGCTTCAGACGCTCGTTGTAATCGTCAAAGCCGTCGATCACTTTCGCGATGCCGTCGCGAATCAGCGCGTAGTCCGCGGCATGCGCGAGCCAGTCGACCTTGTGGCTGCCGAGCGTCGCGTGCGCCATGCGCGCGACGATCGCGATTTCGGACAGCAGGTTTTCGGACGCCGGCTTATTCATGCCGTACGAGATGTGCACCATGCTCATCGAATCCTCGACGCTCACGCCTTGCGCGACGCCGTTCTGCAAGTCGATCTCGGTGCGGCCGAGCGTCGGCAGAATCAGCGCATCGCGGCCATGCACGAGATGGCTGCGATTCAGCTTCGTCGTGATGTGCACGGTGAGATCGCACGAACGCATTGCTTCCCACGTGCGCGGCGTGTCCGGCGTCGCAATCGAGAAGTTGCCGCCCAGACCGATAAACACTTTCACCTTGCGATCGAGCATCGCCTGAATCGTGTTCACGACGTCGAGCCCGTGCTCGCGCGGCGGCTCGAAACCGTACACCTCGCCGAGCCGGTCCAGAAACGCCTGCGTGGGCTTTTCCTCGATGCCGACAGTGCGGTCGCCCTGCACGTTCGAATGGCCGCGCACCGGGCACAGCCCCGCGCCGCGCCGGCCGATATTGCCGCGCATCATCATCAGGTTCGACAGCAGTTGCACCGTCGCGACCGAATTCTTGTGCTGCGTGAGACCCATGCCTGCGCGACCCTTTGCGTAGATGTCGGCGAGCTTGAGCACGTCTTCGTACGGCACGCCGGACTCTGCGACGATGGTGTCCCAGCGCTCGGCGCGCAGGTCTTGTGCGAACGCCTCGAAGCCGACCGTGTGTTCCGCGATGAACGCAACGTCGAGCACGCGTTCCAGATCAGACGCCTGCGCTTCGTCATCGAGTTCGATCACGCGCTTGGCCACGCCTTTGATGAGCGCGAAGTCGCCGCCGACCTTCGGGCGGATAAACACCGAGCTGATTTTCGTGCTGCCCATCGTCAGCATTTCCACCGGATGCTGCGGGCTCGCGAAACGCTCCAGCCCGCGCTCCTTCAGCGGATTGATCGACACGATGGTCGCGCCGCGCTTTGCGCACTCGCGCAGTTCGCCGAGCATCCGCGGATGGTTGGTCGCCGGGTTCTGGCCGAAGATCAGCAGCGTGTCCGCGTGTTCGAAGTCGTCGAGCGTGACCGTGCCTTTGCCGATGCCGACCGTGTGCGGCAAGCCGCGGCTCGTCGCTTCGTGGCACATGTTCGAGCAGTCGGGGAAATTGTTGGTGCCGTACATGCGCACGAACAACTGGTAGAGAAACGCAGCTTCGTTGCTTGCGCGGCCCGACGTGTAGAACGCGGCCTGGTCCGGATCCTCGAGGCGCTTCAGATGGCTCGCGATCAGATCGAACGCTTCGTCCCAGCCGATCGGCACGTAACGGTCGCTCATCGCGTCGTAGACGAGCGGGTCGGTCAGGCGGCCGTGCTGTTCGAGCTCGAAGTCGGACTGCGTCATCAGTTCGGCGACCGTATGCTCCGCGAAGAACGCGGGCGTCACGCGCTTGCTGGTCGCCTCGGCGGCGACCGCCTTCACGCCGTTCTCGCAGAACTCGAACGTGGACGCATGCTCGCGGTCGGGCCACGCGCAGCCCGGACAGTCGAAGCCGTCCGGCTGATTCTGCTTGAGCAGCGTGCGGTAATTGCCGCCCGTGACCTTTTCCTTGATCAGGTTGATGGCGACGTACTTGAGCGCGCCCCAGCCGGCCGCCGGGTGCGTGTACGGCTCGATGCGGGCGCCGCTGGTGTCGGCGCCTGATTTATTGCGGATGTCGGTGTTCTTCATGATGTTGCCGCGCGTGGTCTTGTCATGGCTTTTCGGGCCGATGTTCCAAGACTACTGTGTTCCAATCGCAGTGCAGCATACAGAAAAACAAAAAGGGAAGGGATACAGTTCTTGCGTTTTGTCATAGACTGGCGCGCGAGATATCCGTTTTCCTTGAGCCACGTCCTTGAAACTCTACGAAAAGCTCGCCGACGAAATCACCCAGTCCGTGCGCCGCGGCGTATTCGCGGCGGGAGAGCGGATTCCGTCCGTGCGGCAGGCGAGCCAGCAGCATGGCGTGAGCATCAAGACGGTGCTGCATGCGTATGCGTTGCTGGAAAGCCGGGGCATCGTCGAAACGCGTCCGCAGTCCGGTTATTTCGTGCGCGAAGCGGCGCTGAATGCGTTCCGGCCCGAAACGCGGCGCGCGGACAGCAAAGCCGCGCCGCCTGTCGCGCCGGTTGCCGCCGAAGTCGACGTGAGCCGTCTCGTGCTTTCCACGCTGCGCAGCATCCGCGCGCACGACGCCGTGCCGTTCGGCTCGCCATATCCCGACCCGTCGCTGTTTCCGTGGCGGCGCATCAATCAGTATGCGAACGCGATTGCGCGCCGTCAGGCGAGCTGGAATCTGATCGACGATCTGCCGCCCGGCAACCCCGAACTGATCCGGCAGATTGCGCGCCGTTATGCCGAGAACGGCATGCCCGTCGATCCCGGCGAGATCGTCATCACGCTCGGCGCCACCGAGGCAATCAACCTCAGCCTGCAGGCGATCGCCAAACCGGGCGACACGGTGGCCGTCGAATCGCCGACTTACTACGCGATGCTGCACGCCATCGAGCGGATGGGCATGCGCGCGATCGAGGTGGCGACGCATCCCGTCGACGGCATCGACATCGACGCGCTCGCGCAGGTGATCGCGAGACAGAAGATCGCCGCCTGCATGGTGATGCCGAACTTCCAGAATCCGCTCGGTTTTCAGATGCCGGACGCGCGCAAGCGGCAACTCGTCGAACTGCTCGCCGCGCACCAGATTCCGGTCATCGAAAACGATGTGTATCAGGAGCTGTATTTCGGCGAGTCGCGGCCGTCCACATTGAAGAGCTTCGACACGCAGGGGCTCGTGCTGCATTGCGCGTCGTTCTCTAAAAGCCTGACGGCGTCGTACCGGATAGGCTGGGCGCTGCCGGGCCGTTATCGCGCGCAGGTCGAGAAGCTCAAGTTTCTGAATACGCTGACGACGCCTTCGGTGCCGCAGGTCGCCGTCGCCGATTATTTGCGGCAGGACGGCTACGACCGGCATCTGCGTCACGTTCGCAAGGTTTATCGGCAGCAGGCGAGCATCATGAGCGCGATGGTGCAGCGGTTCTTTCCGGCGGGCACGCGCATCTCCGCGCCGCAGGGCGGCTATGTGCTGTGGGTGGAGTTGCCCGAGCGCGTCGATTCGATGAAGCTGTATCGGGCGGCGCTCGCGCGCGGCATCACGGTCGGGCCCGGCATGATGTTTTCGACGCGCAACGATTTTCGCCATTTCATCCGGCTCAACTACAGCTATCCGTGGACGGCTGACAGCGAGGCGGCGTTAAAGACACTCGGCGAACTGATCACGCAGATGACGTGAAGCGCCGGCATCGCTCGCACGAAAAGCAAGGCGGCCGGCGGATAAAACACAAGGAGACATGAATGGACGAAGAGGGAATCGATCCGGTGCTGCTCGCCGTGCTCGCGCAGCTTTGGCGCGCGCAAAGTGAACGGCCCGCGCGGCAGACGCCGGGCGGCTCGTGGTCGCTCGCGAGGCTGTCGAAGCAGGCAAACGTGCCGATGAGCGCGCTGCGGCGGCAGTTGACGGCGCTCGTTGACAGCGGCCTCGTGGAGACGATGTTCGATGAGGAGGGCGCCGGCACTGCGCGTCTTACGGAGACCGGCCGCGAGTTGTGCGCGGAGCTGTTCGGCGAGAGCGGAGCGGCGGAAGATGCCGCGCCTGATCCAGACACGCCGCCGAGCCTTCACTGAAGCGACGCACGGCGCAGCGCGTGACTACGTTCGTCCCAACATCGCGACGCCGCAGAACCAGTCGCCGCCATGCGGCGTCTGGTGGTTCCACTGGCTGCCGTTCTGCTTGATGACGCTCGCGCACTGCTCGCCGATCACGATGCCGGGATGCGCGGCCGTGCATTGAAGCATCGTGGGATCGACGCTCGAAGCACCCATCCGCACGCCCGCAATCACCTGCTCCAACTCGCCGATACGCGCCGCGTACCACGTCCCCAAACACGCGGCGTCGCGGCAATTCGCCTCGCGCCACGCCCACTTGCTGTCGCTGTCGGCGATGAAGCCGCGCCGGTCGCTCACCGTGCGCCGCGCTTTCCAGTAGAGTCGGCCCAACGTATCGTCGAGGCGCGACAGCGCGGGATCGTTGCAGATGATCTTTTCGGCGAGCGAGCGTCCCTTGCTGCAATCGAAGCTCGCGGCTTGAGCGGACGGATGCGCGATCAGCAGCGCGGCGATCAGAAGAGGGCGGACGATTTTCATGACGGTTCACGCGATGCAGGGTTTCTCATGCAACGGATGATCGTCCGATCGCGCGTCATGCGGACGCCGGAAAAAGCAGCGGTTAGCGCAAGTGATTACCAGATATTGCCTTGCGCGACGCGTGCGGCGCCGCGATAGTGGAAGGCACGGCAAATCGAAGCGCCACCTGCGGAAATCCTGTGCATTCGACGGGTATACCCTGGTGCGCTGCTTACACAATCTTGCCGATGTTGGGTAGGGGGGCGCATATATGAACCGCGAAGCGACATCACGCATGGAGGCAGGAGCGACGCCCGATAGTTGCCGATACCGGCCGGATCTGGCCGAAGAGGTGCTGGCGTCGGAGCGCAGCGTATTGCGGCTCATCACCCGCAATACGCCGTTGCCGGAATTACTGGACGAGGTGTGTCACCGCGCGGAAGCGCTGCTCGGTTCGGGCGCGGCATGCTCGATCCTGTTGCTCGACGAAGACGGCCTGCATGTGCGCATGGGCGGCGCGCCGTCGCTGCCCGCGCACTTCAGCGCGGCAATCGACGGTGTCGCGATCGGCCCGTGCGCGGGCTCGTGCGGCACGGCCATGTACGAGCGGCGGCTGGTGGTCGTCGAGGACATCGAGACGGACCCGCTGTGGGCGGACTTCCGCGCGCTCGCGTTGCCGCTCGGCCTGCGCGCGTGCTGGTCGGTGCCGTTCGAAAACGACGCGGGCGCCGTGCTCGGCGCGTTCGCCGTCTATCATCGCGAGCCGCGCCGGCCGACTGCTCAGGAAGAGACGATGCTGCGCGACATCGGCCGCAGCGTCGGGCTCGCCGTGCATCAGGACGCGATGGCGCAACGTCTCGCGAACAGCGAGGAGCATCATCGGCTCGTCGTCGATCATCTGATCGAAGGCATCGTCGTGCAGTCGCGCGAGGGCGTCGTGCTCGCCTGCAATCCGAGCGCGCAGCGCATGCTGCGCACCGGGCCGCAAATCGTCGGGCGCAGCATTCGCACGGTGATGGTGCGCGGCTTTCACGAGGACGGCTCGCCCGTGAAGGAAGACGAGCGGCCCACCAGCCAGGTGCTCGCGACCGGCAAGCCGATGCTCGGCGTCACGCTCGCCGTCGAACTGGTGAGCGGCGAAGTCATCTGGATCACCGAGAACGTGGTGCCGATCCTGAAGCCGGGCCAAAGCAAGCCCGACTCCGTGCTGATTTCCTTCACCGATATTGGCCCCGTGCGCGAGGCGCAGCGCCAGCTCAAATTCCTCGCGACCCGCGATTCGCTCACCGGCCTCTACAACCGCGCGTATCTGACCGAGCGGATGAACAGCCTGTTCGCGCCGGGCGCGCCGAACGGCAGCGGCGAATTCGCGAACGTCGCGGTGCTGTTCGTCGATCTCGACGGTTTCAAGAAGGTCAACGACACGGCCGGTCATGAGGCCGGCGACGCGTTGCTGAAGAGCGTCGCGCAGCGGCTCGCCGGCTGCGTCGGCCCCGACGACACGCTCGCGCGCGTGGGCGGCGACGAGTTCGTGATCGTGGTCGGCGCGAGCGATTGCAGCGACCGGCTGATCGCGCTCGCCCGTCATATCCTCGACGAAATCGCGGTGCCGTTCGCGGTGGCGGACAACGAGTACTACCTGGGCGCGTCGATTGGCATCAGCCGCTTTCCCGAAGACGGCCAGGACGCGCCGACGCTGATGCGCAACGCCGACTCGGCGATGTATCACGCGAAACAGCGCGGCCGCAACAACTTCCAGTTCTTCACCGCCGAGCTGAACCAGCAACTGCAGCGCCGCTTCGTGATCGAGCAGTCGCTGCGGCGCGCGCTCGCCGGCGGCGAACTGAGCCTCGTGTATCAGCCGATCGTCGACAGCCACGCGGGCCGCACCATCGGCGCCGAGGCGCTCTTGCGCTGGTACAACAGCGAGCTCGGCAACGTGTCGCCCGCCGAGTTCATTCCAGTCGCGGAAGACGCGGGGCTGATCGCCGAGATCGGCGAATGGGTGCTCGCGCACGCGTGCGAGCAGGCGGCGCGCTGGCGGCGCACGCTCGCGCCCGACCTGATCGTCGCGGTGAACCTGTCGCCGCGTCAGTTCAACGACGGCCTCGTCGAGCGGATCAGGCGCTGTCTCGACCAGTCCGGGCTCGACCCGGCGGCGCTCGAACTCGAAATCACCGAGCGGCTTCTGATGAGCGACAGCGACACCGTGCTGCCGATGTTGCAGACACTGAGCGCGACGGGCGTGCGTATTTCCGTCGACGACTTCGGCACCGGCTATTCGTCGCTGTCGTATCTGAAGCGCTTTCCGCTGCATAACCTGAAGATCGACCGGTCGTTCGTCGCGGGCTTGCCGGATCATCGCGATTCGATTGCGATCACCCAGGCGGTGGTGGCGATGGCGCATTCGCTCGGCATGAACGTCACCGCGGAAGGCGTGGAAACGCCCGAGCAGGCGGCGTTTCTGCGCTCGATCGATTGCGACAAGCAGCAGGGCTATCTGTACAGCCGGCCGGTCGGCGCGAGCGCTTATGCGCGGGCGTTGGCGGATGCGTATGCGGCGACGTGAGAGGTGACAAGCGCGGCGACATGAGCGGTGACATGAGCGCGGCGGCGACTGGGCGTAAGATGCAACGACCCGCACGCGAGCCGCAAGGAGAGTCGTCATGGCACAGCACTTCGACGCAGTTGTGATCGGCACCGGACAAGGCGGCCCGCCGCTTGCCGTGCGTCTTGCCGAAAGCGGCCGGCGCACGGCGGTTATCGAACGCGCGGCGTTCGGCGGGACGTGCGTGAACGTCGGCTGCACGCCGACCAAGGCTTATGTGGCGAGCGCACGCGCGGCCCACGTCGCGCGCCACGCGGCGCGGCTCGGCGTGCTGGTGAGCGGTTCGGTCAACGTCGATCTGTCGGCGGTGAAGGCGCGCAAGGACAAGATCATCGGGCAGTCGCGCGACGGCGTCGAACAATGGCTGCGCGGCACCGAGAATGTGACGGTCTTCAACGGCCATGCGCGCTTCACGGGCGCGCATACGGTTTCCGTCAGCGGACCGGACGGCGCGCTGCTGCATGAAATCAGCGCCGACGAAATCTTCCTCAATACCGGCACGCGCGCTGTGGTGTCGCGGCTCGAAGGCATCGAGCGAATCCGCTATTACACCAACTCCAGTCTGCTCGAGCTTACCGAGTTGCCGAGCCGGCTCGTGATCGTCGGCGGCAGTTATATCGCGCTCGAATTCGCGCAGGTGTTTCGCCGCTTCGGCAGTGAAGTGATCGTGCTGGTGCGCGGCGAGCGCGTGCTCACGCGCGAGGACGCCGATCTTGCCGAGTCCGTGCAGCAGGTGCTGGCTCGCGAAGGCGTCGAGTTCCGCTTCGGCGTGCAGCCTTCGCGCGTCGAGCCGCATCCGCATCGCGAGAACGAAGTGTGCATCGGCTTCGAGCAGAACGTGCCGGCGCTCGAGGCGTCGCATCTGCTGTTCGCGACCGGCCGCGAACCGAATACCGACGACCTCGGGCTCGCCGCCGCCGGCATCGAGACCGACCGGCACGGCACGATTCCCGTCGACGGCCAACTGCGCACCAACGTGCCGGGCGTGTGGGCGATCGGCGACATCAACGGACGCGGCGCGTTCACGCATACGTCCTACGACGATTACCAGATCGTCGCGGCCAATCTGCTCGACGGCGGCGCGCGCACGGTCGACACGCGCATCATGGCGTATGCGGTATTCGTCGATCCGCCGCTTGCGCGCGTCGGGCTTTCCGAGGACGACGTGCGCAAGAGCGGCCGCGACGCGCTGATCGCGACGATGCCGATGGCGCGCGTGGGCCGCGCGCGCGAACGCGGCGAAACCGACGGCTTCATGAAGGTGCTCGTCGATGCGCGTAGCAAGCAGATTCTCGGCGCGGCGATCCACGGCATAGAAGGCGACGAGGCGATCCATACGTTCATCGACATCATGACGGCGGGCGCGCCGTATCCGACCTTGCAATACGCGATGCACATCCATCCGACCATCAGCGAATTGATTCCTACGCTGCTTGACGGTCTGAAGCCTTTGGAATAGCGCGGCTCGAAAGAGGCGGATTGCAAGAGGCCGATCGCAAGACGTGGATCGACAACGCGTTGCGGCATCGCGGATAATCGCGAGCGGCGCGGGCCGTGCGTGCGATGTATGCGCGGTCCGCATTCAGCCTGCATTGGACCCGCATTCAACCCGCATTTAACCCGCATTTAACCCGCATTTAACCCGCATTTAACCCGCATTCACTCGAGGAACCGCCGATGGGCAAGGGACGCGTCGAAGCCTTCAGCGATGGCGTGATCGCCATCATCATCACGATCATGGTGCTGGAAATCAAAGTACCGGAAGGCTTCGACCTCGCCGCGCTGCGGCCGCTCCTGCCGGTGTTCTGCGCCTATGTGCTGAGCTTCATTTACGTCGGCATCTACTGGAACAATCATCACCATCTGTTCCATGCCGTGACGAAGGTCAGCGGCGGCGTGCTGTGGGCCAATCTGCATCTGCTGTTCTGGCTGTCGCTGCTGCCCGCGGTCACGCATTGGGTCGGCGAGAACCATCTCGCTTCGTGGCCGACCGCGCTGTACGGCGTCGTGCTGTTCATGTCGGCGATCGCCTATTTCATTCTGACGCGCTTGCTCATCCGTCAGCACGGCCTCGACTCGGCGCTTGCGAAGGCGGTCGGCAACGACTTCAAGGGCAGGGTGTCGGTCGCGATCTATCTGGCGGGCATCGCGCTCGCGTTCATTGAGCCGTTGATTTCGGCGGCGCTTTATACGCTCGCTGCTGCGTGGTGGCTCGTGCCGGATCGGCGGATTGAGCACGTGCTGGAAGGTTGAGGGTGCTGGCGCTCAAGCTTGCGCTCGTGCCGGCGTTCCTCGCCGCGCTGACGATGGCGGCGCGCTTGTGGGGGCCGTCGGTGGCGGGCTGGCTCGCGGGCCTGCCGGTCGTCGCCGGACCGATCGTGCTGCTGCTTGCGCTCGCGCGAGGGCCGTCGTTCGCGGCGCAGGCGTCGGTGGCGTCGATTGCGGCGATCGCCGCGTCGGAAGCCTTCAACTTTGCGTATGCGTGGAGTTGCCGCCGTTTCTCGTGGCCGCTTGCGTTGGTCGCGGGCATGAGCGGGTGGTTCGTGGCGGCGTTGTTGTTGACGCGACTGCCCGCGTCGCTCGCGTGGGCTCTCGCCGTGGCTTGCGTGGCGGTCGCGGTTTCGCAATGCGGCTTGCCGCGCGCGACGGGGCATGTGCCGGCCACGCGCGCCGGCTTCGGCGATCTCGTGGTGCGTATGCTCGCGGGCGCGCTGTTGACGCTTGCGGTGACGAGCCTTGCAGCGTCGATGGGCGCGACGTGGAGCGGCTTGCTTTCCGTGTTTCCGTTGCTTGGGATGGTGCTCGCCGTGTCGGCGCAGCGCGAGCATGGACCCGATTTTGTCGCGTTGCTGATGCGCGGCATGGTGGTCGGGCGCGGCTCGTTCGCCGCATTCTTCGCTGTGACCGCGGTGCTGCTGCCGCGCTATGGCGTGTGGTTGAGCTTCGCGTGTGCGTCGGCGGTGTGCATCGTCGTGCACGGCGCGACGCGGCGCATGCTGGATGCGAGGCGGCCCGCGCAAGAAGTGTCGCGTGAAGCTTCGTTGCGGCAGCCAGTGGATTGATTGCACCCGCGCCGGCAAGTTACCGTCTGCGCGCGCCTCGTTTGCGGTTTGCGAACCAGCCCGGGCTTCACGGATACTGTCGTCATGACTTCAGCCACACCCCATCCGCCGCCAGCCCGCATCGGCCTCATCTCCGACACGCATAACCTCGTGCGGCCCGAGGCGCTCGCGTATCTCGCGGGTTGCGACGCGATCATCCACGCCGGCGACATCTGCAACGAAGCGGTGCTCGACGCGCTCGTGCAAATCGCGCCGCTCACCGTGGTGCGCGGCAATAACGACGTCGGCGAGTGGGCCGCATCGCTGCCGACGCATGCGACGCTCGCCGTGCAGCAAGTCACGATCCTCGTCGTGCACGATATCGCCGACGTGCCGGCCGATCCGCGTAAAGAAGCTATCGGCGTGGTGGTGACCGGACACTCTCACAAGCCGTCGATTAGCGAGCGCGACGGGGTGCTGTTCGTCAATCCCGGCAGCGCAGGCCCGCGGCGATTCAAGCTGCCGGTTTCGGCCGGCATCCTGACAATCGAAGGCGCGCGGGCCGAGGCACGTGTGGATCCGCTGCTGAAATGAAAACGGGCCGGCTGCAATGCCGGCCCGTCCTGTACTACTTGCACTACTTGCGATGCTTACAACAAGCGCCGCAGTTCGCCCTTAAATCACGCACGCGCCGTAGCGGTCGCGGCATAGCCTTCGTCCATCTCTTCCGCTTCGCGTTCGCCGCGCAGCACGGCGTGCGCTTCCGCGCGCGTCGCCACGCATGGGCCCGAGCCGAGCAGCGGCTTGCGTGCCGTTTCGCGCAGCGCGACAACCGACACGATGCCGATCAGCGACGCGCCCATCAGGTAGTACGCGGGCATCATCAGATTGCCGGTGCGGTCGACGAGCCATGCGGTCACGAGCGGCGTCGTACCGCCGAACAGCGACACCGAAACATTGAAGCCGATGGCGAGCGCGCCATAACGGATCTTCGTCGGGAACAGCGCCGGCAGCGCCGACGGCATCACGCCCGTAAAGCACGACAGCAGCACGCCGAGAATCATCAGCCCGCTGAACACCGGCAGCAGCGTGCCCATGCGGATCAGCAGCAGCGCCGGAATCGACAGCGCGAAGAGACCCACGCAGCCGAACAGCATCACCGGCTTGCGGCCGATCGCATCCGACAGACGGCCGGCTGCGAGCGTCGCAGGCATCATCAGCACCATCACGAGCAGCACGATGAATAGACCGTGCGACTCGTTGAAGTGCAGCGTGGCCGACAGATAGCTCGGCAGATACGAGAGCGCCATGTAGTCGGTGACGTTGAAGATCAGCACGAGGCCGACGCACAACAGCAGCGGCTTCCATTGCTGCACGAGCAGATTGCCCAGCGACTGCTTCGGCAGCGCCTTGTCTTCGGCTTCGCGTTGCTCGGCCTGCTTCTTGAACGCGGGCGTTTCCTCGAGCTTCATGCGGATGTAAAGACCCACGAGCCCGAGCGGACCGGCGATCAGGAACGGCACACGCCAGCCCCACGACAGCAGCGCCTCGTTCGACAGCGTAGCCGTCAGAACCGCGACCGTGCCCGCGCCGAGCACGTAGCCGATCAGCGTGCCGAACTCGAGGAAGCTGCCCATGAAGCCGCGGCGCTTGTCCGTCGAAAATTCAGCGATGAAGGTCGCCGCGCCGCCGTATTCGCCGCCCGTCGAAAAGCCTTGCACGAGACGCGCGACGAGCAGCAAGGCCGGCGCGAGAATGCCGATCGACCCGTAGCTCGGAATCAGCCCGATCGCGAAGGTGCCGAGCGCCATCATGATCATGGTCATTGCCAACACGCGTTGACGGCCGATGCGGTCGCCGAGCGGACCGAACACCATGCCGCCGACGGGCCGCACGAGAAACGCCGCGGCAAACGTGCCGAAGGTCGCGATCAACTGGGCGGACGGGCTCGACGACGGGAAGAACACTTTGCCGAGCGTCACAGCGATGTAGCTGTAGACGCCGAAATCGAACCATTCCATTGCGTTGCCGAGCGCCATGGCGCCGACGGCACGCTTGAGGAGAGACTTGTCGACGACGGTGATGTCGTCGAGAGAGAGGCGTTGTTCTTGTTTGTGGTGTCGCCAGAAGCCGTTGCTGGAAGCGGTCAAGGTAAAAACTCCGATGACTGCGACGAAACTCATGATGCGTTCCGCCACGGTTGCTGGAAAGTGCAGTTTCGCAAACGGGGCAAGGCCTCTTCGCCGCGACGGCGAAAGAGCGGGCGCGCGTAAAAAGAAACGCGACGCGCAGCCAGGGCCGCAAAAGCAGCAAACGTCCGTGCCTCGCGAGCCTGGTCGCGAAAAAACACTCGTCTAGATTGTGCTGACTATTGCGCCTGCCTGGCCGTGAAGGGGGCAAGCGCATGAGGACGCGGGTGGCTGAAGCCGGACCGCACGCCACTGGAAGGCTTGAAACGAAAAAGGCCGGTGCTTTATTCGCCGCCTGGTTTGCCTCTGGGGATGACCTCAGGGCAGCTTCAGGGCAATCTCAAACGACGATACGACCGACAAGCCTTCTTGTATAAAAACTGTTCCATCGCGATGGACACGCGCAGTGCAAGCACTTGGTGTCGCAAGGTCAGAGAACGCGAATGAAGGTGAATTGCTGTTGGAACGATGCACATGTTAGCACGATGACAGAGGATCGTGCAAACCCGGTTTTGGCCGGGAGCCTTGGCGCAGGCGCGCAATCCCTTGCCCGGTGGGGGATTCCGGCGATCGCGGCGGTCTCCAGAAGGGGCTTAAAACGGCTCGAAAATGTACCGTTTGGGGAGTTTTGGGGCAGCCTCGCCGATGGTTTCGGCGCGAGTTCCGAGGCGAAAAAAATCCGCGCACGGTGGCGCGGATTTCGTCGCTGCGGTTGCCGCTGCGAGAGGACCCTGATGCTGATAGAGAAACTCAGCGCTCAGCGTTCACCCGCGCTCAACCCGCGTTCACTCGCTCGCCGGCGGCACATAACCCTGCGCCGTATCCGCGCCTTCGCCGAAGAAGAACTTTTCGGTCTGCTTCATCAGATACTGGCGCGCGCGCGGATCGGCCATATTCAGACGATTCTCGTTGATCAGCATGGTTTGCTGCTTCAACCAGGCTTGCCACGCCTCCTTCGAAATGCTTTCGTAGATCCGCTTGCCGAGTTCGCCCGGCAGCGGCGGGAAATCGAGGCCTTCGGCTTCCTTGCCGAGCTTCGCGCATTGAACCATACGAGTCATGCTGTGCTTCTCCTGTGTCGACGGGAGTCGGGTGCTTGAGCCCTTACTCCGGTCCCATGAAAAAGGGGTTAGTGAATTCGATTGAACGGGCAGTCGCTGCTGGCGACCGCTCAGAGCTGTTTCATCAGCACGAGCGATTTGCGCTGCCAGTTGTACAGCCGGCGACGGTCTTCGGGCAGGTCGTCGACCGTGACCTTGACGAAGCCGCGCTTGAGGAACCAGTGTTCGGTGCGCGTGGTGAGCACGAAGATGCGCGTGAGGCCGCGCGCCCGCGCGCGCTGCTCGATGCGCTTGAGCAGACGCTCGCCGTCGCCGGTGCCTTGCGCTTCGGGCGCCACCGTCAGACACGCCATTTCGCCGATGCGTTCCTGCGTGTACGGATACAGCGCCGCGCAGCCGAACAGCACGCCATCGTGCTCGATGACCGAGAAATGGTCGATGTCGCGTTCGATCTGATGCCGCCCGCGCCGCACCAGCGTGCCGTCCGATTCGAGCGGCTCGATCAGCGCAAGAATGCCGCCGACGTCGTCCGGTGTCGCTTCGCGCAGGCTTTCGAGATTCTCGTACGAGATCATCGTGCCGACGCCGTCGTGCAGGAACAGTTCGAGCAGCAGGCTGCCGTCGAGCGCGTAAGGGATGATGTGCGCCCGCGCCACGCCGCCGCGGCATGCACGGATTGAGTGCTTCAGATAGAAGCCCGCGTCGCCGGTGACTTCGCCGCTTTCGTGCAGCTTGTACGCGTCGTCGAGCGACAGTTCGCGGATCAGTTCCGTGCCGTCTTCGCCTGCCTGCATGAGGCCGGGCGTTTCGGTGAGGAACACAATCTTGTCCGCGCGTAACGCGATGGCCGCCGCGGAGGCGACGTCTTCCATGGCGAGATTGAAGGCCTCGCCGGTCGGCGAAAAACCGAGCGGCGACAGCAGCACGAGCTTGCGGCTCGCGAGCGAATGACGGATTGAATCGGCGTCGATCTTGCGCACCACGCCGGTGTGCGCGAAGTCCACGCCGTCCAGAATGCCGACCGGCCGCGCGGTCACGAAGTTGCCCGACACGACGCTGATGTGCGCATGCGCCATCGGCGTATTCGGCAAGCCCTGGCTGATGGCCGCCTCGATGTCCAGGCGCACTTCGCCGGCGGCTTCTTTCGCGGATTCGAGCGCGCGCGCGTCGGTAATGCGCATGCCGTGCGAAAACTCCGACTCGACGCCGTGCAGGCTCATCTGCTCCTCGACTTGCGGACGCGAGCCGTGCACCAGAACGATCTGGATGCCCATGGCCTGCAACAGCGCGATGTCCGACACGAGCGCATTCAGGAGCCCCTGATGCACCACTTCGCCGCCGAAACCGACGACGAACGTCTTGTTCCGGAACGCGTGGATATAAGGGGCGACTGAGCGCATCCAGTCGACGAATTGCGCGTGCTGTGCAAGCTGTTCCGTTGCTCCGTCGGGGGCCGGAACGCTCGCGGGCGCGGGGACGAGGTCGGTTTGGGAATTCATGCCCGGGATTATAATGCGCCCCCATGTCGAATGTACCCAAAAGTCCCGCCGCGGCGAACGAGAATGCGGCGCCGGCCGCCGATCAAACGAAGGCCGGCGACGCCAAGCGCCGCGCCGACCAGGACGCGAACCGCGGCGAGCCGGACGTGCCCCGCAAGGCGCGCGAGCCGAATCGTGTCGTGTCTGGCGGCGAGGCGTCCGCGAAGGAAAAAAGTCGCGCCGAGCAAGCGGAGCATGCTGAGTCTCGCGGATCGCGTGGGTCTGGCGAAGCAGGCGAGCCGCGTGAAGCACGTGAACCGCGTGCGCCACGCCAGCCGCAAGAACCGCGTGGGCCGCGCCCGCCACGTGAGCCGCAGCAGCAGCGCGCGCCACGTCAGCCGCAGGAAGCCCGTCCGCCGCGTCCGCCACGCGAGCCGCGTGTCGTCCAGCCGAACCCGATTCCGCCGATCACCTTCCCAGAAGCGCTGCCGGTATCCGCCCGCCGCGATGAAATCGCGAAGGCCATCGCCGAAAACCAGGTGGTGATCGTGTCCGGCGAGACCGGGTCGGGCAAGACCACGCAGTTGCCGAAAATCTGCCTCGCGCTCGGGCGCGGTCTCGGCGCGGGCGGCGCCGGTCTGATCGGCCACACGCAGCCGCGCCGCATCGCCGCTTCGGCGACGGGCCGGCGCATCGCCGAGGAACTCGGCACGCCGTTCGGCGAAGTGGTCGGCTACAAGGTGCGCTTCACCGACAATCTGTCGCCGGGTGCATCCGTCAAGCTGATGACGGACGGCATTCTGCTCGCCGAGACGCAGACCGATCCGCTGCTGAAGGCGTACGACACGCTGATCATCGACGAGGCGCATGAGCGCAGCCTGAACATCGATTTCCTGCTCGGCTACCTGAAGGAAATCCTGGCGAAGCGTGCCGATCTGAAGCTGATCGTGACGTCGGCGACGATCGACGCCGACCGCTTCGCGCGCCACTTCGGCAGTGAAGAGAAACCCGCGCCGGTGATCGAAGTGAGCGGCCGGCTGTATCCAGTCGAGGTGCGCTACCGTCCGGTCGCGGAAGAAAGCCCGGCGATCAAGGCGGCGCAGGGCACGTCGGGCTCGTCGGGTACGTCTGGCGCGTCGCGCGGCGACCGTCCGAAAAGCCCGCGCGAATCCGGCAAGGAGCGCGACCGCGATCTGATGGAAGCGATCGTCGACGCCGTCGACGAACTGTGCCGCGAAGGCCCCGGCGACGTGCTCGTCTTCCTGCCGGGCGAGCGCGAAATTCGCGATGCCGCCGAGGCGCTGCGCAAGCACCATCCGCCGCATACGGAAATCCTGCCGCTGTTCGCGCGCCTGTCCGCCGCCGAGCAGGAGCGCGTGTTCCGCACCTCGAACGCGCGCCGCATCGTGCTCGCGACGAACGTCGCGGAAACCTCGCTGACAGTGCCGGGCATTCGCTACGTGGTCGACACGGGCCTCGCGCGCGTGAAGCGCTATTCGTATCGGAACAAGGTCGAGCAGTTACAGGTCGAGGCGATCTCGCAGGCCGCCGCGAATCAGCGGGCAGGGCGCTGCGGGCGGGTGGCCGACGGCATCTGCATTCGTCTTTACGACGAGAGCGATTATCAGAGCCGCGTGCGCTTTACCGATCCGGAGATTTTGCGCTCGTCGCTGGCGTCGGTGATTCTGCGCATGAAGTCGCTGCATCTGACCGCGATCGAGACGTTTCCGTTTATCGAGCCGCCGCCTGGGCGCGCGATCGCCGACGGCTATCAACTGCTGAACGAACTCGGCGCCGTCGACGACGACAATCAGCTCACGCCGCTCGGCCGCGAACTCGCGCGTCTGCCGCTGGACCCGCGCGTCGGCCGGATGATTCTCGCCGCGCGCGATCAGCAGTCGCTCAAGGAAGTGCTGATCATCGCGAGCGCGTTGTCGGTGCAGGACCCGCGCGACCGTCCGATCGAGGCGCAGGAGCAGGCCGACCAGGCGCATCGCCGTTTTGCCGACGAGCGCTCGGAATTCCTGCAGTGGCTGAAAATCTGGAACTGGTTCGACGAAGCCATCGCGCACAAGAAGTCGAACAAGCAGTTGCACGAGGAATGCCGGAAGAACTTTCTGTCGCAATTGCGTCTGCGGGAATGGCGCGACGTGCATTCTCAATTGCTGACGGTCGTGCGCGAACACGGCTGGCGTCTGAACGAAGCCGAGGCGACCTTCGAGCAGATCCATCTTGCGCTGTTGACGGGTCTGCTCGGCAACATCGGTCTCAAGGCCGACGACGAGCCGTATTACCTCGGCGCGCGCGGCATCAAGTTTTATCTGTGGCCGGGCTCGGCGCTCGTGAAGAAGGCGGGCAAGTGGGTGATGGCCGCGGAACTGGTCGAGACGAGCCGTCTGTACGCGCGCTGCATCGCGAGGATCGAGCCCGAGTGGATAGAGAAAATCGGCGCGCATCTGCTGAAGAAATCGCTGTCCGAGCCGCATTGGGAGAAGCGCGCGGCGCAGGTGTCGGCGTTCGAGCGCGCGGTTTTGTATGGGCTGCCGATCTATCACCGGCGCCGCGTGAGCTTCGGCAAGCAGGACCCCGCGCGGGCGCGCGAGCTGTTTATCCGCGGCGCGCTTGTCGAAGGCGAATTCGACACGAAGCTCGGATTTTTCGCGCACAACCGTAAGCTGCTCGCCGACATCGAACAACTGGAACACAAGTCGCGTCGCCAGGACGTGCTCGTCGACGATGAGCTGATTTTCGCGTTCTACGATCAGACGCTGCCGAAGGGCATTTACACCGGCGCGGCGTTCGAGCGCTGGTATCGCGACGAGGTGAAAAAGAGCGGCCAGGCGGAGGACCAACTGCGCCTGCTGTATCTGTCGCGCGACGATCTGATGCGCCACGAAGCCGCGGGCGTGACGACCGATCTGTTCCCGAAACGGATGACGATGTCGGGTGTCGACATGGCGCTTAGCTACCATTTCGAGCCGGGTTCGCCGCGCGACGGCGTCACGCTCGCCGTGCCGCTCTTCGCGCTGAATCAGGTCGACGCGCGGCGCTGCGAGTGGCTCGTGCCCGGCATGCTGAAGGAGAAGACGCACCTGCTGCTGAAGTCATTGCCGCAGAAGTTGCGGCGCCACTGCGTGCCGCTGCCGGAATACGCGGCAGGTTTCGTCGACCGGCACGCCGCGCCGCGTTTCGCCGCGGGCGGGTTGCTCGAAGCGCTGATCGCCGACGTGCGCGAGCAGAAGCAGATCGCGCTGAAGCAGGCGGATTTCAAGCTCGAAACCTTGCCGCCGCATCTGTTCATGAACTTCAAGGTTATCGACGAGCACGGGCGGCAACTCGCGATGGGCCGCAACCTGGCGCAATTGCGCGCGGAACTCGGCGGGCAGGCGCAGCAGCATTTCCAGAAGATTGCGTCGAGCGCGGCGGGTGCGGCGCTCGCGGATGTTGCGGGCTCGCGCGGCCAGGCGGCGACATCTGCGCCGGCCGGTGCGGCGTCGCGCAGCAAGGGCGCAGCGCCGCCGGGGCCGCAGACTGCGACGCAAGGCGCCGGCGGCACCGCGTTGTACGAAAACCTGACGACGTGGAATTTCGGCAAGCTGCCCGAGTTGCTCGAAATTCGCCGCGGCGGACAGACGCTTTTCGGTTATCCGGCTCTAGTGGATCGCGGTACGCATTGTGATGTCGAAGTGTTCGATTCGCCCGATGAAGCGGCGCGGATTCATCGCGCGGGTCTGCGTCGGCTATTCGCTTTGCAGTTGAAGGAACCGATCAAGTATCTCGAGAAAAATCTGCCGGGCTTGCGCGAAATGGCGATGCAGTTCATGACGCGCGGCACGCAGGAAGAGTTGCGCGATCAGTTGATCGACACCGCGCTCGATCGTGCGTGCCTGCAAGATCCGTTGCCGGACGACGACGTCAGCTTCCATACGCGCCGCGATGAAGGGCGCAGCCGGCTCACGTTGCTGGCTCAGGAGATTGCGCGGCTGGTCGGGCAGATTCTCGGCGAATACGCGAGCGTGCTGAAAAAGCTCGTGCAGGCGAAGTCGTTCACGGCGGCGTACGCCGATATCCAGCATCAACTGGACGCGCTGATCGGCAAGCGGTTCGTGGTGGATACGCCGTATTCGCAATTGACGCATTTCCCGCGCTATCTGAAGGGCATTGCGCTGCGAATCGACAAGCTGAAAGCGGACCCCGCGCGCGATGCACGGCAGTTCGCCGACTTCCAGCCTTTGCTGCAGAACTATCAGCGCGCGGTCGCGCAGCGCGGCGGCGTGCTGGATGCGCGTCTTGCCGAATTCCGCTGGCTGCTGGAGGAATTGCGCGTTTCGCTGTTCGCGCAGGAGTTGCGCACGCCGATGCCTGTGTCGGTCAAGCGGCTTTATAAGGTTTGGGATTCGATGCAGCGGTGAGGTGGGGCGGCGGTTCTCGAGTTTGCGGAGCGCGATGATTTTCCGGGGCGCGAGGTTTGTGCCGTCGTTCGCATGAGCCGTGAGTGGCTGTGAGCAGGCGTCTTCTTGTAGTGCGATAGTGCGATCGTTTGGCTCGCCACTGCGTTTTTGCCTCGTTCTTGTGTGCGGGGCGGGGGCCGCTGCAACGCGAACTCTCTCGCTTTCACGTCTTCTTCGATGCTGAAAAAGGCGCGTGATGCTTTCCTTGTAGGAGCGCATCACGCGCAAACGTGCCCAAGCCGGAGCTGGGCTTGGGGCTACCTGCACACTACGTTTGCTTTACCCGGCGTCGTGGGTGTCGGACGGCCGTGCTCCGGTTCCACGACGCTGTTTTTCACCAGTGCATGCCTGCACCCAGCGACGCGCCGAACTGCCCGCGCGAGTCCGTACTGCCTTGCAGCTTGTAGACCCACTTGCCGGTCTCGGACAACTGCGACACGCCGATGGCCAGCGCCGACTGGCCGCCATACGTGCCACCGGCCATCGCGACCATGCCGTGGCCAGGCAGCACAGCCTGGGGCAAACCGGCCATTGCCAGCGCCGATGCCGTGCCGCCATACGAATCGCGTCGGGCCGAGCGGATCTGGTCGTCGGTGTAGTTATGCGCCTCGCCGACCGCGCCGCTCACGCTTTGCTGCAACTGGTTGACGTTGACCGCGTCCGTACCTTGCACGCCGGCTGCGACATTGGTGATCTGCCGCTCCTGACCGCCCGCGCCGACCGATACGGTGTTCGCTCGGTTGGCGACCGAGCCTTGGCCCAGCGCGACCGAGTTGTCCGCGTTTGCCGCGGCGGCCGCACCGAGTGCCGTCGAGTTGTTGCCGCTCGCGACCGAGTTCGCGCCGATCGCACTCGCGTTGTTGCCGCTTGCCACCGAGTTCGCGCCGATTGCGCTCGCGTTCGTGCCAGTGGCCTGTGCGTTGGCGCCGCCTGCGACCGAGTGCACGCCCGATGAAATGGCGCCCTCGGTGTCGCGATTGCCTTCGCCGCTGAAGAACGGGTTCGCCGCATTGACGACGGCGTTGTTGACCGCGCCGCTGATCGCTGCATCGAGTTGCCCGACATTCACGGCGTCGGAAGCGGCGATGCCATTGGCCACGTTGTGGATGATCGTGCCGCCGCTCGCGGACTCGCCGCCGAGCGTGACGCTGCTTTTGTTCACGCTGCCGTCGGCGTTGCGGTCGTACGTCACGGCGCCGTCCAGCTTCGCGGCGGTCGCGGCACCCTGGTCGCTTACGGCTTTCAACTGCGCGACGTTGACGGCGTCGGTGTCGGCGCTGCCGGCCGCGACGTTGGCGATCTGACGTTCGTTGCCCGCAGAGCCAACGGAGGCGGTGTTGGCGCGATCGGCGAGCGAGCCCTGGCCCAATGCGACCGAGTTCGGTGCGAGTGCGCGTGCCTGATAACCGATGGCCGTGGCGTTGTCGCTTGCCGCGTTTGCCTGGTAGCCGAGGGCAGTGGAGCCGTCGTTGGTCGCGCTGGCGAAGCCGCCGACGGCGGTACTGAATTTACCCTGGGCCTGGGCGCTCGTGCCGGCGGCGAAGCTTGCTTCGCCTGCGGCCAGCGCCGAGCTGCCGATCGCGACGGCGGTGGTGCCGGTAGCTGAGGCGTCGTCTAAGCCGTCGTTAGCCCCTTTGGCCTTGAAGTAGCGCGAGGCGCTTGCACTGACGGCTTGCAACTGGCTCACGTTGACGGCGTCGGTTGCCTGCGTTCCGGCGGCGACGTTGGTGACCTGACGTTCGTTGCCGGCAGACCCAACGGACACGGTGTTGGCGCGATCGGCGAGCGAGCCCTGGCCGAGTGCCACCGAGTTCGTCGCGAGTGCGCTTGCCTGATAACCGACGGCCGTGGCGTTGTCGCTTGCCGCGTTGGCCTGGTAGCCGAGGGCAGTGGAGCCGTCGTTGGTCGCGCTGGCGAACCCGCCGACGGCGGTACTGAATTTGCCCTGGGCCTGCGCGCTCGTGCCGGCGGCAAAGCTCGCTTCCCCAGCGGCCAGAGCCGAGCTGCCGATGGCGACAGCGTTCGCGCCGGTAGCCGAGGCGTCGTCTGTGCCGTCGTTAAGGCCGTTACCGTTCGCCTTGAAGTAGCGCGAGGCGCTTGCACTGACGGCTTGCAGCTGGCTCAGGTTGACTGCATCGGTCGGGTCCGCACCAGCCGCGACGTGAGTCAGGCGGCGCTCGTTATCTTGAGAGCCAACCGATACCTCGCCTTTTGCACTCATACCAGCGATCGTTGCCGGATCGGCGCCTGCGGGGACATAGCCGGGCTTCGTGAGATCCGCGCCCGTCGTTGACTGAGCTCCCAGCGCAACGCTGTTGTCGGTCGAAGCAGTAGCGCCATAGCCAATCGCGACCGAATTCAAGCCCGTTGTCGAGGCCGCATAGCCGAGGGCTGCCGAGTTGTCGCCTGCTGCGATTGCTGACGGACCGCCGGCAAACGCGTTGTTGCTTGACGCGGTCGCTGCGTAGCCGAGCGCAACCGAATTCAGAGCGCTGGTGCTTGCCGCATAGCCCAAGGCCGTGGAGTTGTCGCCCGCTGCGATTGCTGACGGACCGCCGGCAAACGCGTTGTTACTGGTCGCCGTGGCTGCATAGCCGAGCGCAACGGAATTCGAGGCGCTCGTGCTTGCCGCATAGCCGAGGGCCGTCGAGTTATCGCCGGTAGCCATTGCCGAGGCGCCGCCAGCAAACGCGTTGTTGCTTGACGCAGTCGCTGCATAGCCAAGTGCAACAGAATTCAAGGCGCTGGTGCTTGCGGCATAGCCCAAGGCCGTGGAGTTGTCGCCCGCTGCGATTGCTGACGGACCGCCGGCGAACGCGTTGTTACTGGTCGCCGTGGCTGCATAGCCGAGCGCAACAGAATTCGAGGCGCTGGTGCTTGCCGCATAGCCAAGTGCCGTGGAGTTATCGCCGATAGCCATTGCTGACGCACCGCCAGCAAACGCGTTGTTACTTGTCGCGGTCGCTGCATAACCGAGCGCAACGGAATTCAATGCGCTGGTGCTTGCCGCATAGCCCAAGGCCGTGGAGTTATCCCCCGCTGCGTTTGCTGCCGGTCCGCCGGCAAACGCGTTGTTACTGGACGCGGTCGCTGCATACCCAAGCGCAACCGAATTCGAAGTGCTCGTGCTTGCTGCATAACCGAGCGCAACCGAATTCAATGCGCTGGTCCTTGCCGCATAGCCAAGCGCCGTTGAGTTATCGCCCGCTGCCATTGCTGACGCACCGCCTGCAAACGCGTTGTTATTCGACGCCGTGGCTGCATAACCGAGCGCAACCGAATTCAATGCGCTGCTGCTTGCCGCATAGCCAAGCGCCGTCGAGTTATCGCCGGCAGCCATTGCTGACGCACCGCCTGCAAACGCGTTGTTCTTCGACGCCGTGGCTGCATAGCCGAGCGCAACCGAATTCAGAGCGCTGGTGCTTGCCGCGTAGCCGAGGGCCGTGGAGTTATCGCCCCCAGCCGTTGCTAACGGACCGCCGGCGAACGCATTGTTCCCAGACGCCCTGGCAGCCACGCCCAGCGCGACAGCGCCGGCCGCCCCAGCGGTTGCGCCGTAGCCAACCGCGGTCGACACTGTCGCATTTGCCTGCGCAGCGCTGCCTAGAGCGGTACTGCCATCTTTGTCCGCGACGGCTCCAGTACCGGCTGCAACCGAGTCCCTGCCGTTGGCTTGCGAATAAAACCCGGTCGCCACCGAGCGCACACCTGCAGCCACTGAAGCCGTTCCTACGGCCGTGGAGCCGTCGCCGGATGCCGTGGCGACAAGGCCCATCGCGGTCGAGAGGTCGCCGCTTGCCATAGCGCCCATGCCGAGAGCCATGGAGTTCCCGCCAGAAGCGATTGCATTTGCACCCACGGCAATAGCATTGACCTGCAAGGCTTTCGCATTTACACCAACTGCGACCGAGCCGTCTCCCGCTGCATTAGCGCCAACTCCCGCCTCGATCGCATTGACGCCCGTCGCCGCCATTGCATTCGCCGCACCCAACACCGCAGCCGCGGCCAGCACTGCCTGCACGACGACTTTCCTGCGCGACGAACCGCGCTTCGTCTTCGCCTTCGACGTCTCGGGCGCCGCTACCCACGTTGCCGTCGTTTCACACCAGATTGATTGATAGCTTTTATTCACTTGGAAAAACTCCGCGCTGTTATTTTCGTGGACGGAGTGGGCGCGATAATCGGAAATGGGTCTCATCGCCCATTATGAGGCGCACAAAAGCCGGCTATGGATAGCCGGATTTATATTGGTTGCCGTTCATCAAGGTCGCTATTTTCAGTTGATTATCAACGACCGACCATCCGCGCTCACTCTTGCGTCCTTTGGAATGGCTTGGACGATGAGCCTGCGGGATTCTCCGGCTGTGCGTGATCGGCGCAAATAAGCAAAATCCGAATTACGCGGAATTAATTTTCCCGCTCTTAGTTTGCGTCTTTATCTCGCTGGATGTTTAATCGACAACGAGATATTTCTCTATTGGTATTAAATTGTTTCGTGATTATTGAGTGTATTCTCACGACAACATTTTCTAATTAGGACGACACCTTTCGATCTTGCAGATCATGTTTATCGGCGATGCGCTTCTGGCGCGCTCATCCGGCCCTCGATTTTCCCCGCTCTGCAACCCCGATCTGCGTCAACCGCAGGCCACGGCAAACGTTCTACAATGACGGTCGTTCTCCGAAGTGAGTTTTCATGCGTAAATTTTTTCTTCCTGGCGTGACAGCCACGTTCGCCGCAGGCTTCGCTCTCGCCGCCGCGGCAGGCTTTTTTTCTCCCGCAGCCCGCGCCAACAACGTGATCGTGCTGAATTCCGCCGAAGCCACGCTGAGCCTCATCGACGAGACCACCCGCCAGGTTATCGGCACCGTGCCCACGGGCAAGGAACCGCATCATCTGATGGTGACGCCGGATAACTCCTCGCTGATCGTCGCCAATTCGGTGTCGAACAATCTGATGTTCGTCGACCCGAAGACAGGGCAGGTCCAGCGCTGGGTCGAAAATATCGAAGATCCGTATCAGATCGGCTTCTCGCCTGACCGCAAATGGCTCGTCACGACGGGGCTGCGTCTCGACCGTCTCGACATCTATCACTACGACGGTCAGAAGAACCAGATGGCGCTCGCGTCGCGTCTGCCGCTCGCGGTCATGCCGAGCCACATGGCGTTCACGAACGACAGCAAGACGGTCTTCGTCACGCTGCAGGTGTCCGGCGAACTCGCCGCCATCGACCTGGCCACGCAAACGGTCAAGTGGAAGATGAAAGTCGGCAAGGTGCCGGCGGGCCTGTGGATGACGCCGGGCGAAAAATATCTGCTCGTCGGCATGACCGGCGCGGACTACGTGGCCGTGGTCGACTGGCACACGCAGAAGATCGTCAAGACGATCCATACCGGCAACGGCGCGCACAACTTCCGCTCGCTGGCGGACGGCAAGCACGTCGCGGTGTCGAACCGCGTCGCGAGCACGATCAGCATCATCGACGAAGACTCGCTCACCAACGTCGGCGACATCACCGGTCTGATGCCCGGGCCCGACGACATGGAACTTTCCGCCGACAAGCGCTATCTCTGGGTAACGTTCCGCTTCGCGAAGCACGTCGGCATCATCGATCTGAGCACGCGCAAGCTGATCCAGACGATCGCCGTCGGCCGCTCGCCGCACGGCATCTATTTCTTTAATCGCGCGCCGGTCACAGCGCCCAACGGCGCGTGATAATGGAGCGAGCCATGCCGCGCCACGCCGCACGTGAGGCACAATACGCGCAGTACGCAGCGCAATACCCACGATAGCGAGCGGCAAACACAGAAGTAACCGACCAGCACCATGTTCCATCTGATCTTCTCTTCGCTCGACAACTTCGTCTCCGCCGCGCAGACGTTGCTGTACGTCAACGTGGTGCAGCCGCTGCTGTTCCACTTCGATCTGATGGACTACGACGAAGACACCTACGACAGCCTTTACTGGGTGATCGTGGGCGTCCTCGAGGTGCTGGCCATGTACGCGATCCTGCGGCCGCTCGAGGCGCTGCTTCCGGTCGAGCAGTGGGACAACCGCAAGGCAGTGCGCGTCGACGTGATCTACACGTGGATCGCGAAGCTCGGCATCCTGAACCTGTTTTTCTTCTTCGCGCTGCAGCCGTTTTTCGACAATGTGCAGGCGTGGCTGCGCCTGCATAACATCTCCAATATCGAGTTCGACAACCTGTGGCCGGGCGTGACGACGCAGCCGCTCGTCACGTTCGTGATGTACCTGCTCGCGCTCGATTTCGCCGGTTACTGGTATCACCGCTGGCAGCATCGCATCGGCGTGTGGTGGGAGCTGCACGCGGTGCACCACAGCCAGCAGCAAATGTCGCTGTGGGCCGACGACCGCAACCATCTGCTCGACGACCTGCTGCAAGCATCGTTCTTCGCGGTCATCGCGCTCGTGATTGGCGTGCCGCCGTCGCAGTTCGTCGTGCTGGTCGCGATTACCAATCTTGCGCAGAGCGTGCAGCACGCGAATATCCGCCTGCATTTCGGCTGGCTCGGCGAGCGGCTGCTGGTGAGCCCGACGTTTCATCGGCGCCATCATGCGATCGGTTACGGTCACGAGGGCCTGAAGTACGGCTGCAACTTCGGCGTGCTGTTTCCGTGGTGGGACATGCTGTTTCGCAGCGTGTCGTGGAGCCGCGACATGGAGCCGACCGGCATCAGCGACCAGTTGCAGGGTCGCGCGTACGGCGAAGGCTTCTGGGCGCAGCACTGGCTCGCTTTCGTGCGCATCGGCCGGCGTCTGAGCGCACGGCGCGGCAATCGGGACGAGGGCGGCGCCACCGCGGTCTGAGCCTGACTGACTTCGTTCTTCATTCGTTCTTCAATCGTCCTCCATTCGTTGTCCATCCACCGCCGGTCTCCCCGGCGGCCCGTCGCGTGGTTTATGCTGTCCACGTTTGCGCGCACGGTTCACGTTCAGTGACCGCCGCGCCGCTCCATCATTTCACCGTTGCACTCACCGGCACTGGCTCGCATGAATGACCTTTTGCGCTCGTTCGGGCGCGCGCTCGCAAGCGCGCTCCACCCGCGCATGCTCTGGCTGACCTTCATGCCGTTCGTCGCGGCGACGGTCGGCTGGGGCGTGATCCTGTGGTTTAGCTGGCAGACGCTGATCGGCGCGACCCGCGGCTGGCTCGAAGGCTGGTCGTTCACCGTCACGCTTTACCATCTGTTCGACTCGCTCGGTTTTTCCGGGCTGCACGCGGCTATTGCGCCGTTCCTGGTCGTCGCGATGACCATCCCGCTCATCGTCGTCACCGTCTTGCTGCTGATCGCCACGCTGTCGATGCCGGCCGTCATCCGCTTCCTGTCGACGCGCCAGTTTCCCGGCCTGGAAATGCGCCGCGGCGGAACGTGGTACGGCAGCCTTGGCCAGGCGCTCTGGACGACGCTGGTATGTCTCGTGCTGCTGATCGTGACGCTGCCGCTGTGGCTCGTGCCGCCGTTTTTCGCGCTGATTCCGCCGCTGCTGTGGGGCTGGCTGACCTACCGCGTGATGACGTACGACGCGCTCGCACTGCACGCCACGCGCGATGAGCGGCGCGCGCTCGTGCGGCGCTTCCGGTTGCCGCTGCTGCTGATCGGCGTTGCGAGCGGTCTGATGGGTTCGCTTCCGACGCTGCTGTGGGCGTCGTCCGTGTGGCTGCTGGTGCTGTTTCCGGTCATCACCGCGGTGACGATCTGGATTTACGCGTTCATCCTCGTGTTTTCGGCGCTGTGGTTCGGCTACTACTGTCTGCGGGCGCTGCAGCGCATGCGCGCGGAGGAGGCCGGCGGCGTGCGGCACGCGGCCCCGGTTCCTTATTGATCAACGAACGAGATAACCAAAGAGGCGGCAATGGCATTTGGCGTCATCATCATCGGCGATGAAATCCTGTCGGGCAGACGCGTCGACAAGCATTTGCCGAAAGTCATCGAACTGCTCGGCGCGCGCGGCTTGTCGCTTGGCTGGGCGGAGTATATCGGCGACGACCCGCAGCGCATCACGGCCACGCTGCGGCGTACTTTCGACTCGGGCGACATCGTGTTTTCGACGGGCGGCATCGGCGCGACGCCGGACGATCACACGCGTCAATGCGCGGCGGCCGCGCTCGGCGTGCCGCTGCAACTGCATCCGGAAGCGCAGAAGCTGATTCAGGAGCGCATCCGCGACATGTACCCGGCAACGGCCGCGACGCCGCTCGACCTGAACTCGCCGGAGAATCTGCATCGGCTGAATATGGGCACGTATCCGCAAGGCGCGGCGATCATTCCGAACGGCTACAACAAGATTCCGGGCTTCTCGATCCGCGAGCACTACTTCGTGCCGGGCTTCCCGGTCATGGCCTGGCCGATGATCGAATGGGTGTTGGACACGCACTACGCGCATCTGCATCACGCGATGCCGCACGCGGAAAAATCGCTGCTCGTGTTCGAGTTGCCCGAGTCGCGTTTAACGCCGCTGATGGAGAAGATCGAGCACGACTTCCCCGGCGTGCGCGTGTTCAGTCTGCCGAGCGTGGGCGACGCCGAGCGTGGCGGCGTCTATGCGCGGCATCACATCGATCTCGGCGTGAAGGGCGAGCCGGAAGCGGTGGCGGCGGCGTTCGTCAAGCTACGCGAGGGCGTGCATCTGCTTGGCGGCGATATTGTCGAGCACGAGGCGGCGGGAAAGCCTCGTGCGTGATGTCTGCCTTGTTGACGCGCGATTCAACGGTGAGGCGTGCGCGAGTGGCCGGCTAATAGCGGCGATAGTAGCGGGCTAGCGGTCGGTTCGCGACCGGCTGGCTCCCGACCGGCGGTTCACAGGCCCGCAGCTCTGTACCGGACGCTTTACTCCCCGCTTCAATACGCCGCCCCAGCGCCTCACGCACCCCTCACGCGCCAATCCACGGCAAGCCGCGGAAGCACCAGCCCGACACCGTCTTGCGATGTCCCTGGCCGTCCTTGTCGCCTTCGAAGCCTTCCAGCAGGTCATAAGCCTTCGTGAAGCCCGCCTGCGCCGCGGCGATCGCCGCGAGCTTGGAGCGCGCGGCGCTGCGGCACAAAAACAGCACCGGCGTATCGGGCGACGCCACGTCGCTTAATTGATGCAGGAATTCCTGATTCGGCACGGCGCCCGGATAGCGCGTCCATTCGACGTGCGCATACTGTCCGTCGCCGATCACGGGCCGGCCGACCCAGTCGAGTTCGGCGCGCGTGCGCACATCGACGAGACGCGCGCCCGTGTCGAGCTGCAGCAGTTCGAACGCCTCGGCCGGCGACAGCGCGCCGGCGTAAGGCAACTGGCTTTCGGTGCGGCGTTTGTCCGCCTGCGCATACAACTGTTCGAGGGTAGTCATGCGTTGGTCTCCTTGATCAAGTGACCATTCTAGCGCGGCGCTTTGGGCCCGCGCGGGCGCTGGACGACCTGCAATCCGAGGCGACGCGCACGCTGCAACCGCTCGCCCTTAAATGGTGCAACATGCCGCATATGCACCAAATTCGTTCCGCGACAGCGGCCACTCCGCACCCGCGCCTCATTTTGGTGCTAACGAAAACCATCGAATTTTAGGGCTGCATATCCCCCGGTGCGCGAATTCCCCGCCGACGCGCGCACTGTCAGCACGCGCGCCGTCTTGGCGCATACATGGCACAGTTGCTGCTTTAGTCAGGCCGATCGATCAGCAACGGCTAATTTTCACATTCGCTCTTCACAATTGAGGGTGGACGCGCCGGGACGGGTCAGCTAGATTGGGCGGCGGCTGAAATCCGCCGAATTCGTTAATCAGGAGATAGGTTATGAGTAAATCCGTGGCCGACGTCGTTCAACTCGTCAAAGACGAAGACGTCAAGTTTGTCGACTTCCGTTTCACCGACACGCGCGGCAAAGAGCAACACGTTTCGGTGCCGGTGTCGGCATTCGATGAAGACAAGTTCGAAAGCGGCCATGCGTTTGACGGTTCGTCGATTGCCGGTTGGAAGGGCATCGAAGCATCGGACATGTTGCTGGTCCCGGACGCGAACACCGCCTTCATCGACCCGTTCTATGAAGAGTCCACGCTCGTTCTGACCTGCGACGTCGTCGAACCGGCTGACGGCAAGGGCTACGAACGCGACCCGCGTTCGCTGGCAAAGCGCGCCGAAGCCTATCTGAAGAGCTCGGGTCTCGGCGACACGGCATTCTTCGGTCCGGAACCGGAATTCTTCATTTTCGACTCGGTCCGGTGGAACACGGACCAGTCGGGCTGCTTCGTCAAGATCGGTTCGGAAGAAGCACCGTGGTCGTCGTCGAAGGAATTCGAAGGCGGCAACACCGGCCACCGTCCGGGCACGAAGGGCGGCTATTTCCCGGTCGCTCCGGTCGACACATTCCAGGACATCCGCTCGGAAATGTGTCTGCTGCTCGAACAGATCGGCATTCCGGTCGAAGTGCACCACCACGAAGTCGCGGGCCAGGGCCAGAATGAAATCGGCACCAAGTTCTCGACGCTCGTGCAACGCGCCGACTGGCTGCAGCAGATGAAGTACATCATCCAGAACGTCGCGCACACGTACGGCAAGACGGCTACGTTCATGCCGAAGCCGATCGTCGGCGATAACGGTTCGGGCATGCACGTTCACCAGTCGATCTGGAAAGACGGCCAGAACCTGTTCGCGGGCAATGGCTACGCAGGTCTGTCGGAATTCGCGCTGTTCTACATCGGCGGCATCATCAAGCATGCTCGCGCGCTGAACGCGATCACGAACCCGTCGACGAACTCGTACAAGCGTCTCGTGCCGCACTTCGAAGCACCGGTGAAGCTGGCTTACTCGGCACGCAACCGTTCGGCATCGATCCGCATTCCGCACGTGTCGAACCCGAAGGGCCGCCGTATCGAAACGCGTTTCCCGGACCCGATGGCGAATCCGTACCTGTGCTTCTCCGCGCTGATGATGGCGGGTCTGGACGGCGTGCAGAACAAGATTCATCCGGGCGAAGCTGCCGACAAGAACCTGTACGACCTGCCGCCGGAAGAGGATGCAAAGATCCCGACTGTGTGTGCCGGCCTCGACCAGGCTCTGGACGCACTCGACGGCGACCGCGAGTTCCTGACGCGCGGCGGCGTGTTCACGGATTCGATGCTCGACGCGTACATCGAACTGAAGACGAACGAGCTGCAGCGTTATCGTCAGTCGGTGCACCCGATCGAATTCGAAATGTACTACTCGCTGTAAGCGGCAATGGCGCTTCGCCCGTCGAATGGCGAAGCGCTTTGTCCGACGCTCGCGATCGGTCACGAAGGGACGGCGGCGCCGTCCCTTTTTCATTCGACCGGACGCAGCGGTTTGCCACCATCTCCTATCGGCCAGACTGCAAGATGGTTCTAAAGAATCTGATCAAGGCGAGAAAAGGGCACGTCGACACGCTGTCCGACGACGCACAGCTCGTCGCGTCCGGACTGTTGCCGGGCTTCGAGGCGTTGCCCACCGTCGTGCTGATACTCGAGAAGCGCACGCTGCGTGTCGCGTTTGCGAACCCGTCGGCGGAGTCGATGCTCGAGCTTTCGCGCCGGCAACTCACGCAGATGGCGTGGCCTGATATCTTCTCGAATGCCGACGAACTGGTCGCCACCATCACGTCGATCGCCGCTCACCGTTTTCACGCGACGCATCTCGATGCCGTGCTCGAGCGGCCCGCTCACGAGCCGCTGCATGTGCACGCGATCGTCGGCTTTCTGGAAAGCGCGCAAGACTACGTGCTGCTCGAACTGTTCGAGAACGAGCGGCATTTGCGCAGCGACCGCGAGGAGCGCATCAACGACCTCACGGCCGTCAACAAACAGTTGATCCGCAATCTCGCGCACGAAATCAAGAATCCGCTCGGCGGGATTCGCGGCGCGGCGCAACTGCTCGAATTCGAACTGGGCGAGCGTCAGCGCGACGAGTTGCGCGAGTACACGCAGGTCATCATCAAGGAATCGGACCGGCTGCAAACGCTGGTCGACCGCTTGCTCGAGCCGCACCGGCATCCGCATATCGTCGGCGACGTGAATATTCACGAAGTGTGCGAGCGCGTGCGTCAGGTGATTCTCGCGGAGTTTCCGCGCGGCCTCACGATCGAGCGCGATTACGACGTCAGCGTGCCGGACCTGCGCGGCGACAAGGAGCAACTGATCCAGGCGCTTCTGAACATCGTGCGCAATGCGGCAGAGGCATTGCGCGAACGCATCTCGCAAGGCGACGCGCGCATCGAATTGCGCACGCGCATTGCACGCAAGATCACGGTGTCGAAACGCTTATGTAAGCTGGCACTGGACTTGCATATCATCGACAACGGCCCCGGCATTCCCGAGGACATTCGTGACCGCATCTTCTATCCGCTCGTATCGGGGCGCGAGGACGGCAGCGGTCTCGGTCTGACGCTCGCGCAGACGTTCGTGCAACAACACGACGGTCTGATCGAAGTGGAAAGCCGGCCCGGCCACACCGAGTTTCAGATTCTGCTGCCGCTCGACTACTGACACGCCTTCGCACACCGCAGGCATCTCAAGACTTCTGACAGACCTATATGAAGCCGATCTGGATAGTAGACGACGATCAATCGATTCGCTGGGTGCTTGAAAAAGCGCTCGCTCGCGAAAACTTCGCGACGCGCAGCTTCGCGAACGTGCGCGAGGCGTCGGCGGCGCTCGATCACGAAAGCCCGCAGGTGCTGGTGTCCGACATCCGGATGCCGGGCGGCTCGGGCCTCGAATTGCTGCAAACCGTGCGTGACAAGGTGCCGGGCTTGCCGGTCATCATCATGACGGCGTTCTCCGATCTGGACAGCGCGGTCGCCGCGTTCCAGGGCGGCGCGTTCGAGTATCTCGCGAAGCCGTTCGACATCGACAAAGCGGTCGAGCTGATCCGCCGCGCGGTGGACGAGAGCATGCGCGGCGAACAGACGTGGGACGACCGCGTTGCCGATGCACCCGAAATGCTCGGCCAGGCGCCCGCGATGCAGGACATGTTTCGCGCGATCGGACGTTTGTCCCATTCGGCGGCAACCGTGCTCATTACCGGCGAATCGGGCACCGGAAAGGAACTGGTCGCGCGTGCGTTGCACCGGCATAGCCCACGCGCGAACGGTCCCTTCATTGCGCTGAACACCGCGGCGATTCCAAAAGATCTGTTGGAATCCGAACTATTCGGCCATGAGCGCGGCGCCTTCACTGGCGCGCAGGCAATGCGCCAGGGCCGCTTCGAGCAGGCCGAAAACGGCACGCTGTTTCTCGATGAAATCGGCGATATGCCGTTCGATCTGCAGACGCGCCTGTTGCGTGTGCTCTCCGATGGCCAGTTCTATCGGGTCGGCGGCCACAATCCGCTGCGCGCCAACGTGCGCGTGATCGCGGCGACGCACCAGAATCTGGAATCGCGGGTACGTCAGGGGCTTTTCCGCGAGGACTTGTATCACCGGCTCAACGTGATTCGCCTGCGTTTGCCCGCGTTGCGCGAGCGCAGCGAAGACATTCCGCTGCTCACCCGGCATTTTCTGCAGAAGAGCGCGCGCGATCTGGGCGTCGAGCCGAAGCGCGTATCGGAAGAGGCGCTCGCTTATCTGGCTTCGCTGCCGTTTCCGGGCAATGTGCGGCAGTTGGAGAATCTCGCTAACTGGCTCACGGTGATGGCGCCCGCGCAGACCATCGAGATCAAGGACTTGCCGCCGGATCTCGGTCCCGCGCAGGCCGGCGCGACGGATCTTACGACGGGCGGGGGCGGCAGTCCGATCGGTAGCGCGGACGCGAGCCTCGCGGCCACGGCGCCGATCAATGGCGGAAGCGTGGCGACGCATGCGGGCATGCCGGGCGGCCTGCCGGTTGCCACGGTCAGCGCATGGGAAGGCGGCTTGCGCACGGAAGTCGCACGCTTGCTGCGCGAGAATTCCGCCGACGTGATGGACGAACTCGCACGCCGTTTCGAAGCGGCGGTGATCCGCGAGGCGCTCGACTTCACGCGCGGTCGCAAGGTCGAGGCGGCGGAGCGTCTCGGTATCGGACGCAATACGATTACGCGCAAGATTCAGGAGCTCAATCTCGAGCCTTGATTCGATGACCGCACGGCATGTGTGAAGGCGGCGGGCGGCGGCATGGATATCGCGTCCGGCCGCCGCTTGCGCCTTTATCCGAACATCCAGACATTGAACCGCCGCGCAAACACCGCCGCTTCTCGCGCGGCAAGGCATAATCAACGCTGTTTTTATCCGACAGCTCACGATGCCTCCTGCCTCTTCCGCTAGTTCTCCCTGGCCGTTTTCCACCGATCCGTTCCTGTGGCTCGAAGCGCTCGACGACCCCGAAGCACTCGCGTGGGTCGACGAGCAGAACGCCCGCACCCGGGCCGCGTGGTGCAGCGGCGAGCGACTCGACACGCTCACACAATGGCTCGCCGATGCGTATCTGCCGCGCGAACGCCCCGTCATTCCCACTCGATGGAAAGAGTGGGCGTACGACCTGTGGCAGGACGACCGCAATCCCAAAGGGCTGTGGCGGCGCACCACGTGGGCGGCGTGGCGCGGCGGTAAGCCTGAGTGGCAGAACCTGATCGACTTCGACGCGCTAGGCGAAGCCGAAGGCACGCCGTGGGTCTGCGTCGAGTTCGACATTCTTTACCCGGATGGCGATCGCGCGCTGATCACCATGTCGCCAGGCGGCTCCGACGCGGTCGTCGTGCGCGAGTTCGACATCGACGCGCGACGCCTGGTCGACGACGGTTTTGTGATCGCGAAGGCGGGCAAGCATGCGGCGTCGTGGATCGACCGCGATACGCTTTACGTCGGCTGGGACAATGGGAGCGAGAGCCTGACGCGCTCCGGCTATCCGCGCGAAGCGCGGCGCTGGACGCGCGGCACGGCGCTCGCCGACGCGCCCGTGGTGTTCGAGGGCGCGTATGACGACATCGGCGTGCAAGCGCACTACGATCCGGTGGAAAAGCGTCACACGGTAGTGAGCAGCGTCGATTTCTTCGACTCGCACAGGTACTACCTCGACGCGGCGAACGGCGTCCCGCTTGCCGCCGATGCGTGGCGTCGTTACGACGTGCCCTCGCATGTCGCGGTGGGCGGCTGGAACGGCTGGCTGCTGCTCGAGCCGCGCCTCGACTGGCATTACGATGAAGTGATGTATCCGGGCGGCGCGCTGCTGGCGATCCGTGAAGACGCGTTCCTGCGCGGCGAGCGCGAGGTCACGCCGTTGTTCATCCCGACTTCGCAGACGTCCGCCTGCGAATGGACGCACACGCGCAACCAGCTCATCGTGTCGTATCTGGAAGACGTGCAGAACAAGACCTTGCTGTTCACGCCGATGCAATCCGCCGATCACACATGGCAGTGGCAACAGCGTGTCTTCCCGTCGCACGGCGAGGGGCAGGCCGACGTCTCGCCGGTGGAGTCGACGTTGAACGACGAAGTGTTCGTCGATACCGACGACTATCTGCAGCCGCCCGCGTACTGGCTCGCCGATCTTGCCCGCGACGATCTCACCGCGTGGGAGTTGGTCCACCGCTGGCCGACGCAGTTCGACGCGACGCGCTATGTGGTGACGCGCGGTGACGCCGTTTCCGCGGACGGCACGCGCGTGCCGTACACGGTGATCGGACCGCGCGACGCGCAAGCTGCCGCCGAGCGCATGGATCATGCGGATCGCACCGAACAGCCTGTCACGCGGCCGTGTCTGCTGACCGGCTATGGCGGCTTCGCGATTCCGTTATTGCCGAGCTATCTCGCGGGGCAGGGCATCGGCTGGCTCGAGCGCGGCGGCGTGTACGTGGTCGCGCACATTCGCGGCGGCGGCGAGTTCGGCACGCCCTGGCACACGGCGGCGCAGACCGAGCATCGGCAACGCGCTTTCGACGATTTCATCGCGGTGGCCGAAGCGCTTGTCGCAAGTGGCGTGACGAGCGCCGCGCAACTCGGCATCCAGGGCGGCAGCAACGGTGGCCTGCTGGTCGCGGCGTGCATGGTGCAGCGCCCGGAACTGTTCGGCGCGGTGGTCTGCGAAGTGCCGCTGCTCGACATGAGCCGCTATCACCTGCTGCATGCCGGCGCGTCGTGGATCGACGAATACGGCGATCCCGACGATCCCGCCGACGCGCGCGTGCTCGCCGCCTACTCGCCGTATCACCGCGTGACGGCGGGCGTGAAGTATCCGCCGGTGATGTTCACGACGTCAACCGCCGACGACCGCGTGCATCCTGGCCATGCCCGCAAGATGGCGGCGCGCATGCAGGCGCTTGGCGTGGATAACGTGTGGTATCGCGAGAATACGGAAGGCGGTCACGGCGGCTCCGACGAACTGGAGCAGGCCGAGCACGACGCGATGGTGTTCGAGTTTTTGTGGGGAACGCTGGGGGTTTCGGCTTGAGCGTGTGTGCGAATGCGCCGGGGCGCCTCTATCAACCTAGTTGCGCGACGACCGGCGCGTGGTCCGACGGCTGGTCCCATTTGCGCGGCACCTTGTCGACCTCGCACGAAGCGCAGGTTTCTGCCAGCGCCTTCGACAGCAGAATATGGTCGATGCGCAGACCCGCGTTGCGGCGGAAAGCCATCATCCGGTAGTCCCACCACGAATAGATTTTTTCCGGCTGCTCGAACCGACGGAATGCATCGACGAGACCGAGTTCGATCAGCCGCACGAACTCCGCGCGTTCTTCCGGCGACACCAGGTTTTGACCTTCCCAGGCTTTCGGATCGTGCACGTCGCGGTCGTCGGGTGCGATGTTGTAATCGCCGAGCAGCGCGAGCTTCGGATACAGCGCCATCTCGCTTTTGACCCAGTCGTGCAGCGCGGCAAGCCAGCGCAGCTTGTATGCGAACTTGTCGGTGCCGGGTGCCTGGCCGTTCGGAAAATAGGCGGAAATAATGCGCACGCCCTCGACGGTCGCCGCGACCACGCGCTGCTGCAAGTCATCAAAGCCCGGAATGTTTCGCACGACGCTCGCTTCGTCCACGTTGAGCCCCGCGCGCACCAGAATGCCGACGCCGTTGTACGTCTTCTGGCCCGCGAACCAGCTCCGGTAGCCTTTCTCTTCGAGTTCCGCGCGCGGAAACTTTTCGTCGGGCAGCTTCAGTTCCTGAAGGCACAGTACGTCGGTGCCGCTGGTTTCGAGCCAGTCGATCACGTGCTGCTGGCGGACTTTGAGTGAGTTGACGTTCCAGGTGGCGATTTTCACGGGAGATTCTCAAGCTGAATGGCGCAGGAGCCGTAGCTTACCAGCGCCCGCGCGAAGGCGACGATTTCCGCGGCGCTCGCACCCGTACTCACGCCCACACCGCGCGGCGCGCGTCGAAAATAAAAAGCCGATGCGTGCCGTGCGCAGCGTATAGTGGGGTGATATTCACAATTCGACTCACTCAGGCACCGGCGTGCACCGGAGGGCATCATGGCTCAGGCTTATCCAGATCTTTATAAGGACTTCGAAGTGCATCCGCTGGTTTTCTCGCGGGCGTTCGACAAATTCGACGGTCACAAGCGGCATGCGGAAGGCTACGACGTCGCGGTGCGCGTCTGCCGTCCGGGTGCCATTAGCGGTTCGAAGGCGAGCCGTGTGTTCCGTCTCGTGCTGCCCGCCACGTTCTCCGACTTCGGCGTTGCAAAACGCAGCGCGAGTCAGTACGGCGCGGATATTATCGACGGCAAGATCGAGGGCGCGACGGTTCAGGACCTGTGATTCGCGGTGCGGGTTTTTGCGCGTCGAATTGCATGCCGACACCGTTAGTCGAAGCAATAGTTTGACGTTTTGCCGACGCCCCTATATACTCTTTTTCTCTGACGCGGGGTGGAGCAGTCTGGCAGCTCGTCGGGCTCATAACCCGAAGGTCGTAGGTTCAAATCCTACCCCCGCAACCAGGCATTATTGAAAGCCCGCTGGCGCAAGCCACGCGGGCTTTTTCATTTGCTGTCAGTCATCCGCAATCGCCTCATCGCCCCCAATCGCCCACTCCACCGCCGCTTGCGCATGCAACGCCGTCGTATCGAACACGGGCAGCACGGAATCTTCCGCCTTGATCAGCAACGTAATCTCGGTGCAGCCGAGAATCACCGCCTGCGCGCCGCGCGCGGCCAGCGATTCGATCACGCCTTGATATGTCGCGCGCGACTCGCTCTTCACGTTGCCGTGACACAGCTCATCGTAGATGATGCGGTGCACGTCCGCGCGTTGCGCTTCTTCCGGCACCAGCGTTTCAAGGCCGTAGCGCTCGCGCAGCCGTCCCGTGTAAAAAGCCTGCTCCATCGTATAGCGCGTGCCGAGCAAACCGACTCGTTCGACGCCCGCCGCGCGCAGCGCGTTGCCGGTCGGATCGGCGATATGCAGGAACGGCACATGAATGGCGCGCTCGATCGACTCATACACGCGATGCATCGTGTTGGTCGCAAGCATCACGAGCCCGGCGCCGCCGCGTTCGAGTTGACGCGCCGCATCGGCCATCTGTTCGCCGAGCGCGTGCCAGTCGCCCGCGCGCTGATTCGCTTCGATGGGCGCGAAGTCCACCGTCAGCATCAGGCTGCGCGCGTTGTGATGACCGCCGAGGCGCGCCTTCGCGTGACGGTTGAGCAGCCTGTAATACTCGGCGGAAGATTCCCAACTCATGCCGCCGATCACACCTATCGTCTTCATCCGCACGCTCCTCAATGAACAACGCCATAACGTGAACCGAGTATAGGTGCGCCGTGCCGCGGGTTGCCGGTACGGATTGCTCGCCGTCGGCCGGTACGGGGATCCCAATTTAAGCGCGTACAAAACCGGCGCGGCCTTTCTGACGCCGATAGAATCGTCATGAATCACGACGCGAACGCCGACACAAAAAAGGAGCGAGATATGGACCTGATCATCCGCCGCGCGATGCTGCCGCCACGCGTCGCGCCGCAACCCAAGCACACGGTCGACATCGGCATCGAAGCGGGGCGCATCGTCGCGGTGGAAGCGAATCTGGCCGCCGTCGCGCGCGAGGAATTCGACGCGGCCGGCTCGCTCGTCACGCCGCCTTTCGTCGATCCGCATTTCCATATGGACGCAACGCTGTCCTACGGTTTGCCACGCGTGAACGCGTCGGGCACGCTGCTCGAAGGCATCGCGCTGTGGGGCGAACTCAAGCCGCATCTCACGCAGGAGGCGCTGATCGAACGCGCGATGCAGTACTGCGACTGGGCGGTCGCGCGCGGGCTGCTGGCGATCCGCAGTCACGTCGATGTGTGCGATCCGCGTCTGCTCGCCGTCGAGGCGCTCGTCGAAGTGAAGCGCCGTGTCGCGCCGTATCTGGACCTGCAACTCGTGGCGTTTCCGCAAGACGGCGTGCTGCGCAGTGCCGGCGCTTTCGAAAACCTGAAGCGGTCGATTGCAATGGGCGTCGACGTGGTCGGCGGCATTCCGCATTTCGAACGCACGATGGCCGACGGCGCGCAGTCCGTGCGCATGTTGTGCGAGTACGCGGCCGAGCAGGGCTTGCGAGTGGACATGCACTGCGACGAATCCGACGATCCGATGTCGCGCCACATCGAAACGCTCGCCGCCGAAACGCAGCGCCTCGGCTTGCATGGGCGCGTCACCGGTTCGCATCTCACGTCGATGCATTCGATGGACAACTACTACGTGAGCAAGCTGTTGCCGCTGATGCGCGAGTCGGGTGTATCGGCGATTGCCAATCCGCTCATCAACATCACGTTGCAGGGACGCAGCGACACATATCCGAAGCGGCGCGGCATGACGCGCGTGCCGGAGATGATGGCGGCGGGCATCAACGTCGCGTTCGGCCACGATTGCGTGATGGACCCGTGGTACAGCCTCGGCTCGGGCGACATGCTCGAAGTCGCGCACATGGGCTTGCACGTCGCGCAGATGACGGGCGTCGAAGGCATGCACGCGTGCTTCGACGCGGTCACGGTGAACGGCGCGCGCATTCTCGGTCTGGAAGACTACGGTGTCGCGCCGGGCTGCGCCGCCAACCTCGTGCTGCTCGACGCGCGCGATCCGGTGGAAGCGATCCGCCTGCGCGCGGCGCGGCTGGCGGTGATCAGCCGCGGCAAGGTGGTGAGCCGCGCACCGGCGGCGCGCGCGGCGCTGTCGCTCGAAGGACGTCCTTCGGAAGTGGACTTCAAGCTGCATCGCGACTGACCTGACCGCCGTACGCAGCCAGCAAAAAAGCCGGTGTCCGCATTGTGCGGAACACCGGCTTTTCATCGCATCACGACACCATCCATTCAGTGCGCGGCGGCAGGCGTCATGCCGTTATGCCGCAGCAGCGCGTCGATGTTCGGCTCGCGTCCGCGGAACGCCTTGAACGACTCCATCGCCGGGCGGCTGCCGCCCACTTCGAGAATCTCCTTGCGATAGCGCATGCCGGTTGCCTGATCGAGCACACTGCCGCTCGCCGATTGCGCGGCTTCCTCGAATGCCGCATACGCGTCGGCGGACAGCACCTCGGCCCACTTGTAGCTGTAGTAGCCCGCCGCATAACCGCCCGCGAAAACGTGGCTGAACGTGTTCGGCCAACGCGAGAAGGGCGCTTGCGGCACGACATGAAAACGCTCGTTGATCTCGCTCGCGAGTTGCGTCGCGTTCTTCGTCCCGGTTGCGTCGAAGCCGGTATGCAACTGCATGTCGAACATCGAGAACACGATCTGCCGCAACGTGCCGAGCCCGCTCTGGAAATTCTTCGCGGCAAGCATCTTGTCGAACAGTTCGCGCGGCAGCGGCTGCGCCGTTTCGACGTGCGAGGTCATGTCGGAGAGCACGTCCCACTCCCAGCAGAAGTTCTCCATGAACTGCGACGGCAGTTCGACCGCGTCCCACTCGACGCCGTTGATGCCGGACACGCCGAGTTCATCGACGCGCGTCAGCATGTGATGCAGCCCGTGCCCAAACTCGTGGAAGAGCGTGATGACTTCGTCGTGCGTGAAGCATGCAGGCTTGCCGCCGACCGGCGCCGAGAAGTTGCAGGTCAGATACGCGACCGGCGTTTGCACGCCGCCGTGCGTATGCTTGTGACGGCCGCGCGCGTCGTCCATCCAGGCGCCGCCGCGTTTGCCTTCGCGTGCGTACAGGTCGAGGTAGAACTGTGCGACGAGGCCGCCGTCCTGATTCTCGACGCGGAAAAAGCGCACGTCCGGATGCCACACAGCGGCTTCGTCGCGGCGGATACGCACGCCGAACAAAGTCTCGGTGACTTTAAAAAGGCCCTTGAAAACAGCGTCCTCCGGGAAATACTGCTTCACTTCGTTCTCAGAAAACGAATAGCGCTTCTGACGCAGGCGCTCGGCGGCAAACGTCATGTCCCACGGTTGCAGGTCGCTCAGGCCGAGTTCATTCGCCGCGAATTCGCGCAGTTCCTTCCAGTCCTGCTCCGCATGCGGACGCGCGCGCGTGGCGAGGTCCTCGAGGAAGCTCATGACCTGTTCCGGCGATTCCGCCATTTTCGGCGCGAGCGAGACTTCGGCGAAATTGTTGTAGCCGAGCATGTGCGCTTCTTCCGCGCGCAGTTTCAACTGTTCCGCGAGCACCGACGTGTTGTCCCACTCGGGCTTGCCGTTGCCGTATTGCGGACCGAGTTCCGACGCGCGCGTCACATACGCGCGGTACATCGCCTCGCGCATCGGACGGTTCTCCGAGTACTGCATGACCGGGAAGTACGACGGGAAATGCAGCGTGAATTTGTAGCCGGTCTTGCCGTCGCGCTCAGCCGCTTCTTTCGCGGCTTCGATCACGTCTTCAGGCAGACCGGCGAGTGCCGCTTCGTTGCCGGCTTCGACGACATACGCATAAGCGTTCGTCGCATCGAGCACGTGATCGGAAAACGCCTTCGAGAGCGCCGCCTGCTTCTCCTGCAATTCGGCGAAATGCGGCTTCTGGTCCTCGGGCAATTCGGCGCCGGACAGACGGAAATCGCGCAGCGCGTTGCTGAGAATCTTCTGGCGCTCACTGCTGAGCGCGGCGAATTCGTCGCTTGCGTTCAGCGTCTTGTACTTCTCGTACAGCGCAAGATTCTGCCCGACGCTCGACCAGAACTCGGTCACGCGCGGCAGGTTTTCGCCATACACGGCACGCAGTTCGGGCGTATCGGCAACAGCGTTCAGATGACCGACGACGCTCCATGCGCGCGACAGCGGTTCGGTCGCGCGCTCGACGGGCTCGACGACATCGGCCCACGAAGCGGGTGTAACCGGCAAAGCGGCGCGCTCGACTGCGGCCGCTGCATCGGCGAGCAGCACATCGAGCGCGGGCGTGACGTGTTCGGGGCGGATTTCGCCAAAGCGCGGCAGGTCGGAGAAATCGAGGAGCGGGTTGTCGTGATTCGAGACGGTAGTGGACATGAGGCTTCCTGTCTGACGCGGGTGAACGGTTGATGACTAACGGTTACTTTAACCGGTGCTGGGCGGCGTGCGCGCGGCGGCGCCCCATCGCACCTGACATCCATAGTATTGGGGCAGGCATACAAATTACCAGATGTCGCGGCGCGCGGCGCTTCTGTGCGAAAGCGAACTGTGTCAAACGGCGCCGCGCCGCATGCTGATGCGTCCGTCGCTTGACTGCCGAGTGGCGGCTCAGCACTTCAGTTGACGCTTTCCGACGCTTTCTCCCAGAGGTATCGATGCACCCGCTTTCGCACGCTCTATCGCGCAACGGCAACAATTTCGACCTGGTGCGGCTTGTCGCCGCCGTGGCCGTCGTGTATGGCCATTCGTATCTGCTGCAGGCGCCGGACGGCTCGAGCGACTGGGTCCACAACGCGCTCGGTTTCGACGGCTTCGGCGCGCTCGGCGTCTACGCGTTCTTCCTGTTGAGCGGCATGCTCGTGACCGCGAGCTTCGACCGTCAACGCTCGGCGCCGCGCTTTGCGGTGCTGCGCATCGCGCGTCTGTGGCCGGCAGTGGCGCTCGGCTCGCTGGTGACGGTGTTCATCGTCGGGCCGTTGTTCACGACGCTGCCGCTGCGCGAGTATTTCAGCTCCGGTATGACGTGGTCGAACCTCGACAACTTTTCCACCATCGTGATGAACACCGGCTGGGCGCTGCCCGGCGTGTTCGAACACAACCGCTTTCCCGTCGACGTCAGCAGTCCGCTATGGACGCTTCCGCTGCAAGTGCGCTGCTATCTGATCGTGCTCGCGGCGGGCATGCTCGGTCTGCTGTCGAGCCCGCGCGGCGCATTGCTCGCCGCGGCGCTCGGCATCGCCGCCTTCGTGCTGCGCGTTCATTTGCCGCCGCATCTGACGCCGCATTCGCTGCCGCTCGTGCAGATCGGCTTGCGCGACTTCAGCGACACGCCCGGCGGCTATTCGTTCTGGCCGGAGCCGTTCTTCATGCTCGGCGTGCTGCTGTATGGCTTGCGCGAGCGGATCGACATTCACGGTCTGATGACGCTCGCGTTGACGATGGTTTTTCTGGTGTTTCGCGATACGGCGGGCGCGCAGCCGTTGTTCTATCTGGCTATTGTGTATGGCGTGCTGTGGGTCGGCACGACGCCGTTGTTGCGGCGTTTCGTGCCGCGCCATGACTACTCGTACGGCATCTATCTGTATGGCTTCATGGTGCAGCAATGCGTGGCGAGTATCGCGCCGCAATTGAGTCATGTGACGGCGGTGCTGATCGCCGCGCCGTTTATCGTGCTGTGCGCCGCGCTGTCGTGGCACTGTGTCGAACGGCCGGTGCTGATGTGGTGCCGCGCTCGCCTCGCGCGCCCGCGTGCGGTGCGTGCCGACGCGCGGCCGGCGAGCGAGCGGGGCGCGCGCGAAACCGTGCGCTGACGGTCATGCAGCAAGCGTTGGATTCGAAGGGTGATGGAGTGAGACTGAGGTGCGAGGAGAAGCAGGGCGGGGACGCAGACGAGCGTGAGTCATAACGAGCCGGACAAAACCTCGACTCACGCCGATATGAAAGCAGCAGTCAAACCGGGGTTGCGTAGCGAGTTGAAAGCGCGGGGCTGGCAGTTGCCCAGCGCTTTCCTTTTTTCCTTCAGGCCTTCTTCGCTGCCTCGCGCTCCGCGGCTTCGATCGTATTTACGAGCAGCATCGTGATGGTCATCGGACCGACGCCGCCCGGCACCGGCGTGATGTAGCCGGCCACTTCCTTGACGCCCGCGAAATCGACGTCGCCGCACAGCTTGCCGGCCTCGTCGCGATTCATGCCGACGTCGATCACGGCCGCGCCCGGCTTCACCATGTCGGCGGTGACGAGGTTGCGCAGGCCGGTGGCCGCGACCACGATGTCGGCATTGCGCGTGTGCGCGGCGAGATCGCGCGTCTTGCTGTGGCAGATCGTGACCGTCGCGCCCGCTTCGAGCAGCAGCAGCGCCATCGGCTTGCCGACGATGTTCGAGCGGCCGATCACCACCGCGTTCGCGCCTTGCAGCGGAATCTCATAGGCGGCGAGCATCTTCATCACGCCGTACGGCGTGCACGGACGGAACAGCGGCTTGCCGGTCAGCAGCGCGCCCGCGTTGGCGACGTGAAAGCCGTCCACGTCCTTCTCGGGCGCGATCGCCTCGATCACCTTGTGGCTGTCGATATGCGGCGGCAGCGGCAGTTGCACGAGAATGCCGTGGATCAGCGGGTCGCGATTGAGTTCGTCGATACGCTCGAGCAGTTCGGCTTCGGACAGGTCCGCCGGATAACGGTCGAGCGACGAGCCCAGACCATTGTCGTGGCACGCCTTGACCTTGTTGCGCACGTAGACTTCGCTGGCCGGATTGTCGCCGACGAGCACGACAGCGAGCCCCGGCTGATGGCCGCGGGCGGTCAGCGCGGCGGCGCGTGCGGCGACGTCGGCGCGCAGTGTCTTGGAGAGGGCGAGGCCGTCGATCAGTTTGGCAGTCATGGTCGGTCGAGAGGGGCAGTATGGAAAGCGGAGCAGCGCGTGCCGCGCGCGATGGCGTTTTTCAGCAGCAACGGGTCGGCACATGAAAAGCGCGCGACGCTAATCGGAGATAGGCGTCGCTGCAAAGTCCGTCATTATACCGGCGTGCGCGCGGGCAAGCCGACGACGTCCGCGTTAGCGGACGGCTCGCGCCGAGGCGAGCAGACAGAAGAGATAGCGGAGAAGAGCCGGACTGGACAGTCCGGCCGATGACGAATGCCACACGGCGCGCCGCGGCAACTGCCGGACGCGCCGCCGACGCTTGCCAGTATTTATTGCGCCGGTTGCGGTTTGTTCGACAGCGCGAGTCGCAGCAGATCGGCGACCGTGTTCACGTTGAGCTTTTCCATGATGTTCGCGCGATGCGCTTCGACCGTCTTGATGCTGATGCCGAGGTCGTCGGCGATCTGCTTGTTCAGGCGGCCCGCGATGATGCGCTCCAGCACCTGATGCTCGCGCGCGGTCAGCTTGCCCAGGCGCTCGGCGGCGGCGCGCTGCTGCTGCACGCTGGTGCTTTCGCTGCGCGCCTTGTCGAGCATGCGCTCGACCAGCTTGCGCAGCTCGGCTTCGTCGAACGGCTTTTCGATGAAGTCCATCGCGCCTTTTTTCATCGTGGACACGGCCATCGGCACATCGCCATGACCCGTCACGAAGATGATCGGCAGCGACGCGTTGTCGGCGATCAGGCGTTCCTGCAGTTCCAGTCCGCTCATGCCGGACATCCGCACATCGAGAATCAGGCAGGCAATCTGGCCCGGATGCTGATGCGGCTGCCATGCGTCGATAAACTGCTCGGCGCTGGAGAAGCACTGCACGCGGTAGCCGTTCGCCTCCAGCAGCCAGCGCAGCGAATCTCGCACGGCCTCGTCGTCGTCGACGACAAAGACAGTTTCCTGTGTGGTGACTGGGCTGTTCATAGCTCTCCCGTAACGGTTTGTGGTGTCGGCGCCTCTGACCCGCCGTTGCTCGGGCCGTCAGGCTCTCCAATAGGCAGACTGCAATGGAACGTGGCGCCTGTGATGTGGCCGTCTGACTCGACGTTGTTGACCACCCACAGACGACCGCGGTGCGATTCGATAATCGAACGGCAAATGTTCAGCCCCATGCCCATGCCGTCGGACTTGGTGCTGTAAAACGGTTCGAACAGCCGCTCGGCGGTTGCTTCGTCGACGCCCGGGCCCTGATCCACGACGCTGATGTTGACAAAGCCGCCCTCCAGCCGCACGACGACGCGGATCACCGGATCGACCGCGTTGGGCCGCGCTTCCGCCATCGCCTCGGCGCCGTTCTTCAACAGGTTGACCAGCACCTGCTCGATCAGCACGGGGTCGACGTAAATGACGGGCAGCCGCGAGCGCATGTCGGTGACGATGCGAATGCGCCGCTTGCGCACTTCGATTTCGGCGAGACCCACGGCGTCCGCGACGATGTCCGCGACGCGCGTCGCCTGGCGCTTCGGCTCGCTGCGTTTCACGAACTCGCGAATGCGCTTGATGATCATGCCGGCGCGCACTGCCTGCTGTGCGGTTTTTTCGAGCACGGGCAGCAGATTGTCAGGCGTCGTCCGACCGGATTTAACCAGCGCAACGGTTCCGGAGCAATAGTTATTGATGGCGGCGAGCGGCTGATTCAGTTCGTGTGCGAGCGACGACGCCATTTCGCCCATCGTCATCAGACGGCTCGTGAACTGCAGCTTTTCGTCCTGCTGGCGCGACAGTTCCTGCGCCTGCTTGCGCGTGGTGATGTCGGTTGCGATCTGCATCTGCGCGAGGTGGCCGTCCACCCACTGGATGTACTGACGGCGCACTTCGAACCACTTCTGGATGCTTTGCACGTAGATTTCCTGCGCGTCGGCCGTGCTTTCGGTCAACGCCGCGGCGGGCAGTCCCGCGTATGTGTCCACCATATCGATCGAATCCGACGACGCCTGTGCGCTATCGAACCCGCCGCCCGCCAATTCCAGATGACCGTCCGGGCGGATGCCGAACAGATGCCGGTAGTAGCGGTTGGCGAACAGCAGTTCGGCTTCGTCGGCGGCGAGCACGGACACGGCCGCGTCGAGACTTTCGAGCACGGTGGTGAAGCGCTCATGCGCGGCGGCGAGTTCCTCGCGCGCGCGCTTCGGCTCGGTGATGTCGGTCATCGACGACATCCAGCCGGTCTGGCGGCCCGAGCTGTCGATCAGCGGTGATACATACAGACGCGCGTGGAACGTGGAGCCGTCCTTGCGGCGCACCCGCAATTCGAATCCCGACGACGGCGCCTTGCCGCGCAGCGTCATGTCGAGCTGGCGCTGCATTTCCGGATAGGCGTCGCGCGGCCAGTAGGCGAACGGCGCCGTCTTGCCGACGAGGTCGCTTTCGTCCCAGCCGGTCATGCGGCAAAACGCGGGATTAACGTGCGTGATGCGGCCGTGCATGTCGAGCACGCGCATGCCGATGAGCACGGAGTTTTCCATCGCGCGGCGGAAGAACGCTTCGGCGTAGAGCGCCTGCTGCGCCTCGAAGCGCTGCCGCGTGTGCTTCCACAAGCTCCACAAACTCCACAACACGAAGCACGACAAACCGGCCACCAGCCACACGAGCGTGTTGTTGGTGAAGTTCGTCATCTGCGGGAACGCGTACACGCGCACCGAGACGCCCTGGCCCGGCGGATCGAGCGGCAGATCGTAGAACATGTCGCGCGGCAGGCGCGGACGCGTGGACGTGGTGGTCAGCTCGCGGTTGTTCGCGTCGACGATCGAAATCTTGTACTTCGCCGACAGCTCGGGCGGAATATCGTGCTTAAGAATGCCTTCGACCGAAAACACCGCGGCGATCGACCCGAGAAATTCGCGGTCGCGAAAGACCGGCGTTTGCAGTGTGATGTAGCCGTTGCCGAGGTCGTCGTAGATGAGCGGCGAATACACCTGGCGGCGCGTGCTGCGCGCCTCGGCGAACGCGGCTTTGACCGCTTCGTCCATTTGCGTGTCGTTCGGCTTGGCGAGACGCTGGCCGAACACGGGCAGCGCGGTATTGGGCCAGCGCGGCTGCTGCTGGCTCGTGTACCAGTTCATGTAGAGGATTTCGGGATGCCCCTGCATGATGTCCGTGGTAGACACCTGGAACGACTGCGGATCGGCGTGGCCCGCGGCGAGGTCGCGCGCGAGCGCCTGGATCTGTTCCTGCGCGCCGGTCATGGACAGGCGAATCTGCTGCTGGGCCCACGCGACGTTGCGGTAAAGCGTGTCTTCCTGCTGCTGCTGCTCGCGCCGGTTCAGGCTCCACAAAATCAGGCTCATGACGACCAGGAACACCAGGATCGACAGGAGCGGCGTCAGCAAATAGGAATTGGACCACCAGGGCCCATGGTGCCAGCGGGAGGACGGCGACGAATCCGCCGGCGAACCAGCGTTGCGCGCCGATCGAGCGAAAAGCCGTTCGGTCAACATGCGTGGCATTGTAGCGCAGCGCGTAGCTAGCAAATCACGCAAAAAATCACTGAAAGTGCCGTTATTCGGCGCACACTAGCCGACGTATCCGGGGAAAGGCAGTCAAATCAGGTTGCGCTGCAACAATTTTCCGCATTATGAGAGCCGATCTCGTAATTCGAAAATTTTGTTGCGTGGACGTCGGGACCCTTATTACAATCGGCCGAAGCTGCCGCGGCCGTGCTTCGTCCGCGTCGTCTGTTCAAAGAGCGTTCCTCTATATCCAGGAGACGAGCATGTCCGCTGTACCCGACGAAGTCATGAAATATGTCGCCGCTGAAAAAGACGACGATCCCCAGGAAACCGGCGAATGGCTGGAAGCGCTGGATGGCGTGATTTCTGCTGTTGGCCCCGACCGTGCGCACTACCTGATCGAGAAACAGATCGAATTCGCCCGCGTGCATGGCGAACATCTGCCGTTCTCCGCTAACACCCCGTACATCAACACGATTCCCGTCGCGCGCCAGGCGAAGATTCCCGGCGACCAGGACATCGAACACCGCATCCGCTCGTACACGCGCTGGAACGCCATCGCGATGGTGCTGCGCGCGGGCAAGGACACCAACGTCGGCGGCCATATCGCGTCGTTCGCGTCGGCGGCCACGCTGTATGACGTCGGCTTCAACCACTTCTGGCACGCGCCGTCGCCCGAACATGGTGGCGACCTCGTATTCGTGCAGGGTCACTCGTCGCCGGGTGTTTACTCGCGCGCGTTCCTGCTTGGCCGCCTGACCGAGCAGCAGCTCGACAACTTCCGCCAGGAAGTGGGCGGCGAGGGCATCTCGTCATATCCGCATCCGTGGCTGATGCCGGATTTCTGGCAATTCCCGACCGTCTCGATGGGCCTCGGCCCGATCATGGCGATCTATCAGGCGCGCTTCATGAAGTACATGCAGGCGCGCGGCATCGCGAAGACCGACGGCCGCAAGGTCTGGGCTTTCCTCGGCGACGGCGAAACGGACGAGCCGGAATCGCTCGGCGCGATCGGCATGGCCGGCCGCGAGCGGCTCGACAACCTCGTGTTCGTGATCAACTGCAACCTGCAGCGCCTCGACGGTCCGGTGCGCGGCAACGGCAAGATCATCCAGGAACTGGAAAGCGAATTCCGCGGCGCGGGCTGGAACGTCATCAAGGTCGTGTGGGGCAGCCGCTGGGATGCGCTGTTCCAGCGCGACAAGTCGGGCGCGCTGATGCGCCGCATGATGGAAGTCGTCGACGGCGAATATCAGACGTACAAGTCGGAGTCGGGCGCGTTCGTTCGCGAGCACTTCTTCAATACGCCGGAACTGAAGGCGCTGGTCGCCGACTGGTCGGATGAAGACGTGTGGAACCTGAACCGCGGCGGCCACGATCCGCACAAGATCTACGCCGCGTTCCACGAAGCCACGCAGACCAAGGGCCAGCCGACCGTCATCCTCGCGAAGACGATCAAGGGCTACGGCATGGGCGAAGCCGGCCAGGCGATGAACATCACCCACCAGCAGAAGAAGATGCAGGTGGAGCAGCTGAAGAAATTCCGCGACCAGTTCCGTCTGCCGATCTCCGACGAAGACCTCGTCAACGTGCCGTACCTCAAGTTCGAAGAAGGTTCGAAGGAACTCGAGTACATGCGCGCTCGCCGCCAGGAACTCGGCGGCTATCTGCCGGCGCGCCGTCAGAAGGCCGAGTCGCTGCCGGTGCCGGAACTTGCGGCATTCGAGCCGCTCCTGAAGGGCACGGGCGAAGGCCGCGAAATTTCCACGACGATGGCGTTCGTGCGGATTCTCAACATCCTGCTGAAGGACAAGGCGCTCGGCAAACGCATCGTGCCGATCGTCCCGGACGAGTCGCGTACGTTCGGCATGGAAGGTCTGTTCCGTCAGATCGGCATCTGGAATCAGGACGGCCAGAAGTACATTCCGGAAGATTCCGACCAGCTCATGTTCTACCGCGAGTCGGAAACCGGTCAGATCCTGCAGGAAGGCATCAACGAAGCCGGCGGCATGTCCGACTGGATCGCAGCCGCGACGTCGTACTCGACGCACGGCGAGATCATGATCCCGTTCTACATCTTCTACTCGATGTTCGGCTTCCAGCGCATCGGCGATCTGGCATGGGCCGCGGGCGACATGCGCTCGCGCGGCTTCCTGCTGGGCGGCACGGCGGGCCGCACGACGCTGAACGGCGAAGGTCTGCAACACGAAGACGGCCACTCGCTGCTGTGGGCCGCGTCGGTGCCGAACTGCATCAGCTATGACCCGACGTTCGGTTACGAACTCGCGGTCATCATGCAGGACGGCCTGCGCCGCATGGTCGCGGAGCAGGAAGACGTGTACTACTACATCACGGTGATGAACGAGAACTACGAGCACCCGGCGATTCCGCAGGGCGAGCATGTAGCGGCCGACATCATCAAGGGCATGTACGCGTTCCGCAAAGCCGACGCTGACAAGAAAGCGCCGCGTGTTCAACTGATGGGCGCGGGCACGATCTTCAACGAAGTGATCGCCGCCGCCGACCTGCTGAAGAACGACTGGGGCGTCGCCGCCGATCTGTGGAGCGTGCCGAGCTTCACGGAACTCGCTCGCGAAGGTCACGAAGTGCAGCGCTGGAACATGCTGCATCCGACGGAAGAAAAGAAGCTCTCGCACGTCGAGAAGCTGCTGAAGGGCGCGCCTGGTCCGGTCATTGCCTCGACCGATTACGTTCGCGCGCTGACCGAGCAGATTCGCGCGTTCGTGCCGCAGAAGTTCGTCGTGCTGGGCACGGACGGCTATGGCCGTTCGGACACGCGCGAGAAGCTGCGCCACTTCTTCGAAGTCGACCGCTACTGGGTCACGGTTGCCGCGTTGAATGCACTGGCAGACGAGGGCACGATCGAACGCAAGGTCGTCGCCGAGGCGCTCAAGAAGTACAACCTTGATCCCGCCAAACCCAACCCGATGACCGTCTAAGGCATCATTCCCCGTGTGCCACGGCGTGCGCGCCCGCCACTGACCGGTTCCGACCGGCAGCGGCAGTCGCGTGCGCGGCCCAGGAGACACTAACAATGAGTCAAGCGATCGAAGTCAAGGTGCCGGACATCGGCGATTACAAGGACATTCCTGTGATCGAGGTGCTGGTCAAGGCGGGTGATACCGTCGAGAAAGAGCAATCGCTCGTTACGCTGGAGTCCGACAAGGCGACGATGGATGTGCCGAGTTCGGCGGCCGGCGTCGTCAAGGAAGTGAAGGTCAAGGTCGGCGACAACGTGTCGGAAGGTTCGCTGATCGTAGTGCTGGATGGCGCTGAAGGCGGCGCGGCTGCGGCTGCTCCGGCGGCTGCGCCTGCACCCGCACCTGCGGCTACTCCCGCGCCTGCACCGGCTGCGGCTCCGGCCGCTGCACCGGCTGCAAGCGGCGGCGGTCTGCAGGAAGTCAAAGTGCCGGATATCGGCGACTACAAAGACATTCCCGTGATCGAAGTCGCGGTGAAGGTCGGCGATCGCGTCGAGAAAGAGCAGTCGCTGGTCACGCTGGAATCCGACAAGGCGACGATGGACGTGCCGAGTTCCGCGGCCGGCGTCGTCAAGGAAGTGAAGGTCAAGGTCGGCGATACCGTGTCGGAAGGCTCGGTGATCGTCGTCGTGGAAGCCGAAGGCGGCGCTGCGGCGCCCGCGCCGGCTCCTGCGGCCAAGCCGCAAGCCGAGAAGCCGTCGGATGCGCCTGCCGCGCCGTCGCCCGCACCGGCCGCTCCGTCCGCACTCGCACAAGCGCCTTCGATCCCGGCCGGCGAGGGCGGTTCGCGCCGCGCGAGCCACGCTTCGCCGTCGGTGCGCAAGTTCGCGCGCGAACTCGGCGTCGACGTGACGCAGGTTCAGGGCACAGGTCCGAAGGGCCGCATTACGCAAGCCGACGTCACCGCGTTCATCAAGGGCGTGATGACGGGCCAGCGTGCCGCGCCGGCCGGCGCAGCCGCGCCCGCAGCCGGCGGCGGCGAGCTGAATCTGCTGCCGTGGCCGAAGGTCGACTTCTCGAAGTTCGGCCCGTTCGAAGCGAAGCCGCTGTCGCGCATCAAGAAGATTTCGGGCGCGAACCTGCATCGCAACTGGGTCATGATTCCGCACGTCACGAACAACGACGAAGCGGACATCACCGAACTCGAAGCGTTGCGCGTGCAGTTGAACAAGGAAAACGAAAAGGCCGGCGTGAAGATCACGATGCTGGCGTTCGTCATCAAGGCCGTTGTGTCGGCGTTGAAGAAATTCCCGACGTTCAACGCGAGCCTCGACGGCGACAACCTCGTGTTCAAGCAGTACTACCACGTGGGTTTTGCCGCCGATACGCCGAATGGTCTCGTCGTTCCGGTGATTCGCGATGCGGACAAGAAGGGTCTCGTCGAGATCGCGAAGGAAATGACCGATCTTTCCAAGGCCGCGCGTGAAGGCAAGCTCAAGCCGGATCAGATGCAAGGCGGCTGCTTCTCGATTTCGTCGCTGGGCGGCATTGGCGGCACTAACTTCACGCCGATTATCAATGCGCCTGAAGTCGCCATTCTTGGGCTGTCGCGTGGCGCGATGAAGCCGGTTTGGGACGGTAAGCAGTTCGTGCCGCGTCTCATGCTGCCGCTGTCGTTGTCTTACGACCATCGGGTGATCGACGGGGCTGAGGCTGCGCGCTTCAATGCGTATCTTGGGGCGATTCTTGCCGATTTTCGGCGTGTGATTCTTTGATGTGGTGTTGCGCGGGGCGCTGGTTTTTTTCTGTGATCAGTGTCTCTCTGTAGAACCTGTTTTCTTAGTGGTCTATTGGCGTCGCCCCTGTGCGGGGCGGCACCTACTTTTCTTTGTCTTCCAAAGAAAAGTAGGCAAAAGAAAGGCGCGTCCTTCGGCGGACTGCAAAGGGTGATTCTGTTTGGCGCGCTGCCAGTTTTTGGGCCCTGGGCTGGTTCTTCTCATCACCATCAACAAGACTAGGGGACACTATGAGTCTCGTCGAAGTAAAAGTGCCGGATATCGGTGACTTCAAGGACGTCGATGTCATCGAAGTCAATATCAAACCGGGCGATGCAATCGAAAAAGAACAGTCGCTGCTGACGCTCGAGTCCGATAAGGCATCCATGGAAGTGCCGAGCGATACCGCCGGCATCGTCAAGGAAATCCGTATCAAAGCCGGCGATAAAGTATCGCAAGGCACCGTCATCGCGCTCGTCGAAACGTCCGGCGAAGCAGCGCCCGCTAAAGAAACACCGAAGGCCGCGGAAAAAGCGCCTGCACCCGCGCCGGCTGCCGCCGCTGCGCCCGCGCCGCAAGCGGGCAGCTTCTCGGGCAGCGCGGACATCGAGTGCGACATGCTCGTGCTCGGGTCGGGCCCTGGCGGCTATTCGGCTGCATTCCGGTCCGCCGATCTCGGTATGAAGACGGTGCTCGTCGAGCGTTATTCGACGCTTGGCGGCGTGTGCCTGAACGTGGGCTGTATTCCGTCGAAGGCGCTGCTGCACACGGCGCTCGTTATCGACGAAGCCGAAGCGCTCGGCGCGCACGGCATCACGTTTTCCAAACCGCAGATCGATCTGGACAAGCTGCGCGACTTCAAGTCGGGCGTCGTCAAGAAGCTGACCGGCGGTCTCGCCGGCATGGCGAAGATGCGCAAGGTCGAAGTGGTCACGGGCACCGGCGCGTTCGTCGATCCGAACCATATGGAAGTGCAAACCGAGGGCGGCAAAAAGGTCGTCAGGTTCAAGCAGGCGATCATCGCCGCGGGCTCGGAAGCGGTGAAGCTGCCGTTCATTCCGGAAGATCCGCGTGTGGTCGATTCGACCGGCGCGCTCGAGCTGCGTCAGATTCCGCAACGCATGCTGGTGATCGGCGGCGGCATCATCGGGCTCGAAATGGCGACGGTCTACGCCACGCTCGGCGCGAAGATCGACGTCGTCGAAATGCTCGACGGTCTGATGGCCGGCGCGGATCGCGATCTGGTCAAGGTCTGGGAAAAGTACAACAGCAAGCGTTTCGCCAACGTCATGCTGAAGACCAAAACCACCGCGGCCGAAGCGAAAGAGGACGGCATCTACGTGTCGTTCGAAGGGGAGAAGGCTCCGGCGGAAGCGCAGCGCTATGACCTCGTGCTGGTCGCGGTCGGACGCTCGCCGAACGGCAAGAAGATCGGCGCGGACAAGGCCGGCGTGGCGGTGACGGATCGCGGCTTTATCGACGTCGACAAACAGATGCGCACCAACGTGCCGCACATCTTCGCGATCGGCGATATCGTCGGTCAGCCGATGCTCGCGCATAAGGCCGTCCACGAAGGACACGTTGCCGCCGAAGCCGCTCACGGCGAGAAGGCGTACTTCGACGCGCTGCAGATTCCGTCGGTGGCATATACCGATCCCGAAGTGGCGTGGGCCGGCAAGACCGAAGACCAGTTGAAGGCAGAAGGCATCAAGTACGGCAAGGCGGTGTTCCCGTGGGCCGCATCGGGCCGCGCGATTGCCAACGGCCGCGACGAGGGCTTCACGAAGCTGCTGTTCGACGAGGAAACGCATCGCGTGATCGGCGGCGGTATCGTCGGTCTGAATGCGGGTGACCTCATCAGCGAAGTGTGCCTCGCGATCGAAATGGGCGCGGACGCGGAAGACATCGGCAAGACGATTCATCCGCACCCGACGCTCGGCGAATCGATCGGGATGGCCGCCGAACTGTACGAAGGCGTCTGTACCGATTTGCCGCCGCAGAAAAAGAAGTAATGCGTTTGGCTCATCCGCATGCGTGCGGATGGCGCTCAAAAGAAACGGCGCGCCCTTTGCGGGGCGCGCCGTTTTTCATCTGAAGCTCAATCGCATTCGAGCCGCGGCCCGAAACGAAGCAACGCCGCGAACGCCGCGCAAAAAAATCCCGGCGCTTCGCCGGGCAAACGATACGTCATTCAACGTATCGGAGCGTTCGGCCAATTGAAACCGTGTGAGCGGCAACGGCACGACGCTGTTGCTTACAGCAACGCCGGCGCAGCGATGAAGCTGGGCCGGCGCAAACGATGCCCGAAGCAAGGCCTCGGGTCAGTCGACCCAGGCTCCGACAGCGAGCCTGGAAGCAGACCGGAAACTTAGACCGGCTTCTTGGCCGAGCGCGAAGCTTGTGCAGCGGCTTGCGATGCAGCCTTCGAAGCGGCCGTGGCGGCTGCGTTGAAGTTGCTTTCCGCGATTTCGACAGCTTGCTTCGTGGCCTTGTGGACCGTTTCGTACGTGGTGTTGGCGGCAGTGATGGCCGACTTGATCACGGCGACAGCGGTTTCCGAACCGGCCGGTGCATTCTTCGCGACGTTTTCGACGAGCGACTGAACCTTGCGGTTCTGCTCTTCGAACTGCGCTTCCGCTACGCGGGCGAACTCGCCTTGCGTTGCCGAAACGATTTCGTACACGTGACGGCCGTACGACAGCGCCTTTTCAGCGACCGGCTGCGCGAGGCTCGCTTGCAGTGCCAGCAGTTCCTGCGCGTCTTTCACCGACAGCGCGCGCTGGGCATTTTCCTGGCTTTCCGCGAGCGTGGATTTCACGACTTGCAGGTTCAGTTCGACCAGCTTTTCGACGCCTTCGAATGCCTTGGTGGTGAGGCCGAACAGCGTTTCGAAGTTGGCTTTCTGGGCTGCAGCGAATTGCTCGGGGGTCAGCAAAGTCATGGTTTACGCTCCTGGATCGCGGCCGAACTCTGCGACCGCATTGGGGTGGTGGCGAGACGCACAAATTCGTCTGCCCGGACCGCGATGTATTGTGCATCGCAGCAATGAGTTCTATTTTAAGATGGCGCCAAGGAATGTCAAGTGGTTTTTGTGCATTGCACAATCTTAAGAAACCACTTAGGAAACAATAGCTTATGCGCTCTGAATGACAGCCGCATGACGCGGAACGATTGACCGCTCTTGCCAGTGGAAAGTCCGAAAACGGTATTTTGTTCCGGCTCCAACAACCTCTCCGAGGCGCTTTTGCGTGCACCGCAGAAAAAACCGTGAGGGTCTATTTAACAAAAGCTCGGCGCGGATGCGAATTGATGTAAACCATAAACTGTCACGGAACGTTAATCGTTGATGCCGGTCGAACGCGCGTCTGCGATTTGCAGCGGGCATTTAAGACAACGTCCGCTGCGCGTGTTGGCTCGCTTGCGTCCGCGGCGCGAGACCTCGTTGGCCGCGACAGCCGTGTTTCCCCTCATCAAGGTTGTCTCGAAATTGCCGTTATGCTGAAAGGACCACACCCTTTTTCAGGGTGACGGTGGTGGCGAGGCGCGGCGCTCCGATCGTTTTTATCGATCGAAGCGCGGCACTTATTTGCGTTTTTGCGATCGGAGCTTATAAGCTGGTTTAAGGAGCGCAGATAAGTGCTTCAAATTGCTAATTTTTCGTTGTTTTACTACACTTGCGGAACCCTCTCGCCGCTCCCTACAGAACACCCATGAAAACCGACATGTTTTCGTCGCTAAAAGTGATCCACGGCGCGGCGCGCAGCACCGCTTTGTCGGTGGCCGCCTCCATGGTCCTCGCGGCGGCGCTTGGCACGCCCGTGAGCACTTTTGCCGCGACGCCCGCTGCATCCGCAAAAACTTCGAAGCACGCGAAGGCCGCCAAGAAGCCCGCCGCCGCAACCAAGGTCTCCGGCAAAGCTGTAAAAGCCGGCAGCAAAGGCGCGGTCGCAAAGGCCGCCGCCGCTGATGACGACGCGCCGCGCGCGAGCGTCAAGCGCAAGCGCGTGACCTATACGTCGAACGGCCGTCACCACTCGGTGGTGCGGCGCGTTGCCTATGAGCCGCGCCAGCCGACCGTCGGCCAGGCATTCGGCCTGCACGAGACGCCGGACGCGCTGATGCTGCGCTCGAGCGTCGCGTACGTGGTCGACCAGAACACCGGCGAGTCGCTCTTCGATAAAAACTCGCGCGCCGTGGTGCCGATCGCGTCCATCACGAAGCTGATGACCGCGATGGTCGTGCTGGATTCGAAAGAGCCGATGACCGATCAGCTCGAAGTCACGGACGAAGACCGCGACTACGAAAAGAACACTGGCTCGCGCCTGTCCGTCGGCTCGGTGCTGTCGCGCGAAGACATGCTGCATATCGCGCTGATGGCGTCGGAAAACCGTGCTGCCGCCGCGCTGTCGCGCTACTACCCGGGCGGCCGGCCGGCGTTCCTCGCGGCCATGAACGCGAAGGCGCGGCAACTCGGCATGACCGACACGCACTTTGAGAATCCCACCGGCTTGACGAGCCAGAACGTGTCGAGCGCGCGCGATCTCGTGAAGATGGTCAATGCCGCGTATCAATATCCGCTGATCCGCCGGTTCTCGACGGACCGCAGCTACGAGGTGTACACGGGCAAGCGCACGCTCGCGTACAACAGCACGAATGCGCTCGTGCGTAACCCGACGTGGGAGATCGGTCTGCAAAAGACCGGCTTCATCAACGAAGCGGGCGAGTGCCTCGTGATGCAAGCCAATATTCATGGCCGTCCGATGGTGCTCGTGCTGCTCGACTCGTCGGGCAAGTACTCGCGTTTCGCCGACGCCACGCGGCTGCGCACGTGGCTCGACAACGGCGGCGATCAGGCGCGTATCACGAGCGCGGACGCCGGCGGGCCGGGCACCTGAGCGCGCTGTGTTTCTGGGTTTGCGGTCGGTTTAAGAATCGGTCGCCACAATTGAAAAGCCCCGCATTTGCGGGGCTTTTTCGTTGCACGCTGCGATTCGTCGATTCGTCGATTCGTCGATTCGCAACTTAGGGCCTATGCATGCGAGCCCGGATGATGCCCATGATCCTGCGAAGCCTGCGGCCGATACCCCAGCGCCTCGGAAATCACAAGCGCCGTCTGGCTGAGCTGACCTAGCCAGGAATCCTGCAGGCGGTCGGCCGGCGCCGAAAGCGACAGACCCGCGACGAGTTTGCCCGTGTCGTCGTAGATGCCCGCGGCGATGCAGCGCACGCCGAGCTCCAGTTCTTCGTTGTCGCGCGCGCACGCTTGCTGGCGCACATGCGACAGTTCGCGCTCGAGCTTGGCTAAGTCGGTGATGCTGTTTTGCGTGTGGCCCGACAGGCCCGTGCGGGTCGCGTAGGCGCGCACGCGCGTCGATTCGTCGGCGGCGAGGAAGAGTTTGCCGACCGACGTCAGATGCAGCGGCGCGCGTCCGCCGATGGCGCGCACGACCTGCATGCCCGAACGCTCGGAATAAGCGCGCTCGATGTACACGATCTCGTCGCCCTGACGCACCGACAGGTTCACGGTCTGGCCCGTCTGCCGATGCAGCTCGCGCATCGGCGTGAGCGCCGCGTCGCGCACGGACAGCCGCGCCTTCACGAGATTGCCGAGTTCGAGCAAGCGCATGCCGAGCCGGTACGTGCCGGGATCGGACCGGTCGACGAGCCGGCACATCACCATGTCGTTCAGGATGCGGTGCGCGGTGGACGGATGCAGTTCCGTGCGGATGGCGAGTTCTTTCAGGCTGACCGGGTCGCTATGCGCGGCGAGTGCGTCGAGCAGGCGCATCATGCGTTCGATCACCTGGATCGAAGTTTTGGGATCCGGGTTCGTGTCGCTCATAAGAAGAATCGGTTGACGCGTCAAACAGCGGAAACTGATTGTATCTCGTATCGTGAAAAAAGCGAACGCACTTGGAAGCGGCCTTCGAATTCGGCGAGGCGTTCGTCCTATGCCTTCCGGGCGTTGGTATTGTGCGCCAAACAGCGGATAATCAGGGACGTTTTCCTGGAGGATGGCTCATGCGAGTCGGATTGTTCGTCACCTGCCTGATCGACCTGATGCGGCCCGAAATCGGTTTTTCGGTGATCAAGCTGCTCGAAGGCGCCGGTTTTGAAGTGGTGGTGCCGCCGGCGCAAACGTGCTGTGGCCAGCCCGCGTACAACTCGGGCGAGCGGCGCATCGCCCGCGACCTCGCCGAGAAAACCTTGCGCGAATTCGAGCAGTTCGACTACGTGGTGGTGCCGTCAGGCTCGTGCGGCGGCATGATCCGCGCGCATTACGGCGACCTGTTCGCCGACGACCCCGAACTGATGAATCGCTTCGGCCGCCTGCGCGCCAGGGTGTTCGAGCTGACCGACTTCCTCGTCAACGTCGCGAAAGTGCGGTTGCAGCCAGGCGAATTCGCCGGACAGGTCACCTATCACGATTCGTGTTCCGGTCTGCGCGAACTCGGCGTCAAGGCGCAGCCGCGCGAACTGCTCGCCCAGGTGGGCGTCGCGGTGACCGAAATGAAGGGCTGCGAGCACTGCTGCGGCTTCGGCGGCACGTTTGCGGTGAAGTACGGCGACATCTCCACGGCGATCGTCGACGAAAAATGCGCGAATATCCGCGACAGCGGCGCGGGCGCGGTGGTGCTCGGCGACCTCGGCTGCATGCTCAATATCGAAGGGCGCCTGAGGCGCACCGGCGATACCGCGACGCGCGTGCTGCACATCGCGCAGGTACTGGCCGGCGACGTGTAACGGGGTAAGGGGACCGCCATGCAAATCCAATCGATGCAATTCAAGGCGCGCGCCGGTCAGAAGCTTGCGGACCAGCGGCTGCAGCAGAACCTGACCAAACTGTCCACCAAGTTCGTCTCCGCGCGCGCCGCGGCGCTGACCGCGATCGACTTTCCCGCCACGCGGGACGCACTGAAGGAGCGCCGCAACCGGGCGCTCGAAAATCTGGACGTGTGGCTCGAGACGTTCGAACGCGAGGCGGCCCGGCGTGGCGTCACGGTGCTCTTTGCCGAGACCACGCAGGAGGCCGCGCGGCTCGTCGGCGAAATTGCACGCCGGCACGATGTGAAGAAGGTGATCAAGACCAAGTCGATGGTCACCGAGGAAATGCGCCTGAACGAAGTGCTCGGACAGATGGGCGTGCAATCCATCGAGACCGATCTCGGCGAATACATTCTGCAGATCAACGACAACGAGCCGCCTAGCCACATCATCGCGCCCGTCGTCCACAAGGATAAGGACGAGATCGCCGACCTGTTCGCCAAAACGCACGGCCGGCCGCGGCTCACCGAAATTCCGGATATGACGCTGGAAGCCCGACAGGTGCTTCGCCCGCACTTCATGAGCGCGGACATGGGTGTGACCGGCGGCAACTTCGTGATCGCGGAAACCGGCTCCGTGGTGCTCGTCACCAATGAGGGCAACGAAGGCATGTGTACGGTGATGCCGCGCGTGCATGTCGCCGTCACCGGCATCGAAAAGGTGCTGCCCACGCTCGAAGACCTCGCGACGGCCATGCGCTTGCTGCCGCGCTCGGCGACGGGCCAGACTACGTCCAACTATTTCTCGGTGCTGACCGGGCCGCGAGGCGAGGGCGATCAGGACGGGCCCGAGCATATGTATGTGGTGCTCGTCGACGGCGGGCGCACGGGGCTGATCGGCGGCGATTTTCAGGAGATGCTCCGCTGCATTCGTTGCGGCGCGTGCATGAATCATTGCCCGGTGTATCAGAAAGTCGGCGGCCATGCCTACGGCTGGGTGTATCCCGGCCCGATGGGTTCTGTGCTGACGCCGAGCTACGTCGGCCTCGATAAGGCGCTCGATCTGCCGCAAGCAGCCACGCTGTGCGGCGAGTGCAATAGCGTATGTCCGGTCGGCATTCCGTTGTCCGATCTGCTGCGCAAACTGCGCGAGAAGCAGGTTGAACGGCGCCTGCGTCCGTGGAAGGAGCGCGCGGGTCTCGCAGTGTGGGGTTTTCTGGCGATGCATCCGGACGCTTACGCGCTCGTCACGAAACTCGCTGTGCGCGTGCTCGAACGCATGGGCGGGCGCAATCGGTCGATTGCGAAGCTGCCTTTGGGCGGCGCCGGCTGGACGAATACGCGGGATATGCCCGCGCCGGTTGGACGCACGTTCCGGGAGTTGTACGCCGCGCAACGCAGTCATATCGGCTGAAGAAGGTTGGGGCGGCGCTCTGCCGTCGCGCGAGTGCTACTGCTACTGCTAGTGAGTTGTGCAACGTGCCGGTAGAAGTTTTCGCGAGAGCCAACCGCTGTTGCGACGGCGCCGGTGCCATACGCCAAGGCTGGCCCGCGTGGCAAGTCGCTTGAGACGCCGTGGCGTGCCCGCGGCGTCCCGTTCACCGCCGCTAAAGCGCTGCTCTAATGCGTCGTCATGCCCCGAGCCGGATTGCCTCTCAACACGGGTGCGCCGGCATCGCCGCGACCGCCCGCCTGCGGTGCTGGCGCCGGCGCGGGCGGCGGCGGGGGCGGCGGCGCGACGCCGGGCCGCGGCGCATTCGAGCCGCTCGGACCGCGCGGACCCGCGACCGCTCCTTGCGGAGGCGGTCCGCCGTTGGGCTGGCCGCGAGGTCCACCGTTGGGTTGGCCATGCGGCCCACCGTTTCCGCCCCGATTGCCGTGGTCTCCGTCGTAGTACGGCCGCCCTCGGTATCCGCCGTATCCTGGACCGTAATAGCGCCCCGGACCGCCGTAATAGCCCGGACCGTAATAATTGCTGTAGCCCATGTAGACGTTCGTCTGCGGGACGGGCGCGCCGTACGCGTCGTAGTAGCCGTCGTAGGTGCTGTAGCCGTTGCTGTACATCGGCGTGCCGTCCGGATAGACGGCGCAGCCGCCGAGCAGGGCGGCGACGGCGACAGCGGCAAAGGGTGCGAAGCGTTTCATTTCAAGCCCGAGACAGTAGGTTTCGTAGTAATGAGACCGCAATTATGCGCATCCGTGGCGGTAGCTTTGTATGCTTTTGTAAGGACTTATTTTTCGTGCCAGGCGTGAGCCGATCGCGCCTGATCGTGTCCGCATCCAATCACTGTTCCATTTCCGACAACGCTGTATCGCGCCTGAGCCGGTTTTTCCCGATTGGCTATTCCTATAGGATTCGTCATGGGCATAGTAAGCGATGAGCTTAGCTACCCCTCCTCTGGAAGAACGACATCATGAAAAAGACAATAGCGGTGTACTGGCCTCTCGCACTGGTCGTCGGATTAGCGGCCGTGGCGTATCTGCACATTTGCGGCGATCTGTCCGCGCGCGGCTCGCAGGCGCCGCTGGCGGCAGACCAATTGACCGCCGAACTGGCGCGGGCGGCGTCCTACGGCATGATCGACGACGCGTCGTCCGCGCCGGTCAAGCCGTTGCGCACCGTGACCGCGCTGCCTCTGGCGCAGGCGTCCTGAACTTGAACCTGAGCCCGCGAGCGGCCGAAGCAATGCCGGGCGGCGTCCGCGGCGCGATTTCGTGCGCCTTTGTATAATCGCGGCACCGCGCGGCGGGCGTCGCGTCGCGGCGTATTTGCCGCCATTCGCACCTCACCGCGCCGAAAAGCGCAAAAGAAGCCTCCGATGAAAACTGTGTCCATCTGCTTTGTCTGCCTCGGGAACATCTGTCGTTCGCCGACCGCGGAAGCCGTGATGCGCCGTCTCGTCGACGAGGCGAAGCTCGGTGGGCGTATTCTGATCGACTCCGCCGGCACGGGAGACTGGCACATCGGCCAGCCGCCGGACGAGCGCGCGCAGCAGGCCGCGCGCGGCCGCGGCTACGATCTCGCGGCACTGCGTGGGCGGCAGATAGCGGACATCGACTTCGACCGCTTCGACCTGCTGATCGCAATGGACGACAAGAACGTCGCCGCGCTGCGCCAGGTGTGTCCGCCGGACCAGCAGGACAAGATTCGCCTGCTGATGGAATTCGTGCCCGAAAGCGACGCTCGCTGGAGCGGCTCGCGCGAAGTCGTCGATCCGTATTTCGGCGGCGCGGAAGGTTTCGAGCAGGTGCTGGATCAATGCGAGGCGGCTTGCCGCGGGCTCATCGCCGCATTGCGCCCCCAATTGATCGACTAGGTCGCGGCGTCGCTGGGAAAAAACGCGCGAGCAATTAAGTAATGACCCACATCCCAGGAGGGATACTTGACTAAATCGGTCATGTATTTATACTTGACAAAACTTGTCGAGAATAGCGGTTCCCCATACATATGAGACTCACCACGAAAGGCCGTTTCGCCGTCACGGCGATGATCGACCTGGCATTGCGCCAGGAGCAGGGCCCGGTGACGCTTGCAGGTATCAGCCAGCGCCAGCATATCTCCCTGTCGTACCTCGAGCAGCTGTTTGGCAAGCTGCGTCGTCATGAAATCGTCGAGTCCGTGCGCGGGCCGGGCGGCGGCTACAATCTCGCGCGCCGCGCCGAAGACGTGACGGTGGCCGACATCATCATCGCGGTGGACGAGCCGCTCGACGCCACCCAATGCGGCGGCAAGGGCTCGTGCGAGGGCACCAAGCAGCACGACGGCCATTGCATGACGCATGAGCTGTGGTCCACGCTGAACCAGAAAATGGTCGAGTACCTGGATTCGGTCTCGCTGAAAGATCTGGTCGACCAGCAACGTTCGCGCGAAGGCGCGCCGGCCGTTCTGCGCGACAGGCGCAGTGAGGCGCCGGCGGTCGAGCCGGTTCGCGTGGCGCCCAAAGGTCCTAATTCCGTTTTCAACATGGCCGGTTCGTAAGACGCGGCGCGGCATACCGCAGCGCGATCACGAATTCAGAAGCCAGAGCACACGACGTCCCCGGAGCGATACATGAACAACGAGATTCCCCACCTGCCCATTTACATGGACTACAGCGCCACGACCCCGGTCGATCCGCGCGTGGTGGACAAGATGATTCCGTATCTGCGCGAGCAGTTCGGCAACCCCGCGTCGCGTAGCCATTCGTATGGCTGGACGGCTGAGCGCGCGGTCGAAGAAGCGCGCGAAAACGTCGCCGCGCTCGTCAATGCCGATCCGCGCGAAATCATCTGGACCTCGGGCGCAACCGAGTCGGACAACCTCGCGATCAAGGGCGCCGCGCACTTCTACAAGAGCAAGGGCAAGCACATCATCACGGTGAAGACCGAGCACAAGGCCGTGCTGGACACCTGCCGCGAGCTGGAGCGTGAAGGCTTCGAAGTCACGTATCTGGATGTGCAGGACGACGGTCTGATCGACCTCGAGAAGTTCAAGGCCGCGCTTCGCCCGGACACGATTCTCGTGTCGGTGATGTCGGTGAACAACGAGATCGGCGTGATTCAGGACATCGAGGCAATCGGCGAAATCACCCGTGAAAAAGGCATTATTTTTCACGTTGACGCGGCGCAAGCCACCGGCAAGATCGATATCGATTTGCAAAAGCTGAAGGTCGACCTCATGTCCTTCTCGGCGCACAAGACGTATGGTCCGAAGGGCATCGGCGCGCTGTACGTGCGCCGCAAGCCGCGCGTGCGTATCGAGGCGCAGATGCACGGCGGCGGTCACGAGCGCGGCATGCGTTCGGGCACGCTGGCTACGCATCAGATCGTCGGCATGGGCGAGGCGTTCCGCATCGCGCGCGAGGAAATGGCAACGGAAAACGAGCGCATTCGCATGCTGCGCGACCGGTTGCTGCGTGGGCTGTCGGAGATCGACGAAGTCTATGTGAACGGCGACATGGAAAAGCGTGTGCCGCACAACCTGAACATCAGCTTTAATTTCGTCGAAGGCGAATCGCTGATCATGGCGGTGAAAGACGTGGCGGTGTCGTCGGGTTCGGCGTGCACGTCGGCTTCGCTGGAACCGTCGTACGTGTTGCGCGCGCTTGGCCGTAACGACGAACTCGCGCACAGCTCGATCCGCTTCACGGTGGGCCGCTTCACGACCGAGCAGGACGTGGACTACGTGATCAATCTGCTGAAGACGAAAATTGCGAAGCTGCGCGATCTGTCGCCGCTGTGGGAGATGCACCAGGACGGCATTGATATTTCGACGATTCAGTGGGCAGCGCACTGACGCGCCGGCTAGTCGAAACGATCGCGCAATTTACCGCGCAGTTCACCGCGCAATTTACGAACACGCAGATTGAAACGAATCAAGGAGTGTAATCATGGCTTATAGCGACAAGGTTCTGGACCACTACGAAAACCCGCGCAACGTCGGCTCGTTCTCGAAGGACGACGACGCGGTCGGCACCGGCATGGTCGGCGCACCCGCATGCGGCGACGTGATGAAGCTGCAGATCCGCGTGGGCGCGGACGGCATCATCGAAGACGCGAAGTTCAAGACGTACGGCTGCGGTTCGGCGATCGCGTCGAGCTCGCTCGTCACCGAGTGGGTGAAGGGCAAGACGCTCGATCAGGCTATGTCGATCAAGAACACGCAGATCGCCGAAGAACTCGCGTTGCCGCCGGTGAAAATCCACTGCTCGATTCTCGCGGAAGACGCGATCAAGGCAGCGGTCGCCGACTACAAGCAACGTCACGGCGAAGCAGCAGTAGTGGAAGGCGACCAGCAGCACGCCTGAAGCCACGAGTTCGAAAGCGATCGGGCGAGTTGAAGCGAACGGCGGAAGCGAACGGCGCGGTGGGTTGGCGCCGTCACGCATGAGCGATATTTGATGCAGGCAGGGCAGCGGGGCGTCGGCACGCACCGCGCAATGAGAAACGCTATGGCAATTACGTTGACCGAAAAGGCAGCACAGCACGTGCAGAAGTATCTGATCCGTCGTGGTAAAGGCGTGGGCCTGCGTCTGGGCGTGCGCACCACCGGCTGCTCCGGCTTGGCCTACAAGCTGGAGTATGTGGACGAACTCGCGCCCGAAGACGAGGTATTCGAATGCAACGGCGTGAAGATCATTGTCGACCCGAAGAGCCTCGCTTATATCGACGGAACCGAGCTCGATTTCGCGCGCGAAGGCCTGAATGAAGGCTTCAAGTTCAACAATCCGAACGTGAAGGACGAGTGCGGTTGCGGCGAGTCGTTCCGCGTATAACCGGAACTTCCGCGTGGAGCGGACCAAAGGCGGCGCGGGCCGCCTTTTTAGTTTGCTTCGCAAGATCGCACAATCGCACGATCGCACCGCGGGACTGCGCTTTGCATGCGCTCCTTTGAATGAACGGAAACTTCTATCCGATGGCCTCGCTGAACGATAGCCACTTCGACCTCTTTGGTCTTCCGGCGCAATTCGCGCTCGATCCCGCCGCGCTCGATCACGCGTATCGCACGGTGCAGGCGCAAGTGCATCCGGACCGCTTCGCGGCGGCCGGCGACGCGCAAAAGCGCATCGCGATGCAATGGGCGACGCGCGCGAACGAGGCGTATCAGACGCTGCGCGATCCGCTTAAGCGCGCGACGTATCTGTTGCATCTGCGCGGCATCGACATCGGCGCGCACGACAACACGGCGATGGAGCCGGCGTTTCTTATGCAGCAGATGGAATGGCGCGAAGCGATCGAAGACGCCGCCGCGGCGAAGAACGTCGACGCGCTCGATGCGTTGCTCGGCGAATTGCGCGACGAAGAGCGCGTGCGTTTCGACAAGCTCGGCGCATTGCTCGACAGCGGCGCGGACCAGGCGGCGGGCGAGGCGGTGCGGCAGTTGATGTTCATCGAACGGGTGGCGTCGGAAACCGGCTCGCAGATCGAGCGGCTCGAGAGCTAGCCTCGTTCAGCGCATCGCATACCGGCGCATCGCGTCGCATCGCATCGGCGCTGACGCGGCTTTGGCACTACATCCAGCAACGCAAAATTCAGGACGGGGCTTCGCGGCTCCGAGAAGATCCAGATGGCCTTACTGCAAATCTCCGAACCCGGCATGGCACCGGCGCCCCATCAGCGGCGTCTGGCGGTCGGTATCGATCTCGGCACGACCAATTCTCTCGTCGCCGCCGTGCGCAGCGGTGTGCCCGACGTGCTGCCTGACGAAGATGGCCACGTGTTGCTGCCCTCTGTCGTGCGCTACCTGGAAAAGGGCGGCCGGCGTATCGGCCGCGCGGCCAAGGCCGAGGCGGCGACCGATCCGCGCAACACGATCGTCTCCGTCAAGCGCTTCATGGGCCGCGGCAAGGCGGAAGTCGAGGGCGCCGAAAACGCACCGTACGACTTCATCGACGCGCCCGGCATGGTGCAGATCCGCACCGTCGACGGCGTGAAGAGTCCGGTCGAAGTGTCGGCGGAAATTCTCGCGACGCTGCGCCAGCGTGCGGAAGACACGCTCGGCGACGAACTCGTCGGCGCGGTCATCACGGTGCCGGCCTATTTCGACGAGGCGCAGCGCCAGGCCACGAAAGACGCCGCGCGCCTCGCCGGCCTGAACGTGCTGCGCCTGCTGAACGAACCGACGGCGGCCGCAATCGCCTACGGCCTCGACAACGGCTCCGAAGGCCTGTACGCGGTCTACGACCTCGGCGGCGGCACCTTCGACCTGTCGATTCTGAAGCTCACGAAAGGCGTGTTCGAAGTGCTGGCGGCGGGCGGCGACTCCGCGCTCGGCGGCGACGATTTCGACCACGCGCTCTATCGCCATGTGCTGCAGCAGGCCGGCATCGCGCCGCAGTCGCTCGCGCCGGAAGACGTGCGGCTGCTGCTCGACAGCGTGCGCACGACCAAGGAGGCGTTGTCGGACGCGCCTGAGGCAACCCTCGCCGCGACGCTTTCGAACGGCACCAGGATCGATCTGACGATCGCCGAGGCTACTTTCGAGGCCATCACACAGTCGCTCGTGCAACGCACGCTCGGCCCGACCAAGAAAGCGCTGCGTGACGCAAAAGTCGCGACGAAGGACATCAAGGGCGTCGTGCTGGTGGGCGGCGCGACCCGCATGCCGGTGATTCGCCGCGCGGTCGAAGCGTTCTTCGGCCAGCCGCCGCTGACCAATCTCAACCCTGACCAGGTCGTCGCGCTCGGCGCGGCGATCCAGGCCGATCTGCTCGCGGGCAACCGGGGCGCGGACGGCGACGACTGGCTGCTGCTCGACGTGATTCCGCTGTCGCTCGGCGTCGAGACGATGGGCGGGCTGACCGAGAAGATCATCCCGCGCAATTCGACCATTCCGGTCGCGCGCGCGCAGGATTTCACGACCTTCAAGGACGGCCAGACCGCGATGGCGATCCACGTCGTGCAAGGCGAGCGCGAACTCGTCAGCGACTGCCGCTCGCTCGCGCGTTTCGAGCTGCGCGGCATTCCGCCGATGGCGGCGGGCGCCGCGCGCATCCGCGTGACGTATCAGGTGGATGCGGACGGCCTCTTGTCCGTGTTCGCGCGCGAGCTGGGCTCGGGCGTGGAGGCGTCGGTGGTCGTGAAGCCGTCGTACGGTCTCGCCGACGACGACATCGCGCGCATGCTGGAGGACAGCTTCTCGACCGCCGAAGTCGACATGCGCGCCCGCGCACTGCGCGAGGCGCAAGTCGAGGCGCGGCGTCTGATCGAAGCGACCGGCGCGGCGCTCGCCGCCGACGCCGAACTGCTCGACGACAGCGAACGCGCGGAACTCGACGCGCTGCTGAACGGCTTGCGCGACGTGGCGCAGAGCGACGACGTCGACGCAATCGAAGCGGCGACGAAAAAGCTCGCCGAAGGCACCGACGAATTCGCCGCCCGCCGCATGAACAAAGGCATTCGCCGCGCGCTCGCCGGCCGCAAGCTCGACGAGATCTGACGCTTGCCGCGCTCACGTGGCCAGCCGCGGTTCGCCGCTGCAAACCCATGAGCGCGATGGACTTAAAGACACGCGGACTTAAAAACTCCGCGCGTCGCCAGTAAAATGGTGCGAAGCCTGTTTGAGGCCGCGCCTCAGACCCAAACGGAAAATGTATGCCTCAAATCGTTGTGCTGCCTCACGTCGAACTGTGCCCGGAAGGCGCGGTGATCGAAGCCGTGCCCGGCAAGAGCATTTGCGACAACCTGCTCGATAACGGCATAGAAATCGAGCATGCCTGCGAGAAGTCGTGCGCGTGCACGACCTGTCACGTGATCGTGCGTGAGGGTTTCGCCGCCTTGACGCCGTCCGAGGAAGACGAGGACGATCTGTTGGACAAGGCGTGGGGGCTCGAGCCGGCTTCGCGTCTGTCGTGCCAGGCGATCGTGCCGGCCGAGCAGGACCTGGTCGTTGAAATCCCGCGTTACTCGATCAATCACGCGAAGGAAAACCACTAACAGGAGGACGCAGCCATGAAGTGGACCGATACGCAAGACATCGCGATGGCCCTGACCGACAAGCATCAGAACGTCGATCCGCAGCAGGTGCGCTTCACCGACCTGCATCGCTGGGTCACGGAGCTGGAAGGATTCGACGACGACCCCAACCGGTCGAACGAAAAAATTCTCGAGGCGATTCAGGCTGCATGGATTGAAGACGCGGATTACTGAGGTTGCGAAGCGGTTTCGGCGGATGCCGAGGCTGCAAGGAAAAAGGCGATTCCATCATTGGAATCGCCTTTTTTATGCCCGCTGACTTCGTGTGCGTGTGAGGTTTAAGCGCCGCGGCGTTTTGTCCGCGTTTAGTCCGCGACGAGCGTGCCGTTTTGCACGCGAACGCGCTGACCTTGCTGGAAGGGCGGCGCTTCGTGATACGTGAAGTAGCGCGTCTTGCCGTTTTCCATCCGTACCCGCACGGAATACGACGTCGTGCTGCGGATATGTTTTTCGACCGAGTTGCCGGCGAGCCCGCCGCCGAGCGCGCCGAGCAGCGTCATCGCGGTGCGGCCGTTGCCGCTGCCGAACTGGTTGCCGACCACGCCGCCGGCCACTGCGCCGCCGACTGCGCCGATGCCGGTGCCGTGTCCTTCCTGACGCGCCGCGGAGATCGCGACCACCGTGCCGCACGTCGAGCAATGCGCCTGCTGTACAGGCTGCTGTGGCTGAGCGTATTGAGGCGCGGGCTCGGCCTGTGGTTGCGGCGCGGGTTGCTGTTGGGCGTATTGCTGCTGCACGGGTGCGGGTGCGCGTTGCGGCTCGGCGGGCTGTGCGGCGGCTGTCTGCGCTGGCTGCTGCGCAGCCAGATTCGCCGGCGCCGCCGAATCGACCACAGGTTGCTGTTGCTGCGCGCTTTGCGGCACAACCTGCGCCGCTTGCGTCTGATTCGTCGGTTCGCCGTTGCTCGACGCCTTCGGGAACATGCCGGTGACGGCCGCCGTGGCGACGAGGCTCGCGATGATCACCGCGCCCGCGGCAGTCGCGACGAGCGGATGAAGCCGCCGCTGAGTCGGCGGCGTCGGCGGGGTAGCTTGTGTGGCGGGTTGCGTGTTGGGCTTGTCCATCTTGACCTCCGTCTTCGGCAGAGTGACTTCTAGTGAGACCCAGTCTCGCGGAATTCGATCCCCGAGGCGTTTCGAATTGTAACGATTTGCCGGAAAGCCGTCGTGCGACGGCTGTGGGCAGCGGGGCTTTTACCTATCGTTACAAACGGCGCCCAATGCGGCGCGTGCAAAAGAAAACGCCCGACATCGAGCCGGGCGTTTCCACAAACCAACCGCAAGCAAAAACCGCAGTCTTCAGTCCTCGCGACGCAGATGCGGGAACAGAATCACGTCGCGGATGCTCGGGCTGTCGGTCAGCATCATCACCAGACGGTCGATGCCGATGCCGCAGCCGCCCGCCGGCGGCATGCCGTATTCGAGCGCGCGGATATAGTCCGCGTCGTAGAACATGGCTTCTTCGTCGCCGGCGTCTTTCTGGTCGACCTGCTTCCTGAAGCGCGCGGCCTGGTCTTCCGGATCGTTCAGCTCCGAGAAGCCATTGGCGATCTCGCGGCCGGTAATGAAGAGCTCGAAGCGCTCCGTAATGCCCTCGACCTTGTCCGACGCGCGCGCGAGCGGCGACACTTCGAGCGGATAGTCGATGATGTACGTCGGCTCCCACAACTGCGACTCGGCGGTTTCCTCGAAGAGCGCGAGTTGCAGCGAACCCACGCCCGCGTTCAGGAACTGCGGCTGCGACGCATCCACGCCGAACTTCTTCAACTCGGTGCGCAAAAACGCGCTGTCGGCGAGCTGCTCGTTCGTGTATTGCGGCGCGTATTTCTGGATGGCCTGCGTGATCGTCAAACGGTGGAACGGCTTCGCCAGATCCAGCTCGCGCCCCTGGTACGTGATGGTGGCTGTACCCAATGCGTCGATGGCGGCCTGGCGGATCAACTGCTCGGTGAAATCCATCACCCACTTGTAGTCGGTGTAGGCCGCGTAGAACTCGATCATCGTGAATTCCGGATTGTGGCGCACGGAGACGCCCTCGTTACGGAAATTCCGGTTGACCTCGAACACGCGCTCGAAGCCGCCGACCACGAGACGCTTCAGATACAGCTCGGGTGCGATGCGCAGGAACATCTGCATGTCGAGCGCGTTGTGATGCGTGGTGAACGGCTTGGCCGCCGCGCCGCCGGGAATGGGGTGCAGCATCGGCGTTTCGACTTCCATGAAGCCGGCATCCGCCATGAATTTACGGATCGACGAAATCGCCTTGGTTCGCGCGGCGAATGTCTTGCGCGTTTCCGGCGTGACGATCAGATCGACATAGCGTTGCCGATACTTCATTTCCTGGTCCGACAGGCCATGAAACTTGTCGGGCAGCGGACGCAGCGACTTCGACAGCAAACGCAGTTCGGTACAGCGCACCGACAGCTCGCCCTTGTTGGTGCGGAACAGGACGCCGCGCGCCGCGACGATGTCGCCCATGTCCCACTTCTTGAAGGCGTCGTACGTTTCCTGGCCGACGTCGGCCGGCGTGATGAAGAACTGGATCTGACCCGAGCCGTCGCGCACGGTCGCAAAGCTCGCCTTGCCCATCACGCGCTTGAGCATCATGCGGCCGGCGATCGCGACTTCGAGCGGATTCGCTTCGAGCGCTTCCTTGTCGGTGTGCTCGAATTGCGCCTGCAGATCTTCGGCGTGATGCGTGGGACGGAAATCGTTCGGATAGGCGACGCCTTGCTCGCGCAATTCGCGCAGCTTTTCGCGGCGCTCCGCGATGATCTTGTTGTCGTCCACCTCGGGCACGAGGTTCGGTTGGATCGGTTCGTTCATGATGGTCTTGGTGTTCGTGGTCCGCGTGGGTCGAGCCGCTTGCGAACAGCCAGTCGGTGAAAAACCTCAGGCAATAAAAAGAGGCGGCGCGGCTGTGCGTGCCGCGCCGGTTGTCGCTTAGACGCCTTGCTTCAGGCTTGCGCTGATAAACGGATCGAGATCGCCGTCGAGCACGCTCTTCGTATTGCTGATTTCGACGTTGGTGCGCAGATCCTTGATGCGGCTGTTGTCCAGCACATACGAGCGGATCTGATGACCCCAGCCCACATCGGTCTTGCCGGCTTCGAGCTTGTCCTGCTCGGCCTGACGCTTGCGGATTTCCGCTTCGTACAGGCGCGATTTCAGCATGGCCATGGCTTCGGCGCGGTTGCGGTGCTGCGAGCGGTCGTTCTGGCATTGCACGACGATGCCCGACGGCATGTGCGTGATACGCACCGCGGAATCGGTCTTGTTGATGTGCTGACCGCCCGCGCCGGACGCGCGGTACGTGTCGATCCGCAGATCGGCCGGGTTGATGTCCACTTCGATCGAATCGTCGACTTCCGGATACACGAACACCGACGAGAACGATGTATGACGCCCGCCCGAAGAATCGAACGGCGATTTACGCACGAGGCGGTGCACGCCCGTTTCGGTGCGCAAAAAGCCGTACGCGTATTCGCCTTCGATCTTGATGGTGGCGTTCTTGATGCCCGCGACGTCGCCGTCGGTCTGCTCGAGCACTTCCGTCTTGAAGCCCTTGCGTTCGCAATAACGCAGGTACTGGCGCAGCAGCATGGCGGCCCAGTCGCACGCCTCGGTGCCGCCCGCGCCGGCCTGGATGTCCAGGAACGCGTTGTTCGGGTCGGCGGGGTTCGCGAACATGCGGCGAAATTCCATGTCGGCCACGCGCTGCTCGAGCGCTTGCGCGTCCGCTTCGCAGGCGACGAGCGTTTCGTCGTCGCCTTCTTCACGCGCCATCTCGAACAGGTCTTGCGCGTCGCGCAAGTCGTTGTGCAGCGACGTGAGTTTGCCGACCGTGTCGTCGAGCAGCTTCTTTTCCCGGCCGAGCGCCTGGGCGTGTTTCGAGTCGTTCCAGACGTCCGGGTCTTCGAGTTCCCGGTTGACTTCGATCAGACGACGAGATTTGTCGTCGTAGTCAAAGATACCCCCGTAGGTCGGCCGCGCGCGTGCGCAGGTCCGCCAGAGAGGCTTCGATCGCGTTGAGACGTTCCGCTTCCATGTCGATCTTTGTGGCTTCGTAAAAAGGGGAAATTATAGCCGATCGGCGTGCCGCGCCGGAGGCCTCGTGGCGATCCGGCGCGTGTTTGCGGTTGATTTTGCGGAGATTTTCGACGCGGTGCGCGCTGTGTGAGAGTTGGGCGCGAGTTGGGCGTGCACTGCCGCGGCAGTTCGTTGACGAGCGTGCTAGCTCACCGCATGCTCGACGATCAACTGCACGCGCGACACGCCGTTCCACGTATCGCTCGCGAGCCGGTACGCGACCGTGGTGCGCGCGGGCAGCGTGTCCGTGTGGTTGAACCAGATCGCGTTGAAGCGCTGGCGGCCGCGCATCAGTTGCAGCTTGAGGTGCTTGTCCTTCACGAGCGCCTGTGAGGCAACGTCGAATTCGCCCGAGAACACCGGCGCCGGAAAGCCCTGGCCCCACACGGCGGCGTCGAGCATGTCGACGAATTGCGGCGTGAAATACGCGTCCTCGAGTTCGCCGTCGGTTTCGACGGTGCGCGACAGCGCGTCGTCGCTCAGCCATTCGCGGCCGACCGCTTCGAACGCGGCCGTGAAGCGCGGCACGTCGGCGGTCGCGAGCGTGAGGCCCGCGGCCATCGCGTGGCCGCCGAACTTGACGATCATGCCGGGTTCGCGCTTCGATATCAGATCGAGTGCATCGCGCAGATGAAAGCCCGCGATAGAACGCCCCGAGCCTTTGACGAGCTGGCCGCTGTCGTCGGCAAGCGCGAACGTGAACGCGGGCCGGTGAAACTTCTCCTTCAGCCGTCCCGCGACGATGCCGATCACGCCCTGATGCCACGCCGGATTGAACAGCGTGATGGTGGTCGCGCCGTCGGGGTCGATCGACGAGAGGTCGTCGAGCGCCTGCTGCTGCATGCCGGCTTCGATCTCGCGGCGCTCGCGGTTCATCGTGTCGAGCTGCTGCGCGAGTTCCCATGCGCGGCCGATGTCGTCGGTTGTCAGGCATTCGATCCCGAGCGACATGTCGGACAGCCGTCCGGCCGCGTTCAGGCGCGGACCGAGCGCGAAGCCGAGGTCGAAGCCCGACGCGTTGCGCGCGTCGCGAGCGGCCGCGCGAAAGAGGGCGGCGATGCCCGGCTGCATCTTGCCTTTGCGGATGCGCTGCAAACCTTGCGCGACGAGCACGCGGTTATTGCCGTCGAGCTTCACGACATCGGCGACGGTGCCGAGCGCGACCAGATCGAGCAGGCCGTCCAGACGCGGCTCGGGAAAGTCGTCGCCGAACGCGCCGCGCCGGCGCAATTCCGCGCGCAACGCGAGCAGCACATAGAACATCACGCCGACGCCCGCAATGCACTTGCTCGGGAACTCGCAGCCCGGCTGATTCGGATTGACGATGGCGCGCGCGGCCGGCAACTGGTCGCCGGGCAGATGGTGATCGGTGACGAGCACGTCGATGCCGAGCGCGTTCGCCGCTTCCACGCCGTCCACGCTCGCGATGCCGTTATCGACGGTGATCAGCAGTTCCGGCTTGCCCGACGCGCTTTGCGCGGCCAGCGCGACGATCTCCGGCGTCAGGCCGTAGCCGTATTCGAAGCGGTTCGGCACGAGGTAATCGATCTTGCCGCCGAACATGCGCAGCCCGCGCACCGCGACTGCGCAGGCGGTGGCGCCGTCGCAATCGTAATCGGCGACGACCAGCATGCGGCGCTTCTGCTGGATGGCGTCGGCGAGCAGCGCGGCGGCCTCGTCGCAACCCTTGAGCGCGGCGGGCGGCACGAGGCGCGCGAGGCCGGTTTCGAGCTCGTCGGGCAGGCGCACGCCGCGCGCCGCATAGAGGCGCGCGAGCACCGGATGCAGGCCGTGGCGCACGAGGATTTCGGCGTCGACGGGAGAACAGGCGCGCGTAACGATTCGGGTCATTGTGAAGGGGCGTCGGTTGGTGCGTCGATAGGGGCGTGGGTACGTTAGATCGTGCGGTCGATCATTCGATGAACAGCGATGCGAGCACGCGCCGCCGCCAGAACTTGCGCAGATCGCCGCGTGTGATGCTGAGCGTCACCGAGCCAGTGTCGCCGCATAGCGTCAGGCCGAGTTGCGCGAGCGCGCCCGATTCGAGCGCTGCGAGCGCCGGTTCGATCCAGTCGCCCTGCAACGACGCGAAGGCCGCGTTCCAGCGGGCCCAGTCCTGTTCGATGTAAGGCGCCGAGAACGGATCGAGCTCGACGAGCGTCGCGTTGTTGTCGCTGCCGGCGTCTTTAGCCAACGGCGACGACGCCGACGACGCCAGCGCCGCGAACGACGCCGGCGGTGCCGCGACCGGCGCGCCGGCCGTCATCGCGAGGCCGCGCGTGGCGGCGGCGTCGGAGAAAACTTGCGTGAACGGGCTTTGCACAGGACGCGCCGCGCCTTGCGCATGAAACCAGATGGAGTTGACGGCGGGCAGGCCGCGCGCTTCACGCGCCTCGTTGACGGGATGCTCGAACCAGGCCATCTGCACTTCGTTCTGCAGCTTCATCCACGCGCGCGAGCGCTCGCCGGAATGCGCTTCGTGCGGCAACCAGATTTCGATGTTGCGGCCGCTCGCGCGCAGCGGCGACGCGCCGGCGAGCGTGCCGAAGCCGTCGCCGGACAGATACCAGCGCGTGGGATTCGGCGCCTCGATTCGCACGCCGAGTTCTTCGATGAGCGGCCGCGCCACCGCGAGCAGCGCGCTGGCTTCTTCGTCCGAGAGTTCGAGCGACGCCGGATCGATCAGCACCAGATGGTCATGCGCGATGCGCACGTGCACCGGCTGCACGCAGGCCCAGGTGGCGTCGCCGGGATCGCCGCCGTCGGCGCGCAGCATGTACGGGGCGAGCGGAGCTTCGTCGGCGGCCGGGCTTGCATTGGTGGCGTCGGCGGGGCGGGTCGTGCTGGTCGCGTCGGTCGCGCTCGTCGCGCTCGTCGCGCCGGTCGATAAAGCGCCGAACTGGCGAGCGATCCACCGTTCATGCGGCAGCGTGCGCTGGAAATCCTCGCCGATCACGCGTTCCACGAGCGTCGCGCGCGCGATCAGCCGGTCGAGGGCGGGGCTGCGGATGTCGTGGAGAGCAGTGGCGGCATCGGCTGCGGCAGGCAGCGCGAAAGGAAGCAGAAGATGGAGGCGGTTGGCGTGCATGATGCTGCGCATTGTAGGGCAAAGCGTGCGGCGATTTCGATTGGCGCGGCGGATGGCGGGCGTGGGCGTTGGCGTCGCGGAGGGCGTGAAGCGGCTGGCGGACGGCGGGAGCATTTGCGCTGGGGCGGGCGTAGAGCGGCTGGCGGACAGCGGGAGCATTTGCGCCGCGGCGGGCTCGTGAGGGATCGCCGCAGGGCGCTTTGCGGCGAAGGCGGTGAACGCGCAAGACGGCGCACCGCGGGAACGCGTCAACTCCGGCAACGCGTCCACGCAGCGACACGTCAACTGCGGCAACCGGTCAACCGCGCCCACGCGTCAACCGCGCGGACCTCACCGAACCGTCGCTCGTCACCCGTCCCTTTACGCGGCGGCGCGGCATTGTATGGCAAACTTCGCGCTTGATTGACGGTGGCGGCATCGGCGATACGGGGTGGAGTCTGGCGCGGAGTTGCGCAGCCAGACCAGACTGGAACCATCCGCATTGCCGCGACACCAATGATCAGGACACTCGGGCCACGCAACCATGCGCAACCGCGGGCAATCGCAAGCAACCGCAGCAGCGCGGCAGCGGCTGCCCCGGCGGCAGGAGTGGCCGAAGAACGGTGGCCGAAGAACGCAGAAAAGGACTCGCTTGAAATTTCCCTATGAATGGCAGATCGGCTGGCGCTACACGCGCGCCGGCAAACGCACGACCGGCAACGGTTTTATCTCCTTTATCGCGCTCGTGTCGATGTCGGGCATCGCGCTCGGCGTGGCCGCGCTGATCGTCGTGCTGTCCGTGATGAACGGCTTCCAGAAAGAAGTGCGCGACCGGATGCTGTCGGTGCTCGCGCACGTCGAAATTTTCTCGCCGACCGGGTCGATGCCCAACTGGCAACTGACCGCTCAGGAAGCGCGCCAGAACAAGGAAGTGATCGGCGCCGCGCCCTATGTCGAAGCGCAGGCGCTGCTCACACGCCAGGACGCGGTGAGCGGCGTCGCGCTGCGCGGCATCGAACCGGCGCTCGAGCCGCAGGTCTCGGACATCGGCAAGGAAATGAAAGGCGGCAAGCTGACGGACCTCGTGCCGGGCGAATTCGGCATCGTGCTGGGCGCGGATCTCGCGACCAACCTGGGCGTCGCCGTCAACGACAAGATCACGCTCGTCGCGCCCGAAGGCACCATCACGCCGGCCGGCATGCTGCCGCGCCTGAAGCAGTTCACGGTGGTGGGCATCTTCGAGTCCGGGCATTACGAGTACGACAGCACGCTCGCGCTCATCAACATCAAGGACGCGCAGGCGCTGTTCCGGCTGCCCGCGCCGACCGGCGTGCGGCTGCGCCTCGCCGACATGCAGCGGGCGCCCGAAGTCGCGCATCAACTCGCGCGCAGTCTCTCCGGCGACCTGTATATCCGCGACTGGACCCAGCAGAACAAGACCTGGTTCTCGGCGGTGCAGATCGAAAAACGCATGATGTTCATCATCCTTACGCTGATCATCGCGGTGGCGGCGTTCAATCTGGTGTCGTCGCTGGTGATGACGGTGACCAACAAGCAGGCCGACATCGCAATCTTGCGCACGCTCGGCGCGCAGCCGCGTTCGATCATGAAGATTTTTGTCGTGCAGGGCGTCACGATCGGCTTTATCGGCACGGCGACCGGCGTTGCGCTCGGTTGCCTGATCGCGTGGAGCATCCCGTGGCTCGTGCCGATGATCGAGCATGCGTTCGGCGTGCAGTTCCTGCCGCCGTCGGTGTATTTCATCAGCGAGTTGCCGTCCGAACTGATTCCCGCCGACGTCGCGCGCATCGGCATCATTGCATTCCTGATGTCGGCCGTGGCCACGCTTTACCCGAGCTGGCGCGGCGCCAAAGTCCGTCCCGCGGAGGCGCTGCGTTATGAATGACCGTTCCGCAACTTTACCCATGACCGCTCAGGAAACGACGCCGCATCCCTACGTGCTGGAAGCGACCGGCATTTCCAAGTCGTTCGTGCAGGGCGGTCTGAATGTCCAGGTGCTGAACAACACGCAGTTGAGCGTGCGGCGCGGCGAGAAACTCGCGATCGTCGGCGCGTCGGGTTCGGGCAAAAGCACGCTGCTGCATGTGCTCGGCGGTCTCGACGATCCGAGCGCGGGCCACGTCTCGGTGATGGGCAAGCCGTTCACGAAACTCTCCGAGCGCGAGCGCAACGACCTGCGCAATCGCGCGCTCGGCTTCGTGTATCAGTTTCATCATTTGCTGCCGGAATTTTCGGCGCTCGACAACGTCGCGATGCCGCTGCGAATTCGCCGCATGACAACCGAAGCGTCGCGCCGCGAGGCGCTCGCGGTGCTGGAGCGCGTCGGCATGGCGCATCGCGCGAAACATCGGCCGGGCGAACTGTCGGGCGGCGAGCGTCAGCGCGTGGCGATCGCGCGGGCGCTGGTCACGAAACCGGCGTGCGTTCTCGCCGATGAACCGACGGGCAACCTCGACGGCGGCACCGCGGATACGGTGTTCAACCTGATGCTGGAACTGTCGCGAACGCTCGAAACGAGCTTCGTGATCGTCACGCACGATCCGGAACTCGCGGGCCGGTGCGACCGTATCATGCGGCTGCGCGACGGCGTTCTGTACGAAGAGCCGCCCGTGCCGGTGTGACGGCGAGGCGGGGCGGAGTAGGGGCGTGGCGGACGGGTTTGCCAGGTTCGCTTAGTTCCAGTCAGCGCCGCGTTCCGTTTAAAGCGTTCTGTTGCTCTGCGGCTCATTTGCTCACTCAATTCCTCAGCTAGCGAGGCAAGTCATGTGGATCGATACGCACTGCCATCTCGACGCTTCCGAATTCGACGCCGATCGCGAGCACGTCGCGACGGCGGCGCGAGGCGCGGGCGTCGGGCGTATCGTGATTCCCGCAATCGGCCGGCAGAACTTCGCGACCGTGCGCGAACTGGCGCATCGCTTCGAAGGCGGCGCGTACGCGCTCGGGATTCATCCGCTCTTCACGCCCTCCGCGCAGGACGGCGACCTCGAACTGCTGCGCGCGGAAATCGAGGCGAGTCTCGACGATCCGCGCTTTGTCGGCATCGGCGAAATCGGTCTGGACTATTTCGTCGACGGCCTCGACGACGCCCGGCAGCAATTCTTCTACAACGGCCAGCTTGAGATCGCGCGGGAATTCGATCTGCCGGTGATCTGCCATGTGCGCAAATCGCAGGACCAGGTGATCAAGGGACTGCGCCGGCACCAGATTCATCGCGGCATCGCGCATGCGTTCAACGGCAGCTTCCAGCAGGCGCAGGCCTACATCGATCAGGGGATGCATCTCGGCTTCGGCGGCAATCTGACGTTCGAGCGCGCGCGGCAGATTCGGCGCCTCGCCGAACAGTTGCCGTTCGACGCGCTCGTGGTCGAGACCGACGCGCCCGACATTCCACCCTCCTGGATCTACAAACAGCGCAACTCGCCCGAGCAGATTCCAGCCATCGGCGCGGGGCTCGCGCAATTGCGCGGCATGGCCGTCGACGAGACCGCCCTAGGCACAACGGCTAACGCGCTCGCCGCGCTGCCGCGGCTCGCACTTTCCTCTGCATAATCGAAGCCATTGATTTTTAGTGGTTCGTGAGTGGTTCGCGCCGGGCGAGACACACGTCCCGGCATGCCTGTGCGTTGCGCGGCGCGTTGAGCGGGTGTTCGTTGTTTCGTCCGGTGGATGGCGGGCGGAGGGCGGATGCGTGCATGGTGGTGTGGGTTTGCGTTGGGTGTGATCTGGCTGCAGCAGCAGGCTGAGTTGCCGGGTTGGAGAGGCGGGTGCTTGCTGGTGTCGTTGGCGTGTGCGGCGTCGGCTGTTGCTATCTGGGGGGTGCGTCGGCGGGCGGAGATTCAGCCGGACGAGTGCGACGCGGGCGGCGACTACAGCGCGGTCGCACACTGGACCTTGCGGCGCTGGCGTTCTTTCGCCGGTTGGTGCGCGGTCTGTTGTGTGGCCTGGGGCGCGGGCTTCGGCTATGCCGCGTGGCGCGCCGACGCGCGGCTTGCTCCAAGCTTGCCGCTCGCGTGGGAAGGCCGCGACATCGACGTGACCGGCAGCATCAAAGGATTGCCCGCGCGCGACGATAACGGCGCGCGTTTTCTGTTCGATGTCGAGTCGGTGGACTCACACGAAGCGGGACCGCCGCCGTCGGTGCCGGTCATCTTTCCTCGCGTCATTCAGCTTGCATGGATTGCCGACGAAGCTCCGCCGCCGCTTCGGCCCGGCGAGCGCTGGCGTTTGCGCGTGCGTCTGAAACGGCCGCACGGCAATGCGAACTTCGGTCTGCGCGATGCGGAAGCTGCGCTGCTCGCGCGTAATGTGCGCGCCACCGGCTATGTCAGCGCGGCGGCGCAGGCGGTGCGGTTGCGGCCAGACGCGCGCGGTGTCGGCGTGACCGTGGACCGCTGGCGCGCGGCGCTGCGGGCACGAATCGACGCGGTGCTTGGCAGCGCGCCGCATCGCGGCATCGTCGTCGCGTTGGCGATCGGCGCACAGGACGAGATCAGCGACGCCGATTGGCAACTGATGCGCGCCACCGGCACAAGTCATCTCGTGGCGATTTCGGGCTTGCATATCGGCTTTGCCGCGGGGATCGCCGCCTGGCTCGCGGGCGCTTTCTGGCGGCGCTCGGGATGGATCGGCCGCAACTGGCCGTTGTGGCTGCCAGCGCAAATCGTCGCGGTGACGGGCGGCGCGCTGTTTGCCGCGCTGCACGCGGCGCTGGCCGGTTTCAACGTGCCCGTGCAACGCGCGTTGTGGATGGCAAGCGTCGTCGCGCTCGCCTACGTAAGCGGGCGCAATGTGCCGCGCTCGGCCGTGCTCGCGTGGGCCCTCGGACTCGTGGTGCTGATCGATCCGTGGGCGGTGGTGTCGGCGGGATTCTGGTTGTCCTTCTGCGCGGTGGCGGCGATTCTTTTTGCGACGTCGGGGCGGTCGCGGGTGTGGGGCCGTGAGCAGCATATGGATGAGATCGACGACGATGGCGGTGGCGCGGGAGGGGTGTTGGCGGCGTCGTCGGGGCCAACTGGCTTGTGGCGGTCGTTGCGTTTGTCCCGCGTGCCGCGGTTGTTGGGCTTATTGGGCGTGTTGCCGTTATCGCGCTCGTCGCGGCTGTCGCGCGCGTTGCAGTTGTTCGACGTATCGCGGTTGTTGCGCCTATCGTGCTCGTCGCGGGTGTCACACGCGTTGCGATCGTTAGGCTTGTCGCGGTTGTTCCGCCTATCGCGCGCGTCCCGGTTGTCGCACTTATCGCCCTCGTTGCCCTTGTGCCGCTTTCGCACAGCCGCCGCACGGCGCATTCGTGCGTTCGGCGAGCGGCTCCATGGCGCCGCCCATGTCCAGTTCGCTGTCACACTCGCGCTCGCGCCGTTGACGGTCTACTGGTTCGCCCAGATTCCGCTCATCGGCCCGCTCGCGAATGCGTTCGCGATTCCGTGGGTGAGCGTGTTGGTCACGCCGTCGGTGCTGGCCGGCGTCGTGTTGCCCGCGCCGCTCGATGCCTACGCATGGCGCATCGCGCACGCGTTGCTCGAGGTGATGATTGCGGGATTGCAACGGCTGTCCGGGCCGCGTTGGGTGCTCTGGTGGCTGCCGCAGCCGAATGCATGGACGCTCGCCGCCGCCTCGGCCGGCGTGCTCTGGTGTCTTGCGCCGCGCGGCTGGCCGTTGCGCTGGGCCGCGCCGCTGACTTGGTTGCCGCTCGTCGTGCCCGCGCCGTCCGGGCCGCCGCACGGCAGCTTCCGGCTGACCGCGCTCGATGTGGGGCAGGGCACGTCGGTGCTCGTCGAGACCGCGCATCACGCGCTGCTGTTCGATGCCGGGCCGGGGCCCGAATCGACGCATGCCGGCGAGCGGGTAGTGGTGCCGTATTTGCGAGCGCATGGCGTGAATGCGCTCGATACATTGATCATCAGCCATGCCGATTCCGATCATTCGGGCGGCGCGCCGGCCGTGCTGGATGCCATCGAGGTTCGTCAGATGGTCGCGGCGCTCGCGCCTGCCAACGCGCTATGGGCGAACGCGCGGCAACGCGGCGCAGACACATGGCCGTGCGCGGCGGGTCAGCGGTGGCAGTGGGATGGCGTCGAGTTCGCGATGCTCTGGCCCGACCCCGGGCCGCTGGAAGGCAAGCCGAACGCGCATTGCTGCGTGCTGCGCGTGAGTGCGTTGCCGGTGGCGGTTGCGTCGGAATTGCGTGGTGCCGTGCGCAGCGGTGCGGAGAGTGCGCGCGTGGATGGCACGGGTGATACGGATAGCTCGGTGCGCAGCGTACCGACCAGCGCATCAAACACAGCACCGAACAGCGCATCGACCAACGCACCGACCGGCGCATCGACCGCGGGACCAACCCCCCAACCCCAAGCCACGCCCCTCGCCGCGCTCCTAACCGCAGACATCGAGGCCCCGTCCGAACGCGTGCTGCTTTCGCGCGATCGCGAGATGCTTCGCGCTCAGGTGCTCGTGGTCCCGCATCATGGCAGCAAGACCTCATCCACTGAACCGTTCCTCGATTCTATCGACCCGCTCGTCGCGCTATTTCAGGTAGGCTATCGCAACCGGTTTCATCATCCCAGTGCGGGCGTGCTGGCGCGCTATTCGGCGCGGCACATCGAGTTGGGCAGGAGCGATTCGGACGGCGCGGTGCGCGTGCTTGTCGATCCTTACTTCGCCGCGCGCGAGGCTCCGCATGCGCCAGACGCCGCGCTCACGGTCGAGCGTTATCGCGACACGCAGCGGCGCTACTGGACGGATCGATGAATGCTCGCTCAACGTTCGCTCGACGTTCGCAGATCGTGACAGCGGACATCGGCGCATCGCAAAAGGAGAGGCTGAAAATGGCCAGTGCCGCCAGACAGCCAGACAGCCAGACGGCCAGACAACAAGCGCCGCCACGAGCGCACCCGCGAACACTGCGGCATACCTTCGAGATGCCGCACCGCTTCACCCGCCGCGCGAAAACGAAAACAGAACGGAGATAACCGCAGTTGAAAAACATCATTCATTTTTCGCACGCGAACGGCTTTCCGGCCTCGACTTACCGGACGATTTTCGCCGAGCTCTCCGACGACTACGACGTGCGCTACATCGAACGCATCGCACACGATCCGCGCTTTCCGGTGACGCAGGATTGGCCGCATCTCGTCGAGCAATTGATTGACGACATCGGCCGCACGTATGAGCAGCCTGTGTGGCTCGTCGGCCATTCGCTGGGCGGTTATCTGTCGCTCATGGCCGCGCTGAAAAAGCCGCAGTGGGTGAGAGGCGTCGTGATGCTCGATTCGCCGGTGGTCGCCGGCTGGCGCAGCAGCATCCTGCGCGTGTCGCAATTCACCGGGCTCGACGAGCGGCTGTCGCCCGCGGCCGCGACCCGCACGCGCCGCACGCACTGGGCGAGCCGCGACGAGGCGTGGCGGCATTTCCATTCGAAGCCCGCGTTCGCGCGTTGGGACGAGCGCATGCTGTCCGACTACATCGAGTTCGGCATTCCGCAGGTCTCGCACGACGGCTCGCGCAGTCTCGCGTTCGATCGCCGGATCGAATATCAGATCTACCGGACCTTGCCGCACACGCTCGGTGCGCGGCTCGCGCGCGGCGCGCCGGTGCCGGTGGGTTTCATCGGCGGCACGCGCTCGAAGGAAGTTCGCCAGGTCGGCTTGAGCGCGACGCGCCGGGCGACGGGCGGGCACATCGAATGGATCGAGGGCAGCCATCTGTTTCCGATGGAAAAGCCGATCGAAACCGCGCGCGCCGTGCAGCGGATGTTGCGCGAACTGAGCGAGCGCGGCTGAGGCGGCGCGCGTCGATCGCCGTGGCTCGCGCGGCGCATCGGCCTGCCGCGGGCGGTCGCATTTTGCTGGGGTTGAGACCCTGCTTTACGGTATAATCCGTTTTTCCCGCGAGCATCCAGCGATGACCAAATATGTTTTCGTCACCGGCGGCGTAGTATCTTCCCTCGGCAAGGGTATTGCCGCCGCTTCCCTCGCCGCGATCCTCGAATCGCGCGGTCTCAAAGTCACTCTTCTCAAGCTCGATCCCTACATCAACGTCGACCCCGGCACGATGAGCCCGTTTCAACACGGCGAAGTGTTCGTGACGGAAGACGGAGCGGAAACCGACCTCGACCTCGGCCACTATGAGCGCTTCATCAGCACGAAGATGCGCAAGGCCAATAACTTCACCACGGGCCAGATTTACGAATCGGTGATCCGCAAGGAACGCCGCGGCGATTATCTCGGCAAGACGGTGCAGGTCATTCCGCACATCACGAATGAAATCCAGGCGTTCATCGAGCGTGGGGCAGCTTCCGCTACCTGCGGCGAACCGGACGTCGCGATCGTCGAAGTCGGCGGCACGGTGGGCGATATCGAATCGCTGCCGTTCCTCGAAGCCGCGCGTCAGATGAGTCTGCGCATGGGCCGCAACAGCGCGTGCTTCGTGCACCTCACGCTGGTGCCCTGGGTCGCCACCGCCGGCGAACTGAAGACCAAGCCCACGCAACACAGCGTGCAGAAGCTGCGCGAAATCGGTATCTCGCCGCACGTGCTGCTGTGCCGCGCCGACCGCCGCATTCCGGACGACGAGCGCGCGAAAATCTCCATGTTCTCGAACGTGCCCGAAGACGCCGTTATTTCGGTGTGGGACGCGGACAGCATCTACAAGATTCCGCAGATGCTGCACGATCAGGGTCTCGACGCGATCATCTGCGAAGAGTTGAAGCTCACGCCGAAGCCGGCCGATCTGTCGATGTGGGCCGAACTCGTCGAGAAGCTGCAGAATCCGAAGCACGAAGTCACGATCGGCATGGTCGGCAAGTATGTCGATCTGACGGAGTCGTACAAGTCGCTGATCGAAGCGCTGCGTCATGCATCCATGCATACGTCCACGCGCGTGAACATCGAGTACATCGATTCGGAAGAGATCGAGACGCAGGGCGTCGAAAGTCTCAAGCATCTGGACGCCGTGCTCGTGCCTGGCGGCTTCGGCCGTCGCGGCACCGAAGGCAAGATCGCCGCGATCCGCTATGCGCGTGAAGCGAAGGTGCCGTATCTCGGCATCTGTCTCGGCATGCAACTGGCCGTGATCGAATTCGCACGCGACGTGGTCGCGCTGAAAGACGCGAACAGCACCGAGTTCGATCAGGAAACGCCGAACCGCGTGGTCGCGCTGATCACCGAATGGTACGACCGCGAAGGCCGCGTCGAAAAGCGCACGGAAGAATCCGACCTCGGCGGCACGATGCGCCTCGGTTCGCAACGCTGCCCGATCAAGCCCGGCACGATGGCCGAAGAGATTTACGGCAAGGACGTGAACGAGCGTCACCGTCACCGTTATGAAGTCAATAACCGCTTCGTGCCCCAGCTCGAAGCCGGTGGTCTTATCATCAGCGCCCGTACCCCGAGTGAAGATCTGCCGGAAATGATGGAACTTCCGCGCAGCATGCACCCGTGGTTCGTCGGCGTGCAGTTCCACCCGGAATTCACGTCCACGCCGCGCGACGGCCATCCGCTGTTCAAGTCGTTCGTCGAAGCCGCGCTCGCGCATCAGCAGTCGCGCGTCGCGAGCGAAGTCGGGGAGAAAGCATGAAACTGGGCGATTTCGAAATCGGGCTCGACAAGCCGTTTTTCCTGATCGCGGGCACGTGTGTCGTCGAATCGGAGCAAATGACGATCGACACCGCGGGCCGCCTGAAGGAAATCTGCGCGAAGCTGAACATTCCGTTCATCTACAAATCGTCGTACGACAAGGCCAATCGCAGCAGCGGCAAGTCGTTTCGCGGTCTCGGCATGGACGAAGGTTTGCGCATCCTGTCGGAAGTGAAGCGTCAGCTCGGTTTGCCGGTGCTGACGGACGTTCACGCGGAGCACGAAATCGAGCAGGTCGCATCAGTGGTGGACGTGCTGCAAACGCCGGCTTTCCTGTGCCGTCAAACCGACTTCATTCACGCGTGCGCGCGTTCGGGCAAACCGGTCAACATCAAGAAAGGCCAGTTTCTCGCGCCGCACGACATGAAGAACGTGATCGACAAGGCGCGCGACGCGGCGCGTGAGGCGGGTCTTTCCGAAGACCGTTTCATGGCATGCGAGCGCGGCGTGTCGTTCGGTTATAACAACCTCGTGTCGGACATGCGGTCGCTCGCGATCATGCGCGAAACCAACGCGCCGATCGTGTTCGACGCCACGCATTCGGTGCAGTTGCCGGGCGGGCAGGGCACGAGCTCGGGCGGTCAGCGCGAATTCGTGCCGGTGCTCGCGCGTGCGGCCGTGGCGGTCGGCGTCGCCGGTCTCTTCATGGAAACGCACCCGAATCCGGCAGAAGCGAAGTCGGATGGTCCGAACGCGGTGCCGCTCCATCGCATGGCCGATCTGCTCGAGACGCTCGTCACGCTCGATCAGGCCGTCAAGCGCACGCCGTTCCTCGAAAGCGATTTCAACTGATTCACGCGTTCGCCGCGTGCCGGCTTGCATATCGACACCGTGTCGCTGTAAAGAATTCATCGTCATTTCTTGAGGAAACCATGAGTGCTATCGTAGATATCATCGGTCGAGAGATTCTCGATTCGCGAGGCAACCCCACCGTCGAATGCGACGTACTGCTCGAGTCGGGCACGATGGGCCGCGCCGCGGTGCCGTCGGGCGCGTCCACCGGTTCGCGCGAAGCAATCGAGTTGCGCGACGGCGAAACCGGCCGCTACGGCGGCAAGGGTGTGCTGAAGGCTGTCGAGCACATCAACACCGAAATCTCCGAAGCGATCATGGGCCTCGACGCTTCCGAGCAGGCTTTCCTCGACAAGACGCTGCTGGAACTCGACGGCACGGACAACAAGTCGCGCCTCGGCGCGAACGCGATGCTGGCTGTTTCGATGGCCGTCGCGAAGGCTGCTGCTGAAGAAGCCGGCCTGCCGCTCTACCGCTACTTCGGCGGCTCGGGCGCGATGCAACTGCCGGTGCCGATGATGAACATCGTCAACGGCGGCGCGCACGCGAACAACAGCCTGGACATCCAGGAATTCATGATCGTGCCGGTCAGCCAGCCGACCTTCCGCGAAGCACTGCGCTGCGGCGCCGAAGTGTTCCACGCGCTGAAGAAGATTCTGTCGGACCGCGGCATGAGCACGGCAGTGGGCGACGAAGGCGGCTTCGCGCCGAACTTCGGCAGCAACGACGAGTGCCTGTCGACCATCCTGCAAGCTATCGAGAAAGCCGGCTACCGCGCCGGTGAAGACGTGCTGCTCGCGCTCGACTGCGCGGCGAGCGAGTTCTACCACGACGGCAAGTACCAGTTGGCCGGCGAAGGCCTGCAACTGTCGTCGGCGGAATTTGCCGACTATCTCGCGACGCTGGCCGACAAGTTCCCGATCGTGTCGATTGAAGACGGCATGCACGAAGGCGATTGGGAAGGCTGGAAACTCCTGACCGAAAAGCTCGGCAAGAAGATTCAACTCGTCGGCGACGATCTGTTCGTCACCAACACGCGCATCCTGAAGGAAGGCATCGAGAAGGGCATCGCGAACTCGATCCTCATCAAGATCAACCAGATCGGCACGCTGACCGAAACGTTCGCCGCAATCGAAATGGCGAAGCGCGCGGGCTATACGGCTGTCATCTCGCATCGCTCGGGTGAGACGGAAGACTCGACGATCGCGGACATCGCCGTCGGCCTGAACGCCGGCCAGATCAAGACGGGTTCGCTGTCGCGTTCGGACCGCATCTCGAAGTACAACCAGTTGCTGCGTATCGAAGAAGACCTCGGCGATATCGCCAGCTATCCGGGCAAGTCGGCGTTCTACAATCTGCGCTAATGGTTCTGAGTGGACTTTTTAGCGCTGACCGATGAGCCGGTTCTTCCTCGTGGCTGATTGACCTCGCCGCCCTGCGTAAAGCGCAGGGCGGCGCGTATTTATTGTGCTTACTTCATGCGGCTCGTCACTGCTGTACTGATCGTTCTGCTGGCGTTGATCCAGTACCCGCTGTGGTGGGGCCACGGCGGGTGGTTGCGCGTCCACGAACTGCAGCAGCAGCTCGCGCAGCAGATACAAAAGAACGCCGACGCGAAGCTGCGCAACGAGCGTATTCAAGGCGAGGTGCAGGATCTGCAGAACGGCACGGCTGCCGTCGAAGAGCGCGCCCGCTACGAGATGGGCATGGTCAAGGACGGCGAAGTGTTCGTGCAGTTCGTGTCGCCGAATGCGCCGTTGCCGACGGCGAACGCGCCGTCGACTACTGCGTCGACACGCGGCGAGGTTTCGGCTGCGCCGCTGCACGTGGTGCCGAATCCGGAGTCGCGCGCGAAGCCCGAGCGTAAGCACGGCAGCAAGGCGGCGAAAGAGAAGAAGCCGGCGCACTGAGTGGGGCGTCGATCGCGGCGTGATGGTGGTTCAGTAGCGCTTGGGGCGCGTAAGGTCAGGTGCGGGAAACGACGTAGACAAAAAAAGGCGCGGTCTGTGAACCGCGCCTTTTTGCATTTTTGGGCCGCACATTCGGCGACCGGAACGACGGCTCTACGGCATTGCACCTGCCACTGGATCACCAGCCCCAGTACGACCCATAGCCGATGCCGACGCCGGTGCCCCAGCCGTGTCCCCATCCACCGCCGTAGTAGCTGCCGTACACGCTGACGGGCACACGCGGGCTGTAATAACGCGACCACGCTTGCGCGGCGTTTTCGGCGGCGATGGCCTGGTTCTGCTCGGCCATGACCTGCCGGTCGATTGCGTCGTAACGCTCGCGCTCGGCCGGCGTCAGCGGTTGTGCGGTGCTGGCCATGCCCGACTGGTCGGCGGGCAGCCGGCTATAAATGGGCGAGGGACCCGGCGGGTCCATCATGCAACCGGTCAATGCGGTGAGACCGGCGAGCGCCGTCAACACGGCGAGCGTGCGCGCGGGACGCGGCAATGAAGTGGGAATGCTCATGTTGAATCTCGATCGGTCGATACGTCAGCGCAGCCTAAGCGGACATTGAGCAGACACAAAGCGGACGCTCTGCGGACATTAAACGAACCCGCAAAGCGCCCACCCGCCGACCGCTTCAATGCCGTTGTTCAGCGGCCGGCGTCACACCTTGTGAGAGTGCATTGGCGAAAAAAAGTTGCGCCACGTCGACGGGGTCGAACTCGTACCGCTGATTGCAGAACTCGCAATGAATCTCGACGTGGCCGCGCTCGGCGATCACGCCGTCAACTTCGTCGCGACCCAGCATCTTCAGCATCGAACCAACTTTTTCGCGCGAGCAGGTGCATTCGAAACGGGCGCTGGCCGGCTCGAAATGCTGGACGTTCTCCTGCCAGAAGAGGCGCCGGAACACCGTCTCCGGTTCTTCCTTCAGCAGTTCGTCTTGCGACAGCGTGCCGCCGAGCGTGCAGACGCGCTCCCATGTATCCGCGTCGAGTTCGCCGGGATGCGGGACGATGCCGCCGTCACCGGGAAGTTTTTGCAGCAGCATGCCGACCGCGCGCTCCGAATTGGCCGCGAGCCACAGGCGCGTATCGAGCTGCTCGGAGTGATGCATGTAGTGCTCGAGCACTTCGGCCATCGACTCGAGCGGCCCGTTTTCGCCCGACAGCGGCACGATGCTCTGATACGGCTGCTGCCCGGGCTTCTTGTCGCGCGGATCGAGCGTGATCACGCAGCGGCCGTGACCGCTTGCGTTGAGCAGTTCGATCATCGACGTCGTCTCGCCGATCACGCTGTCTTCGTCGCCGGAAAGTTTGGCGGTGGCGCGCATCGACAGGTCGGAGCTGCATTGAACCACCAGCATCTTGACCGGGCCGTCGCCGAAAATCTGCATGATCAGCGTGCCGTCGAACTTCAGATTCGCGGACAGCAGCGCGCACGCGGCCATCATTTCGCCGAGAATCGTCCGCACGGGCGCCGGATACTGGCGGCGCGTCAGCACCTCCTGCCATGTATTGCGCAGCGAAACGATTTCGCCGCGCACCGGCGCCGCGCTGAACATGAATTTTTGCAACTGGTCGCTCACAACTTTTCCTCTGTCGAATGGCGCGGCACGGCGAGATGCCCTGCACACGCCGTGCGCGCCGCGCGCCCGGCCGGTTAGCCGATACGCACGAGCTGCGCCTTGAAATACTCGCGGCGCTCGGCGTAACTCGCCGTGCCGCGCTGCATGTTGGCGATGTCCGCGTCGGTCAGTTCGCGCACCACTTTCGCGGGCGCGCCGAGAATCAGCGAATTGTCGGGAAACACCTTGCCTTCGGTCACGATGGCGCCCGCTCCGACCAGACAGTTGCGGCCGATTACCGCGCCATTCAAGACCACCGCCTGAATTCCGATCAGCGCGCCTTCCTTGATCGTGCAGCCGTGCAGCATGACCTGATGCCCGATTGTCACGTTGGCCTCGATGGTCAGCGGAAAGCCCGGATCCGTGTGCAGCACCGCGTTTTCCTGGATGTTGCTGCCCGCGCCGAGCGTGATCGGCTCGTTGTCGCCGCGCAGCGTCGCGCCGAACCAGACGCTCGAATTTTCCCCCAGCGTCACGTTCCCGATGATGGTCGCGGAATCCGCGACGAACACGCTTTCGTGGATGTTCGGTGCGGCGTCGCCAAGCTTGTAAATGGTCACGTTGTCTCCTCGTGGATCGGTCGGATCGGTCGCCGGGCGTGCGGACGGCTCGCGGCGTGTCGGGTTTGACGGCTCTTCGTTGGCTGCTGCGAGGCGCTTTGGGCTCTCGCGAGCGTCGAATCGAGTATTGTAAACGGTTGTGTGGTTCGGCCGCTTCGTGCGATATGCGGGGTGGTGGGCGCGGTTGGTGGGTCTGGCGGGTTGCCGTCGCATGGTGTTGCAGCGTGCGGACAGAAGCGGCCAGTGCGGCCATGCCGTCAGACCTGTAAGCGCTTGCAACTGCGCTTGCGACCCGACCGACGCCAGCTCCGTTTGCTGTTTGCCCGCGACAGGCGCGCGCTGCCCTCAAACGTCCGTCGACCTCCGTCGCTCTCACTTCCCTCTACCGATTACGCTGCCATGATGTCCGCCGCTTCGTCCGCTTCGTCCGCTTCGTCCGCTTTGTCCGTTCAGTCCGCGTCTGACATGGGCGACGACGCGCTTTGCGCACGCACAACGGCCCTTGCCGCGCTGCGCGAACCCGATCCGGCGACCAAGGCAAACGCCGCGCGCGCGCTCTACGCGGCAGTGCTCGACGGCAGCCTGCCGTGTACCGCCAATATCACGCTCGACGAACCGCCGGAATTGCCCGGCCGGCCCGCACGTCCGGAACTCGTCGAGCCGCGCAAGCTCGGGCGGCGCAGCATGCAATCGCCTCAAGGTCGCGCGGTATTGCTGCACGCGCTCGCCCACATCGAATTCAACGCCATCAACCTGGCGCTCGACGCCGTGTGGCGCTTCGCCGGCATGCCCGCCGCTTTCTACACCGACTGGCTGAAAGTCGCCGCCGAAGAGGCGTACCACTTCTCGCTACTGTCCGCGCGGCTCGCGGACTACGGCCATGCGTACGGCGACTTTCCCGCGCACGACGGCCTGTGGGACATGTGCGAGCGCACCCGTGGCGACGTGCTCGCGCGCATGGCGCTCGTGCCGCGCACGCTCGAAGCACGCGGCCTCGATGCGTCGCCGCCGATTCGCGCGCGTCTGCAGCAGGCGGGCGACGACGCTTCGGCGTCGATTCTCGACGTGATTCTGCGCGACGAAATCGGCCACGTGCTGATCGGCAATCGCTGGTTTCGTCATTTGTGCGACGAAGGCGGGCTGGACCCGCACACGACCTACACGCGCCTCGCCGACCAGTATCACGCGCCGAAATTGCGTGGTCCGTTCAATTTCGAGGCGCGCCGCGATGCAGGTTTCGACGACGCGGAACTCGCCGAACTGGCGGCGCTGGCGGGCCTCGACGTGGACGATCCGCAAAAGTAGGGCGTCTCCACGCGACTGAGTTAGTCCGCACTCGGGCGCCGCCCATCGTCGGCCTATCTCGTTATAATCGAACGATCATTCTTTTTTGGCGGGCATCCGACCATGAATACTTCCCGCTCCGAGTTCGTCGCCGTCCGAGGCATCCGTCTGCATGTGCGGCGCTGGGGCCATCCCGACGCGCCGATGCTGTTCATGCTGCACGGCTGGATGGACGTCGCCGCGTCGTTCCAGTTCGTCGTGGATGCGCTCGGCGGCGACTGGCAGGTCATCGCGCCGGACATGCGCGGCTTTGGCCTGTCCGACTGGCCGGTGGCGCAAAGCGGCGGCGGCCACTACTGGTTCCACGATTACCTCGCCGATCTCGACGCGCTGCTCGACCACTACGCGCCGACCGGCCAGGTAAATCTCGTCGGGCATAGCCTCGGCGCGAACGTCGTCTGCCTGTATGCGGGCGCGCGCCCCGAGCGCGTGCGGCGGGTGGTCGATCTGGAAGGCTTCGGACTCGCGCCCGCGCACCCGGCGCAAGCCCCGAAGCGTCTGCAGAACTGGCTCGACGAGTCGCGCGATCCGCCGCAACTCAAGCGCTACGCGTCGCTTGACGAGGTCGCCGGGCGCCTCATCAAGACGAATCCGCGGCTCGCCCCGGCCCGCGCGGAGTTCCTCGCGAAGCACTGGTCGAAGCCCGACGGCGAAGGGCGTTTCATGCTGCTCGCCGACCCGGCGCACAAACTGCGCGGCCCGACGCTGTACCGGCTCGACGAGGTCATGGCCGTCTGGCGCAAGGTGAGCGCGAAAGTGCTGCATGTCGAAGCCGCCAATTCGCCGACGCTCGCGACACTGGCCGGCGAGATTCCGCTCGACGAATTCAAGGCGCGTTTCCAGGCATTTGCCGACTGGCGCGAGAAGTTCATCGACGAAGCGGGGCACATGGTGCACCACGACCAGCCCGAACAGGTGGCGGCGCTGATCGAGGGATTCTGCGCGTAGCGCGGGGAAGGGGGCACAGCGCCGGCGCGAGCGTCGCAGCGAAGCCGCCGGAGCAATCGCCTACGAGATTTGCTCTGCGTCCACTTACTGCGTTGCAGTAAAATGGCTGCAAACCTTCTCCAGACGATGATGAACGCCGACCTCCACTGTCACTCCACCGTTTCCGACGGCCAGTTCGCGCCGGCCGATGTCGCGCGCCGTGCGCATGCGGGGGGCGTGACCTTGTGGGCGCTGACCGATCACGACGAACTCGGCGGCCAGCAGGAAGCGCGTGAAGCCGCCGCGGAACTGGGCATGAGCTATCTGAGCGGCGTGGAAATTTCGGTGACGTGGGCGGCGCGTACCGTTCACATTGTCGGGCTCGGCATCGACCCGACCAGCTCGGTGCTGATCGACGGCCTCGCGCGCACGCGCAACGGCCGCGCGGCGCGCGCCGAGGCAATCGGCGAGCAACTGGCCACGCTCGGCATTCCCGACGCGTATCAAGGCGCGCTCAAGTACGTGTCGAACCCGGACATGATCTCGCGTACGCATTTCGCGCGCTTCCTCGTCGAAAGCGGCTACGCCGCGTCCACGCAAGACGTATTCAACCGCTATCTCGGCGACGGCAAACCCGGCTATGTGGCGCACCGCTGGTCGAAACTGGCCGACGCGGTCGGCTGGATCAAGGCGGCCGGCGGCGAGGCAATCGTTGCCCATCCGGGCCGTTACGCGTACTCGCCGACCGAATTCGACGCGTTTTTCGCCGAATTCATCGACCTCGGCGGCAAGGCAATTGAAGTCGTCACGGGCAGCCACACGCCCGATCAATACCGCGAATACGCCGACGTCGCGCGCCGCTTCGGGTTCGAGGCGTCGCGCGGGTCGGATTTTCATGCGCCGGGCGAGGGGCGTGTCGAACTGGGCACGCTGCCGCCGCTTCCTTCCGATCTCAAGCCCGTCTGGGAACGCTGGCTGTGAACGCGCGCCGTGCCGACGCGGCACGTCGTGTGCGAGCCAGGGGTCTGGCGCGCTCGCGTTCCCGCTCGTCAAGTCCGCGTTTGCTTCGCACGGTCCACGGTCGTTTTGCCTTGAGCCGCGCTATAAACCGTTGTTTCTCCGTCGCCATCGTTAGCCGCCATGTCCCAATACTTCCGGCTTCATCCCGATAACCCGCAGCCGCGCCTCGTGAAGCAGGCCGTGCAGATCATCAACGACGGCGGCGTGGTCGCATTGCCGACCGACTCGAGCTACGCGCTCGCGTGCCATCTCGACGACAAGGACGCCGTGGAGCGCCTGCGCCGGATTCGCGGCCTCGACGAGAAGCAGTTGCTGTCGCTGCTGGTGCGCGATCTGTCGGAACTCGCGAACTTCGCGATGGTGGACAACCGTCAGTACCGGCTGATCAAATCGGTGACGCCGGGGCCTTATGTGTTCGTGCTTCAGGCCACGAAAGAAGTGCCGCGGCGGCTCTCGCATCCGTCGCGCAAGACGATCGGCCTGCGCGTGCCGGACCATGCGATCACGCTCGCGATTCTCGGCGAACTTGGCCAGCCGCTGCTCGGCTCGACGCTGATTCTGCCGGGCGAAACGGCGCCGCTCAACGAGCCCGAGGAAATCCGCGCGCGGCTTGAAAAACAACTGGATCTCGTGATCGACGGCGGGGCTTGCGTGTGCGAGCCGTCCACGGTGATCGATCTGACCGGCGACGAGCCGGTGCTGGTGCGGGCAGGGCGCGGTTCTCTCGCGCCATTCGGTCTCGAAGAGACGGCATGAGCGAAAGCGGACAGACGCACGCAATCGCATTGTTACAATAGCGAGTTATGGATTCTTCCCTGATACAAACCATCGCGGTCTACGCGTTGCCGGTGATCTTCGCCATCACGCTGCACGAGGCCGCGCATGGTTACGTCGCGCGCTGGCTCGGCGACAATACGGCCTACGTGCTCGGCCGCGTTTCGATCAATCCGATGCGGCACATCGACCCGCTCGGCACGATCGCCATTCCGTTGCTGCTGTACTTCGCCACGAGCGGCGCGTTCATGTTCGGCTATGCGAAGCCGGTGCCGGTCGCGTTCGGCAATCTGCGCAATCCGCGCTGGGGCAGCCTGTGGGTCGCGGCCGCCGGGCCGGGATGCAACTTCGTCCAGGCGCTGATCTGGGGCCTGTTCGGCGTGGCGCTCGCCGTGATGGCCGTCGACGAACCGTTCTTCACGCGCATGGCGGGCGCGGGCGTCGGCGTGAATCTGGTGCTCGGCGTGCTGAATCTGTTCCCGCTGCCGCCGCTCGACGGCGGCCGCGTGCTGATGGCGCTGTTGCCGCCGCGCCAGGCCATCGCGCTGTCGCGCCTCGAACCGTATGGCTTTTTTATCGTCATGGCGCTGGTCATGACGGGCACGCTGACGCGCTACTGGTTGAGCCCGCTCGTCGCGCTCGGCTACAGCGGCATCACCGCAATCCTGACTCCACTTGTTTCGCTTTTCTAAATAATCATGTTCCCAGACCGTATCTTCTCCGGCATGCGGCCCACCGGGTCGCTGCACCTCGGCCACTATCACGGCGTGCTGAAAAACTGGGTGCGGCTGCAGTCCGAATACCCGTGCTTCTTCGCTGTCGTCGACTGGCACGCGCTGACGACCCACTACGAAACGCCCGAGGTCATCGAGAAAAACGTCTGGGAGGTGCTGATCGACTGGCTCGCCTCCGGTATCGACCCGGCGCAGGCCACGCTGTTCATCCAGAGCCGCGTGCCCGAGCATGCGGAGCTATCGCTGCTGCTCGGCATGAGTACGCCGCTGGGCTGGCTCGAACGCGTGCCGACCTACAAGGAGCAGCAGGAAAAGCTGAAGGACAAGGATCTGTCCACGTACGGCTTTCTCGGCTATCCGGTGCTGATGGCGGCGGACATTCTGCTGTATCGCGCGTCGCTCGTGCCGGTCGGCGAAGACCAGGTGCCGCACGTCGAAATGACGCGTGAAATCGCGCGGCGTTTTAACTATCTGTACGGCCGCGAGGCGGATTTCGAGGACAAGGCGAACGAAGCCGCGAAGAAGCTCGGCGGCAAGCGCGCGAAGCTGTATCACGAACTGCGCAACGCCTATCAGCAGGAAGGCGACGACGAGGCGCTCGAGCAGGCGCGCGCGATGTTGCAGGAATCGCAAAGTCTGTCGATGAGCGACCGCGAGCGCCTGTTCGGCTATCTCGAAGGCTCGCGCAAGATCATTCTGGTCGAGCCGCAGGCCATGCTGACCGAAGCGTCGCGCATGCCGGGTCTCGACGGCCAGAAGATGTCGAAGTCGTACGGCAACACGATCGGTCTGCGCGAAGATGCCGAGACCATCACGAAGAAAGTGCGCACCATGCCGACCGATCCGGCGCGCGTGCGCCGCACCGATCCGGGCGATCCGGACAAGTGCCCGGTGTGGCAGTTGCACCAGGTCTACACGGACGAAACCACCCACCAGTGGGTCCAGAAGGGCTGCCGGTCGGCGGGTATTGGCTGTCTCGAATGCAAGCAGCCGGTGATCGAAGGCATCTTGCGCGAGCAGCAGCCGATGCTCGAGCGCGCGCAGAAGTACATGGACGACCCGTCGCTGTTGCGCGCGATCGTCGCCGACGGCTGCGACAAGGCGCGCCGCTTCGCCACGGAAACGATGCGCGACGTGCGCGAGGCGATGGGTCTGTCGTACAACTGACGAGCGGCGCGCACGTCATGAGCACGCCGGCCGCAGCCATGCATGGATTGGGCGAGCCGTCGCGCTGGGTGCGTCATTGGGCGCATCTGGTCGCGGCGGGCGGCGCGGTGCTCGACGTCGCTTCGGGTGCGGGGCGGCATGCGCGCTTTTTTGCGTCGCTGGGGCATCCCGTCACCGCGATCGACCGCGACGCGGCCGCGCTCGATGCGCTCGCCGACGAACCGCTCGTCACACGTATCCTGGCCGACATCGAAGGCGCTCCGTGGCCGTTGCGCACGGACGAGAAGTTCGCGGCGGTCGTCGTCACCAACTATCTGCATCGGCCGCTTTTCGGCCAACTGGTTTCGTCGCTCGCGCCCGGCGGCGTACTGGTTTACGAGACCTTCGCGCAAGGAAACGAAACGGTCGGCAAGCCCTCTAACCCCGCGTTCCTGCTCGCGCCTGGCGAGCTGCTCGAGGTCGTGCGCGGGCACTTGCGGGTGGTCGCGTTTCAGGACGGTTTTCTCGCGCAGCCACGCCCGGCTTACGTCCAGCGCATCTGCGCCATTCTCGAGGCGGACCGCTCAGACAACCCCGCGCAGGCGGCGCCCCCGCCTTGTTACGAGTTGGCTGGCTAATCCGCTACAATCGCGGTTTACCTGATCAAATTCATGGCGTTTCATGACTAACGGCACACACTCGGGCAACACCGCCGGCAACGACGGCGTTCAGATTCGCGGCAGCATTCCTGCCATCATCACCCCGATGCTCGAAGACGGCAGCCTCGACCTGCCGGCGTTTCGCAAACTGATCGACTGGCATATCGCCGAGGGCACGAATGCGCTCGTGGTGGTCGGTACGAGCGGCGAATCGGCCACGCTTTCCGTCGAGGAACATGTGCTGATGGTCAAGACCGCGGTCGAGCACACGGCGGGCCGGATTCCGGTGATTGCGGGCTCGGGCGGCAATTCCACGACCGAAGCCATCGAGCTCACGCGCGAGGCAAAAGAAGTCGGCGCAAACGCGACGCTGCAGGTCGTGCCGTACTACAACAAGCCGACGCAGGAAGGCATCTACCGTCATTTCGTGAAGATCGCCGAAACGGTCGATCTGCCGGTGATCCTGTACAACGTGCCGGGCCGCACGGTCGCGGACATGAGCAACGAGACCATTCTGCGTTGCGCGCAGGTGCCGGGCATCATCGGTGTGAAGGAAGCGACCGGCAATATCGATCGCGCCGCGCATCTGATCAAGTCGGCGCCGGCGCACTTCGGTATTTACAGCGGTGACGACCCGACCGCCATCGCGTTGATGCTGCTCGGCGGCCACGGCAATATCTCAGTGACGGCCAACGTCGCGCCGCGCGCCATGAGCGAGCTTTGCAAGGCCGCACTTGCGGCGGACGCGAAGACCGCGCGCGAAATTCATCTGAAGCTCTTGTCGCTGCATAAGAACCTGTTCATCGAATCGAATCCGATTCCGGCGAAATGGGCACTGCAGCAATTGGGTCGTGTGCAGGGCGGCATCCGCCTGCCGCTCACGCCGCTCGACGCGCAATACCACGAAGTGGTGCGCGGCGCGTTGCGCGAAGCGGGCCTGCTCGGCTAACCGGGCGGCCTGTCATACCCGTCAGCGCTCGCCCAGCCACCGGCATTTCCTTAACCGACGTCGATCCAGCCCACGTTCCCGGCACCCAGAACCAGGCACCGCGTTCCAGCATCACGAAGGACCTCATGAAACGTTCCGCACTTTCCCTCCACGCAACCCGCATGGCGGCGCTGACGCTTGCCCTGGTGACGCTCGCCGGCTGTGACACCCTGAACGACTGGTTCGCTTCCGATCGTGTGAATTACAAGGCTGCGGGCAGCGCGCCGCCGCTCGCCATTCCCGGCGACCTGACCACCACCGGCACTGATCAGCGTTACGTTGCACCGCCGGCCAATCTGGCGTTGGGCGGCGCGAGCAAGCGCGCGGTCACGGCGGCCGGCAATTCGACCGAAGGCCAGCCGACCGCGCAAGACCCGTACGGCATGCACATCGAGCGCGACGGCGACCGTCGCTGGCTGGTGGTGAACGGCCGCTCGCCGGAACAACTGTGGCCGCAGCTGCAGGAGTTCTGGCAGGAAAACGGCTTCGCACTGAAGACCGACGCGCCGGCCACCGGCATCATGGTGACCGACTGGGCGGAAAACCGCGCCAACATTCCGGACGACTGGTTCCGCCGCACGGTGGGCAAAGTGATCGACTTCGCCTATTCGTCGGGCACGCGGGACAGTTTCCGTACGCTCGTGTCGCGCGGTCCTTCCGATACCACGGACATTTCCGTCACGCATAGCGCGATGGAAGAAGTGCTGACGGGGCAGGACAAGACGTCGTCGCGTTGGGAAGAGCGTCCGCGCGACCCGGCGCTCGAAGCGCTGTTCCTGACCAAGCTGATGCAGAAATTCGGTCTCACCGAAAAGCAGTCGAAGCAATTGCTGACGGAAGCGCGTCCGGCCACGGCTCCCGCCACGCTTGACAAGAGCGCGGGCGCGTCGACGCTCGACCTGCAGGAATCGTTCGACCGTGCGTGGCTGCGCGTGGGCCTGGCGCTCGACCGCACCAACTTCACGGTCGACAACCGCGATCGCGAGAAGGGCATCTACTACGTGCGCTACGCCGATTCGATGCAGGAACTGAAGAAGGAAGGGCTGCTCGGCAAGCTGTTTTACAGCGGCACTTCGACGAAGAAGCCTGGTCAGCAGTTCCTCGTCAACGTGCGCCCGAAGGGTGACGCCGTGACGCAGGTCGCGGTGCTGGACACGAACGGCCAGATCGACAATTCGTCCGACGCGCAGCGCCTCGTGACGCTCCTGCACGCACAGCTGAACTGAACAGGCCGTGCGGTTCGCAAGTCTTGGCAGCGGCAGTGAAGGCAACGCGTTGCTGGTGGAGGCGCAAAGCGGCGTAACCACCACGCGCGTGCTGCTCGACTGCGGCTTCTCGGCGAAAGAAGTCGAGCGGCGCCTGAACCGGCTCGGTTCGAGCGCCGAAGCGCTCGACGCCGTTCTGATCACACACGAACACAGCGACCACATTGGCAGCGCGTTGACGCTCGCGCGCAAGTGGTCGATTCCGCTCTACATGAGCTGGGGCACGGCCCGCGCGGTCGGTGCCGACGAAGCCGACGTCGATCTGCAAGTGCTGTGGGGCGACGAGGCCGTGGCGATCGGCGACCTGAGCGTTCTTCCCTACACCGTTCCTCACGACGCCCGCGAGCCGTTGCAATACGTGTTCTCGAATGGCGCGAGCCGTCTTGGCGTGCTGACTGACGTCGGCACGTCCACGCCTCATATCAGCACTGTGTTGAGCGGCTGCGACGCGCTGGTGCTCGAATGCAATCACGACGTACGCATGCTGGCCGGCAGCCGCTATCCGCAATCGCTGAAGGCGCGGATCGGCGGCAATCACGGGCATTTGAACAACGACGCGGCGGGCGAAATTCTGGCTTCGCTCGATCGCTCGCGTCTGCGCCATCTGGTCGCCGCGCATTTGAGTCAGCAGAACAATCTGCCGGAACTCGCGCAGGCCGCGATGGCGAGCGTGCTCGGCGCCGCGGCGACCGAGGTGGTGGTCGCGTCGCAGACGGATGGATTCGAGTGGCTCAGCTTGTGATGCGCGAGTAGGTCCGGGGCCGCGGCGGTTTGTCGCCGGGGCGCATCGTCATCGCACGCGTAAAAAAAGCCCATAACGAGCGATCGTTATGGGCTTTTCACGATTTCCACCAGGCCGGCGCGTTGAGCGCCGCCGAGGTGCGAGGTGTGAAACCTTAGTTGCGGTTGCCGCCGAAAATGCCGAGCAGCGCCAGCAGGTTCACGAACACGTTGTACAGGTCGAGATAGATCGCGAGCGCCGCGGTGATGTAGTTCGTCTCGCCGCCGTTCACGACGCGCTGCACGTCGAACAGCATGTACGCCGAGAAAATCACGATCGCCATGACGGACACCGTGAGCATCAGCGCCGGCAGGTGCAGGAACACGTTCGCGACCGACGCCAGCAGCAGCACGATCACGCCCATGAAGAGCCACTTGCCGAGACCGGAGAAGTCGCGCTTGCTCACGGTCGCGATGGTCGCCATGGACGCGAAGATCACACCAGTGCCACCAAAGGCGAGCATGATCAGCGACGGGCCGTTGGAGAAGCCCAGCACGAAGCCCAGAATGCGCGACAGCATCAGGCCCATGAAGAACGTGAAGCCCAGCAGCACGAACACGCCCGCGGAGCTATTTTTTGTTTTCTCGATCGCGAACATGAAGCCGAAGGCGATCGCGAAGAACGCCAGCAGGCTCATGGCGGGACTGGTGGCGGCGAACAGCGAAAAACCGGTGGCGAGACCCACCCACGCGCCGAGCACTGTCGGAATCATGGACAGCGCCAGCAGCCAGTAGGTGTTTCGTAGCACCCGGTTACGCGTTTCGACCGTGCTGACCGCGCCAGTGCGGCCAAAGCTATACGGATGATCGTTCATGGTCTCTCCTTACGTCAGAAGCGTGTTGCGTGATGTTGTCAGCGGATTGTCCAGCGTTCTTGCCCGGTGGTGCCCGTTGTTGCCATATGCCGCCGCGCCGGACGCTGTTCGCCGCCCGCCGCAAACTACCCGATCATAAGATCGGTGCGATGGCCCGGAGTTTCAATGCGTTCATGCTGCGAAAAGTGCGTTGAAAGTCCCACACGGCCTACGCTACCAGCATTCACAAACTCCTGCTTGGAGTCTTTCAATGCTGTAAGGGTTCAATCGCAATCATACATGGGAACATGCTACAATAGCGGATTCATTTGAATCTGTAACCTCTTAATTTTTTGGAGTTTTTATGGCGATCGAACGCACCCTGTCCATTATCAAGCCGGACGCAGTGGCCAAGAACGTGATCGGCCAGATCTACAGCCGTTTCGAAAACGCCGGCCTGAAGATCGTGGCTTCGCGCATGGTCCATCTGTCGCGCGCCGACGCTGAGAAGTTCTACGCTGTGCACGCCGCACGCCCGTTCTTCAAGGACCTGGTTGAATTCATGATCTCCGGCCCGGTGGTCGTCCAAGTGCTGGAAGGCGAAAACGCCGTCCTGAAGCATCGCGATCTGATGGGTGCAACGGACCCGAAGAAGGCCGAAAAGGGCACGATCCGCGCCGACTTCGCCGACAGCATCGACGCGAACGCAGTGCACGGTTCGGACGCCGCTGAAACGGCTGCAGTTGAAATCGCGTTCTTCTTCCCGCAAGTGAACGTGTACTCGCGCTAATGCTGAATTGCCCCGGCGGCCGGTGCAGTCAATGCGTTTATTCACACCAATCGCCGGGCAAAGTAGTAAGGTAAAAGCAGCAGGATGGGCGCGAACGGTTTTGCGTTCATGCAGCTTGTTGCATGAACCAGTCTCGCACTGAAATGGCAGGAATCGATATGACGAGCAGTTCCACCGTCAACCTTCTCGACCTCGACGCCCAAGGGCTCGTCGCTTACTGCGACAGCCTGGGCGAGAAGCCGTTTCGCGCCAAACAATTGCAGCGCTGGATCCACCAGTACAACGCTGCGGACTTCGACGGCATGACCGATCTGGCGAAGTCCTTGCGCGAAAAGCTCAAGGGGCGCGCCACGATCTCGATGCCGGGCATCGTCAGCGACCATATTTCTACCGACGGCACACGCAAGTGGCTGATCGACGTCGGCAACAGCAACGCGGTCGAAACCGTTTTCATCCCGGAAGAAACGCGCGGCACGCTCTGCGTGTCGTCGCAGGCGGGGTGCGCGGTGAACTGCCGTTTCTGCTCGACCGGCAAGCAAGGTTTCTCGCGCAATCTGACCACCGGTGAAATCATCGGCCAGTTGCGCATGGCCGAGTTCGCGCTGCGCGCGTCGCTCGGCGCGGCCGGCGGCCGCGCCGTGGGCGGCGAAGGCAAGGGCGAGCGCGTCGTCACGAACGTCGTGATGATGGGCATGGGCGAGCCGCTTCTGAACTACGACGCAGTTGTACCCGCCATGCGCCTGATGCTCGACGACAACGCCTACGGCCTGTCGCGCCGGCGCGTCACGCTGTCGACCTCGGGCGTCGTACCCATGATGGACCGGCTGGGCGCCGATCTGCCTGTTGCGCTGGCGGTATCGCTGCATGCGCCGAGCGATCCGCTGCGCGACATGCTGGTGCCGCTCAACAAAAAATACCCGCTGCGCGAATTGATGGCGGCTTGCCAGCGCTATCTGAAAGTCGCGCCGCGCGATTTCATTACCTTCGAATATTGCATGCTGGACGGCGTGAACGACAGCGAAGCGCAAGCGCGCGAGCTGCTCGCGCTCACACGCGACGTCCCGTGCAAGTTCAATCTGATTCCGTTCAATCCGTTCCCCGAATCGGGCCTGGTGCGCTCGAAGTCGGAACAGATCAAGCGGTTTGCACAGGTGTTGATGGACGCGGGCGTCGTCACCACCGTGCGCAAAACACGCGGCGATGATATCGACGCTGCCTGCGGTCAGTTGGCGGGTGCGGTGAAAGACCGCACGCGTCTCGCTGAGCGCACCGGGAAGGCAGCGAAGATCATCGAGGTTCGCGCCGTCTAGCAGGAAGGGGCGGGGGGCTGCGAAGATTCGGCGCAAGCGCCGGAGAATGCGCAAAAACGCTTCACGCCCCGGCAATTGAAAAGAAAGTTTGCAGAATCGATCGGAAGCGGCACAAGAGGCCGCGCATTTTGTTATAAACGGTCTGCGATTCGGACATGAGGTTTGGACCGGTCCGGTCGCACAGTGAAAAAAGAATCGACGCGAAAGGATTTGGGATGAGTGAGCCGCAGCACCCGCAGCCGCAGGACACAGACACGAACGAAGGCCGCCCGGCATCTGTCGCACGGGCGGTGGTGCAGCCTGTGGGGCAGCCGGGCCTGGACTCGCTGGCGGCGGTTGGCGCGCGCTTGACGCAACTGCGCGAATCGAAGAACTGGTCGATCGAAGACGTTTCTGCCCGCCTCAAGGTGGCGCCCGCCAAATTGCGCGCGCTCGAAGCGGGCGACATCAGCCACTTGCCGGACACCACGTTTGCGCTCGGCGTCGTGCGCAGCTATGCGAAGATGCTCGGCGCCGATCCCACGCCGTTTACGCAGGCTTTGCGTCGCGAGAAGGGCGTGCCTGCGCCGGATCTGTCGATGCCGGCTTCATCGGGCAAGGATTTGCCGCGCGGCCGCGTGTCGCTGTCGCTCGGCGGGGGCGCGCAAAGAAGCCGCTCGTGGTTGTGGGGCGTCGCGGCGGTGATCGTCGCGGTTATCGCGCTCGCCATGTGGCATACCAATGGCGGCGATTCCACGGCTTGGCTCGCGCGCCTGAAAGCAAGCGCGAACGGCGGCGCGGGTGGCGCCACTGGTGCGTCCGGTGCTGTCGCGCAAGGCCCGGCGGCCGGCTCGGAGGCAGCCGCTCAGGAGGCGGCGCCCGAGACGGACGCTGCGGCGCAAGGCGCGTCGTCGGCTACACCGATGCCCGCTCCGCTCGCTGCCGGCACGGCGCCGGCTTCGGCGCCGCCCGTCACGGCTACGCCTGCTGCGCCCTCTGCTGCTGTGGCGAGCGCGCCGGCGGTGGTCGCGGGCGCATCGGCGGCGGTTGCAGCGCCGCGGGCAGGTTCGGCCATCGTTGCGCTGCGCGTCACGCAGGATAGCTGGTTCAGCGTGCGCGGCAAGGACGGCAAGGAAGTGTTCTCCGGCCTCGTGCGTGCAGGCGACACAAAAGAAGTGACGGGCGAAGCGCCCTTGAAGGTTACGGTCGGCAACAAGGCGGGTCTCGAGTCGATCACGCTCGACGGCCAGCCGGTCGATCCGTCGAAATATGCGGCGGCGAAAGGCAACGTGGCGCGCTTCGCGCTGCCTTGATACAGACGGTGTGCGCCGCGGCCAACCGGACCGCGGCGCTTTTTCAATTCAGGCGCTGCATTTTTGCGGCGACTGCGGCGTAAATGGGTTTTTCGATGCAATCCGAAGCTCAATCCCAATCCAGTAGCAAGATCGTGTCAAACGAGCCGGTGTTCGGCGGACAGGCGCCGCGGCGCAAGTCGCATGCGGTCGACGTCCGTTGGGGCGGCCAGCTCGTCACCATCGGCGGCGACGCGCCGGTGCGCGTCCAGTCGATGACAAACACGGACACCGCCGACGCCATCGGCACCGCTATCCAGATCAAGGAACTCGCGCAAGCCGGTTCGGAACTGGTGCGCATCACGGTCAACACGCCGGAGGCGGCCGCGGCCGTGCCGGCGGTGCGCGAGCAGCTCGACCGCATGGGCGTATCGGTGCCGCTCGTCGGCGATTTTCATTACAACGGCCACCTGCTGCTGCGCGACTACCCGGCGTGCGCGGAGGCGTTGTCGAAGTACCGCATCAACCCCGGCAATGTCGGCCACGGCGCGAAGCGCGACACGCAATTCGCGCAGATGATCGAAGCGGCGGTGAAGTACGACAAGCCGGTTCGTATCGGCGTGAACTGGGGCAGTCTCGACCAGGACCTGCTCGCGAAGATGATGGACGAAAACGCCGCGCGTTCCACGCCGTGGGAAGCGCAAAGCGTGATGTACGAAGCGCTGATCCAGTCGGCGATCGGCTCGGCGGAGCGGGCGGTCGAACTCGGTCTCTCGCGCAACCAGATCATTCTGTCGTGCAAGGTGAGCGGCGTGCAGGACCTGATCGCGGTGTACCGCGAGCTCGCGCGCCGTTGCGATTTCGCACTGCATCTCGGTCTGACGGAAGCGGGCATGGGCTCGAAGGGCATCGTCGCGTCGACGGCGGCGTTGTCGGTGCTGCTGCAGCAGGGCATCGGCGACACGATCCGCATTTCGCTCACGCCTGAACCGGGCGCGCCGCGTACCGGCGAAGTGATCGTCGGCCAGGAAATTTTGCAGACCATGGGTCTGCGCTCGTTCACGCCGATGGTCATTGCCTGCCCCGGCTGCGGTCGCACGACCAGCACGCTGTTCCAGGAACTGGCGTCGCAAATCCAGACCTATCTGCGTACGCAAATGCCGGTCTGGCGCGACCAGTATCCTGGCGTCGAAAAAATGCACGTCGCGGTGATGGGCTGCATCGTCAACGGTCCGGGCGAGTCGAAGCAGGCGAACATCGGCATCAGCCTGCCGGGATCGGGCGAGAATCCGGCTGCGCCCGTGTTTATCGACGGCGAGAAGGTCAAGACGCTGCGCGGCGAGAACATCGCGCAAGAATTCCAGCAAATCGTGAGTGACTACGTCGAGCGCCGCTATGGCCGCGCCGAGGCGCTCAACTAAACATCGGCTATCGCATACAGATGACTGAACAGAAGAAAAAGCTCGAGAAGCTGTCCGGCGTGAAGGGCATGAACGACATCCTTCCGCAGGAAGCCGGGCTGTGGGAATTTTTCGAAACGACCGTCAAGTCGATGCTGCGTTCGTACGGATACCAGAATATTCGTACGCCTATCGTCGAACATACACAGCTGTTTACGCGCGGTATCGGCGAAGTGACGGACATCGTCGAGAAGGAAATGTACAGCTTCACCGACGCGTTGAACGGTGAAAATCTGACGATGCGCCCGGAAAATACGGCGGCGGTGGTGCGTGCGGCGATCGAGCACAACATGCTGTACGACGGTCCGAAGCGTCTGTGGTACATCGGCCCGATGTTCCGTCACGAGCGTCCGCAGCGCGGCCGTTATCGGCAGTTTCATCAGGTCGGCGTCGAAGCGCTCGGCTTTGCCGGCCCCGACGCCGACGCTGAAATCATCATGATGTGCCAGCGTCTGTGGGACGACCTGGGCCTCATGGGCATCAAGCTCGAAATCAATTCGCTCGGTCTCGCGGAACAACGCGCGGCGCATCGCATCGAACTGATCGCGTACCTCGAAAAGCACATGGACGTGCTGGACGAAGATGCAAAGCGGCGTCTGTACACGAACCCGCTGCGCGTGCTCGATACGAAGAACCCCGCGCTCCAGGAAGTCGCGCAAAACGCGCCGAAGCTGATCGACTTTCTCGGCGAGGAATCGCGCGCGCACTTCGAAGGTTTGCAGCGCATTCTCAAAGCGAACAACATTCCGTTCAAGATCAATCCGCGTCTCGTGCGCGGTCTCGATTACTACAATCTGACCGTGTTCGAATGGGTGACGGACAAGCTCGGCGCGCAAGGCACGGTCGCCGCGGGCGGCCGTTACGATCCGCTGATCGAGCAGCTCGGTGGTAAGGCTACGGCGGCGTGCGGCTGGGCGATGGGCATCGAGCGGATTCTCGAGCTGCTGAAAGAAGAGCAACTCGTGCCCGAAGACGAAGGTTGCGACGTGTACGTGGTCCACCAGGGTGACGCAGCACGCGAGCAGGCCTTCATCATTGCCGAGCGTCTGCGCGATACCGGCCTCGACGTGATCCTGCATTGCAGCGCGGACGGTCAATCGGCGAGCTTCAAATCGCAGATGAAACGCGCCGACGCAAGCGGCGCCGCGTTCGCCGTGGTGCTCGGCGAAGACGAGATCGCGAACGGTACGGTCGGGGTCAAACCGCTGCGAGATACAAATGCTAACGGCGGTAAAAACGAGCAACATAACGTGCCCGCCGAAGACTTGACCGAATTTCTAATCAATGCGATGGTTGCAACCGCCGAAGACGGCGACGACTGATCGCGATGTCGTCGAGCCGGTTTTGTGACCGATCAGACTCGACACGCACACGTAGCAAGAAAGAGGAAATCGCCGGGCAATGAGTTACCACGACGAACAAGAATCGATTGAAGGTCTGAAGGCTTGGTGGGCGCAGTGGGGCAATGCAACCACGTGGATCGTGCTGGTGGCGCTGGTCGCCGCAGCCGGCTGGAACGGCTGGAATTTCTGGCAACGGCGTCAGGCCGCGGAAGCCGCCGTGCTGTACGACCAGGTGCAGCAGGCGGTGGCATCGGGCGATAAGGCGAAGATCAGCCGCGTCGCCGCCGACATGGAAGACAAGTTCAGCCGCACCGCGTACGCGCAAATGACGGCGCTTGGCGCCGCGAAGGCGCTGTACGCAGCCGGCGACGAGGCCGGCGCGAAAGCGCAGTTGCAATGGACCATCGATCACGCGAAGGACGACGAGTTCAAGCAGATCGCCAGGCTGCGCCTCGCTTCGCTGCTGCTCGACGAAAAGGCTTACGACCAGGGCCTCGCGTTGCTCGCCGAACCGCAATCCGACGCGTTCAAGGGCATCGTGGCCAACGGCCGCGGCGATCTGCTCGCCGCCCAGGGCAAGCGTGACGACGCGCGCGCGGCCTACAAGCTCGCGCTCGAATCGCTGCCGAAGAACGACAGTTCGGAGCGCCAATTGATCCAGTTCAAGCTGGACGCGCTGGGCGGCTAAGCAGCGCGCGCAATGTCGCGCGCCAAGATCAACCGGCCTTTCTTTAACCTATTTCCTGAATGCTTCGTCCACCGATGAATCTGCTGAAACGTTACGCTGTGCCCGTTGTCTGTGCGATGACCGTCCTCGCTCTCGCGGCATGCTCATCCACGAAAGACGAGCGCCGCGTGCCGACGCCGCTCACCGAGTTCAAACCCGTGCTCGACGTACAGCAAGCCTGGAAGACGAGCGTCGGCAAGGCAGGCCGTTATCTGTTCTCGCCGGTTGCGATCGGCGACGCCGTGTACGCGGCCGGCGCGAACGGCTCCGTTGCGAAGATCGACGCGCAAACCGGCAAGGACATCTGGCGAGTCAAGCTGCACGACGACATCTCCGCGGGTGTCGGCAGCGACGGCACGCTGACGGCCGTCGGCGGTCTGAAGGGCGACGTCTATGTGCTCGGCACAGACGGCAAGCAATTGTGGACGGCCAAGGCGCCCGGCGAAATCATCTCGCCGCCGCTCGTCGGCAATGGTCTCGTGGTCGTGCGTACAGTCGACGGCCAGATCGTCGCGTTCAATGCGCAAACCGGCGAGCAGAAGTGGAATTACCGCAATCGCGCTGTGCCGCTGAACCTGCGCGTGTCGTCGGGCATGACGTTCGCGGGCGACGCGGCCGTGCTGGCCGGTTTCCCTGGCGGATCGTTCTCGGCGATCAATCTGCAAACGGGTGAGACTTACTGGCAAACGCCGGTGTCCTATCCGAAGGGCGTGACGGAAGTGGAGCGCATCAACGACGTGACCGGCCCGCCCACGCTGGTCGGTTCGGAAACCTGCGCGGTGACGTTCCAAGGTCAGATCGGCTGTTTCGATGCGAACTCGGGCCGCGCGCTGTGGGAAAAGGCGTTCTCGAGCGCGAGCGGTCTCGCGCAGGACGATCGCGCGGTCGTCGCACCGGACGACTGGTCCGTCGTCTCCGCGTTCGACGTCGCCACCGGCGCGCCGCTGTGGAAGAACGACAAGCTCAAGAACCGCGAACTCGGCGTGCCGTTTATCCTCGGCCGCGCTGCGGTGCTGGGCGACTATCAGGGCTACGTGCACTTTCTGTCGCGCGAGGACGGAACGCTCGTCGCACGCATGAAGACCGACGGCAGCGCGATTAGCGCGGCACCCGTGCTGGCCGGCGAGACGCTCGTCGTGCAAACGCGCGACGGCGACCTGTACGGTTACCGTCCGCGCTGATTGGCGGGAGCGCTGTCGAGCGCGCAGGCCGGCTTTGCCGGCCGCGCGTTTTTTTGAGGCGCGTAGTAGTGGTAGCACCTTTGCGTGCGCCGACGCCGGCGCCGGCAGGCGGTGCAGGCAACGCACACCGCGCGTGCAACATCGCGAGGTAAGTAAGCGATTCCACCGGACTGGCTGAGTCGGTGAGAACGAAAAACGCTGCGAAAGCGAGCGGCACAATCGCTGCGAATAACAGCAATCGGCCGCGAACGGCGAACACAGCAGCGCATGAACGCGATGCAGTCGAGCGATGCACGCAAGCGATCAACAAAAGCAGCACGCGTGATGCCGCTTGTTGCTGGTGGTGTCGCAGTCAGCGGCGCAGTCAGCCGCATCACAAGACACGCAGCGTAGCCGGCGAACGAACCACCTGCAGCAGGACATGACCTCGCAGCCGATCACGCTGCGCATCAGCCAAACCCCCGTCCGCCTCGGCGCGCATCTGGACAGCGCATCCGGGGCTGGCCGAATTCGTGATAATTTTCGTCAAACGCTGCCGTGTAGCGGCGCAATGGCGTCGCTATGCGGACGGTCGATTCCGATCCGCGTTTCACCGTGAACAACATCTGATGAAACCCGTTATTGCCCTCGTCGGGCGCCCCAATGTGGGGAAATCCACGCTGTTCAACCGCCTCACGCGTTCGCGTGACGCGCTCGTCGCCGACTTGCCCGGCCTCACCCGCGATCGCCACTACGGCGAAGGGCGCACTGGTGAGCGGCCGTATCTCGTCGTCGACACGGGCGGTTTCGAGCCGGTCGCGAAAGACGGCATCCTGCACGAGATGGCGCGCCAGACGCGCCAGGCGGTGGAGGAGTCGGACATCGTCGTGTTTATCGTCGACGGCCGCAATGGTCTCGCGCCGCAAGACAAGTCGATCGCCGACTATCTGCGCAAGACGGGCCGGCCGATTTTCCTCGTCGTCAACAAGGCCGAGGGGATGAAGTACAGCACCGTTGCCGCCGACTTCTACGAACTCGGTCTCGGCGATCCGCGCGCGATTTCGGCCGCGCACGGCGACGGCGTCACCGAAATGATCAACGAGGCGCTCGGCGTCGCGTACGCGGGCCAGCCCGAAGAGACCGACGAGGACAAGGAAGCGCGCGGCGTGAAGATCGCGATCGTCGGCCGTCCGAACGTGGGCAAGTCAACGCTGATCAATGCGCTGGTGGGCGAAGAGCGCGTGATCGCATTCGACATGCCCGGCACCACGCGCGATTCGATCTACGTCGACTTCGAGCGTCAGGGCAAGCCGTACACACTGATCGACACGGCGGGTCTGCGCCGCCGCGGCAAGGTGTTCGAAGCGATCGAAAAGTTTTCGGTGGTGAAAACGCTGCAGTCGATTTCCGACGCCAACGTCGTCATTCTGCTGCTCGACGCGCGCCAGGATATTTCGGAACAGGACGCGCACATTGCCGGCTTCGTGGTCGAGCAGGGCCGCGCGCTGGTGGTCGGCGTGAACAAATGGGACGGGCTCGATTCGCATGTGCGCGAACGCACGAAAGCCGATCTGGAACGCAAACTAAAATTCCTCGACTTCGCCAAATTCCATTTCATTTCCGCTGCGGAAAAAACGGGAATCGGTCCGCTCATGCGTTCGGTTGACGACGCCTACGCCGCGGCAATGTCGAAGCTGCCCACACCGAAGCTCACGCGCGCGCTGATCGAGGCGGTCGAATTCCAGCAGCCGCGCCGACGCGGTCCGGTGCGGCCGAAATTGCGTTACGCGCACCAGGGCGGACAGAACCCGCCGATCATCGTGATTCACGGCAACGCGCTCGACGCGATCACCGAAACGTACAAACGCTACCTTGAAAACCGCTTCCGGGAAACTTTCAAGCTGACCGGGACTCCATTGCGAATAGAGTTCAGATCGTCGACGAACCCTTACGCGGACAAAGGCTGAAACCCGCGTGTGCGTTGGGTTTGGCCGCTTCGGCAGGGGCCCCGCGCGAAAACGAAAATCGGCTATAGTGTAGCGGTTGACGGCAGATACCTTTTCTTCTGTCGTCAATTCAGTCAACCTGCAAAAAAATACGGAGTTTGCTATGAGCAACAAAGGGCAATTGTTACAAGACCCGTTTTTGAACGCACTGCGTAAAGAGCATGTGCCGGTGTCGATCTACCTGGTCAACGGCATCAAGCTTCAAGGGAACATCGAATCGTTCGACCAGTACGTCGTGTTGCTCAGGAATACGGTCACCCAGATGGTCTACAAGCACGCAATCTCGACTGTCGTGCCAGCCCGTCCGGTGAATTTCCACCCGGATTCCGAACAGTCCTAACCCCCGTCGCGGCCGGCATAGCGTCGCCCGTTGGCGATTACTTCCGGCCGCCTCATTTTGATACCCTCCAATTTGATCAATGCAGCGCTTGTCGGCATCGACTTCGGTAAGATCGATTTCGAAGCCAGTCTCGAAGAACTCAGCCTGCTCGCGCAAAGCGCGGGCGCGAATCCTCTAGTCACCCTCACCGGGCGCCGGGCGAGTCCCGACGCGAAGATGTTCGTCGGCAGCGGCAAGGCCGAAGAACTGCGCCTTGCGTGTGAGGCCAACGACATCGAACTCGTCATCTTCAATCACGCTCTTGCGCCTGCCCAGCAGCGCAATCTGGAGCAAGCGCTTAATCGGCGCGTGATCGATCGCACGAGTCTCATCCTCGATATTTTTGCGCAGCGCGCCCGCAGCCACGAAGGCAAGCTGCAGGTGGAACTCGCGCAATTGCAGTATCTGTCCACGCGGCTGATCCGTGCATGGACTCACCTCGAGCGGCAAAAAGGCGGTATCGGCTTGCGCGGGCCTGGTGAGACGCAGCTAGAAACCGACCGCCGGCTGATCGGCGAACGCATCAAGGCGCTCAAGTCGCGGCTCGAAAAATTGCGCCGACAGCACGGCACGCAGCGCCGCCAGCGCTCGCGCAATCAGACCATGTCGGTGTCGCTCGTCGGCTACACGAACGCGGGCAAGTCCACGCTCTTCAATGCGCTGACGAAGGCGCAGGCGTACGCGGCCGATCAGCTTTTCGCCACGCTCGACACGACTTCGCGCCGTGTTTATCTCGGCGACGAAGCGGGGCAGGTGGTGGTGTCCGACACGGTCGGCTTCATCCGCGAACTGCCTCACCAACTCGTCGCGGCGTTTCGCGCCACGCTCGAGGAAACGATCCACGCGGATCTGCTGCTGCATGTCGTGGATGCTTCCAGCGCCGTGCGTCTCGATCAGATCGATCAGGTGAACGAGGTGTTGCACGCAATCGGTGCGGACACCATCCGGCAGGTGCTCGTGTTCAACAAGATCGACGCGGTGCCCGAATTGGCGGCCCGCGGCGAGGCGGTCGAGCGAGACGAGTATGGTAATATTTCGCGCGTCTTTTTGAGCGCGCGCACGGGGCAAGGGCTGGACACATTGCGCGCTGCCATCGCTGAGATCGCTACTGCCGAACCTCTTCCCGACACGCTGCTGGACTCGTCGGAAGAAGACCGGTCGGCAGCACCACGCGAGCACCGCAAGGTTCCAGAACTCGGGCACTGACCCGTTCCAATTGCACTGACCCGCTGTCTACTCTGGTGAACGAACACAGGTGAACGATTACAACGAGCGGAGTATCTGGCTGCGCATGCGCGCCATGCTTTCACTGAACGATCCGCGCTGGGGCCGTGGCGATGGCAATGGCGAGCGCCAGCGGCCCGTCGAGCCCAAGCGGCCGCAGGCCAAGGAAGGTGAAGGTCCGCCCGATCTCGACGAGATGTGGCGGGATTTCAACCGTCGTTTGAGCCGGATGTTCGGCCGCAAGGGCGGCGGTGCCGGCGGCGGCCGTCCGGACAACGGACGTGGCGCGCGCATCGGCGTCGGCATCGTGATCGGCGTGCTGATCGCCATTTATCTCGGCAGCGGCGTGTTCGTGGTGCAGGACGGCCAGGCCGGCGTGGTGATGCAGTTCGGCAAATATCGCTACACGGCCGCGCACGGTGTGCACTGGCGTTTGCCGTATCCGTTCGAAACGCACGAGCTCGTCAATATCGGCCAGGTTCGCCAGGTGGAGATCGGCCGCAACAACGTCGTGCGTCTTGCGAACGTGAAAGACGCGTCAATGCTGACGCACGACGCGGACATCGTCGACCTGCGTTTTGCCGTGCAGTACCAGATCCGCAAGCCGACCGATTATCTTTTCCGCAGCGTCGATCCCGACCAGAGCGTGATGCAGGCCGCGCAGGCCGCGGTGCGCGGCATCGTCGGCGCGCGCAGCACACAAGACATTCTTGGTCAGGATCGCGAAGCAATTCGCCAGCAATTGATCGCGGCAATCCAGAAATCGCTCGATCAATACCAATCCGGTCTCGCTGTCACGGGCGTGACGATCCAGGCGGTGCAGGTGCCTGATCAGGTGCAGGCCGCGTTCGACGACGCCGCGCGCGTGCGTCAGGAAAACGAGCGTGCGAAGCGCGACGCGCAAGCCTATGCAGCCGAGCTTCTTCCGCGCGCACAAGCGGACGTGGCGCGCCAGATCGACGACGCGAAGAAGTACAGCGACAAGACGGTGGCGCAAGCGCAAGGCGACGCGGACCGCTTCAAGGAAGTCTATGCGCAGTACTCGAAGGCGCCCGCTGTGATTCGCCAGCGCATGTATCTGGAAACCATGCAGCAGATCTATTCGAATACGACCAAGGTGTTTGTGGACAACAAGAGCGGCAACAACGTGCTGTATCTGCCGCTCGACAAGCTCGTCGAGCAGAACCGTCAGCGTGTGGCAGACGCCGCGGCAGCCGCGGCTGCATCCGGCGCCGCAGCGGCGGGTGCGTCGCAGCCGGCGAATTCGTCGGGTGCCGTGGCGGCGCAGGCGAATGCCGCATCGGCTGCCGCCGCATCGACGGCTGCTTCCGGGTCCGCATCCGCAGCAGCCGCCACGCCTGCAAGCCGCGCGGCGGCGAGCAGCGACGCGCTGCGTTCGCGCGAGTCCTTCCGCAGCCGTATGCGCGAAGACGACGTTCAATAAGGAGCGCAGAACATGAACAAGATCATTGCGCTCGTCATCGCGGTTGTCATCGTGCTGTTCGCCGCTTCGTCGATGGTGGTCGTTGTCGACCAGCGTCATATGGCGGTGTTGTCGTCGCGCGGCGACGCGGCGCCGGCGTTGCTCGGGCCCGGACTGCACGTGAAGCTGCCGCCGCCGTTGCAAACGGTGACGCTCGTCGATAGCCGCATCCAGTCGCTCGACGCGCCGGACGAAGACCGCTACGTAACCGCCGACAAGAACGATTTGCTCGCGAACCCGGTCGTCAAATATCGCGTGACCGATCCGCTGAAGCTGCTCGCCGAAACGAAGGGCGACGTGCAAAGCCTGCCCGAGCGTCTCGCGCTCGTCGCGCGCGGCGCGCTCGGCGACGCATTCGGCAAGTACACACTGTCCGATGCGCTCGCCAAACAGCAGACACTCGCCGACGAAGCGCGCGGCGCGATGGACAAGACGGCGGCATCGCTCGGTGTGTCGGTGGTGGACGTGCAGTTGACGCGGGTCGATTTCCCGGCCGCCATGGCCGACTCGGTCTACAAGCGGATGATCGCCGAGCGCCAGCAGATCGCGGCCGACGAGCGCGCGAAGGGCGCCGCCGAAGCCGACAAGATCAAGGCCGACGCCGTCGCGCAGCAGCAGGCCATTCTGGCTAACGGCTACGGCCAGGCGCAGACCATCAAGGGCGAGGGCGATGCGAAAGCCGCCGAGATCGCCGCGCAGGCGTACGGCAGCGACCCGGAGTTCTATCAGTTCTATCAAAGCATGCAGGCGTACCGGAACACCTTCAAGCCTGGCGACGTGATCGTGGTCGACCCGAGCAGCGAGTTTTTCCGCTTCATGCGTAGTCCGACCGGCGGCGCAGCCCCGGACGCTTCCGCGGCCTCGCGCAAACACTAATAACCCGGAACGCCGCGGCATTCGCATCGCGGCCCCTTCTTTCGCATGGATATAGTCGGCTCGTTACTGCTCGCGATCGCGTTGATGCTGGTTATCGAGGGGATGTTCCCATTCGTTTTTCCGAGCGCGTGGCGCGACACGTTCCGTAGAATAGCGGAACGGCCCACGCATCAGATCCGTATCGGCGGCCTGATCGTCATGCTGCTGGGACTGATTCTGCTGTTTTTCGTGACTTGAGGCGGAGCGTGGGGCGACGCGCGATGCGCGATGCCTCAGCGTGAACAAGCCCGCGATGTTTCCGCATCGACCGCCGCGTGTTTCGACAGGCGCTCTTCCTGCGTAGCGACTGCATGAGCCGTACGCTTCCGCCGCCGTCTGCCGAAGCCGCCGCAATCGAGTCCGAGCCCGCCATTCACACTTACTACCGGCGCATTGTGCCGCCGTGTTCAACGTCGTAGGACTGTATCGATGTCGACCTGGTTACTTCCCGAGAACATTGCCGACGTGCTGCCGTCGGAGGCCCGCAAGATCGAAGAATTGCGGCGTCGTCTGCTGGACCGTTTTCGCTCGTACGGCTACGAGATGGTCATGCCGCCGCTGCTCGAATACATCGAGTCGCTATTGACGGGCGGCGGGCACGATCTGAACCTGCGCACCTTCAAGCTGGTCGATCAGTTGTCCGGACGCACGCTCGGCCTGCGCGCCGACATCACGCCGCAGGTCGCGCGTATCGACGCGCATCTGCTGAACCGTCAGGGCGTCACGCGTCTTTGCTACGCCGGGAATGTCGCGCATACGCGGCCGCGCGGTCTGCACGCGACGCGCGAGCAGATTCAGATCGGCGCTGAAATTTACGGTCATGCGGGCCTCGAGGCCGACCTTGAAATCCAGCAACTGATGCTCGATGCGCTGCATCTCGCGGGCCTGGGCAAAGTGCGCCTCGACCTGTGTCACGCGGGCGTGCTCGCGGCGTTGATCGAAGCGGAGCCGGCCGCCGCCGAACTCGGCCAATCGCTCTACGACGCGCTGGCGGGCAAGGACGTGCCGCGGCTCGTCGAATTGACCGCGAATCTTTCGGCCGTCACGCGCGATGCGTTGCGCGCGCTGCCTTCACTCTACGGCGACGCGTCGGTGCTCGAAGAAGCGCGCGCGCGTTTGCCGAATGCGCCGGCCATCGCACGCGCGCTCGACGACCTCGCATTCCTCGCAAGCCAGGTCGAAGGCGCCGAAGTGATGATCGACCTCGCCGATCTGCGCGGCTACGCGTATCACAGCGGCGTGATGTTCTCGGCGTATGTCGACGGCGTGCCGAACGCGGTCGCGCGCGGCGGCCGTTACGACCACGTCGGCCAGGCGTATGGCCGGGCGCGCGCGGCGACAGGCTTCTCGCTCGATCTTCGCGAAGTCGCGCGCATTTCGCCCGTCGAAGCGCGCAGCAGCGCGATTCTCGCGCCCTGGCAACACGACGACGCGCTGCGCGTGAGCGTGGCCGCGTTGCGCGACGCCGGTGAAGTCGTGATCCAGGCGCTGCCCGGTCACGAACACGATCTCGACGAATTCGCGTTCGACCGCGTGTTGGTCGAGCGCAACGGCGCATGGACCGTCGAACCGCGCTCGTGAGCGCGTTTTAATAGCGTCGCTCACGGTTTTTTCGCGGACACATCGAGGCGCGCAGCAGTTGTTCCGCATGCGTCGCCGGACATCGCGCGGCTATTGGCTACCCTCGGCCAACATCGGCCACCACCGGCCGCGCTCCTTTCACGATACCCACCATAACGTGCATGCCGTTGAGCGGAAACGGAAAAATTCCGGAAGCGTCCGCGAACATAGGTAAAATACGTTTTTAACCAGCTTACGAAACAACATGTCTGCCAGCGCAGTGAATGTGAACCCCGGGCGTAACGTCGTCGTCGTGGGAACCCAGTGGGGTGATGAAGGCAAGGGCAAAATCGTCGACTGGCTGACGGACCACGCTCAAGGCGTCGTTCGCTTCCAGGGCGGTCACAATGCCGGCCACACGCTTATCATCGGCGGCAAGAAAACCATCTTGCGTCTGATCCCGTCGGGCATCATGCATGCCGGCGTCGCGTGCTACATCGGCAATGGCGTCGTGTTGTCGCCGGAAGCGCTGTTCAAGGAAATCGGCGAACTCGAGGCCGCAGGCGTCGACGTGCAGAACCGCCTGTTCATTTCCGAAGCCACCACGCTCATCCTGCCGTATCACATTGCCATCGACCAGGGCCGCGAAGCGCGCCGTGGCGCGAGCAAGATCGGCACCACCGGCCGCGGCATCGGCCCGGCTTACGAAGACAAGGTGGCGCGCCGCGGCTTGCGCGTGCAGGACCTGTTCGAGCCGGAGACTTTCGCCGAACGTCTGCGTGAAAACCTCGACTATCACAACTTCGTGCTGACGCAGTACCTGGGCGTCGCCGCTGTCGACTTCCAGCAAACGCTCGACACGATGCTGAGCTACGCCGACCGTCTGAAGCCGATGGTGACGGACGTGTCGCGCCGTCTGTACGACGCGAACGCCGCCGGCAGCAACCTGCTGTTCGAAGGCGCGCAAGGCACGCTGCTCGACATCGACCACGGCACCTATCCGTTCGTCACGTCGAGCAACTGCGTCGCGGGCGCGGCAACGGCAGGCGCGGGCGTCGGTCCGCAAAAGCTGAACTACATTCTCGGCATCACCAAGGCGTACTGCACGCGCGTCGGTTCGGGCCCGTTCCCGAGCGAACTGTACGACGCGGACAACGCCGCGCGCCAGGAAGCGATCGGCCTGGAACTCGCCACCGTCGGCAAGGAATTCGGCTCGGTCACCGGCCGTCCGCGCCGCACCGGCTGGCTCGACGTCGCCGCGCTGCGCCGCTCGATCCAGATCAACGGCGTGTCGGGCTTGTGCATGACGAAGCTCGACGTGCTCGACGGCCTCGACGAAGTGAAGCTGTGCGTCGGCTATACCGTCGACGGCAAGAACGTCGATCTGCTGCCGCGTGGCTCGTCGGAAGTCGCGCGTTGCGTGCCGGTGTACGAAACCTTCGCGGGCTGGAAGGAAAGCACCGTCGGCATCAAGGAATGGGACAAGCTGCCGGCGAACGCGCGTGCGTATCTGTCGCGCGTGCAGGAAGTGGCGGGCATTCCGATCGACATGGTGTCGACCGGTCCGGATCGCGACGAGACCATTCTGCTTCGTCATCCGTTCAAGGCTTAAGCGATGGTGCAAGGTGTCCCCATGATTGCGATGAAAGATCCGCGCAACGACGATAAAAACCTGTGGGTCGGCTGGGACGAGTATCACCGGCTGATCGAATTGCTGGCGCTCGCCGTGCATGAATCGGGCTGGAAGTTCGACAAGATTCTGTGCCTCGCGCGCGGTGGTTTGCGCGTGGGCGACCAGCTTTCGCGCATCTACGATTTGCCGCTGGCTATTCTCGCAACCAGTTCATATCGCGAAGCGGCCGGCACGGAGCAGGGCGAACTCGACATCGCGCAATACATCACGATGACGCGCGGCGAACTGCACGGCAACGTGCTGCTCGTCGACGACCTCGTCGATTCCGGCGTGACGCTCGCACGTGTTCAGCAGCATCTGAAGGAACGCTATCCGGCCATCACGGCGGTGCGTTCGGCGGTGCTCTGGTACAAGGGCTGCTCGAAAGTGAAGCCCGACTATCATGTGCAGTACTTGCCGACCAATCCGTGGATTCATCAACCGTTCGAGGAGTGGGATACGGTTCGCCCGCATAACCTCGGCGCGTGGATCAAGCGCGGCATGGCGCAAGCGCAGGAGTCCTCGGAAAATTGATGCCTCGAAAGCGCATCGTAGCGGAGCCCCATAGGGCTCCGTTTTTTTATGCGCGGGCAACGGCACGCGGCGCTTCGCCCGCGCGCAGTGACATTCGCCGCACGAGACGTTACGCAGCAGACGCGCACATATCGCAGTGCTACACTGCGCGGACCATCCACGTGGTGTATCCACAATAAGCTGGGCGGTCTCAGGCAGGCGGTTTAGAATAGCGGTCGCTTTTTTCCGCCCAGGAAACGGATTTCCTCGCGTTTATGACAGATAACAATCACGTGCACAAACAGCCACTACCTTCGCTCGCGCTCGCCGCGATCGGCGTGGTGTTCGGCGATATCGGCACGAGCCCGCTGTACGCGCTCAAAGAGGCGTTCAGCCCGTCGCATGGCATTCCGCTGACCGATCAATCCATCCTGGGGGTGATCTCGCTGCTGTTCTGGGCCATCGTGATCGTCGTCGGCATCAAGTACGTGCTGTTCGTGATGCGCGCGGACAACAACGGCGAGGGTGGCGTGCTCGCGCTCATGGCGCTGGCGCTGCGTTCGCTGGATGAGAAATCGAAAATGGCCGGCCTGCTGATGATGCTCGGCATTTTCGGCGCCTGCATGTTTTACGGCGACGCGGTGATTACGCCCGCCATTTCGGTGATTTCCGCCGTCGAAGGTCTCGAGATCGCGGCGCCTCATCTGTCTCATCTGGTGTTGCCGCTCACCATCGTGATTCTGATCCTGCTGTTCTGGATTCAGCGGCACGGCACCGCCACCGTCGGCCGTCTGTTCGGTCCGATCATGGTCGTGTGGTTCGTCGTGCTCGCCGTGCTCGGGCTCTGGCATATCGTGCAATCGCCGACTGTGATCCGCGCGCTGAACCCGTATTACGCGTACTCCTTCATGGCCGCGCACGTGTTGCAAGCGTATGTCGTGCTCGGTTCGGTCGTGCTCGTGCTGACGGGCGCCGAGGCGCTCTACGCGGATATGGGCCACTTCGGCGCGAAGCCGATCCGCATGGGCTGGTACGTGCTGGTGATGCCTTCGCTGGTGCTGAACTATTTCGGCCAGGGCGCGCTGCTGATGCACGACGCGAAGGCGATCGAGAATCCGTTCTTCCTGCTCGCGCCGCAGTGGGCGTTGCTGCCGCTCGTCGTGCTGTCGACGGTGGCGACGGTGATCGCGTCGCAGGCGGTGATCTCGGGCGCGTATTCGTTGACGAGCCAGGCGATTCAGCTCGGCTACGTGCCGCGCATGAAGATCCTGCATACGTCAGAGCTTGCTATCGGCCAGATTTATGTGCCGGTCGTGAACTGGATGCTGCTCTTCATCATCCTGTGCATCGTGATCGCGTTCAAGAGTTCCGATAACCTCGCGGCCGCGTACGGCATCGCGGTGACGGCGACAATGGTCATCACCACGATCCTCGCGTGCGTCGTGATGGTGAAGGTGTGGAACTGGAACAAGTTCCTGGTTGGACTGATCATCGCCGTGTTCATCACGATCGACTTAGGATTTTTCGGCGCGAATCTGCTGAAGGTGGAAGAGGGCGGCTGGCTGCCGCTCGGCATTGGCGCGTTGCTGTTCTTCCTGCTGATGACGTGGTTCAAGGGCCGAATGATCGTCAAGGAACGCACGGCCGCCGACGGTATTCCGCTGATGCCGTTCCTGCAAGGGTTGCTCGCGCATCCGCCGCACCGCGTGTCGGGTACGGCGATCTACCTTACCGGCAGCGATACGCTCGTGCCCGTCAGCCTGCTGCACAATCTGAAGCACAACAAGGTGCTGCATGAGCGCACCATCTTCCTGACCTTCATCACGCGCGACATTCCGTATGTGAATGACGCGGAGCGCGTGACGGTGAGGAACATCGACGGCGGTCTGTATCTCGTGAAGGCCGCGTACGGCTTTAATGAAACGCCGGACGTGAAGGCCGTGCTCATGGAAATCGGCCGCACACACGACATGACGTTCGAGTTGATGGACACGTCGTTCTTCCTCGCTCGCGAAACGGTCGTGCCCACGCAATTGCCCGGCATGTCGGTGTGGCGTGAACGTGTGTTCGCGTGGATGCATCAGAACGCCGCGAAGCCGACCGACTTCTTTAGTATTCCCGCGAATCGTGTGGTGGAGTTGGGAACGAAGATCGAGATTTGACGGACGGGCGGAGTAGCCCGCAGTAGCCCGCAGTCGCCGGCATTAGCTCTAACGAAAAAACCCACGCATTGCGTGGGTTTTTTGTTGGCAGCCGCGTGAGAGACGGTGTGCATTCAGCGGCGCAGCATAAGCACTTCGCACACCGAACGCACGGAGGCGCCTACTTCTGCTTGAGCTTCGCGAATGCCGCGGCCATTGCGCCACCCGGTTCCGGTTCACGCGAGCGCTGCTGCGGCGCGCCGCGTCCATTGCCGCCGCCCGCACGGCCGGAGCCGCCGCGATCCTGCTGCGCACCGCCGCCACTACGTGCCGCGGCCGCGCCGAACTCGTCGTCCAGACGCATGGTCAGCGCGATACGCTGGCGCTTCACATCGACTTCGAGCACCTTGACCTTGACGATCTGGCCGGCCTTGACGACTTCGTGCGGGTCCTTGATGAACTTCGTCGACATGGCCGACACGTGCACGAGACCATCCTGATGCACGCCGACGTCGATGAACGCGCCAAACGCCGCGACGTTCGTCACCACGCCTTCGAGCACCATGCCAGGCGTCAGGTCGCTGACCTTCTCGACGCCTTCGCGGAACGTCGCCGTCTTGAACTCAGGGCGCGGATCGCGGCCCGGTTTTTCGAGTTCGAGCAGAATGTCGCGCACGGTCGGCAGACCGAAACGATCGTCGACGAATTCGGCGGGCGACAAGCCGCGCAGCGCGTCGCGATTGCCGAGCACTTCGCCGGCATGCTTGTTGATCTTCGCGAGAATCCGTTCGACGACCGGATACGCTTCCGGGTGCACCGACGAGCGGTCGAGCGGATTTTCGCCGTTGTTGATGCGCAGAAAACCGGCCGCCTGTTCGAAGGTTTTGTCGCCGAGACGCGGCACCTTGCGCAAGTGCTCGCGCGAAGGGAACGGACCGTTCGCGTCGCGATAGTCGACGATGTTGCGAGCCAGCGTGGCGTTGAGCCCCGACACGCGCGCGAGCAGCGCGACCGACGCCGTATTCGCATCCACGCCGACCGCGTTCACACAGTCTTCGACCACGGCGTCGAGCGAGCGCGCGAGTTCGCGCTGGTTCACGTCGTGCTGATATTGGCCGACGCCGATTGCCTTCGGCTCGATCTTCACGAGTTCGGCGAGGGGGTCTTGCAGACGCCGCGCGATGGACACCGCGCCGCGCAGCGACACGTCCATGTCCGGGAATTCCTTTGCCGCGAGTTCGGACGCCGAGTAGACCGACGCGCCCGCTTCGGACACGACGATCTTTTGCAGCTTGAGTTCGGGATGACGCGCGATCAGTTCGCTCGCGAGCTTGTCCGTTTCACGCGACGCCGTGCCGTTGCCGATACTGATCAGCTCGGCCTGCGTCTGCGCGCAGATGCGCGCCAGTTTCGCAATCGAGCCGTCCCAGTCGCGGCGCGGCTCGTGCGGGTAGATCACGTCGGTGGCGAGCACCTTGCCCGTCCGATCGACCACCGCGACTTTCACGCCGGTGCGCATACCAGGATCGAGACCGATCACGGCCTTCGGGCCCGCCGGCGCGGCCAGCAGCAGGTCCTTCAGATTGCGCGCGAACACGCGGATCGCCTCGTGTTCGGCTTCCTCGCGCAGATTGGTCAGCAGTTCGTTTTCGATGTGCGGCTGCACCTTCACGCGCCAGCACCAGCGGCACACGTCCGACAGCCATTTATCGGCCGGACGGTTTTGATTGGCAATGCCGAAATGACGTGCGATCAGCGTCTCGCCCGGATGCGGCACCTGCGCGTCCAGTTCTTCGCCGAGGCCGAGCTTGATCATCAGCACGCCGGCATTGCGGCCGCGGAACAGCGCGAGCGCGCGATGCGACGGCACCGTGCGGATGGTTTCCGCGTAGTCGTAGTAATCGCGGAATTTTTCTTCTTCAGCGCTCTCTTTGCCTTCGACCACCTTCGACGACACCACGCCCTGATTGAACATGTAGTCGCGCAGCTTGCCGAGCAGGTCAGCCGTTTCGCCGAATTGCTCGGAGAGGATGTCGCGTGCGCCGTCGAGCGCGGCCTTCACGTCGGCCACGCCTTTCTCCGCGTCGACATACGCGGCGGCTTCGGTTTGCGGATCGAGCAGCGGATTGCCGAGCAGCGCATCGGCGAGCGGCTGCAGGCCGGCTTCGCGAGCGATCTGCGCGCGCGTGCGGCGCTTCGGCTTATACGGGAGATACAGGTCTTCGAGCACCTGCTTGCTGTCGGCGCCCTCGATCGCGGTGCGCAGCTCGTCGGTGAGCTTGCCCTGTTCGTCGATGCTCGCGATGATCGCCGCGCGCCGGTCTTCCAGTTCGCGCAGATACAGCAGGCGTTCCTCGAGGTTACGCAACTGCGTGTCGTCGAGATTGTCGGTCACTTCCTTGCGGTAGCGCGCGATAAACGGAACGGTCGCTCCTTCGTCGAGAAGTTGCACCGCGGCCGCGACCTGGCGCGGCTGGACGGACAGTTCGGCGGCGATGCGCTGTACGATCTTGAGTGCTACGGTTTCCGTCATAAGCTCTTGGGTTTCCTGCGGACTCGGTCAGGGGCCGTGCGCCGGCGGCGCCTCGCACACACACGAGGCGCCGGGCACGCAGTGCGTGCGCGCTGCGACCAGTTTGCTAGAGCGGGGCATTTTGCCACAAATGCCAAAGGGCTCAACCGCGCGGGGGTGATAGAATTTCGGGCATGTTCCGTTGACCCTCTCTGACGTTGCCAATCACGTTGCCAATCTCCTTTTTGTTCAACCGCCAGGGCTCGCGCCCGGTTTCCCGCTCGCCACATTTGCCGCTGTTCGCCGCGCGCTGGCCGTTCGCTTCGCGTGTAGCCGGGTCGCGTCGTGCCGACCTTTTCGCGTGGGTTTCCAGCAGAACGTCGATGGCGTCTTGCGCAGCGTCGGCGTGCATGATGGCTGCGGCGCTGGCCATGTCAGAGCCTGCTGCGGCGCAATCGGTGACGCCCGCGGCCGCATCGGCTGTGCAGGGCAGCAGTGCCGGCGGTGATGCGAATGCCGCTGCCGACGGTGCAAGCAGCACCGCGGCGCTGGACAGCGAATTCGACGCGCGGCAGAGAACGCTGGATCAACGCACCGAGGAAAACAACTATCGCTATGGCGTCGCCGAGCATGACTGCTACAGCACGTTCTTTGTCAATCACTGTCTGAACAAGGCGCGCGATCAGATGCGCACGGTTCAGGCGCAGATCCGCAAGGAGCAGTTGGCACTCGACGGCGAGCAGCGCGCCGAGCGCGCGCGCAAGCGCGACGAGCAGGCGGCGATCAAGCGCGCACAAGACGAGGCGAGCGCGCCGCAGCGTGCTGCCGAAGACGCGCGCAACGCCCAGGCTTACGAAGACAAGCAGCGCCAGCACGCGCTCGACCAGGCGCAGCGCAGTGCCGAGGCGCCGCAGCGCAGCGCCAACGCCGAGGCCTACGAGGAAAAGCAGCGTCAGCACGCAATCGACCAGGCGAAGCGCGGCATCAGCCCGTCGCAGGCGGCTGCCAATCAGCGGGCTTACGACCAGAAGCAGAGCGACTTCCAGCGCAAGCTGGACGAGGCTCGCAAGCAGGGCGCGCAGAAAGCGCAGGAGCGCGTCGAGAAGCAGCAGAGCTTCGAAAAGAAACAGGCCGAGGCCGCGCAGCACCGGGCCGATGTCGAAGCGCGCCAGAAGCAGGCCGCCGAAAAGGCCGAGCAGAAACGCCAGGAACAGTTGAGACAGCAGAAGCAGCTCGAAGAGCAGCAGAAACAGCAACAGCAGCAACAGTAGCGAGCCGCGCCGTGCGCAGTGCGTGTGACATGCGTATGGCGTTAAATGGCGCTTGCATGGTGCTGGTATCGCACCGAACCGCACGGTGGGTGCCATGCGGTTGTAATATCGCAGTAGTGCACGCAGTAGCCAGCGCGCGCCGTAGTGCAGACAGTCGCCGTAACGCGTTTTGAGCCGGACAGCAACCTCAGGCAACGGGCTGAACATCGCGAACATGCAGCCCGTGTCACAGTCGAGCGGAGGCGAGCATGCGCGATCAACATCACGTCATCAACGCGGACACACTTCGCGACCGGATTCTGCAACTGCAATCGGAGCATAGTGGGCTCGACCGTTTGATCGACCGAATATCGGATGAGCCCGGCATCGACGACTTCGAGTTGCAGCGCCTGAAAAAGCGCAAACTCAAAGTCAAGGACACCATCATCTTGCTGCAATTGCAGCTCGAACCGGACGCACGCGCCTGAGTTCGCGGCCTGGCAGGCGCCGGGCGCGCGCCGCGCGAGCCGGACTTTGCAGGAAACGCTTGCCTTGAATTCACCGCTTGAAACTTCGCTTGAAACTTCATCACGCGCGAGTGCCGCCGACAGCGCCTCTGACACCGGCACACCTGCGCCGCGTCCCGCCGCGCCGGCGCTGAGCGCATCGCTCGATCCTCGCCGCGCCGCGGAACTGAACGACATCTTCGCCGACAACGGTTTGCTGGCGCGGCAGATCGACGGCTATCGCTCACGGGCGTCGCAAATCGAAATGTCGCGCGCCGTCGCTGCCGCCATGGAAGCATCGGGCCGCGCGATGCCCGAGCCCGCGATGTTCGAGGCGCAAAAACGTCCGGCGCGGCGTCTGCAAACTGCCGGCGCGGATGCCGCAAGCGAGACCGTCGAAGCCGACGGAGCGAAGGCGCTCGACGGCGCCGAGAACACGCTGATCGTCGAGGCCGGCACGGGCACGGGCAAGACCTATGCGTATTTGGTGCCGGCCATGCTGTGGGGCGGCAAGGTGATCGTCTCCACGGGCACCAAGCACCTGCAGGACCAGCTCTTTCAGCGCGACATTCCGACCGTGCGCGACGCACTGGCGGTGCCCGTGTCGGTGGCCATGCTCAAGGGCCGCGCGAACTATCTGTGTCACTACTATCTGCAGCGCACGGCCGATAACGGCCGCTTGCCGTCGCGCCAGGAAACCTCGTATCTGCAGGACATCGTCCGCTTCGCGAAGATCACGCGAACCGGCGACAAAGCCGAACTCGCGAGCGTGCCGGAAACGGCGGCGGTGTGGTCGATGGTGACGTCGACGCGGGACAACTGTCTCGGCCAGGAGTGTCCGCATTACAAGGACTGCTTCGTGATGCAGGCGCGCCGCGAGGCGCAGCAGGCCGACATCGTGGTGGTGAATCACCACCTCTTTTTCGCCGACATCATGCTGCGCGACACCGGCATGGCCGAGCTGCTGCCCACGGCCAATACGGTCATCTTCGACGAGGCGCATCAGCTTCCCGAAACGGCCACGCTGTTTTTCGGCGAGACGCTTTCCACCGCGCAGTTTCTCGAACTCGCGCGCGATTCGGTGGCCGAGGGCTTGGGGCATGCCCGCGACGCCGTCGACTGGGTCAAGCTCGGTTCGACGTTGGAGCGTGCCGCGCGCGACGTGCGGCTTGCGTTCAAGGAAGATTCGGTGCGCTTGTCGATCGGTCAGTTGCCCGACGATCACCCGCTGTTCGCCGCGCTCGAAGCGCTCGAAGCGGAACTCGACGCACTCGAGTCCGCGCTCGCCGGACAGGCCGAGCGCGCGGAGTCGATCGGCGCCTGTTTGCGCCGCGCGCGCGAGTTGCAGGGCGTGCTCGCCGGCTGGACGACTCCGCCTACCGAACTCGAACGTCAGACTGCGGATACGGATCGAAGCGCTTCCGCCGAAGCCAAAAACGAGCGCGCCGATCCGAACGAAAAAGTGCGCTGGATCGAAGTCTTCGCGCACACGGTGCAGTTGCATGAGACGCCGCTCTCGGTCGCGCCGATTTTCGCGAAGCAGCGCGCCGGCGTGCCGCGCGCGTGGATCTTCACGTCGGCCACGTTGTCGGTGCGCGGCGACTTCACGCACTACGCCGCGCAAATGGGCCTGAACGCCAAACGTTCGATGACCTTGCCGAGCCCGTTCGACTATCCGTCGCAAGGGCTGTTGTATGTGCCGCGCAATCTGCCGCAGCCATCGTCGCCGATGTTCACAGACGCGGTGTTCGACGCGGCCTTGCCGGCAATCGAGGCCTCGGGCGGCGGCGTCTTCATGTTGTGCACGACGTTGCGCGCCGTGGACCGCATCTCCGCGAAATTGCGCGATGTGATCGAGGCGCGCGGCTGGAACTATCCGCTGCTGGTTCAGGGCGATGCGAGCCGCACGGAATTGCTCGATCGTTTTCGCGCGTACGGCAACGCGATTCTTGTCGGCAGTCAGAGCTTCTGGGAAGGCGTCGACGTGCGGGGCGACGCGCTATCGCTCGTCGTGATCGACAAGCTGCCGTTTGCGCCGCCCGACGATCCGGTTCTGTCGGCGCGGCTCGATGCGCTCACGAAGAAAGGTCTGAGCCCGTTCGCGGTTCATCAGTTGCCGCAGGCTGTCATTACGCTCAAGCAGGGCGCAGGGCGGCTGATTCGCGCGGAAACCGATCGCGGCGTGCTGATGATCTGCGATACGCGTCTCGTCGATAAACCTTATGGGCGCCGGATCTGGCAAAGCCTGCCGCCGTTTAAGCGCACGCGTGAAATCGAGGTCGTCCGCGAATTCTTTGAAGAGAACGACAAAGCCGCGCAATAGGCGAAATGGCATCGCCGTATTTCCACGCCGCGAAAAACGGCGCTGGAATAACGGCGCTGAAATAACAAAACGCCACGGATGTGAGTCCGTGGCGTTTCGCTTTACCGCTCGGGAAATCGCGATGATTTCCCGATGCGGTTTTCGCCCGAAGGCGAACCCTACGCGACAGCTTACTGGCTTGCGCCCGAAGCCGGAGCAGCAGCCGAAGCAGCAGCGCCTGCGTCCGAAGCAGCGGTCGAAGCCGAAGCAGCAGCGTCGCTCGCAGCAGCAGCCGCACCCGATGCAGCAGCAGCCGAATCCGAAGCAGCGGCAGCCGGTGCCGAAGCGGCAGCTGCGTCGCTAGCCGGTGCAGCGGCCTGATCGTTGCTCTTGTTGCATGCAGCCAGTGCCACAGCTGCCAACAGGGATGCTACGAGGAGGGATTTCTTCATGATCACGTCCTTTTATGGTTAAAGGTAAGCAACAGCGCAAAATAATACCGGTAATGTGCTCCAACACCGACTTCGGCCGCTGGTGGAGACGCTCTTTTGACGAGCAGGAATCTTCCCTACGGCTTGGGCGGAAATTATATGCACTTTCGTACTGACAATCCATAAATCCGGGGTCAATACGTTGTCTTTCTCATACAAAATTTCACTGTACTGTGTATAACAGACACGCGAGGCTAGGCAAGCTCGCCCATCCGTATCCAGCCCGCACGATACCACTCGTGTAGCCGTGCTGTCACCGACGAATCGTGTGAGAGTGTTACAAAGCGTTTCGCACTCAGACATCGGTGATCTGCGAGATCAAAGAGCCACTTTTTCGAGCCGTCAAACGGAAATTTCTCTCCGTTTATGAAGAAAAAGCGGCGGTTGTACAACAAACTCGTCTTGCGGTCCAGTCGCACTCCGGACTTCGATGCTTCACTGATAAAACGCGCTTCGTTGAGCGGCCTTTGCGGCGGATCAAAGACGACACTCGGCTTGGGTTCGCTGAGATACGTGCCAAGGAACGACGCAATGTCCTGCTCATTCCATCTGACCTCAGCAAGGATTGCGCCAACGCGTTCGACGAGCGCCGCCGGCAGTTCCGCCGGCCGGTCGACGGCGGGCTGCTGAGGATCGCGGTAAAGCGCGCCGGTCCGGCCGTTCTCTTCGCCGCGCTCGGCCAGATGGTAAAGGAACTGCGCCGTCAGTTCGCCCGCCGACGGCGCGCGAAACCCGATCGAGCAGGTCATGCATTCGCCCTCGGCGACGCCGTCGTGTGCGATATGCGGCGGCAGATACAGCATGTCGCCGGGCTCCAGCACCCACTCTTGTTCTGCCTCAAAGTTCTGTAAAACTTTCAACGGCAAGTCCGGCTGCAGCGTCAGATCTTTCTGCGCGCTGATGCGCCAGCGCCGCTTGCCTTTTACTTGCAAAAGAAACACATCGTAGGAATCGAAGTGCGGGCCCACGCCGCCGCCGTCGGTCGCATACGAGATCATCAGATCGTCCAGGCGCGCGTCTGGCACGAAGCGGAAGCGGTCGAGCAGGGCGCGCGCGCGGTCGTCGTGCAGATCGACGCCTTGCACGAGCAGCGTCCACGCGCGCCGCTTCAGCGACGGCAGTTCGTCAGGCGCGAACGGGCCATGCTCGAGTTGCCATTTATTGCGAAAGTGCGTGATGAGGCGCGCCTCGACGTCGTCTTCGTCCGCGAGTTCGAACAACTCGTCGCGCGAAAGCGGCGCTTCGACGTGGGGAATTGCCTGGCGGATCAATAACGGCTTTTTCTGCCAGTAGCGGCGCATGAATTGCGACGGCGTGAGGTTGCCGAGCAGCGGCGTGGGCGTGTCGGGCGAGGGCGGGAAAATCGCGGAAGCCGGCTTTGCAGCCGGTGAAGAATTGCGTGCCGAAGCTGCTTCGGCCGGGTGGTCAGTGGGCCGCTTGGGCATCGTATAATGTGAGTTGTATTCTGGAGAATCGAATGAAAATCGCAAAGAACACCGTCGTGTCGGTCGCTTACAAGCTGTCGGATGCGCAGGGCAATCTGATTGAAGAAAGCGACGAGCCGATGGTCTATCTGCACGGCGGCTATGATGGCACGTTCCCCAAGATCGAGGAAGAGCTCGACGGCCACGAGGCCGGCTTCGAGACCCAGATCCAGCTGGAGCCGCAAGACGCATTCGGCGAGTACGACCCGGAACTCGTGAAGATCGAACCGCGCAATCGCTTTCCGGAACCGCTCGAAGTCGGCATGCAGTTCGAAGGCACGCCGGAAGAAGGCGATGACGACCTCGATTCGCTCGTCTACGTGGTGACCGACGTCGCTGAAGACAAGGTCGTGCTCGACGGCAACCATCCGCTCGCCGGCATGGCGCTGCGTTTCGCGTTGACCGTGAAAGACGTGCGCCCCGCGACCGAAGACGAAATCCAGCACGAGCATGCGCATGGCGCGGATGGCCTGGAAGTGCTCGACGAAGACGACGACGCGGACGACGAGAGCGGCAAGTCAGGGCCCACGCTGCACTGAGTGCGGCTGCGAGCCGGTAGCGCCTGAGCCGGCCGCACCCGAAGCGCTTGAAGTGCCTGAAGCGCTGGAGGCTCCCGGCGCACTCCGCTGCCCTGGCGGAGTCGACGTCGCGGGTCCGTATCCGCCGCCGCCCTGGTCGGCCGGAATGCGCGGCAACTGATCGAGTTGCTGCGAGTCGGGTTGTGACTGGCCGGGCGTAGGAAGAAGCGGCGGCAAGTCGGACGCCGGCCCGAGCGACGGCACCGCCGGCATCGAAGCGGCGGGCTCGTCCCTCGGCAACAGAGGCTGCGTCGTGGGCATCGGCATATGCCGCGGCACCTCGCGCACCGTCACGCGGAACGGCGGTTTTCTGCCGAAGTCCGCATCAATCTGAATCCACTGGTTAAGACGATCATGCGGCGCGAGCGCGATACGCGTGAGGTTCGTCACCAGATTCCCTTTGTCATTGCGTAGCGGCTGGTCGATTGCGAAGCCGGCGCTCGCGTGTTCGTCGTCGGAATGAACGACGAGCACCGGTCCGTGGAAGATCTGCGCGAGCTTCACGAGGCTGCGCTTGAACTCGAGGAAGCCGTCGCGGCGCGGATTGCGTCCGAAGCGCAGCCATGCGAAACGCTCTGGCCGTTCGTAGCGCTCGGCGTCGGGGTCGCCCTGAATGAACACGACGATCGCGCGTGCGTCACGGCGCTTCGCAAATTCGCCGGCATGTTCGAGCCAGAATGCGTTGGCGATCACGCGGTCTTCGAATTCTCCGTTGCGCCCGCCGGCGGTCAGATAGTGATTGTTGGGGCTCGGCGCATTGAGCCCGACGAACACCGTGTCGCCCACCTGCCAACGCACATTCTCGCGATACGGGCGAAAGCGCGATACCTCGCTCTCTCGCGTCAGTGCAAGCGGGTTCTGGCCCATCGAGTTGGCATCGCCGAGAAGCGTCTGGCGCAACTGGTCGAGCCGTTCGACCGGGTCGAAGCCGCCTGCCTCGGCGCTCGCGCAATCGACCCAATCGTGCTGGCCTGGAATAAAAAACAGCGCGGGCCGCGACGTTTCCAGCACCGCGTGGCGCCGTTCATACAGCGCATCGCGGCAGGCTTCTTTCGGGCCTTTCAGATTGCCGTCGTAGACGATAAAAGAGACGTCGCGTTCGCGGCCGATTGCGTCGATGAGCCGTTGGGTCGGGGCCTCGTCGGCGGGACTTTGCATCGTGTTCGCGATGACCGCGAAGCTGTAATTCGGCGCGGCTGCATGAGCCCGCGGTGTGGGAAGGAGAAGTGCGAAGGCGAGTGTGGATACGAGACCTGCAACGCGCAGCCCAACTCTGCTCGCTACCCTCGGCGCCATAGCTATAGCCGACCCCGCGCGGAATTCGCGCGGACGATCGGCAAGACCGCGTGCCTCAATGATCCGCATCCGGCGCAGCGGCCAACTCGTGTAGTTCATACAGCAGATCGAGCGCCTCGCGTGGCCGCAGATCGTCCGGATCGATGCCGCGCAAACGCTCGACAAGCGCCTGCATAGCCGGCGACGCGTCAGCAGTTTGCGGCTCGTCGTCCGCATCTTCGAGCAGCATCGGCGACGGCGCCGCGAACAGATCGAGCTGCGGCGCCGGTTGCCCCGCTGACTGCTGCTCGAGATACGCAAGATGCTTGCGCGCCGCGCGAATCACCGCGTTCGGCACGCCGGCCAGTTGCGCGACCTGCAAACCGTAGCTCTGGTTCGCCGGACCTTCGTTGACGGCGTGCAGGAACACGATGCCATGTCCGTGTTCCACCGCCGACAGATGCACGTTCGCCGCTTGTGGGAATTCCGCCGGCAACTGCGTGAGTTCGAAGTAATGCGTCGCGAACAGCGTATGGCAACCGTTATGCGCAAGCAGATGCCGCGCGATGGCCCATGCGAGCGCGAGGCCGTCGAAGGTCGATGTGCCGCGGCCGATTTCATCCATCAGCACGAGGCTTTGCGGCGTCGCGTCGTTAAGAATCGCGGCCGCTTCGGTCATCTCGACCATGAAGGTCGAACGGCCGCCGGCGAGATCGTCCGCCGCGCCGATGCGCGTGAAAATCCGGTCGATCGGCCCGAATGCCGCACGCCGTGCAGGCACGTAGCTGCCGACGTACGCGAGCAGCGCGATCAGCGCAGTCTGGCGCATGAAGGTCGATTTACCGCCCATGTTCGGGCCGGTGATCAGCAGCAGCTTGCGCTCCGGCGTGAGCGTGCAGTCGTTGGCGATGAATTGCTCGACCTGCGCCTCGACAACGGGATGCCGTCCCTGTTCGATCTCGATGCCCGCATCCGGCGAGAAGCTCGGCGCGACCCAGTCGAGCGCGCGAGCGCGTTCGGCAAAAGCGGCGAGCAAATCGAGCTCGGCGAGCGCCGACGCGACGCGCTGGCAGTCCGGAATGAACGGCAACAGCGCCTGCAGCAGCGAGTCGTAGAGCGAACGCTCGCGCGCGAGCGCGCGTTCCTGCGCGGACAGCGCCTTGTCCTCGAACGTCTTCAGTTCCGGCGTGATGTAGCGCTCGGCGTTCTTCAACGTCTGACGGCGGCGATAATCGTCCGGCACCTTGTCGGTCTGGCCGCGCGTGACCTCGATATAGAAGCCGTGCACCTTGTTGTATTCCACGCGCAGATTGCCGATGCCCGTGCGCGTGCGCTCACGCGTTTCCAGATCGATTAGGAACTGTCCGCAGTTCTCCGAAATATCTCTGAGTTCGTCGAGCTCCGCGTCGTAGCCGCGGGCGATCACGCCGCCGTCGCGGACCATCGCGGCCGGCTCTTGTGCGATGGCGCGCGTGAGCAACTCGACGCACGCTTGCGGCGGCTCGAGCGATGCGTCGATGCGCGCAAGCGATTCCGCATTCGACGAAACGGCGACGAGCCTCGCGCGCAGTTCAGGCAGCGCGATGAAGGTGTCGCGCAAGCTCGACAGATCGCGTGGGCGCGCCGACAGCAGTGCGAGACGGCCGGTGATCCGCTCGATGTCCGAGATGTGCCGCAGTACGCCGCGCAGCGAGTCGACGTCCGTGCCCGCGCCCGCGGGCGCGTCGAGCAACGCGCCGATAGCCTGCTGACGCGCGCGTGCAACCGCCGATTCACGCGGCGGATGATGCAGCCAGTGACGCAGCAAACGGCTGCCCATCGTCGTGCAGCAGGTGTCGAGCAGCGAACACAGCGTGGGCGATTCGGTGCCGCGCAAAGTCTGCGTGATTTCCAGGTTGCGCCGCGTCGCGGGGTCGAGGCCGATATATTCCGATTCGTACTCGACCTTCAGACTGCGCACGTGCCGCAGTTGCTGGCCTTGCGTGGCCGCCGCGTACAACAGCAACGCGCCGGCCGCGCCGCACGCGCAGGTGAGCGAATGCGCGCCGAAGCCGTCGAGGCCCGCGACTTCCAGTTGATCGCACAAGCGCTGCGTGCCCGAGGCGACGTCGAAGTGCCATCCGGGCACGCGCGTGAGCGCGCGAGCGCCCGTAGGCGGCGTCCAGCTCGTGGAATCGGCCGTCGTGTCGGCGACCAGGATCTCCGCCGGGTCGATGCGTTCCAGCGCGGCGGCCACCTGATCGGGCGCGACTTCGGCGAGCCGCAACGCGCCGCTCGCGAGATTCAGCCATGCGAGGCCGACGCTCGTCGCGACGCCGCGGCGATTGTGCGCGACGCACATGGCCAGCAGGAACACGTCGCTCTTGTCGGACAGCAGCGCGGCGTCCGTGAGCGTGCCCGGCGTGACGACGCGCACGACCTTGCGTTCGACAGGACCTTTGGACGTGGCCGGGTCGCCGATCTGCTCGCAAATCGCCACCGATTCGCCGAGCTTCACGAGCTTCGCCAGATACTGTTCGACCGCGTGATGCGGGACGCCCGCCATCTTGATCGGATTGCCCGCCGACGCGCCGCGTTGCGTGAGCGTGAGGTCGAGCAGACGCGCGGCTTTTTCGGCGTCGTCGAAAAAGAGTTCGTAGAAGTCGCCCATCCGGTAGAACACGAGCGTGCCCGGATGCTCCGCCTTGATGCGCAGGTATTGCTGCATCATCGGGGTGTGTTGTGCGACGTCGCTGGCCGCTGCGGTTTGAGTGCCCATCCTCGGTATCTTTCTGCTTTAGCTGTTCAGGGCGTGAGTTTAACCCGCCGACGCCGCGAGCGGACCCTGGCCGAATGGCCAATGCGGGTTGCGAGGGGTGCGGCTAGGGAATGGCGCGACCTGCATTTTCGCGTCCGCCCGTGCCACCCATGCCGCCGTCATTCCTCCAGCAGCGCATGCATATTCGCAGACCGTTCGTTTACCGCACTCCGCCGCTTTGCGAGCCACATCATGAACGTAATAAAAACGCCGAATACGACGATGATCCATTGCGCCGGCATCTTCGCCGTGAGCAGCAGCGCGTACGCGCCGAGCATCAGCAATACGGCGAGATTCTGGTTGAAGTTCTGCACCGCGATCGAGTGTCCGGCCGACAGCAGGGTCGCGCCGCGATGCTGAAGAATCGCGTTCATCGGCACGATGAAAAAGCCGGACAATGCGCCGAGCAGGATCATCAGCGGATACGCGAGCAGGATGTAGATCGGCACGACATATGAGCCGATGTGGATGCCCGCGCCCGCGGGGAAAAGGTTCTTGTTGTAGAAGGCCATCGCAATGGCCACCGCGCCCGTGACGATGCCGACCGGCAGCACGGTCAGCGAGCGGCGCAGCGGAATCAGCGCGGCCGCCGCCGCAGCGCCGACAGCGATGCCGAGGCCGGTCACGCCTTGCATGACCGCGGCCTTCGAGAGCGACAGGCCGAGGTTCACGTTGGCCCATTTCAGCACCAGCAATTGCAGGGTGACGGCGCCGCCCCACATCAGCGTCGTGACCCACAGCGCGATCTGCGCGAGCTTGTCGGCCCACAGCACGTTAAAGCAATGATAGAAGTCGCCGACGAGCTTCGTCGGCTCGGTCAGGCGATTCGGATAGCGCGCGCCGGTGTCGGGAATGAAGATGTTGATGGCGGCGGCGATCGCGTACGTGAGCATGACCGCGAACATCGCCAGATCCGCCGACGAGCCGATCAGCGGCAGATGCGCGCGCGCGACGAATTTATCGGCGAATGTGCTGATGAGCGCGCCGCCCACCATGGTGCCGACGATCGTCGAGAGCACTGTCGCCGATTCGAGCCATGCGTTGGCCTTGACGAGTTTTTCGGCGGGCAGCAACTCGGTGAGAATGCCGTATTTCGCCGGCGAATACGCGGCTGCGCCAAAGCCGACCACGCCGTAGGCGATCATCGGATGCACGCCTGCAATCATCATCATGCAGCCGCTCGCCTTGAGCGCATTGGAGATGAACATCACATGGCGCTTTTGCATGGCGTCCGCGAACGCGCCCACGAATGGCGCGAGCAGCACGTACGAGACAGTGAAGAAGATCTGCAGCAAGGGCGTGACCCACGCAGCCGAGCGGATCACCGATAACAATGCGATGGCGGCGATCAGCAGGGCATTGTCGGCAAGCGACGAAATGAACTGCGCCGCGATGATCGTGTAGAAGCCTTTTTTCATGAAGCGGATGGGAAGCGGCGCGCGAGACGAGGCGCGAAGGACGCAGGAACGACGCACGGATGCGAGCGCGGATCGCTGCGCACACAACGCGCAGGCGGGCGCAGCGTGGGACGCGGAATGCAGCCGGCGAAAAGCGTAGGGCCGGCGCGGCTTCCCGCTTTGTAGCACGAACGCTCGCACGATGCAGGCGCGCTAATGAAAAAGCGGCCGAAGCCGCTTGTGTCGAGTGTTTGTTGTGATTGCAGGCGCGCAGTGCCGCGCTACTCGTTGCGCTGTTGTGGACTGGAGCTTCAGACGCTACGCCGCGGAAGCGCGTGCCGCGAAACTCATGCACTCCTCACTCAGCAACAGCTCGCGCATGCGCCCGCTACAGTCGGGCTGCGGATCGACCCGCCAGCCCGCCGCGCAACTCATGCCGCTTGCTGACGCGTGCGGCTGTAACGCGAGAGGATCGGCACCATCTGCGCGTAAATCTTCGGATTGCCGGCGACGACTTCGCCCACGTGCAGGAAGTCCGAGTCGCCGGTGTAGTTGCCCACCAGGCCGCCGGCTTCGGTGATCAGCAGGCTGCCCGCGGCGACGTCCCACGGGTTCAGGCCTTGCTCGAAGAAGCCGTCCATGCGGCCCGCGGCCACGTTCGCCAGATCGAGCGCGGCCGCGCCCGGACGGCGCAGGCCCGCGCAGGCTTGCGTCATTTCGGCGAACTGGCGGCCATATGCTTCGAGACCGTCGGTTTCGCGGAACGGGAAGCCGGTGCCGATCAGGCCGTCGGCGAGACGATCGCGCCTTCCGACGCGAATGCGGCGGTCGTTCAGGAACGCGCCGCGGCCGCGCGAGGCGGTGAAGAGGTCATTGCGGGTCGGGTCGTACACGACGGCCTGCGTCACGATGCCCTTGTGGGCCAGCGCAATCGACACGCAGTAGTACGGAAAGCCGTGAATGAAATTGGTGGTGCCGTCGAGCGGATCGATGATCCACTGGTACTCGGACTCGTTGTCCGACTTGCCGGATTCTTCGGCGAGGATCGCGTGATCGGGATAAGCGGTCTTCAGCGTGTCGATGATCGCGGCTTCGGACGCTTTGTCGATCTCCGTGACGAAATCATTGTGCTGTTTCTTGCTGACCTGGATCAGATCGAGATCGAGCGACGCGCGGTTGATGATCTGGGCTGCGCGGCGCGCGGCCTTCACAGCGATGTTGAGCATGGGATGCATGGACGGATCCTTGTGCCGGGGCAGCACGGCTGCTTGCCGGTAAATAAGCGCGACGCGCGCGCTAATGGGCGCCCTCGATGAGGCGCGGAAACAGCACGGAACGCTCACCCGGTACAGGACCGGCGCGCATTCCGCCAACGGAGACGAATTGAATAAGAACGAGGCGCCGGGTTCTGGCTGATAGCTCTGCCTGACTGCGTGCACTGCTTTGAACTGGTGCGGTATGCAGATCGGCGTGGCGCAGGCCGGACGCGAATTCCGGTATTTTACCCGAGTCTGCCAGGCGCGGCAGGGTTCGGGTTGGGGAGGGCGCTGGTGGGCGTGCGTGGGCGCTTGCATGCGGATTTGAATGTGATGTTGAAGAGGCGGTCGGAGACGCGCTCGAGCCTCTTGCAACCCGCTTGCGCACGGGCTTGAGCCGCGGTTTCGCGCGCGCGTGAGCTGCTCGCGCACGGTCTTCCAGCCGCGCTCGAACCCGCGCTTGGAGACGCGCTTGAGCGGCTTGCAACCGCGCTTGCACAGCGCTCCCAGCCGCTCGTGCACTTGCTCGGAGACGCGCTCCAACTGCTTGCGGCGGCGCTCGCTCACGGGCGCGCAGCCGCGCTTGCACACGCACTCGGCGACGCGTTCGAACTGCTTGCAACCGCGCTTGCCCACGCGCCGGCGCGCAGCCTTCCAGCCGCGCTTGACGACGCATTTGCAGCCTGAATCCCCCCCGCCCACACACACGCCGTTCGGCGGCTTCGCGCGTTGGCGCTACCATACGCGTTCTCCGACTCGCAGGCTTTCATCGTGGACCATACCCACCATTCTTCCGATCCCGCCGTGGCGGACTTGCGCGGCGGCTTCACGTCGACGCGTTTCGTGCTCGTCGAGCCGAGCCATCCGGGCAACGTCGGAGCCGCGGCGCGCGCGCTGAAAACCATGGGTTTCTCGCGGCTCGTGCTGGTTTCCCCGCGCGTGCCGCACGTGCAGAGCGATTCGGAGGCGATAGCGATGGCAAGCGGCGCCGATGACGTGCTCGCCTCCGCGCACGTCGTGCCGACGCTTGCCGATGCGCTCTCCGGCGTGCACTGGTCGATCGCATTGACCGCGCGGCAGCGCGAGTACGGCCCGCCGCAATGGACGCCTCGCGCAGCCGCAAGCCTCGCACGCGACGAGGCGTTGCACGGCGAGATCGCGCTCGTGTTCGGCAACGAGCGCACGGGCTTGTCGAATGAAGACGTCGAGCGATGCAGCGCGCTTGCGCATATTCCCGCGAATCCCGCCTACAGTTCCCTGAATCTCGCTCAGGCCGTGCAGGTCCTCGCGTATGAGTTGCGCATGATCTATCTGACGAGCGGTGCGGAGGCCAACGCATCGGCGAGCCGCGCGCCGCAAGCGTCGACTGGGTCGGCTGCATCGGCTGCATCGGCTGCATCGACCGGCGCCGCTGCATCGGCCGAGCCTGCAGGTCCGCGTGCCGCGAGCGATGAAATCGAAAGCATGTTTGCGCATCTCGAAAGCGCGCTCGTCGCACTCGAGTTTCTCGATCCCGCGAATCCGAAGAAGCTGATGTCGCGCTTGCGGCGGCTCTTCGCGCGTTCGGGCCTCGAGCGCGAGGAGGTGAACATCGTGCGCGGGATTGCGAAGCACATCCTGCTGAAAACCGGCCGCAAGGACGACAGCGCACGCTAGCGCGCGGCGCGGGGAATGAAGGGCCAATGAGCGAGCAATGAGCGAGCAATAAGCGAGCAATAAGCGAGCAATGAGCGGCCAATGAGCAAGCAATCAGCGGCCGTGCTGGCGGCCACCGACTAGCACGACGACCTTTTGCGCTACATGGACTTGCGGCAGGTTTGCGCGAACCGTCCTACAATCCTCGAAACCTTCTAAGCAAAGCTGCCGATCTGCTATGCGGCAGCCGCGCACGCGCGCATGACGTTTCGCGCGCGGCTTCCCCCACATAACATAGTCCCTGCCATGTTCACGAGACTTCGCGAAGACATTGCCACGATCCGCGAGCGCGATCCCGCCGCCCGCAGTGCCTGGGAAGTGCTCACGTGTTATCCGGGCTTGCACGCGCTGGTGCTGCACCGGTTCGCGCATGCGTGCTGGCGTGCGCGGCGCCGTTGGCTCGCGCGTTTCGTTTCGCAGATGGCGCGCTTCATGACGGGCATCGAGATCCATCCGGGTGCGACGGTTGGACGGCGAGTCTTCATCGATCACGGCATGGGCGTGGTGATCGGCGAGACCGCGCAGATCGGCGACGATTGCACGATCTATCAGGGCGTCACGCTCGGCGGCACGTCGCTTACACGCGGCGCGAAACGGCATCCGACGCTGGAGCGCGGCGTGATCGTGGGCGCGGGCGCGAAGGTGCTCGGCGGGTTCACGATCGGCGCGGACGCGAAGATCGGATCGAATGCGGTGGTGACGAAGCCTGTGCCCGCCGGCGGGACCGCGGTCGGCAATCCGGCGCGAATCATCGTGCCGGCGGCGGCTGCTGCTGCATCTGTCGTGGCGAAGGCTGCCGCTGTTGGCATGCCGGTCAATGGCCGCGCGAGTGTAGCGTCGGATGCCACGGCGAACGGCGCTGCTGCGTCGAATGGCGTAACGCGTGAGGATGAACGCGGCAAGCTAGCCGCCAGGCGCAGCGATTTTTGCGCGTACGGCATCACGCCGAATGCAGACGATCCTGTGTCGCTCGCCATCCACGGGCTGATCGATCATGCCGCGACGCAAGCGAAGCGCATCGATGAAATCGTCGTGGCGCTCGAGCATCTGGGCACGAGCCTGGAAGGCCTGCAAGGCGCCGATGCCGCGCTGCTCGATTTGCGCCGTTTGTCCGCGGCGATCGCGGGCAAGGTGGAGGGGACGGTGGCCGCGCGTTGAAGGCTCGAAGATGCGCGGAGCCGTGAGCGCGGCGCCGCCTCTTCATGCCACCGTCGGCGGCGCAGCACATCATCATGCGGCCGGAGGCGGGGCGCAGCGTGGTCTCGCTGCTACGCGTGAGACACGACCTTTTCATGCCGCCGTGGCGGCGCATCGCCTCGTCACGCCGCGGGTGAAACGCCACCTCATCACGCCGCGCAACGCACCACCTCTCACCACCACTCTCAATCGAGCGGTAACGCCCGAATCCCTTCCGAATCGACGCGCAAATAACCGCCGCGTCGCTCGCCATGATCGAGATCCCAGTCGGGCAGCACCCAGCGTATGCCGCCTGGCTCGCGATGACGCGCGGGGCGGTGCGTGTGCCCGTGAATCATCGTCGCCGCTTTCGACCACTTGAACAACGCGGCGACGCCTTTGGGCGTCACGTCGTATTTGAGCGAAACGGGACGCATGCGGCCGCCCTCGCTCTTCGCCCGCATGTTTTCCGCGAGCGCCTGACGCCACGAAAAGGGCGACGCGAGAAACAGCATCTGCGCAAGGCGGTTGCGCGCGAATCCGCGAAACAGTTGATAACCGCGATCCGCGGTGCACAGACGGTCGCCATGCGCGACCGCAATGCGCGTGCCGAATGCGGTGATCACGAACGGGTCGGGCAGCCAGATCGCGCCGGCCGCTTTCATGAAACGCTTGCCGAGCAGAAAGTCGCGATTGCCGTGCATGATGTAAAGCGCAATGCCGCGCTCGGTCAGCGTGTGCAACAGCGCGGCCATCCGCGCGACGAACGGCTCGGCGAGCATGTCGTCGCCGATCCAGTACTCGAACAGATCGCCGAGAATAAAGACCGAGTCGGCCTGGTCGGCGTTGACGCGAATGAAGTGTTCGAACGCGGCGACCGTGCGCGGGATCGCCTCGCTCAAATGAATGTCGGAGAGGAACAAAAACGGGCGTGCGGCGTGCGGGCGTTTGCCCTCGCCAGGCACGCCCGCGGCGACGCTTCGCAGCGGCTTTTCTTGCAGCATTGAAGGTGCCTGTATCGCAGTTTTTCTAGTTAAGGCGCGTCCGCAATCAGTCGACGACCACGGCTTTTTCGATCACGACGTCGTCGACCGGCACGTCCTGATGAAAGCCCTTCGAACCCGTCTTGACCTTCTTGATCTTCTCGACGATGTCCATGCCTTCGACCACCTTGCCGAACACCGCATAGCCCCAGCCTTGCGGCGTCGGCGACGAGTGGTTCAGGAAGTCGTTGTCGTTCACGTTGATGAAAAATTGCGCGGTTGCCGAATGCGGGTCGTTCGTGCGAGCCATCGCGATCGAGCCGTTCACGTTCTTCAGACCGTTGTTCGCTTCGTTGTTGATCGGCTCGGCCGTCGGCTTCTGCTTCATGCCGGGTTCGAAGCCGCCGCCCTGAATCATGAAGCCGTCGATCACGCGGTGAAACACCGTGTTGTCGTAGTGGCCGGCCTTCACGTAGTTGAGGAAGTTCTCAACCGACTTCGGCGCTTTCTCGGCGTCCAGTTCCAGTTTGATGACGCCGTGGTTCGTATGCAGTTCAACCATGATGGAATCCTTTGATGAACGGGGTGGGTGGAAAAGACGCGGCGAGCCGTCGTGCGCTGTGCAATCTGTGCGCGTCGATGCGTTTGACGGCGGGCCGCGCGGGGCGTGAGTTCGACGCTTCTACGCGTGCGCGATGTTCAGTGTTGTTCCGTGTTGCTCTGGGTTGTTCCGTTACTTGCCGCCGACCACGGCAGCCGATTCGATCACGATCGGCTTTTGCGGCACGTCGCCCATCGGACCGCGCGTGGTGGTCGGCGCGGCTTCGATCTTCTTCACGACGTCCATGCCGCTCGTGACCTTGCCGAACACCGCATAGCCGTTGCCGTCCGGATTCGGATAGTCGAGGCCCGCGTTGTCCACCGTGTTGATGAAGAATTGCGCGGTCGCGGAGTTCGGGTCGCTGGTGCGCGCCATCGCGAGCGTGCCCATCGTGTTCTTCAGACCGTTACGGCTTTCGAGCGGAATCGGCGCGCGCGTGGGCTTCTCCGCGAAGCTCTGCGTGTAGCCGCCGCCCTGGATCATGAAGCCGCGAATCACGCGATGAAAAATCGTGCCGCTGTACTGGCCGGACTTCACATAGTCGAGAAAGTTGGCGACCGTTTTGGGCGCTTTCTCAGGATACAACTCGACGCGAATATCGCCTTCCGACGTCTTGAGGAGGACGGACGGATGCGCGGCTTGCGAACCGGACTGGGCGAACGCGGGTGCGTTCGCGATCAGGGCGGCGCTGCCGAGCGCCAACATCAACCATTTCATGAAAATCCTCAGGGTTGGAAAAAACGTATGACCGCGACGGCGGCCTTATTGCGAGGGTGCCATGTAAGGCGGCATGGCGAGCGAGCCGTTGGGCCCGCCGTACTGGAAGCTCGGCGTTTGCGTCATGTTCGCGGTGGAGCCGGGCGTGTATTCCTGCGGCGCGGCCGCGGCCCGTTTCGGCGCTTTCGCGGTCTTCGGCGGCGATACGATTTTCTGGATGTCGGCGATGCGCTGCGTGGTCGTGGCGTTCGCCTTGCCGAGGCTTTGCGCGCGGCGATACGCTTCGTTGGCCATGCGCAGATAGAGGTCGCCCAGGTTCTCGTAAGCGAGACCGTAACCGGGGTTGACCTTGGTCGCGGTTTCGAGCGCCGCGCGTGCTTCCGCATAGCGGCCGTGCTTGGCGTAGAGCGCGGCGAGGTTGTTGTACGGCTCGGGCAACTCCGGATACAACTGCGTGAGTTCGGTGAACGCGGTGATCGCTTCGTCGTCGCGGTTCAGATGCGCGAGCACGGTGGCGCGCTTGAACTTCGCCTGCGCGTCACGCGGATTCGACGCGATGCGCGCATCGAGTTGCGTCAGCGAGGCTTGCCAGTCCTTTTGCGCGATGGACGCGTCGATCTCCGGCGTGTTGTCGCGCACGGCGGGCCCTTGCGGCATGGTAGGCGTTTTCTGCGCGAAGGCGGCGGCGCCCGGCAGCATGCCGAGCGCGACGGCCACGGCGACGCGCAGCGTGACGGCGCGCGCGAACTTGCCGCCAGCGCCGTGCACTGAGCCACGCACCGAAGCGCCAACAGAGGCGCGGAGCGGGGCGCGAACAGGGCCGCGAATAGAGGCGCGAACAAGGGTGCCGGCAAGGCCGCCAAACGCCGTCGCGGCGAGGGTCGCAGCGCTGCGCGCGCGGCCGCTGGAAGGTTTCATAGGCTCGGGTCTGGGTGTTATACTCCGAGCCATTCTAACAAAAGGTCTGCGCGTTCCGTCGAACCGCCGGCTGTCTTTTCGCCACTCGTGGTCGTCTCCGCCTTGATAGCAGTCTGACCGCCGCACCAGGTGCACCGGTTTGCTGCTGTGCGTGTTTCAACAGTCGCCGCTGTGCGTGTTTCACGTCGGGCAATAGTCTGGTCATCAAGAAGTCTGATCAGAGCCCGTCCGAACAGGTAACAGGCAATAGGCAACAGTCGGCAACAATTCGTCCCCGCCGTCGTGTTCGGGGGCGGCACGCACGAAACACATTGCGGATTTCTTTCGGCCCACGCACCGTTCTCTATGGAATCACTGCGCATCTACAACACGCTCGCGCGTGACAAGCAAACTTTCGTGCCCCTGCAAGCAGGCGTCGTGCGGATGTACGTCTGCGGGATGACGGTGTACGACTATTGTCACGTCGGTCATGCGCGTGTCATGGTCGTGTTCGACATCGTGCAGCGGTGGCTGCGCACGCTCGGCTACCAGGTCACGTACGTGCGCAACATCACGGACATCGACGACAAGATCATTCGCCGCGCCGTCGAAAACGGCGAGACGATCAAGTCGCTGACCGATCGCTTCATCAATGCGTTGCATGAAGATGCGGACGCGCTCGGCATCGCGCGTCCCGACATCGAGCCGCGCGCCACCGACTTCATTCCGCAGATGCTCGGCATGATCGAGACGCTCGAGGCGAACGGCTACGCGTATCAGGCGAGCGACGGCGACGTGAACTACGCGGTGCGCAAGTTCGCGGGCTACGGCAAGCTCTCCGGCAAGTCGCTCGAGGATCTGCGTGCGGGCGAGCGCGTCGCCGCGAACGACGCGAAAGAAGATCCGCTCGACTTCGTGTTGTGGAAGCAGTCAAAAGAGGGCGAACCCGCCGACACGGGCTGGGACTCGAAGTATGGCCGCGGCCGTCCTGGTTGGCATATCGAATGCTCGGCTATGGGGTGCGCGCTGCTCGGCGAACGTTTCGACATTCATGGCGGCGGACAGGACCTGCAGTTTCCGCACCACGAAAACGAAATCGCGCAAAGCGAAGCTGCGACCGGTCAAACGTTCGTGAATTACTGGATGCACAACGGCTACGTACAGATCGACAATGAGAAGATGTCGAAGTCGTTGAATAATTTCTTTACGATTCGCGAGGTATTGGCGCAGTACGATGCCGAGGTCGTGCGTTTTTTCATCGCACGCGCGCACTATCGTTCGCCGCTGAACTACAGCGACGTGCATATCGACGACGCCCGCAACGCCCTCGGCCGCCTTTACACGGCGCTGAAAGACGTGACGCCGGACGGCGCCGCGCTCGACTGGAACGAAGCGCATGCGCAGCGTTTCCAGGCAGCCATGAACGACGACTTCAACACGCCGGTTGCGGTGTCGGTGTTGTTCGAGCTGGCAACTGAAGTGAACCGCACGCGCGACCCCGCGCTGGCCCGTCAACTGCGCTCGCTCGGCGCGGTGCTCGGGCTGCTCGGGCGCGAGCCGCGTGCATACCTGCAGCAGGCAGCGGGCGCCGCGGTAAAAGGCGCGCTGGAACCCGCCGCGATCGAAGCGAAGATCGCCGAGCGCGTGGCCGCCAAGCAGGCGAAGGACTATGCAGCAGCAGACCGGATCCGGGCGGAATTGCTCGAGGCCGGCGTTGCACTTGAAGACAAACCCGGCGGGCTAACCGAGTGGCGGCGCGTGTGAGCGCACCTCGTACTTCCCTCTGAACGACTCGCCAGGCAGGAGGCAGGATGGCAACGGCCACGAAGACGCCGGCTAAACGAGCCACGTCTCAAACAAACGCGGCAGCCGCGCCCAAGTCGACTCGAACGTCGGCGCGCACGGCAAGCGGCGCGGTGAAGGCAGCAACGTCGAAAGGCGCGGGAGCGGCGGCAAAAACCGCCGCGGGCGCCTCGAAGAAGACGGCGGTCAAGCGCGCGTTGAACGGCGCGTCCGCGCCTGCGCATGTGGGTTCGTCCGCGGCGTCGTCGCTTTCGTCCGCCACGCGGCGCACGAAGGCGTCGTCCGCGAAGGCATCGCGTGCGAAGCCGAGTAGCGCGAACGGCGCGTTGCCGGCCGAACTTGCGGGCGACGTGCAGGAGCTCGCGCGCGTCGCGAAAACGCGAGAGAACCAGGAAGGCGAGATCGTGCGCAAGACGCGCGCGTCGTCTTCGGCGGGCGGCGAAGCGGCGAGCGCAAGCGAGGTCGCGGTGCCGGTGCAGATCGCCGGGCTTGCGCCCGAAGTCACGCGTCCGGACTACTGGGACAAGGCGTGCGCCGACCTCGTCAAACGCGACCGCATTCTGAAGAAGCTGATTCCGAAGTTCGGTCCGGTGCATCTATTAAGCCGCGGCGATCCGTTCGTCACGCTCGCGCGCTCGGTGGTCGGTCAGCAGATTTCGGTGGCGTCCGCGCAGGCCGTCTGGGCCAAGGTCGCGGCGGCTTGTCCGAAGCTCGTGCCGCAGCAGTTCATCAAGCTGGGTCAGGAAAAGCTCACGGCATGCGGCTTGTCGAGGCGCAAGGCGGAGTATGTGCTCGACCTCGCGCAGCATTTCGTGTCGGGTGCATTGCACGTCGGCAAGTGGCGGTCCATGGAAGACGAGGCGGTGATCGCCGAACTCACGCAGATTCGCGGCATCGGCCGCTGGACCGCGGAGATGTTCCTGATCTTCAACCTGTCGCGTCCCGATGTGCTGCCGCTCGACGATCTCGGTCTGATCCGCGCCATCAGCGTGAATTACTTTAGCGGCGAACCGGTCACGCGCAGCGAAGCGCGCGAGGTCGCGGCGAACTGGGAGCCGTGGCGCACCGTCGCCACCTGGTATATGTGGCGTAGTCTGGACCCGTTGCCGGTCGACTACTGAAAGCAGAAGAAGCAATGCCGCTTGGCGAAACTATCAATTGTTAGATTTTGATAGTTGCGAAGTGGTTTTGACATCGGCGAGCGCGGTTAGAATACGCGCTGCCGGTAAGTCCAAGGATTAAAACCAATGAAGACCACCTTTCTGGATTTCGAACAGCCGATCGCTGAACTCGAAGCGAAGATCGAAGAATTGCGCTTCGTGCAGGACGATTCGGCCGTCGATATTTCGGAAGAGATCGAGCGGCTGTCCAAGAAAAGCCAGCAGCTCACGAAAGATCTGTACGCGAACCTCACGCCGTGGCAGGTTTCGCAAATCGCCCGTCATCCGCAGCGCCCGTACACGTTTGACTACGTGAACGAACTCTTCACCGATTTCCACGAGTTGCACGGCGACCGCCACTATGCGGACGACCTGTCGATCGTCGGCGGCCTCGCGCGTTTCAATGGCCAGGCCTGCATGGTGATCGGCCATCAGAAGGGCCGCGACACGAAAGAGCGCGCGCTGCGCAACTTCGGCATGCCGCGTCCGGAAGGCTATCGCAAGGCCGAGCGTCTGATGCGTCTCGCCGAAAAATTCAGCCTGCCGATCTTCACGTTCATCGACACGCCCGGCGCCTATCCTGGCATCGGCGCGGAAGAACGCGGGCAGTCGGAAGCAATCGGCCGCAATCTGTACGTGATGGCCGAACTGAAGACGCCGCTGATCGCGACGATCATCGGCGAGGGCGGTTCGGGCGGCGCGTTGGCTATCGCGGTCGGCGACAGCGTGTTGATGCTGCAATTCTCGACCTATTCGGTGATTTCACCGGAAGGCTGCGCGTCGATTCTGTGGAAAAGCGCGGCCAAGGCGCCGGAAGCCGCCGAAGCGCTCGGTCTCACCGCGCATCGTCTGAAGGCGCTGGGTCTGATCGACAAGATCGTCAACGAGCCGCTCGGCGGCGCGCATCGCGATCCGAAGGGCATGGCGGCGATGCTGCGCCGTGCGCTCGCCGATTCGCTGCGTCAGTTCCAGGGCATGAGCATCAACGACTTGCGCGAACGCCGTTTCGAACGTTTGATGTCGTACGGCAAGTTCAAGGAAACGACGCCGGGCGTTTGAGCCCGCGCGTTTTCTTTCGTCCATCGGCGCGACGCATGACTAATGCAACCGCGCTAGCGACATGACTCCCACTGCCGAATCGCCTGCGGACCGCCTCGTTCTCGAGGCGGTCCGCGTTGCGTTTGCCGCGCTGCCCGCGAGCGCGCGCGTTGCCGTTGCGTTTAGCGGCGGCGTCGATTCGAGCGTGCTGCTGGACGCGGCCGTGCGTGTCGCCGGCTCGTCGCGTTGCATCGCGTTTCATGTGCATCACGGCCTGAGTCCGAACGCCGATGCGTGGCTCGCGCATTGCGAGGCGTTCGCGCGCGAACGCGAGGTCGAGTTCGTCGTGCGTTACGTCGACGTTTCGCGCGATGCCGGCGTGAGCGTGGAGGCCGCGGCGCGCGATGCGCGTTATCGCGCGCTGGACGCACTGTGCGCGGCACACGGCATTGGCTGGTTATGGCTCGCGCAACACGCGGACGATCAGGCGGAGACCGTGCTGCTACAACTGTTGCGCGGCGCGGGCCTCGCGGGCCTCGCGGCGATGGCGCCGGAGTTTTCGCCTGCGGGCGCCGCGGCGGCGCGCGTGCGGCCGTTGCTTCATCTGCTGCGCGCACAGATCGAACGCTATGCGAGTGCGCACGAACTGCGCTGGATCGACGACGAATCGAATGCGGACACGCGCTATGCGCGCAACGCGCTGCGCCACCAGGTCACGCCCGCGTTGGCCGTTCACTTCCCCGGTTTCCGCGACGCGCTCGCGCGCACGGCGTCGCATGCGGCGTCGGCGCAGCGCTTGCTCGATGAGCTTGCGCGCATCGACCTCGACGCCGTCTCGCGCGACGACGGGCACGCGCTCTCGCATGACGCGCTCATCGCACTCGATGACGACCGCGCGCTCAATCTGATGCGTTACTGGATGCGCTCGCAGGGCTTCATCGCGGCGTCGAGCGCGCGTCTTGGCGATGCGCTGCGGCAACTACGCGAAGTGGGCGAGGGCGGTGACGGGCATCGTCTGCGCGTCGATCATGCGGGTCATGCGCTGCGCAGCTATCGCGGGCTGGTGTATTGGGAAGCGGGCGACAGCAGCGATCCTGCCGACGAAACTTCGCTTGCGGCGCGCGAGGTCAGCGAGTTGGTGTGGCAGGGACAAGCGACGTGGCGCTTGCCGCAATGGCGCGGGACGTTTGTGTTTGAAGCGGTTGACGCTTTAGCGGTGAACGCGGCGGATGCCAGCAATGCCATTAACGCCGCGCTCAACGACACCATTCCGATGAGCCTGCTGCAACACGCACCACTGCGCGCGCGTTCGCGCAGCGGCGGCGAACGCATGCGCGCGAGCGACGCGCCGGGCGCGCGTAGTCGAACGCTGAAGAACCTGTTCCAGGAGCACGGCATTCCCGCGTGGAAGCGCGAAGTGCCGCTGCTTTTTCTCGGCGACGAACTGCTGTTCGTCCCGTTGCTCGGCGTGAACCACGCGGCGTTGCACGCTGACGTAGCGCCCGACGAAGCGCGCGTGCGAATCGTCTGGCGCGAGGACTTGCTGATCGCCTGACCGGCCGGTCGGGCACTGGCTTCATCGAACGGGTTGTCGTCCAAATAGGGCGCGATTCTGAGCGCGAGCTAAAGCGCGAATATGCATTACGGAACGCCGCGCAAGCGCCGCGGCACGCGTCGCCACGGCCTTCGCGGCTTGTCTTTTTGCCTCTGATCGGGTACGTTAACTTGTTTGCCCGACCCGCTTTTGCCCTCGCTTTTGTCGGTTTTCCGATCGTGATCCGAGTTTTCCGGTAAGCCATTAGCGATCAATCACGGGCAAATCCGCGCGTGCTGCACGCGCGCTGCATCTACGCCGCCATACACTCCGCCGCCGTTCACAAGACGTTGCGCCCGTGTGCTTTTGTGCGGTCGTCGCGAGCGCGCCAGCGCGGTTTCTCCTTCAGTTCAGAACGACAATGGCACTCATCGTACATAAATACGGCGGCACTTCGATGGGCTCGGTCGAGCGCATCAAGAACGTCGCCAAGCGCGTCGCGAAATGGCAAAAGGCCGGCCACAAGATGGTCGTCGTGCCGTCGGCAATGTCCGGCGAAACCAACCGCTTGCTCGGCCTCGCGAAAGAGATCACGAGCCAGCCGAGCCCGCGCGAACTCGACATGATCGCCGCGACCGGCGAGCAGGTCAGCTCAGGGCTGCTCGCCATCGCGCTGCAGGAAGCCGGCGTCGACGCGGTGAGCTACGCGGGCTGGCAAGTGCCGGTCAAAACGGATAGCGCGTTCACGAAAGCGCGCATTAGCGACATCGACGGCGAGCGCGTGCTGCGCGATCTCGACGCGGGCAAGGTGGTCGTGATCACGGGCTTCCAGGGCATCGACCCGGACGGCAACATCACGACGCTTGGCCGCGGCGGTTCGGACACGTCGGCGGTCGCGGTCGCGGCTGCGTTGAAGGCCGACGAGTGCCTGATTTACACGGACGTCGACGGTGTCTATACCACCGACCCGCGCGTGGTCGAAGAGGCTCGCCGGCTCGATCGCGTGACGTTCGAAGAAATGCTGGAAATGGCAAGCCTGGGTTCGAAGGTGCTGCAGATCCGTTCGGTGGAATTCGCCGGCAAATATCAGGTGAAGACGCGCGTGCTGTCGAGCCTGACCGATCCGCTCATCCCGCTCGACGCTGAAATGAAGTCGGGCACCCTGATTACTTTTGAAGAAGACGAGACCATGGAAAAAGCAGTCATCTCGGGCATCGCGTTCCAGCGCGACGAAGCTCGCATCGCGGTGATGGGTGTGCCCGACAAGCCGGGCATCGCGTATCAGATTCTCGGCCCGGTGGCGGACGCGAATATCGACGTCGACATGATCATCCAGAACCAGAGCGTCGAAGGCAAAACGGCGTTCACGTTCACGGTGGGCCGCGGCGATTATCAGCGCGCGATGGACATTCTCACGAACCAGGTGAAGGGTCACGTGCAGGCCGAGCAGGTGCTGGGCGATCCGAAGGTGTCGAAGGTTTCGGTGGTCGGCGTGGGCATGCGTTCGCATGTGGGCATCGCGAGCACGATGTTCCGCACGCTGTCGGAAGAGGGCATCAACATCCAGATGATCTCGACGTCCGAAATCAAGATTTCGGTGCTGATCGACGAGAAGTATATGGAGCTCGCAGTGCGCGCGCTGCATAAGGCGTTCGAACTGGATCAGGCGTAACTGGGTGTGATTTGGTAGAAGCGGCGGGGCGTGCAGGAGCGCCTCGTTCGTTGTTGTACATATGCGTGGCCTGGCGAAAAAAATCCTTCGTCAATGACGACATTGGCACAAAAAGTGTTCGTCGGACATTGACCTTGGCGGTCCGGCCCGCTATTATCTTGGCTTCGTCGCGCTGACTCCCTGCGCGAGCGAAAGTTTGGGAGACGTGGCCGAGAGGTCGAAGGCACTCCCCTGCTAAGGGAGCATCTGGGCCAAAACCTGGATCGAGGGTTCGAATCCCTCCGTCTCCGCCAGGAGCACCTTCCGGGACATTTCACGATGTCCCGGACTAAACCCCGGAAGGCCGCCACAAGCGCCTTCCGGGGTTTTTTCTTTGCTGCTTCCGGCTCGTACCGACAGAATCGACCCATCAAGTTGGGGTGAAAGTAGGGGTGGGAAATGGCGGAATCTCAATCCAGGCAACCTCATTGGCTCTCGCCAGCTTCGCATAGCGAAGCTGGTTGATCGCGGTTACTACGCCGATGGTGGCGGCCTTTATTTCCAGATTTCTGGCTCGGGTTCGCGCTCCTGGATCTATCAGTTCAACTATTCGGGCGTTCGCGCGAGATGGGGCTTGGGCCGATGACGACTGTCTCGTTTGCAGAAGCGCGTACCGAGGCGGCTCGATGCAGGGCACTCGTGAAGGACAAGATTGACCCGATCGAGGCGCGTAAAGAGGCGCGGCGCACCGTGACGGCGACAACCCTGCACGCTGGCGTGGTCACCTGGATAAGATGCTGGCAAAGCGCAGGCGCGCCCTGAAGCATTTTCCGACGTTGCCGTGGGCCGACATCCCTGAATTCATACCAAAGCTTAAGGTGAAGGAAGACCAAGGTTCACGCTCGGCCGCGATGTTGCACCTGGTGATCCTGACCGTCTGTAGAACGAATGAGATCCGGCGAGCGCGGCCCGAAGAGTTTGACTTACGCCACAAGATTTCGACGATCCCCAGCGAGCGGATGAAGATGGGCCTTCCTCACCGCGTGCCCTTGTGTGATACGGCCTGCGATCTCGTGAAGAGAGCTATGCGGACGGCCAGGTATGGCTACCTCTTTCCGGGCGACAAAAAGGGCGCTCCGCTTTCGAATATGGCAATGTTAGAACTGCTCGATGGCATGGGATATACAGACATCACGGTGCACGGGTTCCGTTCGACATTTCAGGACTGGGCGGAGGAGTATGGTGAGTATCCCGAAGTGCTAGCCGACAAGGCGATTGCCCACAAGACGAGCAACAAGGCCCGCCGTGCGTATCAGCGAGGTGACATGCTCGAGAGGCGCCGAAGATGATGGACCACTGGTCGCAGTACTGCGCGGGGATGTCTGCGAGCGTCGTGTCTATTACGCCCCCGAAGGAGAATCCGGCAAAGCAAAGTTTGATTCGCCTTCGCGAGGTGCGTCTGCGTGTTGGCCTGGGCACAAGTACTGTCTATCGGTATCTGGCCGGAGGTAAGTTTCCACGGCCAGTGCAAATCGGTGGTGGTAGGGTTGCATGGCTAGAGACCGACGTTGATGCATGGATTGTCGACCGCGTTGAGGCCAGTGGGCGCGGAGCAACCTAGCTTGGTTCCATTCTGTCGCGGCGGTTTGCGTGACATCAGAAGCCATCGGAGCGCGACAGAACACGGACTTGCGGGACCTTGAGTTGCTCGGTCGTACCGCTGGAATGAATGCTTCGTTTTCCTTTTTAATTCGTCCTCCGCCCTCGGCAGAAGTACTTCCGGTAGCAGTCCATACTGTCCCGCCACGGAGCCCGGCAGATTGCCCGATATGGCGGCCTTCGGCTCACCGGCCCACCGGCCAGTCACGCTTGCGCCCAATGGCTTCGCCGATGGCGTGGTTTTCCATGGCCGCTTCCGTATCCTGATCCGCTTTTCGGCGCACACGTTCCCAGTCAGTGCAGCTTTCGCCGCGCGAGCGAACATCGTGCATTTCCGCGCTAGTCATCGAAGTGATTTTCGAGCCACTCCCGATAGGCGCACTGTTCATCTCGTTTGGCCGGCGGAAACTCACGATTCGCAGCGGTCCTCGCCCGGAACGAACGCCACCGACAATACGGTCAGAACCTCGGATACGTAGTCAAAAGCCCGCTGGCGCCGTCCGCCATGATGAGGGCAATCTACGAACAGGGTATGTTCACTTTCCCGCACCCGATCGGCATCGCAAAGTCACAGCGCCTGCGCTGTTTACGCAAAAAGGCCGGTACTTCGATATGCCTGGACCGTAGCGTCGAAGACCGACACGTCGCCGCGTCCACGAGCGACCAGTTGCGCGCCTTCAATAGCCGCGAAAATTGCTAGCGCGTGGCGCTTAATAGACTCGGCATCTCTTCCGTCCTCTCTGAGAGACAGAACCTTAAAAAGCCAGTCGACGTTTACCTCGGTGAAGTGATCGACTTCTACCCGGACTTCGGCGGGAAGGTCATGATGCTCTGCCGCCATGATGCCGCAAAGACACATTCGATTGTCTTGCACGAGTGCCGAACGAAAGATGCTCGCATAGCGCTCCAGCGTCAGCTGCTCGTTATCGAACCGTTCGAGAAGGTCATGCAGCAAAGTGACCGCTTCCTCCGTGTACTGGCGCGCCAACGCCGCGCCTAGATCACCCTTTGTCGGAAAGTGGTGGTGCACGCCTGCGCTCTTGATGCCGACCTCTTTGGCGATTTCGCGGAAACTCAGCGCGTTGTATCCACGCGCCTGAACCATGCGTCGGGCAGAGCCGAGAATGCGCTGTTTGGTGTCAGTTGTCATGTGGGAGACTCTAACACGATACCTATCGATAAGTAAGTGTTGACACGGGGAGGACGCCTCGCTAAAGTGCGCTTCACTTACCTATCGATAGGTAACGACCCTTTTGAGACCGACCATGAAAATTTTCGACATTCCAGGTTTTCCCAACCCGCTTCGCATCCGGATCGTGCTGGCGGAGAAAAATCTTGCTTCCAAGGTTGAGTTCATCAAAGTTGATCTTCCCGCTGCGGAACACAAGCAAGCCGCCTTCCTCGCCATCAACCCCACCGGGACTGTGCCCGTTCTGCAGTTGGATGACGGAACGTACATCTCGGAGTGCACGGCCATCACTGAGTATCTTGACAATCTTGACGGCAATCCGGTGCTGACGGGCAAGTCGCCAAAAGAGAAAGCGCTGGTTCATATGATGCAGAAGCGGGCTGAGTCAGAACTGATCGATGCGGTAGGGATCTACTTTCACCATGCGACGCCGGGTCTTGGACCGGCGCTTCAGGCGTACAAGAGCCCCGATTGGGAGGGCCGCCGAGAATGGGGTGAACGCTCACGCGACAAGGCTGTTGCCGGGATGCGCTACTTTGACAAGGTGCTCACGGCGCAACCGTACGTTGCGGGCGAATCCTTCTCAATGGCGGATATCACAGTTTGGGCGGGACTCGTGTTCGCTGGTTTTGCAAACATTCGGGTCCCCGAGGAATGCACCGCGCTGCTCAATTGGCGGCAGACGGTTGACGAGCGCTCTTCCGTCAAGAATCCGGCGTAAGCAGCGTTCGTCCCCAACACCACGCCAGTTCTCGGAGCGCAGTAAGAATATTTTTTAATGTGTTGAATTCAGGAGTACTGAAGTGAGAAAACCGATAAAAATCGCGACGGTCAAGGCGGGGGTGCTAGTACTTGCTACAGCTGCCGCTTTCGCAACTACGCCATCCAATGCGGCAGGGGAAGGGCAGAATCTGCGCGCCGTCTACACGCATCAGACAGCGCCGACGAGGTTTATCGATGTAAACGGTACGAAGCTCGCCTATCGCCGTTTCGGAAAACCCGGCAATGTGCCGCTGGTCTTTTTCCAGCACTTTGTGGGCAACATGGACAACTGGGACCCTGCGGTCATTGACGGTTTTGCTAAAAATCGAGAGGTAATTCTGTTCGACAACGCCGGCGTCGCCAGTTCAGAAGGAGAAGTTCCCAGCACCGTCGAGGGGATGGCACGGCATGCTATCGACCTGCTTCACGCACTCAACGTCAAAAGGGCTGATCTTCTCGGATTTTCTCTGGGAAGTCTCGTAGCACAGGAAGTTGCCGTTGAGCGCCCTGAAGTTGTTCGACATCTGGTGTTGGTGGGGAGCGGACCTCGCGGCGGGGCTGGAATGGCCACGCTTACGCCAGAGTTCCAGGAAATGATCAAGAAGGACAGCGGAAACAACGATCAACTGCTGCTTGATGTGTTCTTCACGCAATCAGACGCGAGTCGCGCTGCGGGACGTGAATTCCTCAATCGCCTTCATGCTCGTTCGCGCGATCGTGACCCGGACGTGAATGATAAGGTCGCACCGGCGCAGGTAGCGGCGTTCGCGGCATGGGGCGCGCCTCACGCTGATGCGGATGCATACCTGAAAAACATCAAGCAGCCTGTGCTCATCGTGGGCGGCAATCACGACATCGTTCATTATCCGGTGAATTCGTTCACCCTGGAGGAGAAGCTGCCGAACGCTCAGCTGATTCTGTACCCTGACTCGAGTCATGGGGCGCAGTATCAGTATCCCAAGCGCTTCGTGGCCGATGTCACGGCCTTTCTCGATCGCGAAGACTAGAACCTTCATGCAGCAGCCGGTGCTCGCTTATGTTCATCGTCTCATAGCTGCTAGCCACGGAGAAACCTCGCAGCGACAAGAGACGAGTTTTTCAACTCTCAGGCGCGGGGTTCCGTGGTCATAGGCGGTACACGGATGCCCTTTGCGACTCTGAAAGCCGGTTGACCACGCAATAAGCAGGCAGCCGCGCTTAACTTGAACTGTCGATAAATTATGGGAGGAAATCCGATGCGCAACGTGGGAACCATGGTCAGCTTTTGCCGTCCGGACGGTCAAGCCGTTGAGGGCTATCTTGCTAATCCGGCGAAGCTGGAAGGCGCGCCGGCAATCGTTGTGATCCAGGAGTGGTGGGGGCTTAACGCTCAGATCCGGGGCGTGGCGGACCGTCTGTCTCACGCGGGCTACATCGCGCTGGTGCCCGACCTCTACAGAGGAAAGTCTACAGTCGAGGAAGAAGAGGCTCACCACTACATGGATAGTCTGGACTTTGCTGACGCAATCTCTCAGGACGTTCGCGGCGCGGTTCAATACCTGAGTACGTACACGAGAAATATCGGTGTGACCGGGTTTTGCATGGGCGGCGCATTGACGCTTCTTGCCCTCAGCGCTGTCCCTGAATTTGCGGCTGGCGTTATATGGTATGGATTCCCGCCGCTGGATCGCCTGGACGCTTCTGGCATCAAAGCGCCCATCCAGGCGCACTGGGCCACACAGGATGCATTCTTTCCTGCCGCGGGTGTGGATGTGCTTGAGGAGAGGTTCGCCCGCAGTGAGGTCTCGGCGGAATTCCATCGCTATCTTGCACATCATGCGTTCGCCAATGAAACCGCCGTGGGCGATGGGCGCATATCAGGCACGCAATACGATCCGATTTGGGCGCAACTCGCGTGGGACCGCACACTGACGTTTTTTGGCCGCACCCTTTGGAAGGAGCCAGTCGTAGTGAGACGTACGTCATAACCCACTGCGGTATTTCATGGCGCGATGCGACGCAGCGGCGAAAGGCGCAACACGCGGTCCATCGCTGAATACGGTCTCGCTATGCTGCACGCCGTGGAGATTGGCAGGACGAAGACGTCGCTGCCCCTTCCTAAAATCTCTGCTTGGGGGTACATCACCCCGTCACCAGATCGCAACGCATTACGCTCGCTGTGACCGTCATTCCTTGTCGGCTAGAAACCGCGGACAAAGCGAAGAATCTCGAGGTTATGCTTTTCCGCGTCGCCGGCATGTTGATCCTGCTGGCCATCTACGTCGCTCCTGCTCACGCCAGTTTCATTAGGCGAAGCGCTGACGGGTGAGATCCGTTGCGTAGCTGATTGGCCGGATGTGGTTGCCATGCAAGCGGAAAATAGCAATGACGACAGAAGCGTCGCAGCTACCACGAATATTTTGCGTGTGATCATTTTAAGGTCGTCAGGAAAATGATATCTCTGTCACTGCGTGAGCTATTGCGCAAGAGGGCGGGCGCGGCGGGCGTTAGCCCCGCCGCGCTGATGCTTTCGAGACCAGTCAGAGCACGCCGGTGGCTCGTGCCGCGTCGAGAACTACCGCGGCCACTGCGGCAGGTTGAGACATCAGTGCTACATGGCTCGCGCCAGCAATCGACGTAATCTTCGCGCCGATCTGTTTAGCCTCGGCCTGCTGGAGCGCCGCGGGAATGATCTGGTCCTGGTCGCCATAGACCCACCACGACGGTTTGGACTTCCAGGCGGCCACAGACACCTTATCGGTAAGACAGCGCGCATTGAGCGGCCCCTGAGCCGTGGCGAGCACACTGGATGTGTCTTTCGGAAGGTCCGGTGCGAAACTGCTCAGGTAGGTGTCAGTGTTGAGCGTAAGGAATCCAGTTTCGTCGGATACCAGACCCGCCTGCCAGGCCGGCTTCGGAAAGGGACTCGTCAGATCCGAGATCGACTGATTGTCTGCGGGCGCGAATGCTGACACATAAACGAGACCTGCAACCTTGTTAATGCTGCCGGCTTGCGTAATGACGGCGCCGCCGTAGGAGTGTCCGACCAGGAGGACGGGGCCCTGCTGGGCATCGATGGCACGGGTGACGGTTGCGGCATCGTCGGCTAGCGACGTGCGGGGAAGCTGAACAGTCACTACTTTCAGGCCACGCGCCTGCAGTACGCGCGTGACTGATGACCAGCTAGACCCGTCGGCCCACGCCCCGTGTACGAGTACGACCGTGCCCGTGGTGCTTGCGGAAGAGCTGCCGCATGCCGCAACGGATGCGAGGGTGACGAGACCGAGCGATACGACAAGAGCAGCAAAGAGCCGCAGAATGTAAGACTTCATGTTAGGAACGTTAAGACGCCAAATGAGATTTCAATATCGCGCCCGTCTAGCGACAGGAAGTATCAGGACGAGCGCGACGCCAACACGAACGGTAACCGGGCTCAGGGGCGCCGCCTATTGCACGTCGTCCGGTTTCAATGACATTGCGTCCGAAAGATAAGAGAGAAGATTTTTCGATGGTCGATACGACCGTATCCGCCAGCCCGTTGCAATGTCGGCCGGCGAAGCGTGGGCGACGGAAAAGTCGGCCGATCTCTGAGGCGGCCCCTCACAAAAGCACCTCTTTGGCTGAGTCGTGAGCCGCTATCCCGAAGCATTGACAAATGTGTAATAGCACATGAGAATAAGAAACATGAAACCGCTCACTGGTCCCGATCTTTGTCACTGTCTGGCTGCACGTCGCGCTGCCAGGTACGTGTCGCGTATTTACGATAGCCATCTGTCAGGCGTGGGCATTTCGATCTCGCAATTTTCGATACTTGCGCTCGTTGAAGAGCATCCAGGAATCGCGGTTGCCGATCTGGCGGACCTGATGGTGATGGAGCGGACCACGTTGGTACGTGCACTCAGACCCCTGAGGGACGCAAACTGGTTGACGAGCGATGCGGAAGGTCCGAAAGCGGCACTGACGTTCACGCTGTCCGCTGCGGGCAAGGCGAAGCTGTCGGAGGCTGAGCCCTGCTGGCGAGCAGCGCAGGCGGAGTTCGAAGCTGGCGTCAGTCGCAAACAGGCGGCTGCACTGCGGGCAGGTCTGTTGACCGTCGTCTTTGCAGGCTGAAAATTTTTCGTTCATATGTGTAATTGCACATATTATCTGTCTCATTCCGATCAACGTCTTCTTTCAAGGACTTTGCATGACAGCCTTTCCTTCCGTTCCGCATGTGAGCACAGTCAGCGCCGAAGACCGGGCGAGCGCCGTCGACTTCGTCAATCGCGTCAACTGGTTCTTCGAGACATGGGACGTCGAAGCCATGATCGAGGCATTCCTGCCCGACGCCGTGGCGTACCACTTTCACGGAACGATTAATGGACACACCGAAATCCGGCGCTTCTTCGAGCATGACTATCCGTATCTGATACCTGGCGTGGGGCGTCATGCCACAAACCATATCGTCGATGAGGACGAAGACGGCGTGGTCGTGCGATATCAAAACCTGCTGGTCCGCTATGCCTCGCCCGAGGATGCGTCGAAACTCGGTGCGGGCCAGGTGATGCACAACGATACCGGGCTGCCCGCGATCTGGCTGTATTCGCCGATGCGTGACCGGCTGCGCAAGACGGCGGCGGGGTGGAGGATCTATGAGCGCTATATCGGCGGTTCGACCACCAGTCGTGTCCTCACGCCTGCCGACACATCGGCAGCTGCCGTGGCGCCGTATCTCCCGAAGCTTCAAGGGGTGTAATCGTGCGATATCGTGTCTTCGGTAAACATACGGGCCTGCGCGTGTCTGAGCTGGTTCTTGGTACAGCCAACTTCGGCGGCCGGTGGGGGTACGGATCAGATCTTGATGCCGCACGCGAGATCGTCGACCGATATGCGGACGCGGGTGGTAACTTTCTGGATTGCGCCGACGTGTATCAGTTCGGAGAATCCGAGGAGTTTCTCGGTAAGCTCCTCTCGGGCCGTCGCGATAACTTCGTGGTTGCGACCAAGTACACTCAGGCAGCGGCGCCCAACGCGGGCGCTTTGGCGACGGGCAATAGCCGGCTCGCGATGCGCCTGTCTGTTGAGGCGAGCCTCAAGCGTCTCAAGACCGATCGCATTGACCTCTACTGGGTGCACTTTTCCGATGGCATCACACCAACGGACGAGATCGTGCGAGGCCTGGACGACCTGGTGTGCAGCGGCAAGGTGCTCTATATCGGACTGTCCGACTTCCCTGCGTGGCGCGTTGCGCGGGCGGCAACGATCGCCGAGTTGCGTGGCTGGGCGCGAGTTGCCGGCTTGCAGTTCGAGCACAGCCTGGTCGAGCGCACAGCCGAGCACGAACTGATGCCGGCAGGCCAGGCACTTGGACTTGGGATGGTGGCGTGGTCGCCGCTCGGTGGTGGACTGCTTTCGGGCAAGTACCGTCGGGGCGAGAAAGGGCGCCTTGAAGCACTGGGCGGTGCCGTATTCCAGCAGGAAAATTCCGGCCAGCGTACGGCGATCGTCGATGCCACCCTCGCGGTTGCGACCGAGCTTGGGGTCACGCCATCCGAGGTGGCAGTAGCGTGGGTCTTGCTAAAGGGTTCGCTGCCGATCATTGGACCTCGGACGAGCGAACAGCTATCGGCATACCTTGGCGCTGCAAAGCTCACGCTTGCACAGCATCACGTCGAGCGGCTGGATGATGCCAGTGCATTGGCTCCGATCTTTCCGCAGTCAATGATTGACGCGCCTGCGTACCGGCAAGCTGCGGCCGGAGGCCAGTACGAGCGCATCGTCATGCCCGAAACGCCGGCTCCCTGACAATGTCCGCCGACGTTACCCTGTATGGCGCGAAGACGGGTAACTGTCTTCGTGTGGCGATTGCGCTGGAGGAACTCGCGATCGCTCATGAGCGCAGCGCCTGGCGACGGCTCGCTCGCTTCCAGCCGCACGAACCGCAGGATCGCGTGTTGCCATTCCGGTGTACCCGATGCGTCGGCCCGGAGATGAATGACGTCCGGGAGACCCGCGATCAATGAGCCGGCGGATGCGGATTCGAATACGAACGAGCCCGTCAGGACGCGAAAGGGCTTTTCGGCGAAGCTGCGACATTCATCGGGTCGCGAGGGTGATCCGGGCAGAGAGTCACGCGCATGGATTGCGGAGAGAACATGCGCACATCCCTTAGGTAGCAAAACAAGATCACCGGCGACTAACGTGGTCGTACCGATAGCGATCGCGTCGAGCCGGAAGGCGCCGTCCTGAATAAAGTGAAAGCGGGCGCGTCCAGCATCAAAGGGCTTGCGTTGCGCCTCGACCGTCTCGTATATCTCGATTGATTCGCCTCGTAGCCGTATCAGATCGAGAACGTCGGAAAGCACATCTTGCCGGGACAGCCTGTGTGCACGCGATTCGCGCTCATAAATGGATCGCCTCATCGCGTCGTCGCCGATCATGTCTTGCGCCTCAAAAAAAAAGCGCACTTCAGGGAACGTGCGCCGCGACAAAAGAAGGACCGGTATGGAGGAGCGCTCCTTCATGCCGCAAAAAGAACAAACGCAATCACCTGCCATGGCACGCGAAAGCGATTCCACGCGCACAGTAGTTAAAAGCGTGCACAGCATAGCGGATCCAGTTGTTCGCATAAATCCGTCGATGATGAATACACATGCTGCCAGGCGCGAACAATCGGGCGAAGCGTTGCTGGTTCTGAGATGCATCGGTTGAGGGCCGGTAGAGCTACTGGTTAGCGCCTTGAAAAGTCTTGACGTATTAGATTTCACATGTAATCTAACGCCAGTTAGAAGTTGTGCAAAATCTAAATAGCCGCGTTGTCCGGTCCGCGCAATCAGTTGGTGCGCCGATTGGTCGAGACGCCGTTTCGCGACGAGGCGAACGACAACACTTTTCGAGGTGATCGAAGTTGGATACGAAAACAAGGCTGGAAGACGGCAGAACAGTTCGTCGTGCGCGATATGGCACGGTGGGCCGACGCGCCAGAACCTGGGCTGCCGCAGCCGCTGTGATCATGGCAAGCGGGGGCGCGTGGTTTCTCTACTCGCATGATGGCGGTGATAGCGTCGCCAATGCTCGACCCGTGCCGCCCCATGAGGTAACGATCAGCCGGCCGCTGGTACGCGACCTCGACACCCGACTTGGATTTCTTGGGCAGTTCTCGGCCGTCGATCAGGTGGAACTGCGCGCACAGGTAGGCGGTACGCTCACGGGTATTCACTTCAGGGACGGCGACATCGTTCACAAGGGCGATCTGCTGTTCACCATCGATCCCGTGCCGTATGAGATTCGGCTCGCGCAGGCGACTGCCTTGCGGCGCACCGCTGAGGCGCGCCTCGTTCTGGCAAAGCAGGAGTTGGCGCGCGCACGGGAGCTTGAGCGCAATGATGCTGGCACGACGCAGAACGTCGAGCAGCGCACGTCCGAACTGAATGCTGCGCAAGCCGCACTCGACGATGCTGCGGCGCAGATCCGCGACGCCCGCTTCGATCTGGATCGCTGCCGCATCACGGCGCCGTTTACCGGCCGCATTGGCAGGCATCTTGTTTCCACCGGTAACCTTATTGCAGGCAGCCGTGGCGCAACGAGTCCGACGACGTTGCTCGCGACGCTCGTCTCGCTCGATCCGGTCTACCTCGACTTCGATATGAGCGAGGCGGACTTCCAGTCGTTTTCGCAGTATCGCGGCGACGCCAAAGGGCCGATTGCAAATCGCGTCGAACTGGCGGCGGGCAATTCGACGACCTACACACGGCAAGGCACGCTTGATTTCATCGACAACGTGCTGGACCGTTCCAGCGGCACGATCCACGCCCGAGCGACGGTGTCCAATGCCGACCTGCGCTTTACACCTGGCGAGTTCTCGCGCGTGCGTCTCGCGGTGGCGCATCCCGCACCGACGCTGCTCGTGCCGGACGCATCCGTTTTACCCGACCAGTCCGAGTACCTCGTGATGACGGTTAGCACCGACGGAACGGTTGTGGCAAAGCATGTCGAGGTCGGTGAGATACGCGGGGGATTGCGTGTGATCCGCTCGGGCCTGTCTCGGGACGATCGCGTGATCGTCGACGGTTTGCCCTTTGCGGCGCCCGGAACGAAAGTGGCGACGCGCGATGGTGCGATCCGCTATGAGCCTAAACAGAACTAGCGGACAGTGAAGCCATGCGTATTGCCCATTTCTTTATCGACAGGCCGCGCTTCGCGACGGTGGTCAGTGCCTTTCTGACGCTAATTGGCCTGGGCGCGATGTTCGTGCTTCCCGTCGCCCAGTACCCGGAGATCGTTCCCCCGACTGTGCAGGTGACGACATCCTATCCGGGCGCGTCGGCCGAAACGATTGCGCGAACAGTGGCCACGCCGCTTGAGCAGCAGATCAACGGCGTCGAGAACATGCTCTACATGAGCAGCCAGTCCACGGGAGACGGCCGGTTGACGGTCACGGTTACGTTTCGTATCGGCACCGACCTGAACGTCGCGCAGATGCTCACACAGAATCGGGTTCAGGATGCACTACCGCGCCTGCCCGAAGACGTCCGGCGCCTTGGCGTTCAGGTGAGGAAGTCGACACCTAGCATATTGCTGGCTGTTCACCTGTACTCACCTGACAGAACGCGCGACACACTTTATCTCTCGAACTACGCGACGTTGCACGTGAAGGACACGCTAGCGCGTCTGCAAGGCGTCGGCGATGTGCAGTTCCAGGGTGCCCGTGAGTACGCAATGCGTATCTGGATCGACCCCGACAAGGTCGCAGCCAACAATCTGAACGCGAGTGAAGTGCTCACAGCACTACGCGCACAGAACCTGCAGGTATCGGCTGGTGTCCTGAACCAGCCGCCCACGGCGGGCAGCGACGCGTACCAGATAAACGTAGAGGCGCTCGGCCGGCTGTCCACGCCACAGCAATTTTCCGACGTCGTCGTCAAGTCCGACGCACAGGGTCGCGTGACGCGGATACGCGATATTGGCCGGGTCGAAGTCGGCGCCGCAGACTACGGCTCAACCGCTTTCATGGACCGTGACAACGCTTCGACGTTGCTCATCTACGCGGAGCCCGGTGCGAACTCGCTTGCAGTCGAGCAGCAGGTTTTGTCCGCGATGCGCGGGCTAAAGAATGAGTTCCCCGCAGGAATGGACTACAAGATCATCTACGACCCGACCATCTTTATCGGCAAATCGGTCGACGAGGTGATTGTCACCATATTCGTCGCAATCCTGCTGGTTGTTGGCGTCGTCTTTCTTTTCCTGCAGAACTGGAGGGCCACGATTATCCCCGTCGTTGCAATTCCGGTCTCCCTGCTTGGGTCGTTCATCGTACTCGCCACGTTCGGAATATCGCTAAACAACCTGTCTTTGTTTGGCCTCGTGCTGGCGGTCGGCATTGTCGTTGATGATGCGATCGTCGTAGTCGAGAACGTCGAGCGCAACATGCGCTCTGGCATGTCGCCGGTAGAGGCGGCCCACCGGACGATGGACGAAGTGGGCGGGGCACTGCTGTCGATTGCGTTGACGCTATGTGCGGTCTTCATCCCGTCCGCCTTCCTTAGCGGGATTTCGGGGCTGTTCTTTCGCCAGTTTGCGGTGACGATCGCAGCATCGACTGTCATATCCTGCTTTGTGTCGCTTACGCTGAGTCCCGCCCTCTGCGCGGTGCTCTTCAAGTCGCATGAGCCGCATATCGCGTCGCACAGGGGCCTCGCGCAGCGTCTGCTACATGCGGGCTTCGATCGCTTTAACAGGGGCTTTGACAGACTGTCGTTCGGGTACGGAAACCTCACACGTCGTATCGTTCGTGGACTCACCGTCGTTCTCGCAATATACGTCGTGCTGATTGGCATTACGGGTCTTGAATTCTCGCGTACGCCAACCGGCTTTATTCCGGAGCAGGATCAGGGTTATCTGATTACCGTGGTTCAACTTCCGCCGGGCGCGGCACTCGACCGTACCGAGAAAGTGGTCCGAAATGCCATTGACATTATCCTGACGACGCGCGGAATTGAACACGTTGCCCCATTTGTTGGGCTTGACGCAACAACGTTGACCGTGGCGTCGAACTCGGGAACGATTTTTTCGGGGTTGCCGTCGCTGTACAACCACGAGATTCCGGGAGTGACCGCGAACACGGTACTGGCCGACCTGCGCAAACGCCTTTCCGTCATCAAGGACGCTTATGTGCTGACCATTCCGCCGCCTCCTGTGCAGGGTCTTGGCAATTCGGGCGGGTTCAAGATGATGCTGGAGGACCGCGCGGGACTTGGGTCGGAGGCGCTTGTGCATGCGGCGAATGCCCTTGTTGCTGCGGCCAACAGGGATCCCAGTTTTGCCGGAGTCTTTACCCTGTTCAATGCGGGGTCGCCATCGGTTTTCGCGAATATTGATCGTGTAAAGGCCGAAAAGGTCGGGCTCACACCCACGGATGTGTTTTCCGCACTGCAGGTCTATCTGGGTTCACAGTACGTGAACGACTTCAACTACCTTGGCAGAACTTATCAGGTCATTGTTCAGGCTGACGGGCAATTCCGGCATACGCCTCAGGACATTACCCGTCTAAAAGCGCGAAACCAGTTCGGAGAGATGGTGCCGGTCGGCACAGTGGCGCAAATGGAGAACCGTACGATTCCCTATCGTGTGCCTCGCTACAACTTGTATCCTGCCGCGGAAGTTCAGGGCGTCGCAGCGCCCGGCATCGCCACCGGTACAGCACTCCATCGCATGGAAGAGCTTGCCCATCAGGTGCTGCCGCAGGGTATCAGCTTCGAATGGACGGACCTGGCTTACCAGCAGCAGCAACACGGCACGCCGACGCTCCTGGTATTCGGAGCAGCTGCGCTCTTCGTGTTTCTCGTTCTCGTCGCGCAGTATGAGAGCTGGAAGCTACCGCTTGCGATCGTCCTGATCGTACCGATGTGTATTCTCGCGTCGGTCACTGGCCTGATCGCTCGCGGCATGCCCATCGATATCCTGGCGCAGATCGGCTTCGTCGTTCTCGTCGGACTGGCTGCGAAGAATGCCATCCTGATAGTCGAATTTGCGCGTCAGAAGGAGGACGAGGGGACCGCACCGGTTGACGCCGCGGTGCACGCTGCACGCACACGCCTGCGTCCTATCCTGATGACGTCTTTTGCCTTCATCCTCGGAGTGGCGCCGCTCGCGGTCGCCACAGGAGCAGGCGCTGAAATGCGCCAGTCGCTGGGAACGGCGGTGCTGTTCGGCATGCTGGGTGTGACTTGCTTCGGACTTCTGTTCACTCCTGCCTTTTATGTTTTCATCCGCAAATTTGGCCGTAAGGAGCGCACATGATCTTCACTACTGCCGTTGCTCGCGGACTAATGTGTGTTTCAGGTTCGCATAGTGAAGCTGGCAATCTTCGACACGAGCCGCATGACGGCGCCCCATATCTGCCCGAGATCAGCGGAGCGAAACCGGCGTGCCGGCGGCAGGCGGCTGAAGACGGACGTCACACGGTCATGCGCCGGCCTTCAACGAGCCTGCTCCGTGTTATATGCGTGGGCGTAGCAATCGCGACGGGCCTGGGGGCTTGTGCGGTGGGGCCAGATTATGCGGCGCCCACTACGCAGCTTGTGCCGTTCCATAACCGGGTTGAGACAAGCACCCAGCAAGCGGCCAGACCGTCTCCGCACCTCGACACCTGGTGGACCGGATTTGATGATCCAATGCTCGTAACCGTCGTTCAGCGTGCTCTTGCGCAGAACCTGGACCTTGCGGCGGCGTTTGCCCGCGTTCAGCAGGCGCGGGCGGTCGCAGCGGGGGCGGGCGCGCAGCTTCTGCCAACGCTCGATTTCGACGCGACGGGAACCGCCGAGCATCAGAGCCTGTTAAGTCCGGTCGGCACCATCGCGAAAACGTTTCCTGGCTACAGTCGCGACCAGCGCGAATACAACGTTGGGGCTACCGCGAGCTGGGAAATCGATCTGGCCGGCGGACTGCGCCGCAGCGCCGCTGCGGCGCGTGACGAAGTGCAGGCGGCCGAGGCTGAGCAACTCGGCACGCGGATTACGGTGGCCGCCGACGCCGCCGATGCATACCTGCAGGTCAGAGGGTTCCAGACGCGGCTTGCGGTGGCGCAGGATCAGATTGACACCGACGGACGCCTTCTTGAGCTTGTCCGGGTGCGGCGTCGCGCTGGCGCGGCGGACGAGAGGGAGATTGCCCAGGCCGAGGCGCTGCTAAAACAGGCAAGGTCCACTGTACCTATCCTGCGCACGTCGCTTGAGGCGCAACTAAACCGCCTGGATGTGCTGATGGGTGCGCAGCCGGGAACGTACGCGCATGAACTGTCCGTCTCCTCCACCATCCCCGCGATCCCGAAGATTGACGATAACGACCAGCCACTGGACGTCTTGAGGCGTAGACCTGACATCATCGCGGCGGAGCGGCGAGTGGCCGCTTCAAGTGAGCGGATCGGCGCGGCAATCTCGGGCTATTACCCGAAGATCTCCCTGTCTGGCGCGCTTGGCTTTGACAGCGTGAGCACCAATCACCTCTTTACCGCGGCAGCGTTTCAGCCGGTCGGTACGGGGGCGCTTCGGTGGCGTCTGTTTGACTTCGGGAAGGTGGATGCGGAGGTTAAGCAGGCGCGAGGCGCGAACGCAGAGGCGCTTGCACTGTATCGCCAGGCGGTGCTCAAGGCCGCTGAGGATGTTGAGAACGCGTTCACAGCGCTTTCCCAGACAGAGGCTCGACGGCAGGAGTTGCAGGATGAAGTGGCATCACTGACGCGCGCCCGCGACTTGTCCGAACGCGCCTACAGAGCAGGGGCCATAACCCTCACAGATGTGCTGGACGCGGACCGTCAACTCCTCGTCGCGCGTGACGATCTGGACAGCTCACGCGCGGACGCGGCGCGCGCCGCGGTCGGGGCATTTCGTGCGCTGGGCGGCGGCTGGGACATCTCCCCGGACGCCCGCGTGGCAACGAATAGTTCTCCACCGGCGGTTCCGGTCAGGTGAGATGCCTGGGCCGTTGCCTTGTTTCCTTCGTGAGCCGGGTGGTTGTCTGATACGGCGTCGACTTGGAGACGATATGGACCGGTTTCAGTCAATGCAGGTGTTCGCCAGGGTGGTCGAGCTGAACAGCTTTTCCCGTGCGGCGGACGCGCTCCGTCTTCCGCGTTCGACGGTGTCTGTTGTGGTCAGGAAGCTGGAAGCACATCTGCGGGTTCGTCTGATGCAGCGGACGACCCGACACCTTAGTCTTACTTCGGAAGGAGCGGAGTACTACAGGCATTGCATACGTATCCTGGCCGAGATCAGGGAGTCCGAAGAGATGCTTGCTAGCGCTCGGAACGGACCGCGAGGTCGGCTTTCCGTGCAGATCGCGACGGCGCTTGGAAGAATTGTCGTCTTGCCAGCCATCGACGACTTTCACAAACGGTTCCCCGATCTCGAGCTGATGATCGGTCTGGATGATCAGCCCATTCACTCGAGCGATGAGAACCTCGACTGTACAATCCGTATGGGGGAGCCTGACGACCCAGGCGTCATTCAGCGCCGGCTGTGTGATCTGGAGATAGTGACCGCTGGCAGCCCCGACTACCTTGTCCGTTACGGCGAACCTCAACGCGTGGAGGATATTCCGCAACATCTTGCAGTGCACTGCCTCTCACACGCTACCGGAAGAGTCGCGAACTTCATGTTTGACATCAACGGTGATGCGGTCGAGGTCGGCTTGCCGGCTGCGCTTTCAATCAGCGACGCGGAGAGCTGTGCAATATGCAGCGCTAACGGCATGGGACTAATTCAGGCTCCCCGGTTCATACTTGCGCCATACCTGAACTCGGGCGCACTCGTCGAAGTGCTGTCTCAGTGGCAGCCAGGGCCGATGCCGGTTGCAGCCGTGTTTCCGCACCGCCGGCAGATCGCCCTTAAGGCACGCGTCTTTGTGGAGTGGGCGGCGGAGCTATTGGAAAAAAGCCCTTTATTTCTGGGTAACCTCGATCTTGGTAATCCGTCTTCGAGTGGCTATCGCGTCGACGCAGAGGCGCCTTTGATCGACTGATGGCCCCGCCGGTGGTGGACCCGAAAGGCGCGACGATTCGCGTCACTCCCTACGCAATGAGTGCATCTCCGACTTGCACCGGCAAGCTGGATGTTATATCAAATCTAAATTAACGAAAGATCATCGAGGTCATGAGAAAATCCAGACAGGAGGCGGCCGAGACCCGCCAACGCATCGTCGAGGCGGCGTCCAGCCGGTTTCGGGAAAACGGCATAGACGGGACTGCCGTCGCCGATCTTATGTCGCAGGCGGGCCTGACGCACGGCGGATTCTACAAACATTTCACATCGAAGGAACACGTAGTACTGGAGTCGCTACAACTCGCCGCTGGGTCGCTGCGCGAATCGATGGAAGCGTCGCTGTCGCGTTCGACCGACGTCCGAGGTCTGAATGCGGCAATCAACGACTATCTTTCTTTGGAGCATCGGGACGATCCTGGCAGCGGCTGTCCCTTCGTCGCACTTGCAGGCGAGTTGGCACGCTCCAGCGACGAGGTGCGCGACGCGGCCACCGAGGGCGTCGTGAACCTTGTCAACCTCATCGCAAGCCGTCTCACCGAACTGCCACCCGCTGCGGCAAGGAAGAAGGCGCTTGTCATGCTATCAACCATGATGGGCGCACTTACGATGGCGCGTATGGTGAACGACGAGCAACTGTCGTCGTCCATCCTCCGGGAGGCCAAGAAAGCGCTGCTGCCATGACCTTCGTGGCAGCAGCGATGTTTATGACAGGCGGCGGCCAACTTGATCGGCAATGAGGACCTGGATCAGCGGTGAGTTGTGCTATTTCGCGAGTTCGGACTAAATCGCGGCGGGTCAGGGCGACGGCACTGGCAAGATGATTTCCGACGCGATTTTCCATTGACCATCCAGATTCAGCCATTGAATGATCATGATAAACGGACGCGGAGATGGATCCTGGCCGCCGTAGCTGACGGCGATTTTCATCGGCGCATACGTCTGTGCGACTGTTGAAGAAATACCCACCACCTTTAGTTTTGCCCAGTCGGGAAACAGTGTGAGTGTGCCGGCAGCGTAGATATCCTGAAGCTTGTGCGCCACTGATTCAGATCCCCAAAAGCCGGCCCAACTTCCCTCTGCGGGATCGACGCTTTTTGCGACCAGCAGCGCTGACGGTGAGTCCCAGAACATCTTCTCTATGGCTGCAGCGTCGTGACGGTTTGCCGCCAATGTCAATTGCCGGAAGCGGTTCTTCACATCTTCAAGCGATCCATCGGGCAAAGGGTGCGCGGAGTCAAGATTCACAGGAGCCACATCCGTTTGTGCGCCGTACGTTGCACCTGCAGACATCAACGCACCGGCGAGCGCGGCCACGGCGAGGTAATTTTTTTTCATAAATAATCCTGGGGATTGCGATCCTCGCGGAGAGCGTTCAGCGAGCGGGACCATGACTGATCTGCGCGAACGCGTTGGAGCAGGGCCATTGATCAGTACCTCGGATCGAGGACGATGACGCCCTGGGCTTCCCGGCGTTCGAGCATGGCGTGCGCATCGGCCGCGCGGCTCAGCGGGAGCGTAGCCGCAACCCTCGGTCGAATCAGTCCTTGTGCAATGCCGTCTTTCAGGAAGCGCAGACCACGCAGGATAAGATCCGGGCGCTGAAAAAACGAGGGCAGATAGACTCCGGTCAGCGTTTGCGCTTTTGCCATCAACCGACGCGGCGCGAGAGGTTTGCCGGGGCCGCGCGTCGAACCGATGACAACACATCGGCCAAGCATGCCAAGGCAGGCGAAGTTCTCGTCGAAGACGTCGCCGCCGACTGTTTCGAGGATCACGTCAACGCCTTTGCCGTCAGTGAGGCTCAGGACCGATTCCGGCCAGTGCGGCGAGTCATAAGCAATCGCATGGTCGGCGCCACGGCTCAATACGAAGGCTCGGCGGGTGTCTGAACTCGCGGTCCCGATTACCGTGGCCGCACCGAGTACTTTCGCAATCTGGACCGCGAGGTTGCCGACGCCGCCGGCTGCGCCATGAACCAGCACGCTTTCGCCCGGGCGCAGCACTGTGCAAACCTGAAGAGCGAGAAATGCAGTCACGCCCTGACACGGCACGCTCGCCATGACGACGTCATCGGTATCGTCTTCGAGTTCAACGAGCATGTCAGTGCGAGCCACTGCGCGTTGCGCGTAAGCGCCCTTCGACATCAGGGCCATCACCTTGCGCCCAACCAGGTGGTCGTGCGCCTCGGTGCCGGCATTCAGCACACGGCCGACCACTTGCAGCCCGCCGACCTGAGGTAGCGTCACGCCGCCGACCTGCGTCTCTGCCCGGTTGTAGACACCCATGCGCTCCCGAACATCCGGAAAGTTGACACCGATAGCAGTGGTTTCGATCAACACTTCGCCCGCTCGCGGCTCGGGGTCGGGCAATCCGACGTACTCGAGGACTTCGGGGCCTCCGAATTTTCGATACTGAATGGCTTTCATTGAGGACTTCCTGTTTGATGGGATCATGCCTCGCCTGGGCGAGAGCGGATCGAGTCCGACTTTGCCCAGAGGGCAATGCCGAGTTGCCCTGACAGGGCGATGACGACCAGTGCCGTAGATAACATCGGCAACTGCGTAAGGCGGATGCCCGCGGCAAGGGCGAGCCCGCCCAGCGCAGCGCCGGCAGCACTGCCGAGATAGTGCGCGGAGCTCTGTAATGCGACGACGACGCCTGCTTTGTCCGGATGCAAAGTCAGCAATCTGTGTTGTTGTGGCGCCTGCGAGGACCACGCCGCGGCGCCCCACACACCAAACAGGGCGAGAGCCGCTGCGGGATAGGGCAGCGCTGGTCCCAGGGTTCCGAAAACTGTGACCATCAGAATCTGCACGACCGACATCGCCCATTCCGGGTGGCCTGTGGCGTCGATCAGCGCGCCGCAGAAGTAGATGCCGAGAACCCCGCCTACACTCCAGGCCCACAGATAAGGCAACGGATCAGTGATGCCGCCGCTCGCGCGCAGCAGCGGTGCCACGAAGGTGTAGAGCCCGATTGATGCGGCAGATGTGACGAATGAAACAGCAATGGTTGCAGCGACACGAGGGTCGACCAGTACTGCAACGCGTTGGCGAAGCGAAGGTGGTCTCGAGGCGGCGATTTCGGGCATGCGCGAAACGACGCCCGTGAATGCGATTCCACCTAGCGCCACTATCAGCCACATCGCGCTTCTCCAGCCGAAACCGTGAGCGACGATGAGACCGCACGGTACGCCGACGGCGGTGCCCAGTGCGAGGCCGCCCACGACGAGACCGAGTGCGCGGCCTCGTCGTTCCTGAGAAACCAGGCTTGCAGCAGCACTGAATGCGCTGGGACCATATAGGCCTGCGCCGACTCCGGCTGCTGCGCGCGACAGGAGCAGGACGGGGAAGCTCGTTGCGAGTGCGCTAAGCGTGTTCGCGAGCGTGAAAAGGATCAGCGCTGCGCCTAGCACGCGCCGCACGGGCTTGCCTGCCGTCAGTGCGCCAAACACCGGCGCTGCAACGGCATAACACGCGGTGAACATTGTGACCGTTTGACCTGCCACGGAGGCGGAGACCGCGAAGGTGTTGGCGATGCCGGGCAGCAAGCCCGCCATGATGTACGCGTCGATGCCAAGCGCAAACGTGCCGAGGCATAAGGGAAGAATCCTGATCAACCTGGCTCCTCGGGAATCGTTAATTTCCATCGCCATCAATAGATGCCACGCGATGCGACGCATGCACTCGGCGCCGGCATCACGATAAGATGTCAAGCATCATGCAAAATAGCACTGGTACCGGAAGTCGGAAACCCGGAAAGCATTCACATCGCTTGTGAGAATTTGCACCAATGTTCGACTGGAATGACATGAGACATTTCATCGCCCTGGCGGAGGCGGGCACTCTGTCGGGTGCGGCGCGCAAGCTGCAGGTGGATCACGCCACAGTTGCGCGGCGTATTGCAGCGCTCGAGCACGCGTTGGGAGAAACGTTGGTGGACCGCCTTGCGAGACGTTGGCGGTTAACCGATGCGGGCCTCGACGTTGCGCGCGTCGCCGAGGGCATGCAGACGCAGGCTCATGCATTGGAAATGGCGGTGCGAAGCCGTAACACGGGAGCGCGGGCGAGAGTCGTTGTCAGTGCTCCGCCTGCTTTCGCGAGCGTCTTCCTCGCGCCTCGTTTTGCCGAACTTGCTTCACGGCATCCCGAAATCGAACTGACGCTCCTGGGCACTCAGCCGATGATCTCGCTCAGTCGTCAGGAGGCGGATATTGCCGTTCGCCTGACCCAACCTACCGAACCAAGCTATGTTTCTCGCAGGATCGGAAGCGTGAGTTACGGGCTGTATGCGGCGCAGGGCTACATCAGCCGGCCATCCGGCGAGTGGCAGTTCATTGCGTACCATGCGGCACTCGATCACGTACCGGAGCAGGTATGGCTGCTTGACTTCGCGGGTGGCCGCCGCATCGGGTTCAGGAGCAACGATCTGGTGAGCCAGCTTGCCGCGGCGCGCGAAGGTCTGGGCATTGCTGCGTTTCCCCACTTTTTTGCGGCAGACGATGAACGCGTAATCGCGCTGCCTGTGGACGCAGAAAAACTGTCGCGTGATATTTATCTGATCGCCCACGTTGACATGCGACGGCAGGCGGCCGTGCGTCTCGTGATGGATTTCATTGCGGAGAAGTTCGTCAATGACTTTGACAACGGGGAGCGGTAGAACGAACAGTTCGCTGCCGCCCACCCTGAAGGCTGGTTGCGAAATGCAGCGGGTCATTCGGCTGCAAGTCAGACGGCGAGGTAGCGGCTATCGGGGAATCGCTGATGGATAGCAGACACGGTATCTATCGGCCCGATGTCGAAGCACGATGAGCAAGCGCATTGAATTGAGCAGCGGTCAGGCCGGCCCATTCCGGTCAATGAGGGTAGCGAGCGCTAGCGTCCGGCTGATCGAAGGGCGATGTCAAAGGAAGACGAAACGACCCCACGCCTTTCCTGCCATCCTGGGCAAATAAGCACGGGCGAGTCGCATACCCGCCATGACGTGTGCCTGCCAGTGACGATCCCAGCTATCGTCATCGGTATCAAAAAAATCTTTCGGTTGAAAAATCCCCAGGTTGCTTACGACGATGTCTGGCCCGACCTCGGCTTCGATCAGGCCATGACAACCGTCCGCGGTGCGAGATCGAAGGCATGGCCCCGCGCGCGCCCAAGGCGCGCAATGCCCGCATCGACTTTCTGTTTGGCGCGACCGTTTAGGACAACGTTGGCTCCGGCGTTGTTAAGCGCGCGGGCAATCGCGAAACCAATGCCTTCATAAGGGCGGTCACTACAAAAACGCTCGCACGGCAACCACTACGAGAAGCGCCGTTAGCGCTAACACTCCCAGGCGCGCCGCCTGATGATAGTTTCCCGTTCCGGGAAACTGAAAAACGTATGGGGCGGCGGTCCCGTCGGCGCAACGCGGCGAGCATGCACAGAAGCTGATTTGCACCGTGCTCAACGCTCCGTGATGTTCCAGAACACCCGGCGTTCTCAAAGGACGGTCACGGACGCTTTCGCGATAGTGATGTACTGCGGCATGTGTTCGAGACAGTGCTGGGTCGCTGTATGTCCGAAGGACTCGTAGGGGTGAAGGATTCGCGATTGATGCAGGCAACATCAGGGCCGACGCGAATCCTGCACGCGCTGCGCGGCGAGCACCGAATGCAGCGCGCCGTGGTTCGCAATGCCGCTCGCTGCAATCCAGGCTGCCGTCAATCGCTGAACAACGAAGCTTTTCTGCAACCCATTGCACGTTGGCAGACGTCGAGCGATTTGTCAGGCACCCGCGCTCTCCGTAAGAACGGCAAGCTTTGTCACGCCCGCATGCTCGATCGCTGCCATCGCCTTCGCGACCGTACCGTAAGGCACGCTCGCGTCGGCTTGCAGCGAGACGCCCGAGTTCGGGTCTCGCGCGGCGAGCGCGCGCATTGCCGCATCGAGCTGCTCCAGCGTGCGAGTCTCGCGATCCACGTAGATCTGCCCGTGGGCATCAATGCTTACCATCACCGTTTTGGTGGCCGGCGCAGGAGCGGTGGATTCCGTTTTCGGCAGCTTCACGTGCAACGCATTATTCAGCAACGGCGCCGTCACGATGAACGCGACCAGCAGAACGAGCATTACGTCGACGAGCGGAGTGATGTTGATTTCACTCAACACGTCATCGTCGTCGGATGAAGACGAGAACGCCATTATGCGAGTACCTCCTTGAGCGGGTGGGCGAGGGCGGCCTGCGCGCGCGGCACACGAAACCCGGCCTTTTGCGCGAGCGTGACAAAGTCGATTGCGAAGGCGTCGAGGTCTGCGGCGCCGCCTTTCACGCGGCGCACGAAAAAGTTGTAGCCCAGCACAGCCGGCACGGCTACGGCAATGCCAACGCCAGTTGCAACCAGCGCCTCTCCGATTGGACCGGCAACCACCGCAATGCTTGCCGACTCCGCATGCGAGATCGCCGCCAGCGCGTGGATGATGCCGAACACGGTCCCAAACAGACCGACGAATGGGGCCGTGCTGCCGATCGATGCCAGCACGGCGAGACCCGCTTCGGCGCGGCGGCGCTCCGTCTGGATCTGCTGGCGCAGATGGCGCTCGAGCAGATCATGACGGCTCCAGCTGTGTTCAAGGTCTCCCGCGCCGCTATCGTCCGCGCCGGCCAGCGCGTCGAAGCCCGCCGATGCCAGTCTGCCAAGCGGGCTGTCCGGACGGTCGAGCGCAGCAGCTGCCGCAAAGCTGGGAGCTGCCCAGAAGCTGCTGCCGTAGCGTCGGCTGCCGGCTGCCGCGCGCGTCGCCTGAAAAGCCTTGACGACGATGAGCGTCCACGTAATCACAGAGAAGATTCCGAGCAGCCATAGGGCGCCCTGTACGATGAATTGAGTCGATGAACCGGTCATGTTGTGTTCCTTTATGGATCGTAAGCGTGGTCGATGCGGGAGGAAGATGGCGCCTTACTGTGCAAGCCGGAAGTCGATCGGCACCGTCACCCAGCCGTCGACCGCCTGCTCGCCGCGCCTGGCTGGCACGAAGCGCCAGTTGCGCACGGCATCGCGCGCGGCCTCGTCGAGGACACGGCGGCCGGAGCCGGTCTGCACCGTTACGGATTCGGGCGATCCGTCGGCGAGCACGTGCACGCGCAGCAGCACGCGGCCCTGCCATCCCTGATCCTGCGCAATCTGTGGATAGTCCGGCGCAGGGTTGCGGAGGTACGCGGCGTCGCCGATCGGCGCAGTGGTGGGCGGCGTGTCGGCGTGCTGCGCGGGCGATGCCGCTGACGTTGCTGATTGCGTGGCCGGCTGAGTGGCCGCCTCTCCCGCGGGCGGCGATGTCTGCTGCGCAGTTTGCGGCGGCGCCTCGCTCTGGGTTATCGCAGGCTTCGATGTCGGCCTGGGATCGGACACCCGGTGTTCGACTGGCCGCGCCGGCACAGGAGCGGGCCGCTTCGCCTCGCGCGGCGGCTCCACGGACGGTCGTTGCGCAGCAGCTTCGACATGAGCGGCTTGTGGCAGCGCACGCGGAGCGGCGCCAAGCGTCACGGTCATCGGCAACGGTTGCGGTGGACGAGCGGGCGCGTGCGTTTGCCACGAGTGGACGAGCCACCAGAGCGCTCCGTGCACCGTGACGACCGCGATCGCCGTCAGTGCGAACGTACGATGCGCTCGAGATGTCGCCAGACGCGCGGGCGGCGATACGCCCGGTTGGCGTCCTGCCTGGTGCGCGGCTGAGCCGCCAGCCGGACGCTCAACGCTCGCAGCGGCGGCGCGTGCCTGGGCGGCTTGCTCATCGTCACGATGAGCGACTGCCTGCGCTGATCTCTGTGTCTGCGCGGCCCGGCGTACAGCGGCATAACGATGACTGAGCGCTGCACTCATCGTGCGGCTCCCGCGGGCGTAAAGGTATTAATTGACATTGATAGGTATCGTCTCGTTGCTTGACGCACGCTTCGCTTAAGGCAGGGCGCGAATCGCAAAGTCGCGAATGGTCTGGCGCGAAGCGGTCGAGCGGAAGCCAAACCAGCCTGCGTCCGGCAGCGGCCCAGCCGCCGCGAAGCACGGCTTGCCGTCGAGATAGAAACGTGTGCCCCTGCCATCGACGACGATCCGCACGCGGTATGCGTGATTGGCACGCAGCAGCCAGGGCGGAGCGGTGTATTCGGCAAGCAGGGGCCGCGACGGCGTGCCGTCGTAGTGACGAAAACGTGTGGTCGTGTTGTCGTTGCCCCCCACGCCGACGTAGTACAGCGTCAGTGAGTCGTAGTCGGTAAAGCGGCCCGAACCGCCGAACGGTGGCGCATGATCATCCTTCCTGTGTCCCGCGTGCGACGCGCTCGCGAGCCAGAACTGATTCATGTCGGACACGCGGTCGTTGGGGTCGCCGTGGTCGAGCACTGTGCGCGTGTAGCTGATTTCATAATGTCCGTTCAGACGCTGGCGAAGCCACACGGTCAGACCGCGTGTGCCGTTGAGCACCAGCGCATGCGCTTGTGTATAAACGGGCGGCTTGCTGCTCGGTGCGGACGCACGAGGCGCAGCCGAAACAGTAGGACCGTTCGCGGAGGCGGGCTCAGCTTCGACGACCCAGCGCCGGGCGTCGAACGAGGAGAAGTCGTCCTTGACGATCGTATGCTGCGCTGCCTGAAGCGGCGCGCAGGCCAGCAGCGCGAGCGCCGCGATGGGAATGTTGCGCACGTCCTGGAATCCGTCACGTTGCAGGGAAGTTGTTCAGACGAAGCCGCATTCGCGGCTCATATTGGACATGTGCAACGGGACTCAAGAAGCGTCAGTGCCCGTAACAAAAATTAGCTGAAAACGCTGACATAGTCGCCGATTCGCGTCAGCTCGACGGGGGCGCTGTCCGCGACCTGAGTGAGCGCTCGCGGAATATCGCCAAGAAGAAAGACGCCGCTCACGCGCAACTGGTTTGCCCCTCCAGTCACACGGATCACACCGGAGTCATAGCGATTGAAGACATCGACAAGCGCGGGCAACGGCAGGTTGTCGGCGACAAAGATGCCACGTGTCCACGCGCTCACGAGATCGAAAGGCTGCGCAAACCTCGTTAATCCTGCTTCGGTGAACGCGACGCTTTCGCCCGCCGCGACGTAGACGGGCGCGCGGCCAGGCTGGGAAATGCGCGCTTCGCCCCGGCCAACGGACACGACACTATGCCGATGTATGCGCCCGACGTTAAGCGCACCGCCGTCTGCTTCGACCACGCCGTGTACGGTCTCGAAGCGCCCGGGCGCACCGGCCCGCGACGAGGGCATTTCAACCAGCACCTGGCCTGCGGACACGCGCAGCGCGCGGTCGCTCGGCGCGGCTATGCGGTACACGCGGCTGCCCGCATCCATCGTCATGCGCGAGCCGTCGGTGAGACGCACGGTGCGACGCTGACCGATCGGGCTGCGCCAGTCGGCATCGAGCCCGAGCCGGTGCACACCGTCGCGCACCGTGGCGAAGCCGAGTACGGCGACCATGCCGCCGAACCCGGCACGCAGCAGCCTGCGACGTTTCCCGGATGGCACGCGCAACGCGTCGGCGACAGCTGCGCGTTCAGCCGGCACCGCAGGGCGCATCCGCGCGAGGCGCGCCTGCAACGCTTGCCACGCGCGGGCGTTGGCTTCGTCGCTGCGCCATGTGTCGAAGGCGGCCTGTTCGTGCGGACTCAGCTCTGCTTCGCGCAGCCGGACCTCCCATTCGATTGCGGTGCGCTCGGCCGTTTGCACCTTGGCCCCGGCAAGCGCGCTCATGACACCTCGCAACACAGCGCCAGTGCCTGTGCAACGTACTTGCGCACCATGCTGACCGAGACACCGAGTCTCGCCGCGATGTCCGCATATTTCATGTCCTCGTACTGGCTGAGGATGAACGCCTCGCGAGCGCGAGCGGACAGGCGTTGCAGGGCGGCGTCGATCAGCAGGATGTCCTGCACCGCTTCAAGCGCGACTTCGGGTGCCGGTGCCACTGGCTCCGGTGCGAGAGCGAGCCGCGCAAGGTAAGCGCGTTCAATGTCGCGGCGCCGCCAGTGCTCGAACGTCAGGCGTCGCGCGATCGTTGTCAGCAGCGCGCGAGGCTGACGAATCGCACTGACGTCCGGATACCCTGCAAGTTCGGTGAAAGCACTTGCGGCGAGGTCTTCGGCGTCGCTGCTGGAGCCGACCAGTCGATGCATGCAACTGGTGAGCCAGCCATAGCTGCGGCGGAATTCGTCGCTGAGAAAACGTTCGCGCATGAGCGCCGGACTGATCAGCGTATCAGCGTTGCCGGTGCGATCGGCGCGCAAGCTTTGAGATGGGATCGCCATAACGTTCAGGCTTGACGCGCTGCGCACAACGCGTCTTGAGCAAGGTGAGCAAATGCGGGAGCGGCAATTCTAAGTTGCGCGTCGCGTCGCCCAAAGCACCGTTTCTCGAATCGTTATCAGGTTCGTTGTGCTGCGTATTCCACGAATCGATTGCTCTGAAACGCGTGAAATGCAGCAAGTCCACGCGTCGCTCGCTGACGCTTTCGCACCCTGGCTGCACATGTCCACCGTCGCCATGTGACAGACGCGCGCCGGCCACTGGCCATAGGCGCCGCGGCTCCACGAGTCGATCAACTTGAAAAGCAACTGTACAACGACAGGGATACCGTGAAACGACCAGGCAAAAACGCGCGATGCGGCGCGTCACCGCGAGCGACCATCAGAAGCGGCACAACGTTGTGCACTCTTGCAACCGCGCTCGTTTTCTCCAGTGGCGTTGCACTCGCACAGAGCACTGCGACGCACTCCTTCCATCTTTCGGCGCAGCCGCTCAACCGTACGTTGCTGTCCATCGCCGCGCAGAGCGGTGTGCCGCTCAGCTACGATCCGCATATCGTCGAGAATCTGGTTGCTGCGCCGGTGGACGGCCAGCTGAGCGCGCAGGGCGCGATCGCTCAGGCGCTTAAGGGAACGGGACTCGAAGTCGCGGCAATCGACAACCGCGCGCTGACTGTGCGCCGCGTGCAGGCTGCCGTGTCGACAACGGAGGGAAGCGGCCCAAAAGCTGACCGGCCAAAACGGCCGGTGACCCAGTCAGCAGGCACCGCCGGGAAGACGACGGAGCTCGGCACCGTGACGGTGAGTGCAACTCGCCAAGCGAGAAAGGAGGACCCGCAGCGCGCGCCTACTTCCAGTTACCGGGTGACGGGCACGGAGCTGCAGCAGCAGCGCATCACGTCGCTGGCGGACCTGCAACAGATCGTGCCGGGACTGAACGTGCAGACCACCGATCCGTCCGATACGCAAATCACCATTCGAGGAATCGGCGACGGCGGAGGGCAGATGAGCGGCGAGCAAAACATCGGCATGCCGAGCAGCGTGGCGGTTTATCTCGACAATGTCTATCTGCCGCGGCCCGGCATGCTTGCCGGCGCGCTCGCAGATGTCGATTACGTCGACGTGCTGAGCGGCGCTCAAGGTACGTTGTTCGGCGCGAACTCCACCGGCGGCGTGGTCGACGTCCACACGCCGCTGCCCAGCTTCAAACTGACCGGCTCGGAGAGTCTGTCGATCGCCGAGCGCGGCACCGTAATGAATCACACGATGTTATCCGGCCCGATTTCGGATACGGTGGCGGGCCGCATCGACTACGCGCACGCCAGCACGGATGGTGACGTCACAAATGTGATCAACGGGCACACGCTCAACGGAAACTCGAGCAACGCGCTGCGGGGCCAGTTGTTGATCAAGCCCAACAGCCGGTTCAGCGTGCGCCTGAGCGCCGACTACGACAACGAAAACGGAACGCCGACGCCAGTGACGTACTCGTCGAACTCCGTCAACGGCGTCAACAGTTTTCTGACCCATTCGCAGCGGGTTGGCAACGAGGTGGTGTACGGCGGCAGCGGTCACACCGTCGCACTGGACGACGAAAACAGCTTCCATCTCGTGCAGGGCGGCGCCTCCGCCGAAGCGAACTACCGCTTTGACAACGGCTACAACCTGCGCTCGGTAAGTTCGTACCGCTACTTCAGCTACGTTCCTTCCACCGCCGACAGCCTGAGCGTCCCGATCTACGCAGACAGCGGCACGCAGTTTCTCGACCGCTCCTGGTTACAGGATTTCCGCCTCGATTCGCCGCGCGGCAAGTATTTCGATTTCGCGCTCGGCGCGACCTATATGGGTGAGAACCAGTCGACCCAGGCCTTTACGCGCTACGGTCACAGCGCGCTGCCCAACATCTACTACGATTCCACTATCTATAAAGGTCTCACCGTCATTCGCGATGGCACGTTGCACGACGAAATGTGGTCGGGTTTCGTGCAAGGTACGTTTCACGCGACGCCTCGCCTCGATATCACCTCGGGCGTGCGTCTCACGTATGACAAGAAGGGCGGCCAGTTCGTGCGGTACAACAAAAACGCGTTCGATTCGGGCTACATGACTCAATACAATACGCTGCCGTCGGCGACGCTGAACTTCAAGTACCTCATCTCACGCGACGTCTCCAGCTATCTTGCACTGTCGTACGGCGAGAAGGCGGGCGGTCTCAACGTTTCATCGGGCGCGGCCGCGAAGGAAGGCCTGGACTCACTCGTGATCCGGCCAGAGCGCACGAAAAGCGCGGAGCTGGGCATCAAGGGCACGCTGTTCGATGGCACATTGAACGCGAAGGCTGACGTGTTTCTCACGTACGTGAACGACTTCCAGACGCAAGGGTATGACCCGTCGACGCAATCGACATATCTGACGAACGCGGGTACGTTCCGCTCGCGAGGCGCTGAGTTCTCGCTGCAATACACGCCCGATGATCACTTGCTGCTGCAAACGTCGGCCGTTTATAACGACGCGCGCTATCTCAACTATCACCCGGCGATCTGCCCGCCGGAAGTCACGCTTGGACCAGGGGGCTCCTCGGCTGTCTGTGACCTGACCGGGCATCAGGTGTTCAACGCACCCAAGCTGACTTTCAATGCGACGGCGCGCTATACGTGGCATACGCTCAGTGGCTTGACGTCATTCGTCAGCGCCCGCTATTCATATCGCACGTGGGCGTTCGGCACCGTCGACGATTCGGCGTTCACACGCATTCCGGGCTACGGGCTCGTAGCGCTCTCGGCGGGCACCGGAGGCAAGTTCAATCGCGGCAGTTGGACCGCCTCGGTATGGGTGAATAACCTGTTCAACAAGACCTATTACCGTCGTCTGGTCGAGAGCGATTATGGTTCTGTGATCGGCTGGATCGGCGAACCGCGTACGATCGGCGGCACGCTCACGTACCAGTTCTGAGGCCACACTGCGCCGGTATGACCGACTCATGCGGGTGGGTCACGCAGCGAGCCGTTGACCATCATGGTGGCTCGAGCCTGGCAGCCGGGCCGCCACTCCGATGCCGCGAGGGTGCCCGGGCCGCATTGCAAAAGCTGAGTCTGTGAGACTTACTCGGCCCCAGACGAGGAGACTGCGCGGGCGACCTCCACAGCGAAGACGTAGACGGGTCCGAGCATGTTCGAGCGGAAGATCAGATACTTGCCGTCGGGGGTGAAGCGCACGTTCGGTTCCAGCCGGTAGTTATGCCTGGACATGTTGAGCAGCCGCTCAGCTCTCAGACGTCCCGGCTGGATCAGGTTTTCCCCGAGGCTGTGGTCGTCCTTGATCAGTTCCGGGCGGAACAGATAAATCCATTGTGCGCCCGGCGCCGTGCTGCCGTCACCCGCAAACAGTGCGCCGTCGGCAGACCGGGTGAAATGGATCGACGACTGCTGCTGGTCGTAGTGATACCAGATCCGCTTGCCGTTCCCGACGTTGTAGCTGGCCACGAAGGCATCCACGTTCTCGGGAAAGTGCAGGTCGTACCAGATGTTCCCGTTGTTGTCCCACCACTGGTGGCCGCTGCCCTCCATCTGCATGATGCGTGGATCGATGTGCCGGTTGCCGGACCCATCGGTGCGAATCGTCCACAGCTTTTCGACCTGTTGCCATGCACCCTGATGGGCATACATCAGCAGCGTTGGATCGGTCGGCGAGAACTGCAGATGATCGATCCAGTCCGTGCTCGCGAAGATGGGCTTGATGCGGCCGGTTTTCAGATCAACGGTGAACACGATCATCGGCAGCCGTGCGGCCAGACGCCGGGCCATTTTCTGCTCCTTGTTCAATGGCTCGGCGATCCAGTTCGCAGGCGTGGCCTGGCCGGCCTGACGGCCATTGAAATCTTCGCCATCTCCGACGATGTAACTGCCCACACCCAGGCTTTCGTCGGCATTGATCGAGAAGATGCCGGCGCGGGATGGCAACTCAGCGATCTTGCGCTGCTTGCCGGTGTCGATATCAGCCGCCCAGAGCGACGCATATCGGGGGTCGTCGGACGAGCCCTTGAAGTAATAGACCGTAGGTGTCTTGCGTCCAACGACCACCGCGCCGGGGCCGCCGCCCACCGGCCCCTTGACGAGGGGCCGGGACGCGAAGGTCGCGAGGTCGATTACGCCGATACCGTGATCGGCAGTGGTATAGACCATCTGCTTGCCATCCGGCGTAAAAGCGTTGATGTTGAAGTAGAGGCTGGCCGATCCGGGCTCGTCGGTCAGTCGAATGACGCGGTGGCCGGTATCGGGATCAATCCAGCTACGCGGCACTGGTTGTTCGCCTGCCGCGGCGATCGTAGAGAAAGTGAGCAGGGCGAGGCCTGGAATGAATCGGCGTAGGCGCGACGAGATGGTCATGATGGGTTACCGGAGGGTCGAATAAACCTCGCGGCTGGCGCGAGGCAGACGACCTTGATGTGCAATGGCAAGCCCAAAGCGTCAGTAACACGATCCGGTGGCCATCGCGAAGGTATTGCGGGTCGCCCGTTAGACGTTACAGCGGATCTCCCGCGCATCGTGTACGGTCGTTGTGCAGGGGGACGGTGCACGCTCAGGGCGATTTGCTCATCCCGCATCCACTCGACGCGCGGCACCACGTTACCGCCTCACGCTCGAACTCTCCCAACGCGTCGCGCATCGGCGTGCGGCTCACATTCGACCGCCTGGCGACCTGATCGTCCGAAGGCACGAGTTCGCTGCTGGGCGGCCCACGCTAGCAAAATGCATGAGATCGATAGCGCATTTTGTTCGTTAGCGATTCGGCAAAGACCGCCTACGATACCCGCTTGAGTGTTTCAAGCAACTGTCGTGAGCAGCTCACCAATGCCGTCGTCGATAATCCACGAAGACCCACAAGCAGATCCCACCGAAGCCGACAGCCGTGCGGCAGTCTCGCGCGGCGACGATGCTTACGCGCGAATCCGCCGCGATATCCTGTCGTGCCGCTTCATGCCGGGCTCGACCGTCAGCGAGAGCCAGTTGATGGAAACCTATGCGATCGGCAAGAACAGTTGCCGCATTGCGCTGGTGCGTCTGGTGCAGGAGGGGTTCGTCCGCTCGATTCCGCGTCAGGGCTATCGGCTCGCGCCGGTCACGCTGCGCGACGTCGAAGAGGTGTTCGCGCTGCGGGTGCAACTTGAACCGCTGGCGGCGCGGCTCGCATGCGGGCATGTCGACATCGCGCTGCTGCGCCGTCTTGAAGCCGCCTGCCGGGTGCCGTACCCGGAGCGCGCGCTCTCCGACCAGATCGATGTATTCCTCGACGCCAATCGCGACTTCCACCTCGCCATCGCGGCCGCGAGCGGCAACGAGCGGCTGCACCGCGCGCTAGCGGGTCTGATGGACGAAATGTCCCGGCTCGTCGCGCTCGGCTTCGGCGTGCAGGGCACCAAGCCCGAGATCAAGCACGACCATAACGCGATGATCGACGCGTTCGAGGCCGGCGACGGCCGTCGCGCCGAAACGATTGCGCGCCGGCATATCGAGACCTTCCAGGCGATGACGATGGAGAAAGTCTACGCGAGCCTCTCGAGCGCGGGCGCCTCCCTGCCGGTCTTAAGCGTGGCGGAGTTGCGCCGATGAGTTCGCAGGCCATTTCGTTGCGCGGCGTGAGCAAGCATTACGGCGCGCTGCCGGTGTTGCAGCAGATCGCGTTCGACGTCGCGCAAGGCGAGACCGTTGCCTTGCTCGGCACCTCCGGTTGCGGCAAGAGCACGCTGCTGAACATCGTCGCCGGTCTCGTCGAGCCGGACGCGGGTGAACTGTGGATTGAAGGCCGGCTAGCGGAAGGTACGCGGGAGCGCCACGCGCTCGCTTACATGTTTCAGGAGGACCGGCTGCTGCCGTGGCGCACGGCGCATGCGAACGCGGCGTTCGGTCTCGAGGCGCAACAGCCGCCGGTGCCGACGCGCGAACGCCACGCGCGCGCCGCTGCCGCACTCGAACTGGTGGGCCTCGGCGCGTTCGGCGACGCGCATCCGCATCAACTGTCCGGCGGCATGCGCAGCCGCGTCGCGCTGGCCCGCAGTCTGGTCACCGAGCCGCGCATCCTGCTGATGGACGAACCCTTTTCGAAACTCGATCCGCAGACGCGCGAGCAGATGCACCACGAATTGCTGCGTATCCGCGAACTGCACCGGATGACCGTGCTGTTCGTCACGCATGACGTGGAAGAGGCGGTCGTGCTGGCGGACCGCGTGGTCGTACTCGCGCCGCGGCCGGGCCGTGTGCGCGACATCGTCGGCGTGGATCTGCCGCGGCCGCGCGTCGTCACCGATCCCGCCGTCGCCGAGGCGATCCGCCAACTCCGTCTGCTGATCTGAGCCATGTCCACTGCGCCGTCTGGTTTGTCGTCCCGTTCATTTGCCGGACTCGTTGCCCAGCGCGCCGTGCTGGTTGCGCTGCTCGTCGCCGCCTGGTGGCTGGCATCGGTGCGTATGCCGCAATTCGTGCTGCCTGGCCCCGCGAAAGTCGGGGCCGCGTTCATCGCGCTGGTACATAGCGAGACCTTCTTCGACGATCTCGGCATCACGCTGTACCGGGTGCTCGCGGGGTTTGTGCTGGCCGCGATCGTCGGTGCGCCGCTTGGCATCGTGCTGGGTTCGAGTCCGCGCGCGGCGCGTTTTTTCGAGCCGTTGCTGTCGATCGTGAATACGGTTTCGTCGGCGATCTGGGCGGTGTTTGCGATTATCTGGTTCGGCATCTCCAACGCGACGACGATCTTCGTCGTGTTCATGACCGCGATGCCGCTGATCCTGACCAACGTCTGGCAAGGCGCGCTGACGGTGGATCGTCAGCATGTCGAACTGGCGCGCAGTTTCCGGATGACCTCCTCGCAGATCATGCGCAAGATTTTTCTGCCGACGATCCTGCCGCATTTCTTCGCCGGCGCGCGGCTCGCGTTCGGCTTCGGCTGGCGCGTGTCGCTGGTCGCGGAGACGATCGGCTCGTCGAACGGCATCGGCTACCGCTTGCGTCAGGCGGCGGACCTCGTGCAGACCGACCAGGTGTTCGCGTGGACCGTGACGCTCGTCGCGCTGATGCTCGCACTCGAATCCGGGGTGCTCAAACCGCTCGAACGGCGGCTCTTCCGCTGGAAAAAAACAGCTTAACCATAACGGGGCATAGACCATGAAGCGTATTCCTTTGCTGAAACACGCGGTATTGTCCGCGGCGCTCGCAGTGGGCGCCGTACTCGGGCTCGCGCAGACTGCACAGACCGCGCAGGCGGAGCCAATCCGCGTCGGCTACTGGACGAGCGGCGTGAGCCTCGGCTTCGGCGCGGTGCTCGAAGCGCAGAAATTCCTCCAGCAACGCGGCCTCGACGTCCAGTTCGTGCGCTTTGCCGACGTGAACGCGCCGAACCGCGCGCTCGCCGCGAATGCGATCGACTTCGCGTTCGCCGCGCCGGCCGCGGCGGTCTTCAGCACGGCGGCCGAAGGCGTGCCGCTGAAGATCGTGCTGGCCACGCAACCCGCCGACGTCGATTTCGTCGTGCCGGACGATTCGCCGATCAGGACGCTCGCGGAGCTACGCGGCAAGAAGGTCGGGATGTCGCCAGCGGGCAGTTCGGTCGCGGCCATCGCGACCGCGGTGCTGCAAGGCAACGACGGCATCAGAAGCGGCGACTTCTCGCTCGTGCCGGGCAACGAAAGCCGCCTCGCGCAATTCCTCGTGCAGAAGCAGGTGGACGCGGCCGCGCTGCGCTCGGTAACGATCGCGCAACTGCAGGAGCTGAAAGTGCGCCGGCTCGGCAGCTTCGGCGATCAGTGGAAGAAGCTGACGAAGTCCGACGCGACGCCGTATATCGGCGTGAGCGCGATCCGCGCCGACTATCTGGACAAGCATCCGCAAGACGTTGCGAAACTGATCGCGGGCTTGCGCAGCGCCTTGCAGTGGGGCGCTACGCACAAGAGCGAAGTGGCGGCGATCCTGCAAAAGAGCGCCAATCTGCCGGCCAACGACGCGCAAGCCTACGCCGCGCGCTGGTCGGACATCAATCGCGTGACCTTCGAGCCGATCGATCTCGACACGCTGAAACGCGAGCATCGGATTTTCGTCGACGGCGGTGTGATCAAGGGCGAGTTGCCCGACGATCTGTTCGTCACCGGCCCGTACATCGCATCGAAATCGATTCAATAACTATTCAGTAGAACCCATTGGAGCAGATCATGGCATCACCCATCCCTTCGACGATGAAAGCGCTCGTGCTGAACGAGCACGGCGATCTCGACCAACTGCGCGTCGTCACCGATAAGGCCGTGCCGGGCGCGGCGGCCGGCGGCGTCGTGATTCGCGTGCGGGCCTCCTCGTTCAACTATCACGACGTGTTCACCGTCAAGGGCATGCCGGGCATCAAGGTGCCGCTGCCGGTCGTGATCGGCCTCGATATGGCCGGCGAGATCGTCCAGGTGGGCGCGGGCGTGGACGGCTGGAAGGCCGGCGATCGCGTGCTCGTGAATCCGCTGAACCGCGAAAAAGGACTGATGGGCGAAATGCTCGACGGCGGGATGGCGCAGTACTGCGCGGTGTCGGCCGAACAACTGATCGCGTTGCCCGACGCAGTCAGCTTCGACGACGCATGCGCGTTGCCGGTCGCTTACGGCACCGCGCACCGGATGCTGATCACGCACAACACGGTCAAGGCCGGCGACCGTGTGCTGATTCTCGGCGCGAGCGGCGGCGTGGGCACGGCATCGCTGCTGCTCGCGAAGCAACTCGGCGCGGAAGTGATCGCGTGCGCCGGCAGCGACGAGAAAACCGCGCAACTCAAGGCGCTGGGTGCGGACCATGTCGTCAACTACAAGACTACCGATTTCTCGAAGTGGGCGATCGGCCAGTACGGCAAGCCGCAGCGCCGCAGCAATGAAGGCGGTGTCGACGTGGTGGTGAATTTCACCGGCGGCGACACGTGGGTGCCGTCGCTGAAATGCCTGAAACGCGGCGGCACGCTGCTGGTGTGCGGAGCAACCGCGGGCCACGCGCCCGCCGAGGATTTGCGCTACATCTGGAGCTTCGAGCTGAAGGTGCTCGGCTCGAACAGCTTCTACGACGACAACCTGCGCGCGTTGCTCGGCCAGATCGCCAGGGGCGAACTCAAGCCGCGGATCGATCGCGTGCTGCCGCTCGAAGAAGCCGCCGAAGGCCTGCGCCTGATTCGCGACCGCGAAGTGCTGGGCAAGGTCGTAGTCAATCCCTGAACACTGTCCGAATCAGAAGGAAGCAACATGAACGAAACGACATTGCCGGCGCCGCACGAGATCGAGGCGCGACTGCGTCGCGCGCCTTTTCATGAATGGCTGGGCCTGAAGGTGATCGCGGTAGCCGATGGCGAGATTGAACTGAGCGCGACCTGGCGCGAAGAGTGGGTCGTGAATCCGGACAAGCGCTACACGCACGGCGGTATTCTTGCTGCGCTCGTCGACCTCGCGGCGGACTGGGCGCTGGTGTCGACGACCGGCCGCGGCGTGCCGACGATCGATCTGCGCGTCGACTATCACCGCGCGGCGCTGCCAGGCGACTTGCGCGTGAAGGGCAAGGTCATCAAATTCGGCTCGCAGGTGTCGACGGCCGAGGCCCATGTGTACGACCTCGACGGCAAGCTCGTCGCGAGCGGCCGCGGCGTGTATTCAACCGCGGCAACCGCGGCAACCGCGGCAAGCACGGCGAGCGCGACGCCGCAGTCCGCGAAAAGCTGATGCTGAAGCTCGATCATCTCGTCATCAACACGCGCTTCGATACCGACGCGGCTCAGGGTTTGTTCGAGCAGCTCGGTTTCACGCTGGCGCCGCGCGGCTATCACACGCTCGGCTCGCTGAATCACGCGATCGTGTTCGGCGACCCCGACGACCACTACCTGGAACTGATCGGCCTGCCGGCGGACGGCAAGACGATTCGCGAGGAAATCGCGTCGAGCGCACTGGGCGCGGACGGTCTGGTGTTTCGTATCGACGACCCCGACGCGACCTTCGCCGCGTTGCGCGATGCCGGTCTCGAAGCCACGCCGCCGCAGACTTTCTCGCGCCCGGTGCCGCCGCTCGGCGACGCGCGCTTCACGACGGTTCGGCTCGCGCCGGATCAGTTGCCCGGCGGCCGCGTGTACTTCTGCCAGCATCTGACACCCGAGCTGGTGTTTCGCGACGAATGGCGCGCGCATCCGAACGGCGCGTATGCGCTCGAGCGCCTGCATCTGATCGGTGCGCCGGCGGACGCGTATGCGCGGTTGGGCGCGCTCGCACCGGGCTTCGAATTGGCGTTCCACACCCGTGGCGAATTCGACGCGCACTTCGCTCCGCTCGCGGAGCATGTGGTCGAGCGCACGCCGCGCTATGCGGCGATCACGGTTCGCACGCCGCAATGGCGCGAGATCGGCGAGCGGGCAACCGCGGCCGGCTTGCCGACGGTGACGCAACCAGACCGCACGCTGGTGGCGCTGCCGCGCTTCGATACGCTGCTGGAATTCGTTCGATGACTTTTCCGCTCAATCTCGGCGCGTTGATCGATCGCGATCAGGACCCGCACGCGCTCGCGCTGATCGACCTGGAGGAAGGGCAGCCGGCGCTTCGCTACAGCTTCGGCGAACTCGATGCGATGGCCGACGCCGTCGCGCGCGGTCTCAGTGCGACGGTTTCGCGCGGCGAGCGCATTGCGGTGCTGGCCGCGAATTCCGCGCAATACATCGCGACCGTGCTCGGCGTCATGCGGGCGGGGCTGGTCGCCGTACCGGTGAATTTCAAGTTTCCCCGCGCCCTGATCGCGGACGTGATCGCCGATAGCGGCGCGCGCGTCGTGTTCTGCGATCCGCCGCGCGCGGCGGACGTGCCGCCCGGACTGCCACGCGTGGTATTCGACTACCCGCAGCAGACACCGTTGCCCGACGACGCCGTCACGTTCTCCGCATTCACCGGCTACCGCAACACAGAGCCACATACGCCGTTCGACGCCCACGTCCCAGCAACGGACGAAGCCGCACTGATTCTGTATACGTCGGGTTCGACCGGTCGTCCGAAGGGCGTGGTGTTGTCGCATCGAAGCCAGCTGTGGGTCGTGCAGACGCGGCTCGCCGCGCAATCGCTGCACGACGAGCGCCTGCTGATCGCCGCGCCGCTGTTCCACATGAATGCGCTGGCGCTCGCGTTTCTGGCGCTGGCCGCGCGCGCGAGCACCGTGTTGTTGCCGCAGTTCAACGCGCGTCGATACATCCAGGCGATCGATGCGTGGCGCTGCACGTGGCTCACGTCCGTACCGCCGATGATCGCGATGATGCTGCAGGAGCGCGGGTTGCTCGCGCAGACCGATCTGTCGTCGGTGCGCTATGTGCGGATGGGCTCGGCGCCGGTCAGCGACGCGTTGCTGGAACAGATCCATGCGTTGCTGCCCAACGCGAGCGTCATCAATGCCTATGGGACGACCGAAGGCGGTCCGGTGGTGTTCGGCCCGCATCCGGGCGGTTTGCCGACGCCGCCGCGCGCGGTGGGCTTTGCGCATCCGCTGGTCGATCTGCGGCTCGCCGACGAACAGGGTGTGCCGGTCGGCGAGGAGGGCGAGTTGCAGATCCGCAGCCCCGGCCTGATGAACGGCTATCACAACCGCCCGGAACTCGCGCGGCCGTTCACGCCGGACGGCTTCTACCGAACCGGTGACGTGTTTCAACGCGACGCCGACGGCTTCTACACTTTCGTCGGCCGGCGCGACGATATGTTCGTGTCGGGCGGCGAGAACATTTTTCCCGGCGAAGTCGAGGCCGTGCTCGAACGTCATCCGTCGATCCAGCAAGCTTGCGTCGTGCCTGTCGCCGACGACATCAAAGGGACCAAACCCGTCGCGTTCGTCGTGCTGAAACCGGGTGCGTCGCTTGCCGCTGAAGACGTCAAGCGCTTTGCGCTCGAGCACGCGCCTGCGTATCAACATCCGCGTCACGTGTGGCTGGTCGACACGATTCCGCTCGCGTCGACCAACAAGGTCGATCGGACCACGCTCAAACGCGTCGCGGCGCAACGTGTTGCCGCCGATCCATCCGTCAGCAGGAGTCCATAAAAAAATGAAACCACGCATGAGAACACTTCACGCTACGCTGCTTAAGCTCGTTTGCAGTTCGTTCCTTCTTCTCGACGCCGTCAGCGCGCACGCGCTCGACGAGGTCACGGTCGGTCTCGCGATTCCGCCGGCCGTGCACGACGGCGCGCCGTACGCTGCCGCCGGCAAACTCGGGCTCTTTAGGGAAGAAGGGCTCGACGTGAAGCTGATCGTGTTCCAGGGCGCGGGCGCGCTGATTCCGCAAGTGGCGAGCAAGCGCATCACATTCGGCTATCCGACCGCGGAGCCGGTGCTGTCGAGCTATCTGAACGGCGGCACGCCGCTACCCGTGCGCTATTTCTACAACGGCGTGCCGGCCAACACGATGGAGTTCGCGGTGCTCGCGTCGTCGCCGGTGAAAACGATCGGTGATCTGAAGGGTAAGAAGATCGGCGTGGGCGCGCTGAGCTGGGGCACGATTCCGGGTGGCCGCGCGGCGTTGCGCGAAGCCGGCCTCAAACCCGGCGACAACGTCGACTACGTAGCGGTCGGCGCGCTGGGCGCGGGTTTTCATGCGCTGAAAACCGGTGCTGTCGATGCGCTCAATTTCAACAGCAGTTGGGACGACATGCTCGAACTGTCGGGTACGCCGATCCGGCGCATCCGCTACCCGGCCGTGTTCGACGAAACCGCGGGCAACGGTTTTATCGCGCATCGCGATACCTTCACCGAGCATCCGGATCTGATCGCACGCTTCGGCCGCGCTTACACCAAGGCGCAGGTCGTCTGCCAGGCGAATCCGGCGTTCTGCGTGAAGGCGTTCTGGGCCGAACATCCGGAATCGAAACCACAAGGCGACGACGCAAAGAACCTGCAGCAAGCGGTCGAACTGCTCAAGCGCCGGCTCGACCGCGTGCTGCTGGGCGCCGACGGCAAACCGCGCCAGCCCGGCGCCTACAACCTGCCGGCCGTGCGGGCGAATCTGGCGGAAATGCAGAAGGTCGGCGAATTCCCGAAGGGCGACGTGCCCGTCGAGCAGATTTTCTCGAACCAGTTCGTCGCCGACTTCAGCCGCTTCGACGCGGCCGCGCTGCGCGAACGTGCGAGGCAGCAATGAGCGCGCGCATCGAGGTGACGCCGCGCGTCGCGCTGATCGATGTGGCGCGCGCGATCGTGCTGTCCGGTTTTGCGCCGCGCGCCGAAGTCGACGTGACCGCGCGGCAGCGGCAGCACGACGGCAGCGAATGGGAGAGCGTCAACCGTTTCGTCGCGGACGAGCGCGGCTCCGTCGATCTGCGGACCGCCGCGCCGGTGTCCGGCGACTACGCGGGAAGCGGCGCGCAAGCGCTGGGCATCGTCTGGTCGATGCGCTGCGTGAAGGAGGCGCCCGGCGTCGACGGCATCGCGCCGTTGCACGTCGATATCGAAGCACGCGGCGAAGCACGCGAGGTGCGCGACGGGCCCGATGCGATCGCGCGGGCGTCGTTCATGCAGCAGATCGTGGCAGAGGGCGTGACGCGTCGCGAGATCCGCGAACACGGCGTGGTGGGCACGCTGTTCGTGCCCGCGACGCCCGGTCCGCATCCGGCCGTCGTCGTGCTCAACGGGTCCGGTGGCGGGATCAACGAGCCGCGCGCCGCGTTGTATGCGGCGCACGGGATCACGGCGCTGGCGCTTGGCTATTTCAAGGCGCCGGGACTGCCGCCGGCCATTTCCCGCACGCCGCTCGAATACTTCGCGCAGGCGCTCGACTGGTTGCGGCAGACCGTTCGGCCGCGCAACGGCTTCGTGGCGGTCGCCGGCCAGTCGCGCGGCGGCGAACTCGCGCTGCTGCTCGGCGCGACGTATCCGGAGCGGGTATCGGCGGTGATCGGCTACGTACCGAGCGCGGTGCTGCACGGCACGCTGCGCGCGGGCGCCGTCGGCGAGGCGCCGGACGCGGTCGCCTGGACACTCGGCGGCAACGCGCTGCCGCACGTGTGGGACGACAACCGTCGTGCGGACTGGAGCGCGTTCCGGCATCCACCGGCGCCCGGCGAGCCGATCCGCCAGGCGCCGGCGTTCGTGTCCGCACTCGACGACGCCGACGCGGTGGCCCGCTCGCGGATCGCGGTCGAGCGCATTGCCGCGCCGATCCTGCTGATCTCGGGCACCGACGACGGCTTCTGGCCGTCGACCCGTTACGCCGACATGATCGTCGACGACCTGACACGGCGCGGCTTCGCGCATCCGGTCGAGCATTTGCGCTATGAGGGCGCCGGCCACTCGATCCTGTTCCCGCACGTGCCGACCACGTTGGTCGCGCGCCCGCATCCGGTGGCCGGCGTGCGGATCACAGCGGGCGGCATGGCGGCGGCCAATGCGCACGCAAACGAAGCGTCGTGGCCGCGCGTGCTCGAATTCGTCAAAGCGGCGAGCGGCGCGGCATGAGTTCGATCGCTGCGTTTGCCGCCGAACGGATCTCGGTGCGCTATCAAACCCGCAGCGGCGCGATCGACGCGCTGCGCGACATCGACCTGCGCATCGCGGACGGCGAGTTCGTGGCCGTGCTCGGACCGTCCGGCTGCGGAAAATCGACGCTGCTGAAAGTCGCGGCCGGCCTGATCGCGCCGACGGGCGGCAGCGCGACGATTGGCGGCAAGCGGCTCGACCGGCCTGGCCGCGACGTCGGTGTCGCGTTCCAGAAGCCGAACCTGCTGCCGTGGAAAACCGTGCTCGACAACGTGCTTTTGCCGGCGCGCACGCTACGGCTTGCCTTAGGCCCGGCGACGCAGCGCGCGCGGGACTTGCTGGAACTGGTCGGCCTTGCCGCATTCGCGAACAACTATCCGGCAGAACTTTCCGGCGGCATGCAGCAACGCGTCGGGCTCGCGCGGATGCTGCTGCACGATCCCGGGTTGCTGCTGATGGACGAACCGTTCGCCGCGCTCGATGCGATGACCCGCGAGGCGCTGACGCTCGAACTGCAACGCATCTGGATGGCTCAGCGCAAGTCGGTGCTGTTCATCACGCACAGCATTCCGGAAGCGGTGTTTCTGGCCGACCGCGTGGTGGTGATGTCGGCGCGGCCGGGTCGTATCGTCGACGATTTCGCGGTGCCGCTCGAGCGTCCGCGCACTGCCGACACGATGGCGAGCGCCGCGTTCGTCGATGCCTGCCGTTATCTGAGAGGACATTTCCAATGACCGCCCGACGCGTGTTACCCGCGGTGCCGGCCTTCGTTTATCCGCTCGTCAGTCTGCTCGTGGTGATTGCCGTCTGGCAGGCCGCGGTGCGGCTGTTCGCGATTCCCGATTACATCCTGCCGGCACCGCAGCAGGTATTCGACGCGCTGGCGAGCGGTTTCGCGGACGGCACACTGTGGCCGCACATCGGCGCGACCCTGGTCGAAACGCTGGCCGGCTATGCGATCGGCTCCGCGCTCGCGGTGCTGCTGGGCGCGTTGCTGGCCGAGTCGCGGATGTTCGAGCGCTTCGTGTTTCCGCTTCTCGCCGGCCTGCAGGCGATGCCGAAAGTCGCGCTCGGGCCGATCATCCTCGTGTGGTGCGGTTACGGCAGCGCGTCGAAAATCGTGCTCGTGGTGCTGGTATGTTTTTTCCCGCTGTTCATCAATACGGTCAACGGACTGCGGCGCGCCGACCCGGATCTGCTCGACGCGTGCCGCGCATTTTCCGCGTCGCGGGCGTTTCTGTTCCTGCATGTGAAGCTGCCCTCGGCCGCCTCCGAGATTTTCAGCGGCTTGCAGATCGGCATTTCGCTCGCGCTTATCGGTGCGGTGGTCGGCGAGTTTTTGTCGTCGCAGCGTGGGCTCGGTTATCTGATCAGTTCGTCGTCGGTGAACATGAGTGTCTCGACGATGTTCGCGGGCGTCGTGCTGCTTGCGGTGATCGGCGTGAGCGGCGCGCAGACCGTGCGCGTTGTGCAACGCCGCGTGGTGTTCTGGGAGCAACGAACCACGCGGACCGTCGCCGAGGCGGACGGCGGCTGAGACTCAGCAAAGCGGGTGCATGCGCAGCCACAGGGCGTTCGCTAACGAGCGACGTGAAGACGCCTGATGAGTACCACCGCGGTCATCGAGCTATCGAAACAGGAGCCGTCTCTGCTGACTGCGCTATCCGACGCTTTGACGCCTGCCCGGCCGATCGCGATGCCGGCATTGATTAAGTAGACGTCCGAAACGGCAAGTTCGCGGCGAATCGCAAACTTGCCTGCGATCAAATGCAGGGCTTCCTGTTGAACCGGCCGTTGCGTGCCGCCGATCTTCTCGCGTTCCTGCGCGCCGGTGCTGACCGGATCGTCGCTACGGGGAGCGCCTGCCCCATGCCTGCAGGATGAGTGGAAACCCGGTGCCTCGCATGGTTCGACGCCTGGAGTGTCATCGACTGCGCGATGCTTTGAACCGCCTCGCTATACTGCGCCGATGACCGTTCCAGGTCCCGAAGCTGGCGTTCATACGGCATTGGTGTGAGCGGCAGAAGTGGCTGGGCTACGGTCGTCTGCGCGACGCGCGGGTCGTGGGTTCAGGCACACGGCGGCATCATGCAGAGATCGGCCATGAAGAGTCTTTCGCGCCGTTGGATGTGCGGACGCTCAATCGTCTCAATCTCACGGCGAAGCCGCCCTGTGCCCGACGGCAATTGACGCGGTTCGGGCCGTCGGCATCGTTATCGTGCATTCCGGCGCGAGGCATTCGAATGTGAACCGATCTTCCATTTCCCCCGGCGTCAGAGAGTGTCGCGCCGGGGTGCACGCGCAGATGTAACCCGTGAGCCGGACACGCGGGAGCGCAGAAAATGGCTGCTGATTCCGAACTGAGCCGTCGCTCGTCGGACTTTGTCCGGGCCAAGATGGGAGAGCAGCCGGTGAAGTGGCCGACAGTACCTTTACCAAACCACCGCATGTTCCATGGTGAAGCCCGGCGAGACGCAACGCCCCGCCAACCACGCTTTTCGCCCGACTCCTATGATCTGGTCTACCGCGCGGCAAACAAGCGCCAACGGCCGGAGAAGGTTCGATGCCACACCGATCCGGCAAATGTCGCGGAGGAGAATAGAGCGACGGATGTCTTCAACAACGTTGCCGGCCGAAAAATCGCCTAAAGGACGCTATCGGCCATACATCTGTGGTCGCCCGGCTGCGCGACCTGGAAGCCAAAGGCGAACGACCCCATGCGAGGTTCACCGGATCCAGACGGACGTGGTGTCGAGAGCATATACCCATGCTCAAACGGTAAGGCGCTGCCGCAACTCCCGGCGACCGCCACGCGCTTTCTCAAGGAGGCTTGCGGCGTTGACGGCTAACGTTTGTGAGTGTGAAGCATGTGCTGCGACGACACGCTCGAGAGGTCGGATATCGATGAACTCGTCATCGCTCCGATCCAACGTTTGGCTGCGCAGTTCCATAACTAGAAGATCGGGAGAAGATGCAAAGATGAACCCTTTCGATACGGCAATCCAGGCTTTTCTGACGCACACTGCGATGACTTGCGGTGTATTGAACCACCCGATAAGAGTCATCGCGGACCTCTACACATTCAAAGGCCTGGTGCTCGTACCCGTATTGTGGTGGATATGGTTCAAACCCAGCCAGCGGGGCGAATGGGAGCGTGAAATGGTTGTCGCGACGATCGCGAGCGGTCTTCTCGCACTCGCGGTGTTCAGGCTTATCGCCCGATATTTGCCATTCCGGATGCGGCCCATGTTCAATCCCGACCTGCACTTCAATTTTCCGTCAGGTGGCCTCGATCCGGCCGTACTTCCCGCGTGGAGTTCGTTTCCGAGTGACCACGCGATGTTGTGGATTTCGGTTGCGATGGGAATTTTCCTGGTTCGACGCGGCGTCGGCGTGCTCGCACTTTTATACACCGCGATCGTCATATTACTGCCGCGCGTTTATCTCGGCTGGCACTATCCGACCGACATACTCGCGGGGGCGGCGATTGGGGTGATCATCACCTGGTGCATGACTCGGGACCCCATTAGGACCCGCTTTTCAGCTCCGATCCTCGGATGGATGCAAAGATTCCCCGGGCCTTTCTATGCCGTGATGTTTGCTTTGTGTTTTGAACTGGTGACCCAGTTCAACGAGCTACTGGTTCTCGGCCGGTCCCTGGTGCAAGGCTGACGGTCGCGCGATCGAGCAGTGCCAATTCGACGCGCAACGCGTCATGACGATGTTCCGGAAGGCTCTGAACGAGATTCTCAATGGCCGCGGGCAGACGTCGCGCGATCTAAACGCTGCCCGCGCCGTACTGTCGTATCTCGCGAAAACTGATATGCACGAAGTCTTCCCAATTGGGCGTCCGCAAGATCATGCGCACCTGCCCCGACTTATCCACCATCTCTTCGATGTGCGGAGACCGTTTGCCCACCACGCGCAATAGTCGGTGCAAACTGGTCGATGGCAAGCACGGCCGTCGTCGGATCGTTGATCGCCGCCGACAGCGCTTTCAGCGCAATATCGACCAGGATGCGAAACGCGAACATAGGGTCCTGCTCGATGCTGCGTTCCGTCCCGAAAGCGACCAGGGTGCGGAGCCTCCTTTCATCGATTGCGCCACAATTCCGTACAGATAGAACAGGGGTTCGTCCACCGCGACGAAATCACCCACTTGCGGTACGAATTCAATGATTGAGTCAGTGCGCCGCGCCTTGGCCACCAGCCATTCCAGATTCACCGCCAGAACGATGCGAGATTTGCCGCGATGATGAACAATCCGATCCGGTACGCCTCTGTCCTCCTCGCGTCCGGCGGGGTAAGAAGCATTCGAAAATCTCTTGCAATGCTGAGGATGCCGGATCATCAATCCCCATAGCTACGATGCATCCGACTCCGGCGAAAGGGACGGCGGCACAAGCCGTGCGAGCGCCGCCGCGCAAGCGGGAAAAAGTGTAATGGGGCAGAATTGGATGGTGAGCACCTTCAAACGCGCGTGAGAGGAAGCGGTGCCAGACTTCGGTCATCAGGGCTTTCCGTTACCGAGGCAACTTTGCTGTAGAGGAATCAATGAAGAAAGGAAAGACAAAACTCACCCGCCATGATGCTGAGCGCCTTTTCGAGGGGCTGCCCGTCAGTAAGACGACAGGATCGAACCGGCCGGAGAACCCATTCGAAGCAGGGGTGTTCGACGTGGTCGAGCGCGTCGACGACGAAACCAAACTCTGGAAAGACAGCCTCATTACTCTTCCGATGTCGATCGAGTTGCCGACCGGCTACGAGTCGGTCTCGCGCCTGCGCGAGGCGATGGCGCGGGCCTGGCGCGTGAAGTGGGTGAGGGAGGGCAAAAACGAGGTTGTCGCGGAGTTTCCGGAAGGGTGGACCGCCGTTCGCCCCGAGACCGGCCCCATAGAGTTGCGAGATCCGTCCGGCGTGGTCCGTGCCTTATACGGGTGGGCCACGGATGCGGAACTCAGGATTCTTCCACGGTACGTTGTTGAGTCGCAGGCGAACAGATCGAGCGGACTGGGCAGCTTGCTTGTCCGTGATCGCGGGACCGGTCAAATTCTCGAGAGGTCGTCAACATGGTCGGCTCGAACCGGTACCAACCATCCAGATTGGACCAGGCTGTCGGCGTGGCTCAGCTCACGCTATCCACAACACCACGACCCGCTGAGGTACTGGGAAGATTGCGAGGAAAACACACAAAACTGAGTAGCGGTGCAAAGTAGCTACCGACGGGCAACGAGACAGAGCGCGGCGATATCGTCGCGAGTCCCCTTAGTCGGTCCACCCTATCGCTACGTTCGGACAGGGCGTTTGCTCCGATGGCATCGTGCATGCATGGCATGCGCCGGTAAATCCAGACGATCCGGCGATCGTCGAGTTGGCCGACTCGTCGGGAACGCATCTACACGGTACTCGAAAAAATATAAATCGCGACAGCGTCACCAGATGCGTTCACACTGGGCGACATGGCCGTTGCTTTCGCGACGGGCAAAACCGGGGAACCATATTGGCGAAGAGCACGATGCGCGGTAATCGCGAAGTTAAAAAGCCCAAACAACCCAAAAAGGTAGTGTCTCCTGCGGTAGGCGTGTCCCCAGCGCTTGCCTCGAAGACCACCGCAGGCAGCGCACCGGCCAGGAAGAAATAGCAGGCGCCTGGGACACGGATCCGTGTCCTTTCTGCTCCATCGTTTCCGTATGTTCAGCCGCAAGCTGCGTCGACGGGGCTGTGCATACGTGCTCCCGCCCGTCGCCGATTGCGGCACCGGTCACATCGAAGCTTATCTGCCAAATTTAGTGTGCCCCTCGACGGCAGCTACCGTTTTGCGCGGGGGCGAGTCATTGCCGACCGCTTCCGCAGAAGCCGCATAGCTGCTTGGTTGTCCTGACGGTTCCTCGCGTGTCCGCCCACACCGTGAATCAAGCCACATCCCGCAGGCGTGCATGCAGGCGAAGGTGGGGTGTGGCCTCGCCGAAGGAAGATCCGATCATGTTCCAACTCGATGAGCCGTCGGTCGCTATTACGATGGCAAACCCGACGGCAAGCGCTGTGCGCGCCGCTAACATGACACGCCACCGCGACCGGTCCACCCGGCCGAACTCATCGGCGCCGCAGGAAGTGCGCCTGTGAAAACGATCCTCCGGTATGTCGCGAGACATCGTTCGCCGTCGGCGCCGTGGACCGACACCGCGCCGGTGCGCGAAGAGCTGTTCGGCGTCGAACGGCTCGAGCAACATGCGGAAAGCCTCGCTGCCGCGCAACCGGTCACGAAGACACCGCCTGCCGTTTTATCGCTGCACACGAGACTGAACGATAATGCCGCGGTCCTGCTCGCGGCCTACCGCGCGAGCGCCGAAGAACTGGAGCGCGGCCGGGGCGTGGTGCCCGCCGCGGAATGGCTGCTCGACAACTATCACCTCGTCGAGGAGCAGATCCGCGAGATTCGTGACGACTTGCCGCCCGGCTACTACCGTCAGTTGCCCAAGCTTGCCGCAGGTCCGTTCGCCGGGTATCCGCGCGTGTTCGGTATTGCGTGGGCGTTCGTTGCGCATACCGACAGCCACGTCGACCCGCAGATCCTGCGGCGTTTCATCAGCGCGTATCAACGGATTCAGCCGCTGACAATCGGCGAATTGTGGGCCGTGGCGATCACGTTGCGCATCGTGCTGATCGAGAACCTGCGACGCCTGACTGACCAGATTACTGCTGGCCGCAGCGCACGCGCTGACGCCGATGCACTCACCGACCGTCTGCTCGAATCGGGGAGTGCCCGTTCGGCGCTCGAAGCGGACATTTCCACGCGCTCCTCAGGCCTGTTGTCGGAGCTGTTCGCCGCACAGCTCGCAAAACGGCTGCGTGACCAGGATCCGCGCATCACGCCGGCACTTGGCTGGCTGGAAGAGCGGCTCAAGCTTCAGGGCGTCTCTGTCGATGAAGTCGTGCAACACGCACAGCAGCGGCAGGGCGCGTCGAACGTCACCGTGCGCAATGTGATCACCAGCATGCGGCTGATTTCCGACATCGACTGGACCGAACTGTTCGAGAGCGTGAGTCTTGTCGACGCGCGGTTGCGCGCGGACAGCGGCTTTCCGACGATGGATTTCCCGACGCGCAACTTGTATCGCAGCGCGATCGAGCAACTGGCGCGCGGCTCTTCTTTCACCGAACTCGAAGTCGCCGGACTAGCGCTGGAATCGGCCCGGGTGGCGGCGCTGGAAGCAGGCGATGGCGCACATGCGCAACGCGCCGGCGACCCCGGCTATCACCTGATCGCCGAGGGCCGGCGAGCACTGGAGCGGGCGATCGGATTCCGGGCGCCTGCGCGTCTGCGGATCACGCGCCTCAACGTCCGCCTCGGCATCCACGGCTATGTCGCCACAATCCTGACGCTCGCCCTGGCGTTACTCGCGCTCGCGTTGTGGGCACTATCCACACTAGCGCCGCCCGGTACCGAAGCCTGGGTACTCGCGCTGTTTGCCGTATGCGCATTCCTGCCTGTCACCGAGGTCACGACCGCGCTAATCAATCGCGCGGTGACATGGAGTTTCGGCGCAATCACGTTGCCCGCTCTCGAACTGACTGCCGGCGTGCCGTCGTCATTGCGCACACTGGTTGCCGTGCCGACGCTTCTGACGAGCGAAGCCGATCTGCGCGAGCAGGTCGAACGCCTCGAAGTGCATCACCTCGCGGGAGCCGGTGGCGACCTGTCCTTCGCGTTGCTCGCGGACGGGCTCGATGCGGATCAGGAAGTGCTGCCGGACGACGCACACCTGCTCGCCGTGGCCGCCGGCGCGATCGACGAGCTGAACCGCCGTTACGAGCCAGGCCCCGGCGGAAGCCGTTTCCTGCTGCTACATCGCCGCCGCGTGTTCAATGCGAGCGAGAACAAATGGATGGGCTGGGAACGCAAGCGCGGCAAGCTGCACGAACTCAACCGCCTGCTGCGCGGTGCGACGGATACGACCTTTGTGTCGATCGCCGGCCGTGCACCGCAGGTGCCGCCCGAGGCGCGCTACGTCATCACACTCGACGCCGATACGCGTCTGCCACGCGACGCCGCGCTGCGGCTGATCGGCAAGATGGCGCATCCGCTGAACCGGCCGACGTTTAGCGACGCCGATCAACGCGTGGTCAACGGATACGCGATCCTGCAACCGCGTGTCACGCCATCGCTGCCCGTCGGGCAGGAAGGGTCACTGCATCAGCGCGTCTTCTCCGGCCCCGGCGGGATGGACCCGTACGCGGCGGCGGTGTCCGATGTCTATCAGGACCTGTTCGGCGAAGGGTCGTATACCGGCAAGGGCATTTACGACGTCGATGCGTTTGAGGCGGCTTTGCGTGGACGCGTGCCCGAAAACGCGCTGCTCAGTCACGATCTGTTCGAAGGGATTTTTGCGCGCGCCGGACTCGCGTCGGATGTCGAGGTGGTCGAGGAAGTGCCGTCGCGTTACGACGTGATCGGCAAGCGCCAGCATCGCTGGACGCGTGGCGACTGGCAATTGCTGCCGTGGATCGTCGGCTATCGCGGCCGGGACCGACACGCGATGCCGTCGATCGGCCGCTTCAAGATGCTCGACAATTTGCGCCGCTCGCTGCTCGCTCCCTTCATGGTCGCCGCGCTCGGCCTATGCTGGCTGATGCCGATCCACGCCGGAATGGCAAGCTCGCTGCTGGTGCTAAGCGCGCTCGCGATTCCCGCATTCCTGCCGACGCTGTTCGCGATCCTGCCGCGCCGCAGCGGCATCCATCTGCGCAATCATCTGGACGTGCTGGCCGCCGATGTGCGGCTCGCAACCTTGCAAACAGTTCTGTCGACCGCGTTCCTCGCTGACCAGGCGTGGCGCATGGGCGATGCGATTCTCCGCACGCTGATACGGCTGTTCGTGACGCATCGCCGGCTGCTCGAATGGACCACCGCCGCCCAGTCGAAGGGCAGCCCCCGCCTCGACTTGCGCGGCTTTTATCGGCAGATGAAAGGCGGTGTCGCGCTCGGCCTTGTGCTGCCGGCTGGTGCGATCGCGTTCGCACCCTCGCACTGGCCGCTAGTGCTGCCGTTTGCGCTGTTATGGCTCGCCGCGCCGGCGCTCGCGCTGTGGTCGAGCCGGTCGCCGACCGTCGCGCGGCGTTTCGCGATGGCGGACGCGGACGCACGCGGCCTTCGCCTGATCGCGCGACACACGTGGCGTTTCTTCGAGACCTTCGTTACGCCGGCAGAGAACATGCTGCCGCCCGATAATTTCCAGGAAGATCCGAAGCCGGTCGTCGCGCACCGCACCTCGCCGACCAACCTCGGGCTCTATCTGCTGTCGGCGGTTGCTGCGCGGGATTTTGGCTGGGCGGGGACGACGGAGACCGTCGAACGGCTCGAAGCGGCGTTCGCTTCGATGCACAAGCTCACGCGTTTCAAGGGGCATTTCTATAACTGGTACGGGACGCTCGATCTCCAGGTGTTGGCACCGGCGTATGTTTCGTCGGTCGATAGCGGCAATCTGGCCGGTCATCTGATCGTTCTCGCCAACGCGTGCGAAGAGTGGCCGCATGAATTGCTCGCGCCGGCCGCGCGGTCCGGATTGATGGATAACCTGCGACTCGCGCGTGAAGCCATCGACACGCTGCCCGCCGCAGGCGGTGAACATGGCAGGCAACTGGTTGCGATCCTCGAAGAGATCAGCAAGCAGTTGCACGGTCCGCAGGCGTTCGAAGCGCTGTCGCCATCGCTCACGCGGCTGACCGAAAAGGCCGCGAAGGCAGCGCGTGAACTCGTGCCCGCCGGCGGCGGCGATAGTTCTGCCGACCTGATGTTCTGGATCGATGCGTTGAGTAAAAGCCTGGTCGAACATGCCCGCGACCGGCAACAACTCATCGCGGCACCAGAGTTTCTGCAGGCACGCCTGAAGTCGCTCGCCGATACGTCGCGGGCGATGGCGCTCGACATGAACTTCGCATTCCTGCTCGATCCGGAACGCAAGCTGCTGTCGATCGGCTATTCCCAATCCGACAACAGCCTGGACGTGAACTGCTATGACCTGCTGGCGTCCGAAGCGCGTCTCGCAAGCCTGTTCGCCATCGCGAAAGGCGACGTGACGACGCGCCACTGGTTCCGCCTCGGTCGCGCTGCAACGCCGGTCGGTGACGGCTCGGCGCTGATCTCGTGGTCGGGGTCGATGTTCGAATACCTGATGCCCTCGCTGGTGATGCGTGCACCGGTCGGCAGCCTGCTTGAGCAGACAAGCCGCCTGGTGGTGGAACGGCAAGCCGCGTATGGGCGTTCGCTTGGCATCCCGTGGGGCATTTCGGAATCGGCGTACAACGCACGCGACATCGAATTTACCTACCAGTATTCGAATTTCGGCGTGCCCGGCCTTGGCCTCAAGCGAGGGCTTTCGGAGAACCGGGTGATCGCACCGTATGCAACGGGGCTAGCCGCGATGGTCGACCCACTAGCCGCGCGAGAGAACTACGCACGACTCGCCGCGCTCGGCGCGCTGGGGCGCTATGGTTTCTACGAAGCACTCGATTTCACCCGCTCGCGGCTACCTGAGAACGAGGATGTTGCGATCGTGCGCAATTTCATGGCCCATCATCAGGGCATGACGATCGTGTCGATCGCGAACACGTTGCTCGACGCGCAGATGCGGGCACGTTTTCATCGCGAACCCATGATCCAGGCCAGCGAACTGTTGCTGCAGGAGCGTATGCCGCGCAATGTCGCCGTCGCGCATCCCCGTGCCGAAGAAGTGAAAACGTCAGCAACGGTCGCCGGCGTCGTGCCGCCGACCGTACGGCGCCTCACAGCGTCGGCCGTTGCCGGCGCGGCGCCCGTGACACACCTGCTGTCGAATGGACGCTACGCCGTCATGCTGACTGCGACCGGCGCCGGCTACAGCCGTTGGCGCGATCTCGCCGTGACGCGCTGGCGCGAAGACGCAACCCGCGACGATTGGGGTTCTTTCATCTTCCTGCGCGACACGCAGAGCGGCCACGTGTGGTCGGCGGGCGCAAAGCCGGCTGATAGCGCTGCCGATTACGAAGAGGTTGTGTTCGGCGAGGACCATGCTGAATTCATCCGCCGCGACGGCTCGTTGACAACGACGATGGACGTACTGGTTTCCGGTGAAGCAGACGGTGAAGTGCGCCGCGTCTCGTTGGCCAACAGTGGACGCCGCGCGCGCGAGATCGAACTGACATCCTATGCGGAAATCGTGCTCGCGACGCCGGCTGCCGACAACGCGCATCCCGCCTTCTCACGGATGTTTGTCCAGACCGAGCACCTTGCGGAGTTCGGCGCGCTGGTGGCCACGCGCCGTCTGCGTTCGCACGACGAAAGACAACTGTGGGCTGCGCATTTCGCGGTTGTCGACGGCGAGATCGTTGCCGAGCCGCAATACGAATCGGATCGCGCGCGCTTTCTGGGACGCGGGCGCAACGCCGGCACGGCGGCAGCGATCTTCGACGATCAGCCGCTGAGCAATACTGCCGGGACCGTACTCGATCCGGTCCTTGCGCTCAGATATCGCGTGCTGGTGCCGCCGGGCAAGGTCGCGCGCGTGACGTTCTGGACAGTAGTGGCCGAGTCGCGAGCGCTGTTGCTCGATCTGGTCGACAAACACCATGACCGCAACGCGTTCGACCGCGCCAAAACGCTAGCCTGGACGCAGGCTCAGGTGCAGTTGCGTCATCTCGATGTCGAAGCCGACGAGGCTGCGGATTTTCAACGCCTCGCCGCGCCGGTTATTTACGCCGATGCGCGTTTCAGGGCGCCGTCGGACACGATCGTTCGAGGAGCAGGTCCTCAGTCCGGAGTCTGGCCGCACGCGATCTCGGGCGACCTGCCGATCGTGCTGCTGCGTATCGATGACGTCGAGGACATCGCGCAAGTCCGGCAATTATTGAGGGCGCACGAGTACTGGCGGATGAAGCGGCTGGACGTCGATCTCGTCATCGTCAACGAACGGGCTTCGTCTTATATCCAGGAGTTGCAGGGTGCGATCGAGACAGCCGTGCGCAGCAGCCAATTGCGGCCGCGTATCGGCGAAGAGCTCGCGCAAGGAGCGGTCTTTACGCTGCGCGCCGATTTGATGAGCGTGGAGGCGCGGGCGCTGCTGCAATCGGTCGCGCGTGTCGCGTTGATTGCGCGCCGCGGTTCGATCGCCGACCAGCTCGCGCGCTTGCCGCAGTCGCCGGGACAGCCATTGGCGCTACGCCGGCAGAAGCCGCCGATGTCGTCGCCATGGCCCGCGGCGCCTCATCCGCCTCGCGCGCTTTCGCCGGTTGCGTCGAGGCTCGAGTTCTTCAACGGTCTGGGCGGCTTCGATAAAGACGGCCGGGAATACGTGAGCGTCCTCGTGGGGGGCGCGACCACGCCCGCGCCGTGGATCAACGTGATCGCCAACTCCGGCTTCGGCTTTCAGGTCGCGGCGGAAGGCAGCGGCTACACCTGGGCCGAAAACAGCCGCGAGAACCAACTCACGCCGTGGTCGAACGACCCCGTCGAAGACCCGGCCGGCGAAGCCATCTATGTGCGCGACGAAGTCACTGGCGATGTATGGGGCGCCACCGCGTTGCCAATCCGCGACGGCGGGACGTATGTGGCGCGTCACGGGCATGGCTATAGCCGCTTTGAACACGAGGCGAATGGCATCGCGCTCGACTTGCTGCAATACGTGCCGCTCGCCGACCCACTGAAGATTTCGAGGCTGACGTTGCGCAATCTGTCCGGCATGCCGCGCCGTCTGTCCGTGACGGCGTGGATGGAATGGGTGCTTGGCAAATCGCGCGGCGCATCCGGACCCTTCATCGTGACGGAAATCGACTCCACTACCGGCGCGATGCTGGCGCGCAATCCGTGGAGCATGGGGTTCGCGGGGCGAGTCGCGTTCGCCGACCTGGGCGGCCGGCAGACCTCGTGGACGGCCGACCGCACCGAATTTCTCGGCCGCAACGGGCGGACTGCGGCACCCGCCGCGCTAACCGGCAACGCGCCGCTGTCTGGCGCAACCGGCGCGGGCCTCGATCCATGCGCGGCGTTGCAGCGCGTGATTGAGCTGGGCGTGGGTGAGACCGTCGAAGTCGTGTCGTTCATGGGGCAGTGCGCGTGCGTCGAAGACGCACGCGCATTGATCGAGCGTTATCGCAAGGCCGACCTCGACGCCGTCCTCGCCGAGGTGACGACCCAGTGGCAGAACGTGCTCGGCACCGTCCAGGTCAAGACCCCCGACCGCGCGATGGATCTGATGCTAAACGGCTGGCTGCTGTATCAGACGCTCGCATGTCGCGTCTGGGCACGCTCGGCGTTCTATCAGGCGAGCGGCGCGTATGGCTTCCGCGATCAGTTGCAGGACGGCATGGCGTTGACGCTGGCGCAGCCGGACGAGGCCCGGCGACATTTGTTGCGCACTGCGGCGCGGCAGTTCATCGAAGGCGATTTCCAGCACTGGTGGTTGCCTCAGTCGGGGCAAGGCGTGCGCACGCGGATTTCCGATGACCGCGTGTGGCTCGCGTTCGCGACGGCGACTTACATTGGCTGCGCGGGTGACGTCGCGATTCTCGACGAGATCGTGCCGTTTCTCGATGGACCGCCACTGCGACCTGGCGAGCACGATGCGTTCTTCCAGCCGATGGTCGCGGATGAATCAGCGTCGCTGTTCGAGCATTGTGCGCGGGGCCTGGATCAATGTATGGAACTGACCGGCGAGCACGGTTTGCCTCTGATCGGCACGGGTGACTGGAACGACGGCATGAACCGCGTCGGTGCGCACGGCAAGGGAGAAAGCGTTTGGCTTGGCTGGCTCTTGTTGCGGACGATCGAATTGTTTGCCCCGCTGGCTGAATCGCGCGATGCGGTTTCCGTTGCGCATGCTGCACGCTGGCGTGCGCATGCGGGCTCGGTGCGCGAGGCGCTGGAGCATGAAGCATGGGACGGCGAATGGTATCGCCGGGCGACGTTCGACGACGGCACGTGGCTTGGCTCAAAAGACAGTGACGAGTGCCAGATCGATTCGATCGCGCAGTCGTGGGCGGTGCTGTCCGGCGCGGCAGATCCCGCCCGCGCGGCGCTGGCGATGACCTCGCTGGAAAAGCACCTGATCCGTCCGGAAGACGGGCTTGCTTTGCTGTTCACGCCGCCATTCGATAAAACGTCGCACGATCCAGGCTATATCAAGGGCTATCCGCCGGGGCTGCGTGAAAACGGCGGGCAGTATAGCCACGCAGCGATGTGGGCGATCCTCGCGTTCACCAAAATGCGCGAGGGCAACAAGGCCGCCGCGCTGTTTTCACTGCTTAACCCCGTCAATCATGCGCGTACGCCGACAGAAGTCGACCGCTACAAGGTCGAGCCCTATGTCGTCGCCGCCGATGTGTATTCCGTGCCGCCGCACGCCGGGCGCGGTGGCTGGACCTGGTACACGGGGTCCGCTGGATGGATGTACCGGGCGGGTGTCGAGGGCATTCTCGGGATTTGTCGCGAGGGCGGTTTTCTTGTGATCGATCCGTGTATTCCGGACACGTGGCCGGGGTTTGAAGCAACGGTGACGATGGATTCGACGCGGTATGAGATTCACGTCGAAGCCGCTGACGAGCTCGATGTGACGCGCGCGGTGCTCGACGGCGCGAGTCTCGAATGTGGTGATGGACGGGTGCGCGTACCGCTCGATGCCGGCTCGCACAAGCTCCTGATTTCGCTTTGTCTCCGCGTAAGGGAAGACGTGAACTCGGGCGCGTACGTCGCGTGACGAAGCACGCATCGTGCTCCGAAAGGAAAACAGGAGACGAATAGTGGTAATGACAGGCAAATCCGACCGGAGCAAACGATGTTGGCATGGCACTACACCACGGGACAAAAGTTCCGGCAGATCAGCGCAAGCGGGATGCTCATCCCCGGCGGCATCGGGGCCGAGCCCACCGGGACGCCTGTACTGTGGTTTTCGCGTAATCAGCATTGGGAGCAAACCGCCGGCGACGAGTGCCATGAGACTGGGCAATCGGTGCGCCGTCTGACGATGCGTGAGACTTACGTGGCGAGCGGCGGGCTCGTGCGGTATGGATGCGATGTTAAACGCCTGTACGCCGGCGAAGTGCTGCGGCGAAAAGCACAGATGACCCACGAAGTCTGGGCGGCCTTGTATGCCGTTGGGAAATTGCAGCAGGCGTATCCTGCCGCGTGGTGCGGCTCGGTTGACTCAATGCCGGTTGATGGCATGGTAGTGCACGTGTTGAGCGAATCATTCAAATGGCAGCGCTTCGAAGCATGCTAGCCGATTGTCCGTCATTGATAATCGGGCTTTCTGGACCTGCATGAGCAGGCCGTCCCGGCGATGCAGGCGCGACGCACGCTTTCCTTTCACACTGTCACGATTTAGTTTGCTTTTCGACGGCCATGAGCGCATGGTGAAGATCGAGATGTACCTGACGGCCCTTTTTCGCATCCGGACAGGTATCGGTTCATGACGGTCAGTATCGCTTAAGGAGCGCGCGATCATGACCATCTCCACTATCGAATACAGAGAGTACGAGCTATGTACGTACTCTCACCACGCATTCCTTCTGCATCGTGATCCGTATGCCAAAGGACCCAGGCAGTTCCCGTCGTTCGTACGCTATGACGTACCGCATGCGAGTCAGCACGCAGCTGAGTGGAGCAGGTCATGCAATATCCGCTTTATGTGCACCGTGACGGAACTGCCGGCTTTCGCGCCAGTTTTCCCGATCTTCCCCGAGCAGTTGCGAGCGGCCATTCGTTCGATAAGCTGAGACGCAACGCGCAAGAGGTTGTCGAACTGATGTATGACCGCAGCGAGCAACTCATACCCGCTCCAACCTGCAGTACATCCGAATTGCAATCGCTCGACATGGACGATGGGCAAGGGATCTGGATGTTCGTCGAGATCAACCTGACGCGGGTTACCTCGAAAGCTGTGAGCGTTCAATTCAGTCTGCCCGAGAGTCTGCTGCAGCGAGTGGATGCTGCAGCAAAAGGGCGACACTCGACGCGCTCCATGTTCTTTACGCTGGCTGCCGTGCACGAACTTGGAAACCGGGACGAAGGGCAATTGTCCTAGATGCCGGTTTTACGGTGGGTGTTCGCGGACGGCTTCCATCGCGCGCCACGACCGCGTCAGCATTCAAAACCCGACCTTGCGATGGGTCGCGTCGTCCCGCTATCGGGGCGACGCCGACCACCTGATGGCGAACCAGTTTTTTCCATAGCAGGAGTGCATCATGATCGATGACCAGGTAAATGCCGAAGAACTGGCAGAAAGCAGGAAACAGAGAGAGGCCGCGGCGAATGCGACGGATGATGGTATGCCCGTGGGCCCCGAAGATGAAAAGCGGGTTGTCGACGGCACTCAATACAGAGGGCCGAAGCAGTGGATCCGGCACGCAAGGAAATTGCTGGGTGCTGGAGGCGGCTTTATGCGACCTTGATTTCGACTTGAAGCCATGCGCGTAAAGCCATCAATGGCTCGTGTGAGACGTTCGGGACGCCTCACACGCTGGTACGGGAGCGCGCAGAGCGCGCGGCCCATAAAGAGCTGATCCGCGACACCGAATCACCTTTGCAAGGATCCTGATGTCGCGCTACCAATTCGAAGGAGATCTGGCGCATCTCGAACGGATCATTCCGTTACTTGTGCACGGAAATCCCCTGGCGCTAGCGTACTGGCAGCGTCGAGTCTCGTCGCTATCGCTGCAGCAGAGTCTGCTTCCTGACGGCACCAGGCGCGTAACCCGACTGCTTAACGTATTCAATGAAGTCGAGCGCGCATTGATATCAGGCAAGGCCACCGCCCGACGGTCGCCGGGATGAACCGCGATGCGTCAGAAATAAATCGGAGAGGGGGCGAGCCGGCACATGCCCGGGCGCTGCAGTTCCGGCCAGCGCATATCTTGGTACGGGTCTTATTCCAGGCGGGAGGTTGGCGAACTATGGCGTCGAAACCATGCGCGCTTCCTGCACGAAGCCGGTGTTCACAGATGAGGAAACATTCTCGCGACAGGGCTGTAGATCATGAAATCGAATACCGGTTCTGCGGGCCGCCGACATACTGCCTGTTTGCGATTTCGAGAACCTTTTCACGAAACTCGTCAAAGGCACCAAGCAGCGAACGCTCGTCGGACCCAACGCCAGGTTGCAGATTTCTGAGCATTGCGTCGTCGATCATGAAGGTGATCTCGCGCGAATCGTCGTACCCCCAGAAACACACGCAATGTCGGGCGGCATCGTAGCTACGGCTGGGGTTGGGAAATTTAAGCACCGCGATCAGTCTTTCTCGTACACGGCCGAGTAGCGCCACTTAGTGGCGTTGGAGTCGATCGTGGCGTAACTGGCGCGTCTTTTCTCTGCTCTCAGAGCATCCGCTGCGTCGAGTATATGAGCACGCGTCCTGCATTCGGCGGCGTACTCGTTCTCCCTGCCAATTGCAGCAGAAGCGGGCTTGAATTGCGATCGCATGATGGGGCTCCTAAGCTGGAGGTCGCTCATGGACGACCGGTCTACCCACTGTATACCCTTTGGCTGGCATCGACGTCTTTATTTACCTGCATCCCTGGCGTTCAGTTTTCCGAAACGTTATGCAGGTCCGCATAGAAAAATTCGCTCGGACTGAGAGCGCCAGTCGATACCATTCGTATTGACCTGCTGCTCAGCGGTTGGTAGCGCGGTCATGCTCCCTCAAAAAAACGAAAAGTGCAGGCCGATGATTTCACTGGCAGCATCGCCCGTGAAGCGTTGGCGCCGGCATTCCACGTTCTGATGAAACCGTCCGGGTCCAGCATGAAAATTGCGCACTTCCTGTCACCTGCGACGAGAAGCTGAAAAGCCTGCTCTTTCGGAAACTTCCCCGGTCCGTGTGCAATTTGTCATAGCGTTTGAATGCAGCGCGCTGACGGAGGTTCTTCCCAATGGCCTTGTGCGGGCCTACCGCCAGGCATGATACGCGTTCAAGTTGTGCGGGCCGCTATTGGCGTCCCAAGCGGTGCAGGTCCGGGGCCGACAATGGGCTGGCCCCTCCATCCCAACGAAAACACCTGGAAGACGATCATGATCGAGCGACTGGTTGACGTAATAGACCGCAGCGGCACTGTGCTGCACACATACCCGATTACGCTGGGCGAGTCGGGCAACGCCGACGACTCCGAATACCTGGCCAAGGCGCTGGAAGCAGCAGCGCACAGCCGGCTTGTGCCGGACGCTGAACTCGGTACCCTGACGGCCAGGATGCACACGAGCCGGGGCGGTCAGATGGCTCCCTACGGCGATGACTTCTTGAGGGACTCGGAAACGAAATCGGGCCTGGAGCAGGCTGTTCGGGAACGCGCCTATCTGCTCTGGGAGAAAGACGGGCGCCCTGAAGGACGTGCGGAAGAATACTGGCATCGCGCTCTCGACCAGCATCTTCGGGAGCGCGCCTACGTTCTGTGGCAGCAGGAAGGAAGTCCCGAGGGGCGACAGGATGAGTATTGGCGTCGGCTTGTGGATTTCCAGGCTCAGTGATTCCGATCACCCTTGGACCGTCCGGTGCGTAGCGAAAAGGAGAACCGAGGCGGCATGCGCAGACATCCCCTTCGACCAGGTCGGGCGGATCGGTCTTCTTGCATCGCCGAACCATTGATATCGATCGCCACGGCGGCCTCTCGCTGCGGGTGCGTGTGAGCGCCGCGGCGACAACGGGGAAAGGCTGACATAAGAGTCGAGGCCGCTAACAGTGGCCGACACTCGAACGGCTGCAACGACCCCGATGACCCGCCGACCAAAATGACCGTCAGAATGGCCGTTATAGCTTGAAAGCGCCCTTCGGGTAAGGACGGGCCCGACGACCGCTTCGGGTCCGAAAGCACGCGTTCGCTGACATCCGGACCCTGCATTGGGCCAATTGATACACGAACGGCAGGGGCCCGATCTACAACTGCCTCACGGACATCGTCACCTGAGTTCCGGCAATGGCCGAACTGATGTCCCCGAAAAGTTCGCCTCGACGATCGGACCGCTCCATTACGTGCCTTTGATCTCGTGACGGCGCGATAGGCGGCAGCGCGTCGGGGGCGCCTGCGAAATTGCGCCCTGACACCATTGTCCGGCATGGGGCTGCACGGTCTGGGCTATACCTGATTACCTGATGGAACTGTCGGTATCGGAAACGGTACTGACATGTCCTCCTGAGCTGCTCGCCGTTTCGCTACACTGCGCATTTTCGCCGACAAGCTTGCCAGGAGGATGCGCATGGACCGCATGGTGACGATGGAAACCTTTGTGACGGTTGTCGATGCGGGTTCATTCTCTGCCGCCGCCCGTCGGTTGAAGCTAGGTCAGCCAGCTGTCTCAAAGGCGGTCGCCCAACTGGAGGAACGTCTGGGCGCCCGTTTGCTATTACGATCGACTCGTGGCTTGGCGCCGACGGCGGCCGGGCAGCGGTTCTATGAGCACGCGCTCAGGGCCATCCATGAGGCAGATCAAGCCGAACAGGCCGTGCGCGAGTCTTCCGATGGTCTGTCGGGGCAACTGCGCATAGGCGCGGCCGTCACCTTCGCCCGGCTGCACGTTTTGCCGGCGCTAAGGTCTTTCCTCCATCAACACCCCAATCTGAGCATCGACATCGTGCTTGACGACCGGTCCGTCGATTTACTGGAAGAGGGCGTCGATGTCGCTTTGCGTATGGGCACGCTGGACGACTCGTCCATGACTGCGCGTCGCATCGCGAGCGGGCGGAGAGTCGTAGTCGGCACGCCGTCATATTTCGCGGAAGCCGGAGTTCCGCAAACACCTGTCGAGCTCGGCCGGCATCAGGCGGTCGTCTATTCCGTGCGAGGCGGCGGTGAATCATGGTTGTTCAGCCGCGATGATGGATCTGATTCAACCGTGACCCTGTCCGGCCGAATCAGCGTGAACGCGGCTGAAGGCATGCGCACGGCAGTGCTCGCTCACATGGGCCTTGCTGTCGCATCGGAATGGATGTTCGCGCCTGAACTCGCGGACGGCACGGTGCAGGCCGTCCTGACTGACTGGACCTTGCCCACCATCGACCTGTGGGCAGTTTTTCCCGCCGGGCGTATGACGACAGCGAAAGCGCGCGCGTTCGTCGCGTTCGTCGAGCACATTCTCAATGAGCACAAATCCAGCGACGACCCGATTGCCTAGCCGCAGTGCAGCCCGGTTCGATTCGCCCCGACCTGTTCCCTTGCCGCAGGAATAGGAGCTATTCCTCGGCCACGACTACCGTACGACGCCGCCTGAGCGGAGGATACGCATCAACCAATGCATCACAGATTGGCTCTGATGCAGCGGTCTCTCCTGCAGTTCCTGCGGGAGAACCGATTCAAAACCTACCCGTTGAGGAAAACCATGACTCAAGCTCTGAAAGGCAAACTCGCCCTCGTTACCGGCGCTTCGCGCGGAATCGGTGCAGCCATTGCGGCACGTCTTGCGCGCGATGGTGCATCCGTCATCGTTCACTATGCGTCGAGTGCGGAGCGCGCCCAAGCAGTCGTCAACGAGATTCGCGATGCCGGCGGCGAGGCTGAAGCTGTGGGCGCCGACCTGTCGAAACCGGAAGGCGTCAGAAGCCTCGTCGACTCGCTGAACGGCGCGTTCGGCGGCCGTTTCGAGGGGCGGCTCGACATCCTTGTCAACAACGCGGGCACAGTCGAGTACGGACCATTTCTCGATTCTTCGGAGAGCTCGTACGACACGCACTTCAACTTGAATGTTCGTGCGCCGATCGAACTGGCAAAAGACGCGGCGGCGCGCATGGTCGCGGCTGGCTGGGGGCGCATCATCAACGTAGGTTCGGCCTTTGGCGAAGCCGCGCCACTGCCTGGCGTGACGCTCTACATCGCGTCGAAGTTCGCTCTCAGAGGCTTCACGCGCGGGCTGTCGCGTGAACTCGGCAAATACGGCGTGACCGTGAATGCTGTTCAGCCCGGCCCGATCGATACAGAACTTGCTCCGCAGCCCGGCACGGAAGATCACGCGACGATGGTAAAGCTCGCGAGCGTCGGCCGTTTCGGCAAACCCGCAGAAATCGCGGCGGCCGTCGCATATCTCGCCAGCCCCGAAGCAGGCTACACGACCGGCGAAAGCCTGACAGTCGACGGCGGATGGATTGCCTGACGCGGGCGGCCCTGTTGAACGCTATTCGAATGGCGCGTGCATTTCGATTTCGAATAGCGTCAACTGAGCGCAGCTAACTGCCGACGGTCATTTTCCGACGGCATTGCGCCCGGTCCGAGCAGTCAGGTGTAGCGGCAAGTATCAACGCCCTGCGGTATGCAGGGCTCCCGCATTCACACAACTGCCAAGCGACAGCAGCAGAACGCCGGCCGCAAGCGGCAGAAGCGGGGCGACTTGCAGCGGTAGTCCATAGTTGTGCCGCAAGTCGAAATACCTCCCGACCGCGACCGGTCCAGACACTGCGCCAAAGGCGTAGCCCGAAAACGCGATCCCATAGAACAGGCCGAAGCGCTTCAAGCCGATATACGAGCGGACGAGGAGATGCGATAGAAGGTCGCCTTCGCCAATTGCAAGCCCGACGAGCGCCGAGGCGAATAGCGCGCTGGGGTAGCTGTCGAGTTGCGCTAGCAGGACAAACCCGGCAGCGCCGGCCGTTAAGAAAAGGCAGGCCACGATCGGTGCGTGCACGCGATCCGCGAGTATGCCGGAGGCGAGCCGGCCAATGAGAATGCCGAATCCTGCGAACGAAGCAGTGCGCGCTGCGTCGTGAGCCGATATGCTGGGGCCACTGCATGTCGTCTCGCTAGCCGATGCACGCGAGCTCGCAGCGCGCTGCCGCACGACGCTGTTCGAAAGTGTTCATCCGATCGAGGCACGGCGTGAGCGAATTGCACGAAGTGCAGTCACCGCGATCGTGGATACATCACATTTCGGCGCCTGTCTGCGACAAAGCAGCGTTGATGTGCGGCAGATATGCAGGAACTCGACCACTAGTGCTCGCAATTCAGGCGGGCAGCTAGTCTGCATAGGGTGCAGGTGGTCGAAGGCTTTCAGGCCACTCCAGTACCGAGACCGCGATGGAAGTCCTGGGTGCTCAGCCGAATCGGCTGCGTCATGAAGACGTCGCAGAACGTATCGCAATCGTTGGGGCTCGACCCGTGGTCCGGATGAAACTCGCCGCGACAATTCCCGCCACCACACAGAACGCGATGAAAAACCAGCCGTTGGTATAGGTCTTGTGGCCCGATGCGTCGACGACCACGAGCGCTGCAAAGATCTTCGCGGAGAAAGCCGCGACGAAGTAGCCCGCGCCATTGACAAAGCCCATCGCCTTGCCATAAACCTCGGGGGAAAAGATTTCGGCAGGCAGCGCGAGGAACGGGCCCCATGCCATGTTCCCGAAGAATCCCATGCCGCAGAGCGCGACCGCGAGCAGAACCTGATTCGCCTGTTGCAACGTGCCGAGCAGAACCACGAACGGCGCGAGCCCGATGAAGCACACGAGGATCATGATCTTGCGGTTACCCTTGAAGACTTTGTCCGACATGTACGATGAGATGAAGCTGCCGATTGCGCCTGCCGCGAAGTAGAGGCCGCTCCACCAGCCCATCGTCTGCATTTTGAAGCCGAAGGTGTCGGACAGGTATAGCGGAATCCACGTGAGCGCGCCGTAGAGCGTAATCTGCATCACGATATCGACGAAAACGACTGCGACATACGTGCGATTCTTGAACAGATCGAGAAAGCGCACGCCGGCGCCCTTGAGAATGGTCTTTTGCGCCGATGCATATTGTCCGCGTGTGATCGTGCCTGCTTCGAGCTCGTCGCGGTACGCGTATTCGAGATCGGCTTCGGTCGCATGGCGATAGTGCTCCGGCCGGTCGAACACGAACACCGCGATCAGGGCGAGCGGCACGACCCCGAGCGCGCCCGTGACAAAAAACACGATGCGCCAGCTGTCCGCGTGCGCCGCGAATTGCGTAGCAAGGACGCTCGCCCATGCGGGCGTGATAATCCACGCCCACGCCAGAACGGTTTGCGCACGCGCGCGGCCTTCCTTGTTGAACCAGCGCATGAGCACGCGCGCCGAAGGAACGTATTCGGTGCCCACCAGCATACCGAAGATCGCCATCCGCCAGAGGTATTCTTCGCGCGTCTGGATGAGCCCCATATACATCGTCATTGCGGACCAGACGATGACCGAGAAGATCAGCATTTTCCTGGCGCCGAAACGGTCCGTCAGCAAGCCCGATACGTATTGCGCGGGCCCGTAGAAGAGCAGCATCAGGAAGGCGCCGGTGCCGATATCCGCGGTCGTCAATCCGATGTCGTGAGCGATCGCTGGATTGAGCACGCTGCTCTTCACGCGATCGAGATACTGGATGCTGTACGCGATGAACAGCACGAACGCGATGATCCATCGGTAAGCTACGCGAGGCCGCATTTTTGTCTCCTTGGCTAGTCGTATGTGTTTATCGCGTCGACGTCGCGATTTCGGGTGTGAGGCTCTGGTCGGCCGGTGCGCGTGGCGCGCGTACAAAGACCGCGACTGCCAGTGCACCGAGCAGGGCGATGGCGCCACTCAGCATGAATGCGCTTGCGAACACAGAGGTCGCCTGCACCAGAAAGCCTGTCGCTGCGGGCGCGAGAATGCCCGCCGTGTTCGCGATCAGATGCATGAAGCCGCCGACGCTGCCCATGCGCGTGTGCGGGACGGTGTCGAGAATGATTCCCCAATACGCGCCGAGCGTGAGGTTCATGAAGAACACGGTGACGGCCATCAGCGCGACGGCGAGCGGAAGGGTCGCGACGCGGCCCGCCAGTGCAACGCACACGGCGGACACGACCAGGCTCGTCACGATGACGATCTTGCGGGAGAGCACGGCTCTCCCCGTAGCGCGGTAGATGAGGTCTGATATCACACCGCCGAGTGCAATACCGACGGCCCCGCACGCCCATGGAATGACGTTCACGAAGCTCATTGACTGCAGGCTGAGATGGCGTTCCATCGTCAGATAGCTCGGGAACCACGAGAGAAAGAAGTACAGGATGTAGGCGTAGCCGAAGAAGGCGAAGGCCGTCGCAAGAATCGATGGACTGCGCAGCCACGCGCCGAGCGGCCGGCCGTCGTCTTCGGTGACCGATGCGGATTCAACGGGCGTGTCGTCGCGATGATGCGCGGGCTTTGCGTCAAGCCAGCGGTTCTCTTGCGGACGGTCGGTGACCAGCAGTGCCCACAGCGCGACCCAGACGAGCCCGAGCGCCGCTATCACGACAAACGACACGCGCCAGCCGACGGAAAGCGCCAGCATGCCGACGATCGGCCCGGCGATCGCGCCGCCGAATTGCTGTCCCGCGTTCGCATAGCCGACGGCGCTTGCCTGTTTGTTGCGCTCGAACCAGCCGCTAATCATCTTGTTCGTGCACGTCGCATACGGTCCTTCGCCTGCACCGAAGATCACACGCACGACGATCAGCGAACCCATGCCTACGACGCCCGCCGTGAGTCCGCAGAACACGGACCACAGCGACATGCTCGCAACGAGCACGCGCTTCGCGCCGAACCTGTCGGCCGCATAGCCACCGACGAAGCAGAACAGCGAATACCCGACGAAGAACACGCTGAACACGATGCCCAGTTCCGCGGGCGTAAGTTGGAGATCTTTCGCGATAAGCGGCGCAGCAACCGACAGCGCAGCGCGGTCGAGGTAGCTGATCGCGCCGGCGAGAAACAGCATGAGTACGATGAACCAGCGTAGTGAGCGGAGCTGCATGAGTGTCTCCTGCATGCGATAGGGATTGGGTCGCCGCCGCGCAACCGATGGACGCGCGTCGCCGGAAGAAGTGCCTTGCGGGCGCTTCTCCTGACGCGTGTCTATTGGATTCGGAGCGCCCGGGTGGCGCTTACGAAACTTCGTGTTCGCCGAGCGCGGTTTCGTCGAGATCGGCGCCTGCCTGCACGCCGGGTTGGAGGAGCGCCGCATCCATGAGCGGCAGCGGATCGAGGATGAGCGCGGGTGCGAACGCCATGTGGTCGAGCACATCGCGCCGCACGTCGATACCCGGTGCGATCTCGCGCAGCACGAGCCCGTCGTTCGTGGCTTCGAAGACTGCGCGCTCTGTGACGATCAGCGCGCTCTGGCCGCGCGCGACGCCGTTGCGAACGGAATACGTGATGCTCTGGGCGTCGCGCACGAATTTGCTGACCTTCCCCTCGCGGCGAATGTTCATCCGGCCGTTTGCATAGTCGACGTCGAGCCCGCCGGTTGTGAACGTGCCGGTGAACACGAGCCGCTTCGCGTTGGCCGCGATATCGGTGAAGCCGCCCGCGCCGGGATTCGCGCGTCCGAACTTGCTGACGTTCACGCTTCCATGCGAGTCGTATTCGGCGAATGCGAGCGCGGCGAATTCGCACAAGCCGCCGTCGATGACGTCGAACTGCTGAAGGCCGTCGAGCAGCGCGCTCGGATGCAGGTTCGCGGAGAACTGCCAGCCGTTCATCACGATGCCACCGTAAGAGCCGTGCTCGGTGGTGAACCAGTAATCCTCGGAACCGGTCTGCGGATCGATCAGACCTTGCTCCGCAAGAATGAGCGGAATGTCGGCCGCTGCGCCGAAGCCGAAGATGCCGAGCTCGCGCTTCCTGACCTCGAGCGCCGCGCGCCGCGCGATGACCTTGTCCGGCCCGAACGGAATCGAAGGAAACACGTGGCGATCGCCCGCCGAGACAAGGTAGTTGCGATCGTAGGGCGTGCCGGTCGTCATCATCATTTCCGCATCGACGACGATCGAATCGACGAAGATGCCCGGCAGGCGCACTTGTGTCGCGGGCCGCTCGCCTCGTCCGACGATGCGTCGCACCTGCGCGATTACGCGTCCGCCGCTGGCCTTCGCCGCGAGCGCAAGTGCGAGACCGGACGAGACAAGCGGCTCGTCTTCGAAGGACAGGTTGCCGAATTCGTCGGCGCTGCTTGCGCGGATGATTGCAACATCGATCGGCCAGGTTGGATAGAAGAGGCATTCCTCACCGTTTAGCGTGATCTTCTGGATAAGATCGTCCGTGCAGCGCGCGGTGAATTTGCCGCCGCCCTGAGCGGGGTCCGCATACGTGCCCACGCCGATGCGCGTCACATAGCCGGGGCTCTTTCGTGCGACTTCGCGCAGCCAGTGCATCGACGCACCGATCGGCCACGAATACGCCTCGATGCGGTTCTCCTGGATGAGTTGCATCAGCGCGGGCCGCTTGCCCGTGCGCGGATCGATGGGATTGATATAGGAACCTGCGACGATGCGCTTCATCAGGCCCTCACGCGCGACATGGTCCATACCCTTGATGCCGACGGCGTCGCCCGTTCCGCACGGGAAATAGAACGTCAGGTTGCGCGGCGTACCGGTGTCCTCGAAGCGCTTGCCGAGTGCCGCGAGCGTGGCGTCCGGCACGACCCAGCCGATGACGCCGACGGATGCGACGGTCTGGCCGTCCCTGATTGATTCCACGGCCTGCCTGGCCGTCACGACCTTGCTCATATTCATGATTTCACCGCGAATTTTGCGAAGATTTGTTGGGCCGCATCGGACTTGCAGTCGTCGGCAAAAATGCGGGCTGCTTCTCGGTCCAGACGCTCGCCATCGAGCGCGATGAACGGCTCGAAAAAGCGCTTGGCCGACGCGACAGCACCGCGTGGGAGTCTGGCGAGGCGTTGCGCGAGCGCGATTGCCCGCGCGTCGACATGACCTGCTTCGGCCAAATGATCAGCGACGCCCAACCGGTGTGCTTCCACGCCGTCGATGGGTTCGTCGCCCCACACGAGCATGCGCGCCCGGACCGCGCCGACCCGCGCGATGAGCGCCTGCAGGCCCCACGGCGGCAGCCAGCCGTTCGGCACCTCGGGAAGATGCCAGCGTGCGTTGACAGCGCTCACGACGAGATCGCACGACACCGCGAGAATGAAGCCGCCGCCGAGCGCGAAGCCCTCCACCGCGGCAATCACCGGCTTCGATAGTCCCGCTATGCCGCGCGCGATCCGCGCCGTTTCGAGTTCGTGTTCGCACATGTGATCGATCGAGAGGCCGCCGAGCTCCTTCAGGTCGCTGCCCGCGCAAAAGGCCGGTGGGGCGCCCGACAGCACGATCGCGGCGACCGAAGCGTCGCTTTCCGCCCTCCGCAATTCCTGTTCGAGTTGCTCCATCAGCGCCTGACTGAGCGCGTTGCGCCGCTGCGGACGGTCGAGCACGAGTTGCCGCACGCCGCCGATGTCTTCGATTTGCATTTGTATTCTCCTTAGCTCAGTTGTGCGCCGTCGCGGTCGAGCGCGCGGCGGATCGCCGACGGCTCCACCTGACGGGGCTCCAATCTTTCGTTGATGGCGATGGCCGCCGCATGTCCGATCGCGTGCCCGTACGAGAAGCACTGCGCGGTGACGCGCGCCGATGCGACCGCCTCGTGTTCCGCCGACAGGCAGCGGCCGGCCACGAGCAGGCCATCTCCCGACTGCGGCACGAAGCAGCCATACGGCACCGTGTAAAAGTCGTCGAGAATCCACTCGACCTTCGGCTTTGCACCCGCATGCAGTTCGATTGGCCACGGCGATACGGCGATGCCGTCGTCGAACTTGCGAGCCGCGAGCACGTCGTCGTTCAACAGGCGCGTGACTCCGCTGACCTGCCGGCTCTGGCGTATGCCCACCTGCATGCCCGTGTCGTTGACGAAGGCGTTTTCGCATCCCGCGAGGTTCTTCCGGAAGAACTGTGCGTACGCATGCACCTGCTTGCGCCCTTCGATTTCCGCTTCGGTGAAGTCATCGCGCAGCAGCGAGTTCAACTCGCGGCCGTCCGCACCGGTCACGCGCGTGCAGTTGCAGAGCAATTCCCCGGGCCGCGTCGTCGTGAAGAGCCAGATCTTGGCGCGCGGCAGATTCGCGCCCGCGTCTGCGGCGGCGCGCAGTTTCAGCGAGACTTCTTCGCCCATGATGGTGTCGTCGCCGTAGGCAGCGAGAAAGCGTCCGATATCGACGCCCAGCAGGCGGAAGATCATCGTCGGGTTCTGCACACGTCCGTCATGACCGATGAAGCTCGACAGGCCCGCCATCGCGACGACGTCCGCGTCACCGCTTGCGTCGATGGTCAGCTTCGCGCGGATATCGAGCGGACCTTGCTTGGTCCATGCCCGTACGCCCTCCACGCGCGCCCCATCCATCAGCGCGCCGGTCGCGATCGAGTGATAGATCACCTGCACGCCGGCACCGGCGAGCAGCGCGTCGGCGGTATCGCGCCAGATCAACGGATCGTGCACGCGCGTCCAGGTGCGCCCGTACCGGACGGGGTCCGCCAGTCCTCCGCGCGTTTCCAGCGCGCGCACGAATTCGTCCGCGAAACCGAAGACGACCTGCTCGGGTTTGGCGCCGGCGCGCTCCGTCGCGAGATACAGACCGCAGACAGTGCCAGAGAGGCCCGCGACCGCGCCGCCTCCGCAAAAGCCATAGCGTTCGAGCACAGTGACGCGCAAGCCTTGCCTTCGCGCCGTGACGGCAGCCGCCACGCCCGCCGCGCCGCCGCCAACGACGAGAACGTCGGTGGAAAGTGCATCGACCAGGCGATGTTCCACCACTGATAAACTCATAATATACTCCTGACATGTCAACACAACATCAGGATAGCGATTGGAGTGAGGCCGCGTCAACCGCTGTCGATTGCAGGTTAACCCCGAGGGCGCATCGCGAAGCGCACGGTGCGGCAGGATCGGGGCCGGCGCAAGCCGCCTCACGCGGCCGATATGTAATACTCACTTTGGTCCAATCGAACTCTCTAACCGGCTTTCATGACGAAATCCAGCACGCGTGCCACGCCCGCCGACCCCGATGCAAACGAGCCCAAGGTGGATTACGCCTATCGGCGTCTAGAAGAGATGATCGTGACGCGGGCACTGCCACCGGGCGCGCTCGTGTCCGAGGTGCAGCTCGCAAACGAGATCAATGTGGGCCGCACGCCAGTGCGCGAGGCACTGGCGCGCCTGAAGCAGTTCGGGTTCGTGGAAACACATCCGCGGCGCGGCACATTCGTGTCGACCGTCGATGTTCGCAAGCAACTGGAACTGCTGGAAGTGCGTCGCGCCTTGGAGCCTCTTGTCGTGGCAGCAGCATGCGCGCGCGCCACAAGCGAGCAGCGCACGGAGATGAAATCGCTCGCCGACCACATCGTCCGGGCGGCCAGGCAGCGCAATGTGAATGAATATTTCCGGGTGAATCGCGCGATCCACGAACTGGAAGTCACCGCAACGCACAACTCGATGCTCACGACGACCATGCAGGTCATCCATGCTCAATCACGGCGCTTCTGGTTCGTGCACGTACAGCAGAGCGAGGCTTTTGCGGAGGGCGCCGCTCGCCACGCGGCCGTGCTGCGCGCGATCGCGAAGGGTGCGGCCGACGAAGCGACGGTCGCGGGCGATGAACTGATGGTCTTCCTCGATCGGCTTACGCGCTCCGCGTTCGACACGTTCCGCTGAAGAGGCGTCGCAGTTTCGGTGTCAGGACACTTCGAGAGACGAGCGCCCGGATGTTGGTTCATGGATCGATCAAGCAATATTCAGCGGCGCGCCGATTGAAGTCTTCGTAACCGGTAAGTGCGTCGAGCGCGGCGCTGGACGCGAGCGATCCATCAAGTGCACGAATATCGCGTTGTTCCGTGAACGTCCGCAGGGTTTGCTCAATGGCATGTTGTGCCGCTTGCAGGCATAGGCCGTGATAGATCGCGACGTCGACTCCGGCCGCCTGCTCGTCGGCGACGCTCGCGCCGGCCGTGTTGACCAGCACGACCTTGCCCGGAATCCGCGCGCGGATTGTCGCCAGTTGGGCGACATCAAGCGCGCCCGGCATGACCGCGTCGGCCCCAGCGTCAAGATACGCGAGCATTCGTTCTAGCGCATCCAGTGGACTGCCGGTGACGTCGGCGATATCAGTGCGCGCGATGATCTGGAAGTTCGGATCTTCGCGCGCATCGAGCGCCGCGCGGATCTTCTGTACCATTTCCCTCGTCGAGAGCACTGCTTTTGGCATATTGGTGTGTTTGCCGCTGACGTGATCCTCGATATGGATCGCACTAACGCCGGTTCGCTCGAGAGCGCGGATCGTCTTGCCGATACCTGTCGCGTTGAAGAAGCCGCCTTCGGCATCCGCGATCAGGGGAATGCTCAGTACGTCGCAGAACTCGGCGAGCCTCGCGCACAGCGTCGTCAGATCGAGCCAGCCGACGTCTGGTTGCCCGACGCTGGTCGATAGCGCATAGCTACCGACGTAGGCGACCTCGAAGCCTGCGCGTTGAACCTGCAACGCCGATAGCGGATCGAAGGTGCCGGGAGCAGCAAGCGTGCGCGGTCTGCTCATCCGCTGTCTCAGTCGGGCACGTAGGAGAACCGCTGCATTCATGACGACTCGAACTCCGCGGCGGCGAGATCCTGTGTGCCTGCCGGCGAAGGCAGGCGGTTGAACGACAGCAGCAGACTACCGATCACGAGAATTCCGACCATGCCGAGCAGGCCGGCCTGCATCGTACCCGTCAGTGTCTTGAAATAGCCGATTAAGGTCGGACTCACGAAGCCTCCGAACAGTCCGATCGTGTTGACAAGCGCGACGCCGCCGGCTGCCGTGTCGCCCTTCATATAGTCGGACGGCATCGCCCAGAATACCGTGTACGCGGCCCACAGCCCGGCGGTCGCCACCGTGAGGCTGATGATGGTGATCAGCAGGCTGGTATCGTTCAGCGCGGCGATCAGCAACGCGACGGCGGCTAGCGTGAGCATCGACACCGTGTGCCAGCGGCGCTCGCCAAGACGGTCCGAGCGGCGTCCCCACCAGACCATCGCAAAGATCGCCGCGATGTAGGGAATCGCCGCGAGGATGCCGATCGTCATTGTGCTGGTGACGCCAGCGCTCTTAAGGATGGTCGGCAGCCAGAAGCTCACGGTGTAATGCCCGCAGATGATGCAGAAGTACGAGACGCCGAGAAGCAGCACGCGTGGATCGGAGACCACTTGGCGGAACGAATGGTGACGAGGTTCGTTGCCTGCTGTGTCGTGCTTCAGCTCGGCGGCGAGCAGACGCTTGTCGGTGTCGCTGAGCCATTTCGCTTCGGCCGGGCGATCGGTGATCCAGAATAGGCCGAACACGCCGAGCAAGACGCTCGGCAGTCCCTCGGCAATGAACATCCATTGCCAGCCGTGGAGGCCGCCGACCGTGTCCAGCAGCATCATCGTGCCGGTCGACAGCGGCGCGCCGAAGATCCCGCCGATCGGCCCGCACAGCATGATCACGGTGATCGCGCGTGCCATCCGGTTCTGGGGGTACCAGTAGGTCAGGTAGAAAATCAGCCCGGGCGCGAAGCCAGCTTCGAACACGCCGAGCAGGAAGCGGATCACGTAGAACGCGTTCGCGCTCGTGACGAACATCATGCTCGCCGAGGTCAGTCCCCAGAGGATCATGATGCGGCTCAGCGTGCGCCGCGCGCCGATTTTCGGGAGCAGGATGTTGCTCGGAATCTCGAAAAGCATGTAGCTGAGAAAGAAGACGCCGGCGCCGAGACCGTACGCGGCGTCGCTCAGGCCGACGTCGGCCTGCATCTGCAACTTAGCGAAACCGATATTGATCCGGTCGAGATACGCAAACACATAGCACAGCGTCAAGAAAGGCAGGAGCCGCCAGTTGATCCGCGCAAACAGGTTATTCGTGGAGGTCGTCAACGACCACGTGGCGTCGCTTTGCATGTTGTCATACACCGTCGGGGGATGGGAGGTGTGGACAATGTTTCCCGGTCAAAACGTGGGGCACAACAGCAATCGCATCGCCGTTGCGCTGCCTTTTCGGCATCGCTCGGTCAGCATCGCACAAGCGCACTGCTCACATGCACTTCGGAGCCGAATAGCGGCATTTGCTCGACGATCAGATCGAGCACGCGTTGCGCGGCATTCGGCAATCGACGGCCCTCGCGGACCAGCACGCACGACTGTGCCGCACCGAACAGGGGATGCGCGAGCGGCGCGACGCAGAAGGCCGGATCCGCGCTATCAATGAGCGTCGCCGCGTACGTCAGGAAGGTAACGCCGTTGCCGCTGCGCACGAATCGCTTAAGCATCGCGACCGAGTTCGACACGAGCGCCGGCGTCAGCCGCACGCGCTCAAGGTCGGCGACCGTGCGCACGATCTGGCCCAGCCCGAAAGCCGACGACATCAGCGCGAGTGGAAACGGCGCGAGTTCGGCGATTGTCAGCGGTGTGTTCCGCGACGCGAGCGTGTGCGCGCCCGACATCAGCACGCAGACCGGGTTCGCGGCGATCGCATGCTGCGTCACACGCGCCGCGGGCTGCGGGTTGTACGCGAGGCCGATGTCCACCTCATCGTTCGCAACTTCGCTGATGACGTCGTTGACCGCAAGCGTTTTCGCACTAATGTTCAATTGCGGATGCGCGTTGATAAACGGTGTCAGCACATGATCCATGAGCGGGTCGACGAAGCCTTCGCTGATGGCCAGGCGCACGCTGCCGATCCGAAGGCCGTTCAAATTTTGCAGCGTATTTTCAAACACCGCGCGTTCGGACTGGCAGCCGCGCCAGTACGCGAGCAGCGCGTGCGCTGCCTCGGTCGGCGCGACGCCGCGATTGCCGCGTTCGAACAACGGCGTGCCGATTTCGTCCTCGAGCAGCTTCATCTGTCGTGTCAGCACTGAGGACGCGGTGTTGAGCGCATCCGCCGCCGCGCGGATCGAGCCGCGCGCCAGAATTTCGTGGAAGTAGCGCAGACGGCGCTGGTTGATTTCACCAATGGCCATTCGGTTCTCCTGATCTGTCGGAATGATCTCGTCTGAGGCGAGTCGCGATGAACCCGACAGCCGTGCGACCTTCCGGGCTGTTGAAATGTTAGCAGTATGTCAGAGCGTGCATCCGGGGGCGAGGTACCGGTCTGTGTCAGCGTGCTGCCCGTCAGGCAGCGTCGAAGGCCGCATTTTGCTGTTGCCGCGCGCTCGGGTCTGGATCGAGCATTGAAGCCTGCGCTATTGCATCGGTCTATGCCTCGCGGCATGGCAATTACCCGTCAAACCTACCAGACAAAGCGGAATGAAAATATTGATCGCGGGTTTCCAGCACGAAACCAATACATTCGTCGAGCGAAAGGCGCTCTACCAGAACTTCGTGAATGGTGAAACGTTCCCCGCGTTGAGGCGCGGCCAGCAAGTGCTTGGTTTCCGAAACGTCAACCTTCCGATCGGGGGCTTCATTAGCGAGATCGAACCGGACGGTCATACGCTTGTCCCGGTACTTTGGGCAGGCGCAGGTCCCTCGGCACACGTTATGCATGACACGTATGAGAAGATTGCCGGCGAAATCGTCGAGGCGGCTGGAATGCATGTGCCGGATGCTGTTTACCTCGATCTGCACGGCGCCATGGTCGCCGAACAGACCAACGATGGCGAAGGCGAACTGCTGGCCCGCTTGCGAAGCGTGATCGGACCTCGCGTTCCTATCGTCGCGTCGCTCGATTTGCACGCGAATGTCACCGAGCGCATGCTTGCTTGCGCCGACGCGCTTGTCGCGTACCGAACCTATCCCCACGTCGACATGGCTGCAACGGGCGCGCGAGCTGCTCGCCTTTTGCGGGCGCTTCTGGGTGGAGAGCGTTGGCACTGCGCCTGGCGCCGGTTGCCCTTTCTTATTCCCCTGAACGCAATGTGCACCCTCGTCGACCCGGCAAAGTCGGCCTTTGAGAAGGTCGAGCAACGTGAGAAGGCCGGTCTTGCCTCAATGTCGTTCACACTCGGCTTTCCTGCCGCCGACTTCCCCGAATGCGGGCCGATGGTGTGGGCGTACGGGACACATAGGAATCCTGTGGAAGCCGCCGTCGGCCAAATTTTCGACGGGATAGCGCTTTCAGAGGCGGACTGGGCCGTCGATTTCCTCACGCCGGAGGACGCCGTGACGCAAGCCATGCAGCTGTCCGACGGCAAGAACAGACCGGTCGTGATTGCCGACACGCAGGACAATCCGGGCGCCGGGGGCGAATCCAACACCACCGGAATGCTTCGGGCACTCATCGCCCAGGGCGCCAGTAGTGCTGCATTCGGCGTTGTTCATGATGCCGAGGCCGCTATCGCAGCACAGCAGACCGGCATCGGCCGCTCGCTGGAAATTGAACTGGGTGGTGAATCCGGCTTGCCTAATGGTGCGCGCTTTCGTGGTGTTTTCGAAGTCGTCGAACTGTCGGACGGGAAATGTGTGTTCGATGGCCCAATGCTGAATGGCATGCAGGTTCAGTTGGGGCTGACTGCATTGCTGAAAATCCACGAGATTTTCGTCATTGTCAGCAGCGAACGTCCACCTCAGATGATGGATCGCAATCTCTATCGGGTGGCGGGTATCGAACCCGAGAACATGCGCATTCTTGTCAACAAAAGTTCGGTGCACTTTCGTGCCGACTTCGACGCCATTGCTTGCGCGACACTCGTCGCAAAAGCGCCGGGAGCCATGCGCGCCGATCCGCGCGATCTTCCCTGGAAGGACTTGCGACCCGGTTTGCGCATCGCTCCGCTCGGCGCCCCCTTCAGCGCGCGCATTGACGAGCCCGTATGAACAACGGGCCGGACCGCGCCGGAGGACCCCTTGGTTTAACTAATCTTGTCGGTGGCGATTTCGAATGACGGGCTGGCTTCCTCGATCTGCGCCAGGATTGGTTCAACCTGCTGCCGTAGCCACTCAGAAGCCGGGTCTCGATCTGAATAGGCAGCCCAGACCATCGAAATTGGTGTGACTCTAAAGTCGAACGGGACGGGGCTTGCCACCAGCCCCAACAGCGCGGCGTACCGTTTGATGATCCTCGACGGCAACGTAGCGATGACAGGCGTTTGCATGACCGCGCCGAGAATGGTCAGGAATTCGGGCGCAGCCATGGCCACGTCAAGTTCAACGCCGGCGGCGCGCAGGGCGTCGTCCAGGCATCCGCGAATACTCGCGTTTTGCGAGACAAGGGCGTGTTTCTGAGCCAGGTACGCACTTCGGCTGACGGGCATCGACAGATTGAGCAGGCGGGGGTTGAAGCAGCACATCAAGGACTGTTCGAACAGCAGTTTCCTTCGATGCCGTTCAGCGCCGTCGCCAAAACATCCAATCGCCAGATTGATCACGCCGTCATCCAGCATCCTGTGCACGTCGCCCGGTTGCGCCGGGCGACCGAGTAGCCGGATTCCTGGAGCACACCTTTGTACGTGGGCGGTCAAGCACGGCATCAGGAGCACCTCGAGCTCGCTCGAAAAGCCGATCGAAAAAGTCCGCTCCTCGGTTTCGGGACGAAACCTTTCGCGGGCAGTGATCGCATCCTGAGCCTGCTCGAGAACCGTGCCGATTGCCGCCGCGAGCGCTTCAGATCGGGGCGTCGGCTTCATTGTGTGCCCCACACGAACGAAGAGTTGGTCATCGAACAGCATACGCAGCGTACCAAGGTTGTGGCTCATGGCCGACTGCTGGATCTTCAACCGCGTAGCTGCCTTGGTGACGCTGCGCTCGCGCATCAGCGCATCGAAGGCGACCAGCAGATTCAGGTCGAAAGACCATAAATTGAAGTGATCGATGGAGCTCATGATTTGAATCGATTTGTTCGTTCGTTGCTCGAATCATAGACTACGGACGTCCTTTCAGCCAAGCGAGACCCAGCATGGTTCATCCGAACAAAACCTACCGGATCGGTGATGTGACCGTCACCAAGATCGAAGAAATGCGCCTGAACGTCGCGCCGCCGTCCTTTCTTTACCCGGCGTGGGAACCTGAACAACTCGAGCCCAATCTTCACTGGCTTACGCCCAGCAACATGGACGCGACGACCGGAAACCTGATCCAGAGCATTCACACGTGGCTGGTGCGCGCGCCGCATCACACCATCCTGATCGATACCGGCTCCGGCAACGACAAGGAACGGCCGCAGAATCAGATCTTCCATCATCTGAACACGCCGTATCTGCAGCGGCTCGCCGCGGTTGGCGTGCGCCCTGAGGAAGTCGACTATGTGTTGCATACGCACCTTCACGTCGACCATGTCGGCTGGAATACACGGCTCGTCGATGGCCGTTGGGTGCCGACCTTCCCGAATGCGCGGCACGTGTTCGCGAGGGCGGAGGAGGACTATTACGGCGGCCCCGACAGCCACAACGAAGTGAACGTGCCCAGCCTTGGCGTATTCGAGGACAGCGTCGCGCCGATCATTGCCTCCGGGCAGGCCGAACGCATCAGCAACGACGGGGGCGAGTACCTCGATAACTTCGTGTTCCGCCCGACCAAGGGACACAGTATTGGCCACATGTCGATTGAACTGCATTCGAAGGGGCAGGCGGCGCTCTTTACCGGAGACGTCATGCATCACCCGTTGCAGGTGGTGCGCCCCGACTGGAATTCGGTGTTCTGCGAATGGCAGGACGAGGCCCGCGCGTCGCGCCGCTGGGTGCTGGAGCAGGGCGCCGAACGCAATCTGCTGCTGTTCACCCCGCACTTCGCCGAGACATCGGCCGGTTACGTCACCAGCCAGGGCGACCGTTTCTCCTGGCGCTATGAATAATGAGCCAGACCCAGGAGCTACCCATCATGAGGCAGAACATCGTGGTTAAAGGAAAGCAACTTGTCTTCGAGGAATTGCGCGTAGCGACCGGTACCCCCGGCATTGACCTCTACGTTCGCAACAAGCGCCCCGCCGCGCTCGAGACCTTCACGGCGGAACGCACCATCGTCATGGTTCACGGTGCCACCTTTTCGTCGGGAAGCCTGTATGACGTTCCGTTCAACGGAATGTCGTTCATCGACTTTCTTGCCGCGGCGGGATATGACGTCTATGCGCTCGACGTGCGTGGTTACGGCCACTCAACACGCCCGGCGGAGATGGAGCAGGCAGCGGATCTGAGTCCTCCGGTCGTCGGCACCGACATCGGGTTGGCCGATCTTGGCACCGTGGTCGATTACGTCCTCAAGCGTCGCCAGCTGGACAAAGTATCGGTATTTGGCATGTCATGGGGCGGCACAGTGGCGGGTGCCTATACCAGCCGCAATAACGACAAGGTCCATAAACTGGTCCTATTGGCGCCGCAGTGGCTGAGCGATCGGCCGATTCCTATCGACACTGGCGGGAGGCTCGACGCGTGGCGCCTGGTTCCGGTGCGCGAAAGCAAGGCCCGCTGGCTCAGCACCGCACCGGAACACGGACGCGCGAGCCTGGTCCCGGAAGGTTGGTTCGAGCAGTGGGCCGATTTCACGCTGGCCGAGGATCCCTGGAGCCGGGAGCGCGCGCCGCACCAGTTGCGGGCCAGTAACGGCCCGATCCAGGATATCCGTGACTACTGGCGTGCGGGACGAAAATACTACGAGCCGGCCGAGATTCGTGTGCCCGTGTTGCTTGTCCATGGCGAGTGGGATATCGATGTGCCTATTGACCTCGCGCAGTCGCTTTTCCTTGAACTCAGGAACGCGCCTTACCGTCAATGGGCTGAAATAGGCGAAGCCACGCACCTCGTTTTGCTCGAGAAAAATCGCTTGCTCGCGTATCAGGCGATCCGGGACTTCTACGACCGCACTTTCCAGGAAGAAACCGGGAAGCGCTAGCACAAGCGCAGGCCCACGCCCGGAAGCCCCACACTCATTGCGACTCTCGTCGACAGGCTTATCGGCCTAAACAGTGGTGTGCCCGACGACTGACTATTAGTGCGATTGAGTTGCGATCGTCGAAAAGATTGCTAGTCGAGCACATTCTATAGATATAGATAAAAACCACTCGAGGCCCTCATGGCAAAAAACGAAATCGCACTCACAGGTTCCGATCTGACGATCGACCAGATCATCGCGATCGCGCGTCACGGCGCTCGCGTTCGTCTGTCTGACGCGGCTCGGGCGAATCTGTTGTCGACTCGACGATTCATTGAGGAAAACTGGCTGGTCGACGACGCTCCCCTGATGTATGCGTTCAACACCGGGGTAGGAGCCTTGAAGAATCAACGTATCAGCGCTTCGGACATCGCGCGGTTTCAGCGCAATCTTATTCACTCGCACTCCGCGAGCACCGGCGAAAACATGCCGCTTGAGGTCGTGCGCGCGATGATGGCGATCCGGGTGAACACCTTTGCTCGCAATCACTCCGGCATACGCGTCGCAGTGGTCGAGCGGCTTGTCGCGATGCTCAACGAGGGCATTACGCCCGTCATCCCGGCAAAAGGAAGCGTCGGTGCCAGCGGGGACCTTGCACCGTTGGCCATCATGAGCGGTGCATTGCTTGGGTTGGAACAATCGAAAGTGACGTTCCAGGGCGCCGTAACAAGCGCGCGCTCCGCATTTGAGCGATCGGGCCTTTCAGTGACCTTCGATGTGGAAGCAAAGGATGCGACAGCATTGATCAATGGCTCGACGGCGTCGTTGGCGTACGCGGTCATCGCCGCTTTCGACGCGCGTCGCCTGCTGACTAGCGCAACGATCTCACTGGTGTTGTCGTTGGAGGCAATGCGGGCGGAGCGGGCCTGCTTTGAAGACCGTGTGATGCTAGCGCGTCCACATCCGGGGTAGCGCCGCGTCGCTGCGGCCGTTCGCACGCTGCTCAATGGTTCCATGCGATGCAGCACCGAGGCACGTGCCATTCCGATCGATGCTCTTGCCGCGCCGGGCGACACGGTCCAACCGCGGATACAGGACGTCTATTCGTTCCGCTGCGCGCCACAGGTCTACGGGCCCGTTCTTGATGCACTCGATTACATTGACGGCATACTCGTCACCGAGATGAATAGCGCAACGGACAATCCGTTGATATTCGCTTCCGATGCAGGCTACGACATCGTCTCGTGCGGGCATTTTCACGGACAATACGTCGCGCAAGCGATGGACCTTCTCGCGTTGGTGACGACCGACCTGAGCGCAATCTGTGATCGCCGTAATAATCAGCTGATCGATCCGGCCTGCAACTACGGATTGCCGAGAAACATGATCGCTACCGAGCCGGGCATCAACACGGGTTTCGCCGTTATCCAGAGTATGGGTACCGGACTCGTGCTCGAGAACATAGGGCTATGTAGTCCAGCCAGTGTGACGAGTCTGCCTGCCAAAGGTAACCAGGAAGACCACATCAGTAATTCCTGTTTCGCTGCGCGGCGCACGCGGACGGTTGTCGAAAATGCGCAGGCGGTTGTCTGCGCCGAAATTCTGATTGCATCTCAGGCGCTCGATATTAGTCGCCAAGCGCTCTCACACCTGCCGCTCGGCCTTGGCGCATCCACGGCGCTGGAGAAAGTCAGATCGGTCGTTCCTGCGATGATGGGTAACGATCGGTGGGTGCATGACGATGTCGAAGCGGTAAAATGCCTGGTACAAAACGGCACGCTGAATGAAGCGGTTTCGGTTGCCTGCGGCGATATCTGGGCACCTTCGGCATAGGGAAAGCAAACGTGGATGTAGACAGCTCGGATTCACTTCCTGCACGCATTGCGGCGGCGCTGGCCGAACAGATTTATCCGGGGCGATCTTAGGCCGGGAGCGCGAGTTCGGCAGGACGCAATCGCAGATGAGTTCAATGCCAGTCACGTTCCGGTCCGGGAAGCATTCAGGCGTCTGGAAGCTCGCGGCCTGCTGGTTTCGCGCGAGCGTAAAGGCGTGTATGTCCCACTGCTCGATCAGGCATCCATCATTGAGATTACCCGGATGCGTACCGCACTTGAGGTTCTGGCGCTCCGGTACGCGATACCCAACCTGACTCAAGATGACATCACGTGTGCAGAAAACGCGATGCACAAAGGGAACACGGCCCGTGACATCAGCACGTGGGAGGCCGCCAACCGGGAATTCCATGCAAGTATTTATCGACCCTGCCAAATGCCTCGGCTGCTTTCACATATTGACGCCCTGCATGAGGCGCGACTTCGCTACATGTATGCGACATCGACGCTGATTGAGTGGGACGTCAAATCAGAAAACGAGCATCTGGAGATTTTGGAAGCGATAAAAGCGAAAGACGATCGGAGTGCCTGTGCGTTGATGGAAAAACATATCGATGACGCAGGGTGCATTCTTGTCGATGCGGTGGGTTCTCTTCGCTCACAGACTGACGAGTGAGCCAGGCGCGCGCATTCGTACGTCCGGCATAACCTCGCTCACTCGCCGCGGAAATCCGCGCCCGCCCGGCGAGAGCGGCGCGACAGCGACATCGAGGGCTCAAACGGCAATGGACCCGCCGTCCACGAACAGTTCAACGCCCGCGATATAGCTGCTCTCGCTCGACGCCAGAAAGAGCACGGCGCGCGCGACTTCATCCGGCTGGCCCAGACGCCCCAGCGGCACGAGCTGGTTCAGCATATCTTCGACTCCGGGCCGCGCATCGAGGTAGCTTCGCATCGGGCTTGTCTCGGTCCCGCCCGGCGAGACCACGTTCACGCGAATGCCTCGCTCTTTCAGGTCGGTCGTCCAGCTTCGCGCAAACGACCGCACAGCCGCCTTGCTTGCGTTGTAGAGCGACTGGCCAGGAAAGCCTTTGCTGCCAGCCACCGAGCCATTGAGGACGACAACGCCACCCGACGAAAGTAGTGGCAAGGCCTTCTGCACAGTGAAGAGCATGCCGCGCACGTTGAGGCCGAAAAGCCTGTCGAAACCCTCCTCGTCGATGGTGCCCAGCGGACGCGGCTCCACCTCGGCAACGCCTGCATTTGCGAAAACCACGTCGAGCCTGCCGTGGTCGCGCTGGATGCGCTCATACAGTCGATCAAGGTCGGCGAGGTTGCTCGCGTCCCCCCGAACGCCCACCGCACCGTTGCCGATTTCCTGTATCGCCTCGTCCAGTCGAGCTTGCCTGCGCCCCATGATGTAGACCCGCGCGCCTTCGTCCGCGAAAAGCCTGGCGCTCGCAAGGCCGATGCCCTCGCTGCCGCCGGTGATTGCTACAACCTTGTTCCCGAATCGCTTTGCCATATGCGTTCCTCGTTAAGTGGAGTATTGCTCCACTTAGTATATGGAGGCATCATCCACTTATCAACAGAAATCAAGGCAACGATGAACAGAAAGTGTTCGACGACCGACGAAGCACCGCTGCGCGCCGATGCAGCCCGGAACCGGGAACGCATTCTCGAAGCGGCGGAAGCGCTGTTTCTCGAACGCGGCGCTGAGGTTTCGCTTGACGATATCGCGAGGCGCGCCAACGTTGGTATCGGCACGCTCTACCGCCGTTTCCCGACGCGCGACGCGCTGCTTGCCGCGGCGAGTGATGAGCGCCTGCTGTCGCTTGCCAAAGCAAGCCGCGCACGCGATGACAAGCTCGAACCGATCGCGTCCCTGCGCGCCTTCGTCAAGGAGCTCGTGAACCACGCGAACCACTATCGCGGGCTCGCTGCGTTGCTCGGAACGGTATTACAGGAAGGGACGCCTGGCTGCCGCGCCGGCAGTGAAGAAGGACGCCGGCTGCTCGAGCGGGCCCAAAAGGCGGGGGCGGTTCGAAAGGACGTCTCCATCGGCGATCTCGTGTGTGTCGTGACGGCGATCGCTCTCGCCGTCGAGCAAGGCGGCACAACCAGATCCCGCGTCACCCACCTGATCGATCTCTTCTTCGACGGCATCGGCAAAACGTAAGCGCGGCACCAGCGACGTCTCGACTCGAGATCATGAGCGTTCAGGCTGTTTCATTTAAGCCGAGCGTTTTTGTACTGCGGCCGCCGCATCGGTTGAAGCCTGTTTGGGGCCCAACGCGATGGAAAGCCTTCCGCGTTTTCCCCTAGCAATCCACGGTTGACTCGGGCTCGAGCAAAGGCCAAACTTCTTTCAACGCAAGTGTGATCACAGGTCACACTTGCGCCGGAATCTCACATCGCAGCGAATCCACGGAGGCATTAGTGGCGCCACGCACGAGTTCAGACCTGCCCGAGCTTCAGCTCGTGGCGCGTGAAACGATGGCCGGTCGCGTCTATGCGCAACTCAAGGAAGCGATCATGACCGGACGCTTCGCGCCAGGACAATTGCTGAGCCTGCGCAGCGTGGCGGACGCGGTCGGCTCGTCCACCATGCCGGTGCGTGCGGCGCTCACACGCCTGCAAGCCGAGGGCGCGCTGATCGACGGACCGGGCCGCGCGCTCATCGTCCCGCCCATGACAGTCGAACTCCTCGAAGAGTTGCGCGACGTGCGTATCGCGCTCGAAGGCGCCGTTGCAAAGCGGGCTGCGACTCGCATGAGCCGCGAAGATCTCGCTGTGTTGCAACAGGTATTCGACACCATGAACGCGCACGTCGAAGCGGGCGATGTGCCGGCCTATCTGCGCAGCAACTTCGAATTTCACATCGCGATCTATGCGCACGGCGCGAGCGATATCACGCTGTCCACGATTCAAAACCTGTGGATGCGCATCGGCCCGTTTCTGAATCTCGTGGCCCCCGACATTCCGCACATGCGCAGGTCGATGGATGCACACCGCCATATCGTCGAGGCCCTGTGGCGCAGCGACGGCGAGGGCGCGCGCGCGGGCATCGAGCAGGACATCGGCGAAGCCGCCGCCGATCTGAAGGAGCGCTTGCAAAGCGCGATACAGGACGGCGAAGACCCCGGCGAACAGGCACGCGCCTGAGTTGTAAAAACACGGACAACGGAGACAGACAATGACGGTTCTTCAGATGCTGAAGCCGCACGCGGGCTTGCGCGTGCTTATCACGGGCGGCGCATCGGGCATCGGCCTCGTGATGGCCCAGGCGTTCATCGAAGCAGGTGCTCGCGTGCATGTTTGCGATGCGAGCCAGCAGGCGATCGACGCGCTTCAAAAAGCCCAGGAAAGTGTGGAACTGAACCGCATCACGGCGACGCTCGCCGACGTGGCGGATCGCGCGGCCGTGGAGCGCGTTTTCGTCGATGTGCAGGCGGAGCTTGGCGGTCTCGACGTGCTGGTCAATAACGCAGGCATTGCCGGGCCGACCGGCGGCGTCGACGAGCTCGACGAGCAGGAATGGAACAACACGGTCGACGTGAATCTCAACGCGCAGTTTTATTTCGCGCGCCGCGCGGTGCCGCTTCTCAGGCAGGCGCGCGATGGCGGCACCATCATCGCGCTGTCGTCGGTGGCCGGGCGTCTTGGTTATGCGTTCCGCACGCCTTACGCCGCGACCAAATGGGCGGTGGTCGGCATGACCAAGAGCCTTGCCATCGAACTCGGGCCTTCGAATATCCGTGTCAACGCGATACAGCCCGGCATTGTGAAAGGCCCGCGCATCGAGCGCGTGATCGCGGCGCGCGCGAAGCAGCTCAAGCTTTCCTACGAAGAGATGGAGAAGCAGTATCTCGCCAAAATCTCGCTGCGCCGTATGACCACGCCGGAAGAAGTGGCCGCCACCGCGCTCTTTCTGTGTTCGCCCGCCGGCAGCGGCATCTCGGGACAAGCGATATCCGTCTGCGGCAACGTCGAATTCCTCTAACCGCACGAGGCTCACATGGCAACGAAACGCAAGGTCATCATCACGTGCGCGCCGACGGGCGCAATCCATACACCGTCGATGTCGCCGTATCTGCCGGTTACTCCTCAACAGATCGGCGATGCCGCGCTTGCCGCGGCGAAAGAAGGCGCGGCGATCATTCATCTGCATGCGCGCGATCCGGACGACGGTCATCCGACCCAGGACCCCGCCGTGTTCCAGGAGTTCTTGCCGCGCATCAAGGCCGAATGCGATGCAGTCATCAACCTCACCACGGGCGGCAGCCCGCATATGACGGTCGCGGAACGCCTGAAGCCCGCGCATCATTTTCAGCCGGAAGTGGCGTCGCTCAACATGGGCTCGATGAACTTCGGCCTGTATCCGATGCTCGAGCGCTTCAAGGAACTCAAGTACGACTGGGAACGCAAGCATCTGGAGAACAGCCGCGATCTGGTGTTCAAGAACACGTTCGCGGATATCGAATACATCCTGACGTCTTGCGGGGCGAACGGCACGCGTTTCGAGTTCGAGTGCTACGACATCTCGCATCTGTACAACCTCGCGCATTTTGTCGACCGTGGGCTCGCGAAGCCGCCGTTCTTCGTGCAAAGCGTATTCGGTCTGCTCGGCGGCATCGGCGCGCATCCGGAAGACCTCGCGCATATGCGCCGCACGGCGGATCGCCTGTTCGGCAAGGACTACGTGTGGTCGATTCTCGGCGCGGGACGCAATCAGATTCCGCTCGCTTCGATCGGCGTGGCGCAAGGCTCGAACGCACGCGTCGGCCTTGAAGATTCGTTGTGGATCGAGCCGGGCAAGCTCGCGGAATCGAGCGCGGCGCAGGTCCGCAAGATACGCCAGGTGATCGAAGGCCTGTCGCTCGATATCGCGACGCCCGCCGAAGCGCGCGAGATGCTTCAACTCAAGGGCGCGGCCAACACCAACTTCTGATAGCGGAGAGCGCAGCGTGAACGCCAGATTGAAAGTAGTCGCGATGCCGACGGGCTGGCTCACCGTCGATCGCTCGTCACAGGTGTACGGCCGCTATTTCGGGCAGTCGATCAAGGTGCCGGTGTGGTCCACGGCGATTGTCGGCGCGCAGAAAAAGATCGTGGTGGATACGGGCATTCACGATCCGGGGTGGGTGTCGGACTTCGTGTGTCCTTGCGACCAGGCGCCGGAAGAGAAGCTGGAACGCGCACTCAAACAATACGTCGGCTGGAGCGCGGACGAGGTCGACATTGTCATCAACACGCATCTGCATTACGACCATTCGGGCGGCAACACGCTGTTCAAAAACGCGCGCTTTATCGTGCAGGCGAAAGAATGGGAATACGCGGGCCAGCCTCTGCCGACGCAGGCCACGTACTACCAGGAGTTTCTGATCGGCCGCGAGCCGCTCGCGTATTTCCGCTGGCAGTTCGTGCATGGCGTCGCCGATATCGTGCCGGGCGTGCGCGTCGTGCCGACACCAGGACATACGCCCGGCCATCAATCCGTTGCGGTGGATACGGAAGACGGCGTGGTGCTGATCGCGGGGGATTGCGCGAACTGCATGGAAAACATCGTCGATCTGGTGCCGGTGGGCATCGTGCACGAGACGCTTGCGGAAATGGGCTCGCTCACGCGCATTCGCCAGATCGCCGATTACGTGATCCCCGGCCACGATCCCAACGTCGTGCCGGGCAGCGCGGGTATCGCATTGCCGGCCAGTGCGCGCTTGCCGCATGTACCGGTTTCTGGCTGAAGCGTAGTTCGACACAAAAACGAACATTGGAGGATGACATGAAAGCATGGACGCAATCTATTCGTCGTGCGGGACTGACGGCGCTCGGTATCGGTATGGGTATCGGCTTCGCTGCGGCGCTCGCTGTCTCCGGCGAGGCGCATGCGGCGGGCAAGTACAAGGTGTTCCTGTCGATGAGCTATGTCGGCAACGACTGGCAGACCGAGGCCGCGAACATGGTCAAGGCGATGGCGAACACGCCCGCGCTGAAGGACAAGGTCGATCTCGAGGTGCAGGTCGCGGGCACCGACGCGCAGAAGCAGATCCAGCAGATCAACTCGATGGTGCAGGCGGGCGCGAAGGCGATCATCATCTATCCGATCTCGCCCACGGCGCTGAACCGCGCAATCAAGAACGCCTGTTCGAAGGGCGTGGTCGTCGCGGCCTACGACGGCGAAGTGACCGAACCGTGCGCCCACAACGTGACGATCGACCAGCACCAGGCCGGCACCGTCACGGCGGAATGGCTTGCGAAGACGCTGAACGGCAAGGGCAACATCGTGCTGATCAACGGCGTTCCGGGCACGTCGGTGGATCGCGCCCGCACCGAAGCCGCCAAGGCCGTGTTCTCGAAGTACCCCGGCATCAAGGTCGTGGCGGAAGGCACGGGCATGTGGAGTCAGGCCACGGCCAAGACCGAGCTGTCGAAGATTCTCGCGACCAATAGCTGGGACAAGATCGACGGGCTGTGGATGCAGGTCGGCTGCTTCACCGCCGCGTCGATGCAGCTCGATGCCGGCATCGCCGACGACAAGATCAAGCCCTGCGCGGGTGAGTCGTCGAACGGTCATCGCGTGCAGATGCTGCCGCCTGGCGAGGTGAAAGGGCAGGGCGCCTATCGCTCGATCGGCTACCGTTCGATTTCGTATGGCGCGCCGCCGTATTCGGGTGCAATGGCGCTCAAGATGGCCGTGCAGAAGCTGGACGGCAAGGACTTCCCGCAGCGCATCACGCTCAAGCTGCCGCTCGTCGAAACGCCGCAGTCCAGGCTGTGCAAGACCGGCAGCATCGACGAACTGAAGGCGGGGTGCACGGCCTTCATGCCGGACAAGGTGCCGCCGGGCTGGTTCGCGGACATCTATTCCGAGGAAACCAGAGAGGTCGGCTTCAACGCGGCGCTCACGGGCAACCAGGACTGAGGACCTTGTCATGAGCGACGCATCTCTCGCCATCGACCTGTCGAACGTGACCAAGCGCTTCGGCGCCACCGTCGCGCTCGACGGCGCGTCGTTTCGCGTCAAGCGCGGTGCCGTGCACGCGTTGCTCGGCGAGAACGGCGCAGGCAAGTCCACCACCGTCAAGCTGCTGTCCGGGTTGATGCAGCCCGACGCGGGCACCATCCGCGTGATGGGCCGCGACCTGACGATGCGCGGCCCGCAGGACGCGCATCGCGCCGGCGTGCAGACGGCGTTTCAGGAGATGACGCTGGTGCGCGATCTCACGGTCGCGCAGAACCTGCTTCTGTCGTACGAGCCGACCGGGCTCTTCGGCCGCATCAGAACGCGCGAGGCGCAGCGCATGGCGGCGCAGTGGCTCGAAGAACTCGATCTGCCGGACGTGCGCCCCGGTGCGTATGTTCGCGATCTGTCCTTGCCGGTGCGGCAAAAGATCGAGATTGCGAAGGCGATCCTGCGTGGCCCGCAAGTACTGCTGCTCGACGAGCCGACTTCGTCGCTGTCGGGCGCGGACGTGGCGTGGCTTTCGCGCCGGATCGATGCGTTAAAGGCAAAGGGCGTCACGTTCGTGTTCATCTCGCACCGCATGCAGGAAGTGCGCGAGTTCTGCGACAGCCTCACCGTGTATCGCAATGGCCGCGATGTCGGCTCATTCGACACGCCCGACATTTCGGACGACGAGGTAATCCGCCTCGTCATCGGCCGCTCCATGGAAGCGAAATATCCGCCGAAGGTCGCGCCGCCGGCGCTGGCGCAGGGCCAAACCCGGCCGCCCGCCATGCAGGCGCGCCGCATCCGCGTGGACGGCGTGGTGAGCGACTTCGACCTGACGCTTGTCGCCGGCGAAGTGCACGGCATCGCGGCGTTGCAGGGTATGGGCCAGCGCGAACTGTTCGAGGCGCTGTTCGGCGCCACCTATATCGACGACGGCGAAATCCGTATCGACGGCAAGCCGGTCACGCTGACCTCGACCGCCGATTCGCTGAAGGCCGGTGTGTCGACCAGTTTTCTGCCTGAAGACCGCAAGACCGAAGGTCTGTTTCTGCGTCTGCCCGGCGGAGAGAACGTGTCGCTGCCGGTGATCGGACGTTATGCGCGCTTTGGACTGATCGACCGCAAGCGCGAGCAGGCCGCGATCGCCAGGTCGCTTGCGCAGATGGAAGTGAATCCGCGCGCGCTCTACAAGCCGTGCCTGTCGTTCTCGGGCGGCAACCAGCAAAAGATCGCAATGGCCAAGTGGATGCTCACGCAAAGCCGCGTCTGGCTCATGTTCGATCCGACGCGCGGCATCGACGTGGGCACCAAGCATCAGATTTTCGTGCTGATGCGCGCGTTCGCCGCGGCAGGCGGCGCCGTGCTGTTTTATTCGACCGATGTTCCCGAACTCGTCAATGTGTGCGACCGCGTGTCGGTGATGTATCGCGGCCGCAACGTCGGAGAATTGTCCGGCGATGCGCTCACGGAAGAAGCCGTGATGCGCAACATGCTTTCCAGCTGAGAGGTTGGCCATGAAAATAGCTATTGCGTCGCCCGACAGCGGGATCGTGCGTCGAGGCGCGGGCGCTGCCTGGGCCGCGCGAGTCGATCATCATCGCGGACTGATCATCGCGATCGGCGCGCTCGTCGCAATGCTCGTTGCGTGGGGCGCGCTGTCGGCCACGCCGGTGGGCGCGTACGACATCGGCTCCGTCATTTCGAGCGCGACGACGCTCGCGCTCGCCGCGCTCGGACAGACCATCGTCGTGCTGTCGGGCGGCTTCGATCTGTCCGCGTCGGCAGTCGTGTCGCTCGCCAACGTGCTCGCGGTGCGCTTCGTGCATGGCACGCCGCTTCAACAATGGGCGGGTGCGGCGCTGATTCTCGCGACAGGCGGCGGCATCGGTTTGATCAATGGCGCGCTGATCGCGTGGTTCCGCCTGCAATCCATCGTGGTCACGCTCGCGACCATGTTCATGGTTCAGGGCGTGACGCTGCTGATCCAGAACAAGCCCGGCGGCAGCGTCGGCGACGAGTTCGGCGCGTTCATCACATCCGATCTGATTGACGGGAAACTGCCGATGTCGGCCGGCGTGCTGATCGCCGCGCTGCTGATATGGGCGTTTATCCGGCGCACGCGTTTCGGCGTCGGTCTGTACGCGCTCGGCAGCGACGCGGACAGCGCGTACGCCAACGGCATGCCCGTCACGCGCTATCGCATCATGACCTACGCGCTCGCAGGCATGTTCTACGCGGCGGCGGGCCTGTACGTGTCGGCGCAGACGGGCTCTGCCGATCCCCTCGTCGGCCGTCCGCTGCTGCTGTCGATGTTTACCGCCGTGGTGCTCGGCGGAACGTTGCTCGGCGGCGGGCGGGGCGGCTGCGTCGGCACGGTGTTCGCCGCCATGACGCTGATGGTCACCGTGAATATCCTGCTGGTGCTGAACGTGTCGGCGTTCTTCACGACGATCGCGGAAGCGGTGATCCTGATTCTCGCGGTACTCGGTTCGTCGATCGGCAAACAGTCGGCCGCGCATGAATGCGCGCGTCACGCGGCACAATGGCTGAGGGCGATGCGAACCGGCACGCGAGTGAAGAACGACGCTCACGCGCGGCGCGTGTCCTTCGAAGTGAGCGGTTTTCAGCCGATCGCCAACACGGAGCTGAAGGGCCGCGCGATTGCGGACTGGATCGAGCGCAACCGCGAGTGGGTGAAGTATGTCGTGCCGGCGTATCTGCTGTTTTTCGCGGTAGTGGCGATCACCGGCTTCGTGTATGGCCCAGCGGTGCTGACCAGCGCGAACTTCTACAGCAGCCTGCTGACGCTGACATTGTTCCTCGCGATTCTCGGCCTCGGACAGGGCGCGGTGATCCTGACCGGCGGACTTGATCTCTCGATGCCCTGGCTCATCACGCTGGCCGGCGTTCTTCTCACGGGCCTCACGCACGGCGCGAACGCCGCGGCGGCGTGGGCGGTCCCGGCCGTGCTCGGCGTCGGCCTGCTCGTCGGCGCATTCAACGGCGTGGGCGTCGTGATGCTGGGCCTTCCGCCAATCGTCGTGACGCTTGCCGCCAACGGCCTGCTGCAAGGTCTCACGCTGATCTACTGCAATGGCTCGCCGCAAGGCTGGTCGCCGTCCGCGATCAGCGAATTCACCAACGGCAAACTCGGGCCCTTGTCGTTCGCCGCATGGAGCGTGCCGGTGTTTCTCGCGCTTGCGCTGTTGCTGCTGCATCGCACGCCGTTCGGGCGGCGCGTGTACGCGGTCGGCAATTCGCAGGTCGCGGCGAAGCTCTCAGGTGTGCGTGTCGGCACCACGCTGATCGCCGTGTACTGCCTCTCAGGATTGTGCTCGGCGCTCGTCGGTTTGCTGCTCGCGGGGTTCAGCTCGCAGGCGTTCCTCGGTATGGGCGATCCGTATCTGCTGCCGTCCATCGCGGTGGTCGTCGTGGGCGGCGCTCTGATCACCGGCGGGCGCGGGCATTATCTCGGCGTGTTCGGCGGCGCGCTGCTGCTGACCGCTCTCGGCACGCTGCTCGCGGGCACGACCGTGCCGCCCGCCGTGCGCGACATCATCAATGGGCTCGTCGTGCTGGCGGCCGTCATCACGCTGCGCGACCGGCGCGCATAACATCGGGACACATTCATGCAGACGAAGACGACAGCGGTAATCGGTTCGGGGCGCATCGGGCGCGCGTGGGCGATTGTGTTCGCGCGCAGCGGCTTCGACGTGAAGTTGCACGACGCCTCGCAAGACATGCTGAGGGACGCTGTCCCGGCCATTCGCGAAAGCGTGGAGGACCTCGCGTCGTTCGATCTGATCGACGAGCCGGCAGAGGCGATCGTCGCGCGCATCACAACATGCGAGACCCTTGCCGAAGCGGTCGCAGAGGCGGATCTCGTGCAGGAGAACATTGCCGAAATCGTCGACGTGAAGCGCACGCTCTTTGCGCAGCTAGACCGCCTGACGAAGCCCGACGCGCTGCTTGCCAGTTCGACCTCGGGTCTGCCGGCATCCACGTTCACCGAAGCGTTGCAAGGCCGCGCGCGCTGTCTCGTCGCGCATCCGGTGAACCCGCCGTCGCTCGTGCCGCTCGTCGAGTTGTGCGGGGCGCCCTGGACATCGCAGGACACGCTCGAACGTGCTCGCGTTTTCTATGAGCAAGCTGGACAGAAGCCGGTCACCGTGAATCGCGAAATCTCGGGTTTTCTGCTTAACCGCCTGCAAGGCGCGGTGCTCGATGAGGCGTTGAGCCTCTACGAGCAGGGCTATGCGAGCGCCGCCGATCTGGACACCGTGATGCGCGACGGTCTCGCGATGCGCTGGTCCTTCATGGGCCCGTTCGAGACGATCGATCTGAACGCGCCGGGCGGCGTGGCCGACTATGCACAGCGCTATGGCGGCACATACCGCAGCATCGCCGAAACGCGCGTGCCTTTTGACTGGGCCGCCGCCACGCTGGACCGCCTCGATGCCGAGCGGCGTGCCGCGCTGCCGCGCGAGCGTATCGAGGAGCGCAGCCGCTGGCGGGATCGGCGTCTGATGGCGCTGCTCGCTCATCGGCGCGCGCTCAAGGACAACGAGTGAACCGAAGCGCCAACATCGTGCCAACAAGGAGACGACGATGCCTGAAGTACGCTTGCTCGTGGATGCGAACAATCATCTTGGTGAAGGCCCGCTATGGGATGTCAAGGAGGAACGGCTGTACTGGATCGACAGTACCGCCGCGGAAATCTATAGCTGCCGCGCGGACGGCAGCGAGGTAAAGCGCTTTTTCGTGCCGCGTCATATCGGTTCGATGGCGCTGCGCGAGCAGGGCGGCGCGGTCGTGGCGCTTGCCAACGGCCTGCATTTTTACGACTTCGATGCGCAGACGGTGCAGTTCATCGCCGATCCGGAAAGCGACGATCCCGAGACCCGCTTCAACGACGGCAAGGTGGACCGGCGCGGCCGCTTCATCGCGGGCACGATGTCCTACGATTTCGACCGCTACGACGCGGATCGCGGCCAGCGCTCAACGCGCAGCGGCGGTCTGTACCGCCTGGATATCGACGGCACGCTGGCGCGGCTGGACTCGGGCATCAGCTGTTCGAACGGACCCTGCTGGAGCCCCGACAATCGCACGCTGTACTTCACGGACACGTATAGCAGGGAGATGTACGCGTACGACTACGACATCGAAACCGGCGCCGCCGGCAACCGCCGCCTGTTCGCATCGGCGCGCGACATGGCCGGCACTTTCGACGGCGCAACCGTCGATGAGGAAGGCTACGTCTGGTCCGCGCTGGTGTTCGGCGGGCGCATCTTGCGCTTCGCGCCGGACGGCAAGCTCGACCGCGTCGTCGAATTCCCGGTGCGCAATCTGACGAGCGTGATGTTCGGCGGCCCGAATCTCGACACGCTCTACGTGACGACGATGGGCCGCCCGATGTGGGGCATTCCGCAGAAAGAACGCGAGAAGGGCGGGTTGTTCGCGGTGACGGGGCTGGGAGTGCGCGGTTTGCCGGAGCCGCGTTTCGCTGGGTGAGAGAGCGGGCCGCCAACGTCACGCGATTCTTGCAAACTCCCCGGACAAAAGCAGTGTCGTTCGACATGGTTTCGCGCACGCCGTGCGCGGGCTGCATGCCGCCGGTTGGACCGGCCTGGGTAATCGCAGACAAGCAAGGAGGTTCATCGCTGCAAGTCTCTATCGCGGCTCCTCATTAGGGCGCACGCTGCGGCACCTTCGCAAGCAGGATATTGAGGCCCTCGGAGATCAGCGGATGCGCAATGATTGCATCGCGCACGGCCGTATAAGGTAATCCGCCGAGCATCGCCATCTGCACCGCGGTCACTACCTCGCCGGCATTGGTGCCCAGCATCGCAAAGCCAAGGATGGCGTCTGAGTCCGCGTCGATCAGCATTTTCATGAAGCCCTTCGTCGCGCCGTTCGTCCGCGCCCGCGGCACCGCCGCCATCGGCAGCTTTGCAACACGTACCGCGATGCCGCGCGCCTTCGCGTCGGCTTCGCTGAGACCGATACGACCGAGTTCCGGCTCGATAAAGAGCGCATACGGAATGATTCTGTCGCGCGTGGTTTTCGCATTTTCCCCAGCGAGTTGCGAGCGCAACACGCGGTAATCGTCGAACGATGCGTGCGTGAACATCGGTGTGCCTGCGACCTCGCCGATGGCCCATGTGCGCTCTGCTGTCGTCGCGAGACGTTCGTCCGTTCTGATGAAGCCGCGCGCGTCGACTTCGACCCCGGCGGCGTCGAGGCCGATACCGGACGTGCCAGGGGTGCGGCCCGCCGCGACCAGAAGATGACTCCCGCTCACCGTGCTGCCATTCTGCAGTACCACTGTCACCAACTCTCCCGACTTGCCCGTCACGCTGGCGGGTCTCGCGCCGGTTCTGATATCGATGCCTTCCTCTTTCAGCGCCGCCTCGATCGCCTCGGTGACGTCCTCGTCTTCACGCATCGCCACGCGCGGCGCGTCCTGTATCAGCGTGACCTTGCTGCCCAGTCTACGGAATGCCTGCGCCATTTCGAGCCCGATATATCCACCGCCGAGAACGATCAGGCTTTCGGGTAACGTCGTCAGCACCAGCGCTTCGACGTGCGTCAGCGGCTCGGCGGCCTTCAATCCCGGCACATCGGGAATCGCCGCCGTCGTGCCCGTGTTGATAAAAGCATGTTCGCCTTCGATCATTCGCAGACCGCCGTCATTGGTTTTCACTTCGAGCCGGCGCGGTCCGACAAAGCGGCCCGTGCCCAGCACGAGTTCGAGGCCGGAGTCACGCAACGCGTTGCGATTGATTTCCACCATACCGTCGACCACGGCTTTCACGCGCTGCGACACTTTGGCCATGTCCGCGGCCCTGCCATCCTGTCGATGCAGTATGTATTCGGTGCGCGCGGTCTGGATCAGCGTCTTGGTCGGTATGCATGCCACGTTGATGCACGATCCGCCGATCATGCCTCGTTCGATCACGGCAACCTTGCGGCCCGCCTGCGCGAGTTCCATCGCCAGTGTCTTGCCACCTTTGCCGCCGCCAAGAAATACATATTCGAAGTGCTCGATCGTTGTCATCGCGGAGTTCCTTTTTGCCCGTCAACTATCATCGCCCGACATCGGCGGTACCTTGAAAATCAGCACTAGCATCGTGCTGTGTGCTGCACGCCAATCCATCACGACGGCGCTTATGCCTGAGCGACCGTCCGCTCCAGTTGACGATGAATCTGCGCGACGACGGCAGCACCGTCTCCCACCGCCGCGGCAACACGTTTGGTCGAAGTCGAGCGGACGTCCCCCGCACAGAACACGCCGCGCACGCTTGTTTCATGCTCTTGCGACCCAGGTCCGGCGCCTTCGCCCGTAAGCACGAAGCCGTTTTTGTCGACGGCGACGCCGCATCCGTCAAGCCACGACGTGTTGGGAGATGCACCGGTAAACAGGAACACGTGTTCCGCGGATACAACCGACCGTTGCGTCCCGCTCAAAAGCTCTACTTCCTCGAGCGTCCTGGCGCCTCTCAGCGCGGTGATCTGAGTGCCGTACGTCACATCGACATTGTCCAGAGCAGCGATACGGTCGATGAGATATTGCGACATACTGGCCTTCAGGCTTTGTCCACGTACCAGCATGCGAACTCGCCGCGCGCGCGACGCGAGGTACACGGCGGCCTGTCCCGCGGAGTTTCCGCCGCCGACCAGCAATACGTCTTGTCCCGCGCAAAGCTTCGCCTCGACCGGCGAAGCCCAATAGTATGTTCCTCGTCCCTCGAAGCGTTCCAAGCCCTGAATGTCGGGTCTGCGATAAGCCGCGCCCGAAGCGATAACGATCGTTCGGGACCGGATGGTCACGGCGGAGGACAAGCGCAGCGCGAACGGCGTTATGCCGCAATCGAGGCTTTCCGCCTGAGCGGGAATGGCTACGTCGGCTCCGAATTTCTGTGCCTGTACGTACGCGCGGGCGGTGAGCGCATGGCCGGAGATGCCTGTTGGGAATCCGAAGAAGTTTTCAATGCGGGCGCTGGCACCGGCCTGTCCGCCTGGCGCACTATGATCGAGTACGATGACTCTCAGCCCCTCGGACGCGGCATAGACGGCTGTCGCCAAACCCGCCGGACCCGCTCCGACGATTGCGACGTCGTAGACATGCTCCGGATCGAAATCAGGGAGCCAGCCCAGCGCGTTGGCAAGCTCCGCTTCATCGGGTGCTCGCAAGATGGTCCCGTCTGGATGCAGCACGAGCGGGTAGTCGGCGTCATCGCGTACCCACTTCGCTACGTAACGGGCTGTGTCGTCGTCTTCTGACGACGCGCCGATGACCGCATGAGGAACATTGTTACGTCGCAGGAAACTTTGCAATGCGTGGAGGCGGGCGTTATGCGGTTGGCTGACTATAACGATCCCATTGCCTCGCTCAATAAGCGCAACCCGCCTGAGAATAAGCGCCCGCATAATGCGCTCACCCAGCTCCGCTTCGGCGATCAGGAGCGCCCGCAGTCTGTCGGGGAGGATGTGAATGGCCGATACATCGCCGACCGCATCGCCGTCCACTATGCATCGACCGCCGGATAGCTGTCCGACTTCCGCAACGAAGTGTCCCGGACCGTTTTCGCTAACGACGGCATGACGCCCGAACGCGTCGCGGCTACTCACGCGAATCATCCCGTGCAATACCACGCACATCCCGAACCCTGGCGCGCCGACTTCGAAAATCCGTTCCGATGTCCACGAACGAACAACGCCGTATTGACGCAGTCGTGCTAATTCGGCCTCGGTCAGTTGCGGATACTTCTGTTCATGACGGTCGGTAGCTGGCGCTAACCATGTGGAGCTGCTCATTTGCGTTCCTGCGGTTGCGTGCGCGATGGGAAGTTCCACGCGCCTGATTGAGCCGGCTATTACATCGACACAGACGTCGACACAGACATCGACACAGCGCGCTGTTATGCCGGACTAGCGGCACGGTATTGGCGGATAGGATGCTTATCATCCATGCCGCAGGCAGGCTTTTACAACGACATTTATACTCACGTTTTCGGACACCACGGCTGGCGTATTAATGCATCGGATTGGCTACTTCTTGACGGACGACTTCCAGGTCATGGCCATTGGGACCCAGACCGTATTTGAAATCGCCAACGTCGTTGCGCGCGAGCCTATTTATCATGTGACGAATTACTCGCTGCAGGGCGGAGAAATCCGCTCGTCGCTCGGCGTCTCCGTCATGACCAGGCCGGCCGATTCGAATGCGACGGCAGACACCTGGATGATCAGCGGCGTGGCCAATCCAACCGGCCGCACCACAACCGCCGAAGAACTCAGATTCATCAGCGAGGCGGCCGCGCGCTCACGGCGCACCGCGGGCCTCTGTACGGGTGCGTTCGTTCTCGCTGAAGCCGGGCTTCTAAACGGTAAACGCGCGACCACGCATTGGGCGTTCGCAGACGCTTTGCAGGCGCGCTGGCCGCTCGTTCAGGTCGAAGCCGACCGCATCTTTATCGTCGATGGCCCGATATGGACGTCAGCGGGTTTGACGGCGGCGATGGACCTGGCGCTTGGCCTGGTGGAGAAGGACATGGGTGCGGACTTCGCGACCAGGGTGGCGCGTGCGATGGTCATGACGCATCGGCGCTCGGGCGGGCAGTCGCAGCACTCTGAAATGCTGGCGCTCGCGCCAAAGTCGGACCGGGTCCAGAAGGCGCTCGAACATGCACGCCTCAATTTATCCAAACCCTTGCGCGTGGACGATCTAGCGAAGGCAGCGCATCTGAGCAGCCGGCAATTTACGCGCATTTTTCTTTCCGAGACCGGCATATCTCCCGCGAAGGCAATCGAACGTCTGCGTCTGGAAGAGGCGAGAAATCTGATTGAACGTGGCCGTCATTCACTTGAAACAATTGCGCGCGAAACAGGATTTCGTGACAGGCGTCATCTCCGGGAAGTGTTCACGCGGGCCTATCAAATGACTCCGCAGTCGTTGAGGAGAGAGTCGCGGAATGTAACCGGTGACGATCACCCGATCGACGAATAGAAAGAGACGGCTTTAGTGCCGCTAGAAATTCGACGGGCTGCCAGTCGGTCATCCCTTCTATCTGGAATGTCCTAAAACATGACCTTTAACGTCATTTGAGTTGGTGGCCTTCGGCACCACAATTCACTCCGGCACAACTGTCTTCAACCGGAGTGACATGATGACGCAAGCACATTTGGGCACAGCACTGATTACGGGCGCATCGTCCGGTATGGGTGCGGTGTATGCCGAACGCCTCGCGCGACGCGGTTACGAACTCATACTCGTTGCCCGCAACCGTGAGCGCCTCGCCGCGCTAGCCAGCCGTATCACGACGCAAACCCAACGCAGTGTCGAAATTCTCGACGCCGACCTCGGGACTCGGGCTGGCCTTTCGATCGTCGAAACAAAGCTGAAACAGGATGCGACGATCACCCTGCTGGTCAATAACGCGGGCGTCGGTACGCATACGCCTCTCGAGGACAGCGACGTCGATGCGATGTCGCGCATGATCGATCTCAACGTGACGAGCGTGATGCGTCTTACCTACGCCGCCGTGCCCGGCTTTGTGTCGCGCGGCAAAGGCGCTGTCATCAATATTTCGTCGATCGTCGCGATTGCGCCGGAAGCGCTCAATGGTGTCTACGGTGGAAGCAAGGCCTTCGTGCTCGCATTCAGCCAGTCGCTGCACCACGAGCTTGCCGGCAAAGGAATTCGGATCCAGGCCGTCTTGCCGGGTGCAACGGCTACCGATTTCTGGCAAACGGGAGGGCTACCCCTCGAAAACCTGGACAAGTCGATCGTGATGTCCGCGGAAAACATGGTCGATGCGGCGCTGGTCGGGTTCGAGCGGGGCGAACTCGTGACGATTCCTTCGCTGCACGACGTCGCCAAATGGGAAGAATACGAAAGCGCGAGGCGTGCAATGTCGCCGCTATTGTCGACCAACGTTCCGGCACCGCGCTACACGACCACTCACTGACATTGGTTGCCGATACACATCTACATTAAGGAAGCGGTGATCATGAAACTTTCAGGCAACACGATATTCATTACGGGCGGCACGTCGGGTATTGGACGCGCGCTCGCCGAAGCGTTCCATCAACGCGGCAACAAGGTGATCATCGCCGGGCGGCGCAAAGCGTTACTCGACGAGGTCGCAAACGCGAACCCGGGCATCGATGTCATCGAACTCGACATTGCAGACGGCGCGCAGATTCAACAGGTGGCAAGGCAATTGATCGGGCGCTATCCCACGCTGAACGTCTTGATCAACAACGCGGGCATCATGCCGTTCGACAACGCGGGCAGTGCGCTCGACAATGCGCAGGCGGTGCATCTGATCAATACGAACCTGCTCGGTCCGGTGCGGATGAGTGCGGCGCTTGTCGAACATCTCAAGCAGCAGCCGGAGTCGACGATCATCAACAACAGTTCCGTGCTCGCCTATGTACCGCTGGCTGCTACTGCGCTGTATTCCGCAACCAAGGCAGCAGTCCACTCGTACACCATGTCGCAGCGATTCATGCTGCGCGACACCAGCGTGCGCGTGCTCGAAATCGCGCCGCCGTGGGTCGACACGGATCTCGTCCACAGGAGTGGCGATCCGCGTGCAATGCCGCTCGATGCGTTCATCGCCGAGACCTTGGACAAGCTCGCTACCGCGACGCAGGAAGTGGTGGTCAGCGCTGCCCAGCCGCTGCGCGACAACGTCGGACCTAACGAGTATGCGTTCGTCGACCAGTTCAACCTCTCGTTGAAAGACAACCCCATTCCAGTAGCCTGACGTACCCGAACGGCGATCGCGACAAAGCGGCGCTCGGCGCCGCTTGCGCGGTCCGGCCGCTTGTCCGCCGTCCGCCGTCCGGCGCCGGAATCGCTCAACTCCAGTACTCGCTCATGACCCCAGCTATCCCTGCGAAAACCACGCGTGCGCTTCGCGCGCTCAGTTTTGCGTACTTCGTGCAAGCGACAGGCGCGTTGTCGGTCGTCGGCAGTCTCAATGCGATTTCGCGTGAATGGGGTCTTGCCGACGCGCAAAGCGTCTACCTGATATCTTTTTTTGGCGTGACCTTCGCGTTTGCCGCGCCTTTTCTGCAAGTCGGCTTCGGACATTTGCGACGGCGTCGCCAGGTGCTCATCGGGCTCTCGCTCTTCAGCGCCGCCGCATTGCTGTTCGCGGCCGCACCAAACTACTCCGTCCTCGTTCTGTCGCGCGTGCTGATGGGATTGGGCGCGGGATTTATTGGTCCTGTGCTTGGCGCATTGGGATCGAGCCTCGTTGAACCCAGGCATCAGGGCAGCGCGATCGCCATCGTTCTGCTCGGACTGAGTATCGCGGGTCTCGTCGGGATGCCGCTTTCGGCATGGGTCGCTCACGTGTGGGGGGCGCGGGCGTTATTCGTTGCGATTGCGTGCGCGGGCGCGGCAACAGCGGCGCTTATCGTGGCGGTCGTGCCCGATTCCAGCGAGGGCGAGCATGTCGAGCTCAGAACCGTTACATCGCTGCTAAGCCGTACCGAGACACTCAGCGCGTTTCTCGTCGTGTTTTTCATCGCGGCAGGCGTCTATTCGACGTACTCGTTTATTGCGCCGATTGTTCGCGACACGTTCCATGCCGGTTCCAGCGCTGTATCGGCCGCGCTTGTCGTGCTGGGCGTTGCCGGCGTCGCAGGCAACCTTTTCGTGACGCGTGCCGCGAGGCGCTATAGCGCGGAAGCGATGTTGACCGCTGGGCTCGCGCTGCTCGCCCTCGACCTCGCGTTGCTTTGGATGACGCCACCCCATCTGCAATGGTTCTTCGTTGCGCTTGCTGCCTGGGCATTCGCCACGGATCTGCTGTGGCCTTCCCAGCAGCGCCGGATCGTCGAGATGGTGCCGGACCGGCGCGGGACTGCATTAGCGTTGACTGCGTCGTTCGTATTTTGCGGAATCGGCTTTGGTTCGGCAGTGGCGGGGCATGTCTATCCGGTGTTCGGTTTTGCGGGTGTCATCTGCACCTCGTTGGGCTTCCTCGCACTTTCCGCTGTTAGTCTGATTATTTCGCGGGCTTCCGTTGTGAGGATTCAGGTGCCTGTCGCCGGCGGCTCGAGTCAGTCCTGATCTTCCAGTGCGCGCGCACGCGGACGAAATTTATCGTGAGCTTTGTCGATTTCCTCAAGCGTGGTTCGTCGTGTGTATAGGGCGGCAAGATTGCGGCAATGCGGTCCCGATGTCGCTTTTGCGCCCTTATTCATGACTCACGCAAACCGGAGATCGTTCATGACTTACATAGATGGGTTTGTCGCCGCGGTGCCCACGGCCAATCGCGAAACGTACAGGAAGCATGCCGAATCGGCAGCGGCCGTCTTCAAGGAGCACGGCGCATTGAAGGTGGTCGAGTGCTGGGGAGACGACGTCCCGGAAGGGAAGCTGACGTCTTTTCCGATGGCGGTCAAACGGCAGCATGACGAGGCGGTGGTGTTCTCCTGGGTTGTCTGGCCTTCGCGTCAGGCACGAGACGACGGCATGAAAGCGGTGATGGCCGACCCACGGCTGCAGCCCGACACGAATCCGATGCCTTTCGACGGCAAGCGGCTGATCTACGGCGGGTTTGAAGTGATCGTGGACGCATGAGGGGCAAAGAAGGCGGCGCCGGTCGGGTCGACAATGGCCAGGAGCCTGCGATGCACCTGAGTTTTCCGCAGGTCAGCCTGCGGGAACAGGCCGTTGAGGCGCTTTCCTGAAACATTCAATGGAGACGACGTATATGCAGCAAGATCCTGCCGACATCGCCCGTGCGAGTTATCTCGCCTATGTACATAAGGACCGCGCCGCCATCGAGGCGCTGATCGGCGCTGACTTCCATTTCACTAGCCCTCTGGATAACCGCCTGGATCGCAGCACTTACTTCACGCGTTGTTGGCCGAACAGCGAGACGATTACCGACTTTCAGTTCGTCGATGTCGTTGTTCATGGCGAACAGGTGTTCGTCGTTTACGAAGCAACGACTCTTGGCAGTCGACGATTCCGCAATACGGAGCGGCTGACCGTCCGCGGCGGCAAGATCGTCGAGGCAGAGGTCTATTTCGGCTGGTCCCTTCCGCACGACGCGCCCGATGGCGGATATGTGACGTCGGTCGCGTAGCAACTCATTGGATGCCAGAAGCGCGGTTTTGCGCGGTTGTCGGCAATGGGACAACCGGATGACCTGGCCGCGATGCGCGCATCGCGGCTATGTGCTGCAGACCGGCCGCGTGGTGTTGTCGGGCACCGCAAGCGAACTGCTCGGCGATCAACGGATTCGCGATGCTTATCTCGGCGGATCGCTTGCGGCGGAAACGGGGTCGTGAGCGCGACGGATTGTGGATTGCCCTGGTGCGTTGCGTGGATAGACGACAGGTTCCGCGCGGACACCCGCACTGAAAACGCGAACACGGGAATACCCAACCCCGCCGCCGCGCCCCACCCATTATCAGAAACGCTGCTTAGCACCTGAAAATTGCTTGGTTTGTGCCGTGCGCGAGCGTTGCTAGAGTCCACTTCTCACGCTAAGGCACGCGCTATTCGACCTCGCGCGCGGCCCATCAAAACAACAGGAAACCACCGCTATGAATCTCAGAGTGCTTGGCGCAGCGATCGCCGGAAGTCTGCTTGTCATGTCCGCCGCCGCGCACGCGGATCGCCTCGACGACATCAGGAAGGCGGGCGTATTGCGCGTGGCCGCGTTCGACAGCAATCCGCCGTTCGGCTTCGTCGATCCGAAGAGCAATCAGATCGTCGGGCTCGACGTCGATTATGCGCGAGCGCTCGCCACGCGCCTCGGCGTCAAGCTCGAGATCCAGCCGACCAATCCGGCGAACCGCATCGCGTTCCTGAAGTCGGGCAAGGTGGATCTCGTGTTCGCCAACTTCACGATTACCGACGACCGCAAGAAGGAAGTGGATTTCAGCACGCCGTATTTTGCGTCGGGCACGCAATTCATCGCGAAGAAGGGCACGCTTACTTCGCCGCAACAGTTGAACGGTTTGCGGATCGGCGCCGACAAAGGCACGACCAATGAGCAGCAGGTGCGCGCGCAATTCCCGAGCGCGACGATCATCGCTTACGACGACACGCCGTTCGCCTTCGCCGCGCTTCGCACGGGCAACGTGCAGGCGATCACGCAGGACGGACCGAAGCTCGTCGCGTTGCTGGCGAAGGTGCCGGACAAGGCGAACTACGAGATCCCGCCGTTCACGATCTCCAACGACTACGAAGGCGTGGGCGTGCCGAAGGGCGAGACGCGCCTGCTGAATGTCGTCAACGACACGCTGAAGGATCTCGAAGCCAAGGGCACGGCCGGCACGATCTACGATACCTGGTTCGGCCCGAAGAGCGCCGCGCCGCTGCCGCGTCTGTTCAGGATCGGCGATCCGCAGAAGAGCTGAACGCCCGTCGCTTGACAGCCGCCCCGACATGGCCCGGTCACGAAACGCGTGACCGGGCCTTCTTGCTGATACAGGACCGCGTTTTCTCCAAATGCATTTGATGAACTTCTGGCTGGGCCCGCGCTATCTCGGCTGGCTCGCGCACGGCTTCCTGATCACGCTGATCCTGTCGGCGTGCGTGAGCGTGTGCGCGACGTTGCTTGGATTCGGGCTGGCAATGGCCCGCATCGCGCAACATCGCGCGGTCGCCACGGCGGCGAAGCTCTACGTACTCGTGTTTCGCAATTCTCCGTTGCTGGTCCAATTGCTGTTCTGGTACTTCGGCGCGGCAATGCTGCTGCCTTCCGCGTGGATGACGTGGCTGAACACGCCGCATGTCCTGAGCGCCGGGCCGTTTGCGCTGCACTGGCCGAGCTTCGAACTGTTCGCCGGCTGGCTCGGGCTGACGTGCTACAGCACGGCCTTTATCGCCGAGGAGTTTCGCGCCGGAATCCGCGGCGTGGGCATCGCGCAATATCAGGCGAGCGCGGCATTGGGCATGACGCGTTACGCGACCTTGCGGCACGTGGTGCTGCCGCAAGCGGTGCGGATCGCCACGCCGCCGCTCGCGGGGCAATACATGAATATCGTGAAGAACTCGTCGCTGACGATGGCGATCGGCGTCGCCGAGTTGTCGTATGCGTCGCGCCAGGTCGACACGGAAAGCTTCCGGACTTTTCAGGCGTTCGGCACGGCAACCGTGCTGTATGTCGGCACCGTCGCGCTAATCGAAACGGCTCTCGTGATCTGGCAGCACACGGGCGTACGCGCGCTGCAACGGGGGCGAGCATGACCGCCCTCGAGTGGCTGCCGACGCTGCGCTATCTGCTGCTCGGTGCGTTTCCCAACGGGCCGCTGGGCGGCGCGGCGCTGACGGTCGTGCTCTCGGTGGTGTCGGCGTTGCTGTCCGCCGTCGTGGGATTGGCGGGCGGCGTGGCGCTCGCGCTGACACGCGGCGGCGCATACGTGGTGCTGCTCGGAATCGTCGCGTTTTTCCGCGCAATTCCGGTGCTGATGCTGATCTTCTGGACCTTCTTCCTGATGCCGACGCTGCTGCATATCGACGTGCCGGGCCTCGTCGCGGTGGTCTGCGCGCTGTCGCTGATCGGCGGCGCGTATCTGTCGCATGCGGTGCATGCGGGGATCGTGTCGGTCGGCGCGGGCCGGCAGCAGGCGGCGCTGTCGCTCGGGCTCACGCGCTGGCAGGCATTGCGTCATGTGGTGCTGCCGCAGGCCGTGCGCATCATGCTGCCGTCATTCGTGAATCAGTGGGTGTCGCTGGTGAAGGACACGTCGCTCGCGTATATCGTCGGCGTGCCGGAATTCACGTTTCTCGCCAATCAGGTCAACAGCCGTCTGATGATTTATCCCGCGCAGATTTTCGTATTCGTCGGGATCGTGTATCTGGTTTTGTGCTCCGCGCTGCAATGGATCGCGTCTCGGGTGTTGTTGCGGGAACGGGCGGTTCACGTGACGCGCATCGATGCGGCAACGGAAATGGAAACCGAGGCCAGTACGGTGCGCGATGAACAACACGGCGTGGCGGTGCGTTGATGCGATGAGTTTGCGCATCGGCTGCGGGCCGTGAGCGGAGAGCAGGCGAGAGCAGAACAGACACAAGCCGGCTCGCGATAAAGCGAATACCGGCCCGTGTCCCTTGCGTTTAACCGCGCGCAGTGCAAGTGCGCGATGCCTTGCGGCAGACGGTACGGGTACTTAGAAATCGAGTCCCGGCCCGCCCGCGCCGGGACCGCCCGGCTGTCCCGCTGCCGGCGCATCCTTCGGCGCTTCATGGACGGTGGCGTCGGTGGTGAGCAGCAGACCCGCGACCGATGCCGCGTTTTGCAGCGCCGTGCGCGTCACCTTGGTCGGATCGAGCACGCCCGATTCCACCAGGTCGCCATACTCGCCGGTCTGTGCGTTGTAGCCGAAATTGCCCGTGCCTTCCGCCACTTTCGCGACGACCACGCTGGCCTCTTCGCCGGCATTCGTCACGATCTGCCGCAGCGGTTCTTCTAGCGCGCGCAGCACGATCTTGATGCCCGCATCCTGATCGGCATTCACGCCCTTGAGCGCACTGATAGCCTGCTTCACGCGAATCAGCGCGACGCCGCCGCCCGGCACGATGCCTTCCTCGACAGCGGCACGCGTTGCATGCAGCGCGTCGTCGACACGGTCTTTCTTTTCCTTGACCTCGATCTCGGTCGCGCCGCCGACCTTGATGACCGCCACGCCGCCCGCCAGTTTCGCGACCCGTTCCTGCAGTTTCTCGCGGTCGTAGTCCGAACTGGCTTCCTCGATCTGCGTGCGAATCTGCTTCACGCGTGCTTCGATGTTCTTGCTGTCGCCCGCGCCGTCGATGACGGTGGTGTTTTCCTTGCCGACCTCGATCCGCTTGGCCTGACCGAGTTCCGCGAGCGTCGCTTTTTCGAGCGACAGTCCCGTTTCTTCGGCGATCACCTGGCCGCCGGTCAGAATCGCGATGTCTTCGAGCAGCGCCTTGCGGCGATCGCCGAAGCCCGGCGCCTTCACAGCAACCGTCTTCAGAATGCCGCGAATGTTGTTGACCACGAGCGTAGCCAGCGCTTCGCCTTCGACATCTTCCGCGATGATCAGAAGCGGGCGGCCGGCTTTCGCGACCTGTTCGAGAACCGGCAGCAGATCGCGAATGTTCGATACCTTCTTGTCGTGCAGCAGCACGAACGGGTTATCGAGCACGGCCACCTGTTTGTCCTGATCGTTGATGAAATACGGCGACAGGTAGCCACGATCGAATTGCAGACCTTCCACCACGTCGAGTTCATCGTCGAGCGACTTGCCGTCTTCCACGGTGATCACGCCTTCCTTGCCGACACGGTCGATCGCTTCGGCAATCCGCTGGCCGATCGACTCTTCGCCGTTGGCCGAGATCGTCGCGACCTGAGCGATTTCCTTGCTGGTCGTGGTCGGCCTGCTGATCTTCTTGAGCTCGTCGATCGCGGCGATCACGGCCTTGTCGATGCCGCGCTTCAGGTCCAGTGGATTGAGGCCCGCCGCCACATACTTCTGTCCTTCACGCACGATGGCTTGCGCGAGCACGGTCGCGGTGGTGGTGCCGTCGCCGGCGGCGTCGCTGGTGCGCGAGGCGACTTCCTTCACGAGCTGCGCGCCGATGTTCTGCACGCGATCGGGCAACTCGATTTCCTTGGCGACGGAGACGCCGTCCTTGGTCACGATGGGCGAACCGAAGCTGCGTTCGAGCACAACATTGCGGCCCTTCGGACCGAGCGTGACCTTGACCGCGTTGGCCAGAATGTTGACACCTTCCACGAGTTTCGAGCGGGCGACGTCGCTGAAAATGATTTCTTTTGCTGCCATGATTTGACGCTCCGTTCGTTATTGAGTGACCACTGCCACGACATCTTCTTCGCGCAGCACGAGCAGTTCGTTGCCGTCGACTTTGACCGACTGTCCCGCATATTTGCCGAACAGCACGCGCTCGCCGACCTTGAGGTCAGGTTCGACGCGCTTGCCGTCGCTATCGCGCTTGCCCGGACCAATGGCGATAACTTCGCCCTGATCGGGTTTTTCGGCAGCGCTTTCAGGAATCACGATGCCCGAAGCGGTTTTGGTTTCCTGGTCGAGACGCTTGACGATCAGGCGGTCATGCAAAGGACGTAGGCTCATGGTTCGATATCCGCGTGTGAGTTTTGGCACTCGTCGTTGGTGAGTGCTGACCGGAATCGAGTATAGAAAGAAGAGCGCGCGTTGCTCCAATAAGCGATTCATCGAAGGTTATGCGCGTTTGGCATTTGGGTGGAGGCTAGTCGCCCGTTGCTTGCCGTTCGGTCTCCGGGCCGATATCGGGCCAGGGAAGAGAAAGCGGCCACACTATCGATATGAGCAACGCTTCGTTGGCCGGCTGATATCCGCTAGCTACGATGGTCGGTCATTCGCTACGAGCGCAGTCACGCTGCGCGCTCTTCGATGGCCGTTCCCATTCTGACCGTCGCCGCCGTTTCGAAACGCTTCGGCCCCACGCTGGCGCTCGATTCCGTCGACTTCTCGATCAGCGCCGGTGAAGTCGTCGCGCTGATGGGCGCCAACGGCGCGGGCAAATCCACACTGGTCAAAATCTTGAGTGGGGTTTATCGCCCCGACGGCGGCAATCTGAGCTTGCGTGGCGAGCCGTTCCAGCCCGCGTCGCCGCATCACGCGAAACAGCTCGGCATTGCCACCGTCCACCAGTCCATTGCTGATGCGGTGGTGCCGACGCTTTCCATAGCGGACAACCTGTTGCTCGACCGCCTGTGCGATCCGGCCTCGCCGTGGCGCGCGCCGCCGGCAGCGCGCATTCGTGACGCAGCGCCGTTGGCCGCGCGGGTAGGGCTGGACGCCGATCTGGCTGCGCCCTTGGCGTCGCTGTCGCTCGCCGCGCAGCAGCTCGTGACGCTGGCGCGTGCTTTGGCTACGCGACCGGCGCTGCTGATTCTCGATGAACCCACGGCCAGTCTGTCCGAGCCGGAGGCCGAGCGTCTCTTTGCGTTGCTCGAGCGCTTGCGCGATGAAGGTGTTGCGATTCTGCTGGTATCGCATCGGCTCGGCGACCTGCGTCGTATTGCGCAGCGCGTGACGATTGTGCGCGACGGCCGCATCGTCTCCGACTTGCGCGCGCCGATCGATTTCAACGCCGCAGTGGAAACGATGATCGGCCGCAAACTGCGCAGCGATCGCAACGCGGCTGTGTCCACTCAAGCTGCTCTTTCCGCTCAGAAGCCCTGCTTCAGCGTGCGCGATCTGCAATTGACGCCCGGCAGCGTCCCTTTCGATCTCGACGTGCAGCAAGGCGAAATCGTCGCGATCGCCGGGCCGGTCGGCGGGGGCAAGTCGCGTTTTGCACGGGCCATTTTTGGCGCGATCCGCACAGCGTCCGGCACGATGACGCTCGACGGCAAGCCGTGGCGTCCGGGCTCACCTGCCGACGCAATCCGCGCCGGTGTCTTCCTCGCGGGCGAAGACCGTTGGCGTACGTCGCTGTTTCCGGACAGCGTACCGTTCGCGTCGATCGCGGGCACGCTCAGCTTTCCGTTTCTCACGCGCTGGTTCAGGCGGGGCGTGGTCAATCGCGGCCGCGAACAGCGCGCGGCGGCCGACGCAATCGACAACTTCGGGATTCGCTGCACGGGTCCGGATGACCGGCTCACGCGTCTATCAGGCGGCAATCAGCAGAAAGTCGTGCTCGCGCGCTGGCATGCGCAGCCCGCGCGTTTGCTGCTGCTCGACGAACCGTTTCAGGGCGTCGATGCGGGCGCACGAGCCGATATCGTCGATACGTTGCGGCGTCACGCCGGCCAACGCGCCACGCTCGTTTTCGTCAGCGATCTCGAGGAGGCGCTCGAGATCGCCGATCGCGTCGTCCGTTTCGATCGGGCCACGCTCGAGCCTGCCGCCCATTCCGACCTCAATCTCCACACTCACTCATGAAAACCAGCTCTTCGATTGCATCCGAGGCCGTCGATCAAAACGCTCATGCGGCACGAACCCCGGTCGCACGCAAAGGCGGCGCATTGCGCAGCCTGCGAGGCCACCTCGAACGAACCGGCATGCTCCTTGTGCTCGCGCTACTGATCGTCGTCTTTGCGCTCAACCAGCCGGCGTTTCTGAATATCGACAACCTGTTCAGCATTTTGCAGTCGGTGTCGATTGTGGCGCTGCTCGGAATCGGCGTGACCGTGACGCTTGCGGCGGGCGGTTTCGATCTGTCGGTGGGCAGCGTGGCCGCATCGGCGCAGATGGCGGCGAGCTATGTGTTGATCGTCTGGCACGGCAATACGCTCGCGGCGGTCGCCGCATGCCTCGTCCTCGGCGTGCTGGCGGGTCTCTTCAACGGCCTGCTGATTACGCGCCTGCGCGTGCCGGATCAGCTTGCCACGCTCGGCACGCTGTTTCTGCTGGCCGGCTTGCAATTGATACCCACAGGTGGCCGTTCGCTCGCCACGGGTACGATCCTGCCCGACGGCACGGAAACGACCGGCGTATTCCCCGATGCGTTCCTGGCGCTCGGACGTCTGCGTCTATTCGACGTCGTGCCGTTGCCGGTGATCGTGCTTGCCGTGTTGACGGTGGTGGCTTGCGTGCTGATGGAAAGCACGCGCTGGGGCCGCGTCATTTACGCAATCGGCGGCAACGAGACGGCGGCGCGTCTGGCTGGTGCACCGACTGCGCGCTACCGGATTGCCGCGTATGTCGTGTCGGGCGCGATTGCTTCGCTGGGCGGCGTGCTGATTGCAGCGCGCGTCGGCCGTGGCGATGTCAGCGCGGGCCATTCGATGCTGCTCGATGCCGTCGCGGCATCGCTGGTCGGATACGCGGTGTGGGGCGCCAAGCGGCCGAACGTGTTCGGCACGGTCGTCGGCGCGGTGTTCGTCGGTGTGTTGTTGAACGGCTTGACGATGCTCAACGCGCCGTACTACATGCAGGATTTCATCAAGGGTGTGCTGCTGGTCGGCGCGTTGGCATTTACGTTTAGCGTGGGACGTGGCGCGGAATCTCACGCATAACGGGCGCGGCGCTGAGCGAAGCTGACGGCCAGCACGGCGAAGATCAATGCGCCGGTCGCCACTTGTTGCCAGTAGAAATTCCAGCCGATCAGCAAGAGTCCGTTTGCGACCAGACTGAGCAGCAGCACGCCAAGCAAGGTGCCGACGACGCCAGGACGGCGCGTCGGCGACAACGTGGTGCCGATAAACGTCGCACCGATCGCATTGAGCAGATAACCGTTGCCGGCCTGCGGAACGTACGCTTTGACGGTGGACGAAAGCAGCAGTCCCACGACGCCATAAATCAACGCGCTGGCGATAAAAGTCACTGCCGTGATCGTCGCCACCGGCAGCCCCGAATAGCGTGCAACGCCAGGTTGCGCGCCAAGCGCCGTGATTGCCCTGCCGAACGCGGAGCGCGAAAGCGTGATGTGTACGATAAGCGCCAATGCAGCCACGATCCATAACGGCACCGGCAGCCCGGCTACGGCGCCATGCGCGAGCGCACTGAATAGCGGCGGCAACGCCATATTCAACAGATACACGGGCTGTCCGCCATCGGTCGCGAGTTGTTGCACGGTTTGTCCGATGAACAACGTGCCGAGCGTCGCGAGAAACGGTGCGATGCCGAGTCTGCCGATCAGCACGCCGTTGAACGCGCCAATTACGAATGCGGCGGCGAGACCGCCCAATGCCGCCGGCAACACGCCCACATGATGGGCGCTCAACAGCACGAACGCGAGACTGGCGACGTCGATGGACGTGCCGAGCGACAGATCGATCGCACCCAGGGACAATGCGAGCGTCATGCCAAGCGAGGCGATAGCGAGCAATGCGAAGTTGTTGAGAAGAACGTCGGCGAGATTGCCGGCCCGCGCAAAACCGGGCGCAAAAACCGCAAAGAAAACGATCACGGCGATCAATGCGCCGACTAGCGCGAAGCGCTGAAAGCGTCCGATGGTTTCAATCATGGGCATGACTCCCCGCATGACGGCGGCGGACCAGAGCAGTGGTGGCGACCACAAACAGAATCAACACGCCTTCCACTCCGTTGACCCAATAGCTCGATACATTGTCGAGTTGAAAGCCGTTGCTGATCACGCCGATAAAAAGCACGGCGAGCAGCGTGCCCGGAATGGTCGGCACGAGACGCCGCGAAAACACGACGCCGAGCAATGCCGCCGCGACGGTCGCCAGCAGATTTTCTCCCGCGCCCGGTGAACTGCCGCTGAGTAGCGCGGTGGAAGCCAGTGCCGCCAACGCAGCCGCCACGCCGCTCAACACGTAACTGGCCGCAATGTAGCGATGAGTTCGAACGCCCGCTGCCTGCGCGGCGTCGCGATGAGCGCCGACCGCGCGCAAGCGCAATCCGAACGGTGTGTAGTGAATCAGCAAGGTGAAGAGCGCGGCAACGAGCAGCAACGTATACGCAAGATGGGGCACGCCAAGCGCGCCATTGTCAAGCAGGAAGCCAGGCAATGCTCCGCTTGCAGGCACCGACGTATTCTGCGTGAGCACCAGTTCGAATCCGGCGCAGAGATTCATCGTCGTCAGTGTGGCAAGCAACGGGAAGATGCGCAGTACGATCACGGCGAACGCGTTGAGCGCACCGACTGCGGCGCCCGCTGCCAGCGTCAGCGCGAAAGCGTTCAAAGGCGAAAAGCCCTCGCGCAGCGTCACCGCGTACACCGCCGCACTCAGCCCGAGATTGGCCGCGACGGACAGATCAAGGCCGCCTCTGATCGGATCGGCACCGCCGCCTATCAGTACAATCGTCAACCCAAAGCCGAGTATTCCAACTACGGCGGATTGCTGCACGACGTTGGCCAGATTGGCGAGGCTGAAAAAGAGCGGCGAACTGATGGCAAAGCCGACGAACACAGCGGCAAAGGCGAGCGCCGCACCGCTGCGCAGCCACCATTGCGCGCCGAAGAAGCGCTCGGGTATGTCGAATTTGCCGCTACGTGGCGCGTTTTCGAGAACCTTGCTCATGCGGCAACCTCCTGTTGCGATGACGCACCGCGTGCACCGGTTGCCCATGCGAGCACGTCCTGGCTATCGGCTTCGCGTGAGACGAGTTCGCGTACGATCCGGCCACGCGCCATCACCAGCACGCGGTCGGTCATGCCGAGCAGTTCGATCAGATCGCTGGAGAACAGCAGTACGGCGGCACCGTCCCGCGCAAGCCGGTCCAGCAGACGATAGATCTCCGTCTTCGCGCCGATGTCGACGCCGACTGTAGGCTCATCGAGCAGATACACCGACGACGCGCGGCTCAGCCACTTCGCGAGCGCGACTTTCTGCTGGTTACCTCCGGACAGATGCCGCACCGGCGCTTCCGTGCCCGGCGTGCGCACGGCCAGATCCTCGATCAGACCTTGCACGGCGAGGGTCTCGCTGCGTTGCTTCAGCAGCCCGAAGCGACTGAAGCGCGCGAGACTGGCAAGCGTCGTGTTCTCGCGCACGGAAAGCGCGGGCGCAACGCCGTGCGCGCGCCGGTCTTCCGGAACGAAGGCAATGCGTCGGCGCACGGCGTCCTGCGGACGTCGCAAACGCACCGGCTTGCCGTCGATTTCGATCACGCCCTCGACGCCGCGTTCAAGCCCGAACAGACTGCGGATCACCTGCTTGCCGCCGGAGCCGAGCAAACCGGTCACGCCGATAATCTCGCCGCGCCGCACATCGAACGAGACGTCGTCGAAGCGGTTTTGCGCGCTCAATTTGCGTACGCTCAACACGGTTTCGCCAGGTGTGCGCGCCGACTGGGGCATACGCGTTTGCGGCTGCGCGCCGATCATTGCCGTGACGAGCGACTCCGTAGAGGTGGTGCGTGCATCGACATGAGCGACGTCCGCGCCGTCGCGCAGCACGGTCACGCGATCGCAGACAGCGGCGATTTCGTTGAGGTAATGCGACACGTAAAGGATGGTCAGGCCGCGTTGCCGGAGACGATCGATGGTCTGCAGCAAGCGGTCCACTTCGCGGCTCACCAGCGCCGCGGTCGGTTCGTCGAAGACGAGGATGCGCGGCTCGCGAATCAGTTCGCGCGTGATCTGCACGATTTGCTGTTCAGCGACGCTGAGATCGGCTATCAGCCGGTTGGGCGGCAAGTCGACACCGAAGTGTTTCTGCAACGCGTCACGCGCATCGCGCTGCATGCGGCGCACGTCCAGTAGACGAAACGGGCCCGCCGCGCGTGGACCGAAGCTGCGTTCGTCGCCCAGCCAGAGCGCTTCCGCGACCGTGAAGGTGGGCGGCAGCATGCGTTCCTGATGGATGAAGCCAATGCCGGACCCATGCGGGTGAGCGGACGCATCGAGCGGTTGTTCGATGCCGTCGACGCTGATCGTGCCCGAGTCCGCTGCGTGAATGCCGGCGAGAATCTTGATCAGCGTCGATTTGCCCGCGCCGTTCTGGCCGATCAGACCGTGTACGCTGCCGCGCGCCACGTTGAGCGACGCGCCGCGCAGCGCGGGCACGCCGTCGAAATGTTTGACGACGCCGCGCAGCTCGAGCGCGGAAAGATGCGCCTTTGGATTCATTTCGAGCCGAGTTGTCCCAGGGTTTGCTGGACGTTGCCGGCGTTGTCCTTGGTGACGAGAATCGACGGCACGTAAGTGTAGGGCGGCAAGGTGCGGTCGCCCGCGAGGTAGCGCGCGACGTTGTCCACGGCCGTCTTGCCGATCAACGCCGGTTGCTGTGCGACCACGGCGCCTGCGCTCGACTTCGGGTCCTTGACGAGCGCCACGACGTCCGGGCTGCCATCCACGGCGTAGGTTCTGATTTCATTTCGATGCGCGGCATCCACGGCCTGGGTGGCGCCGACCTGCGGCACGTCCCATGCCGACCAGATCGCGGCAATCTGCCCCTTCGGATACTTCGCGAGCAACTGGCTCACTTGCGCATACGCGCTTTGCACCGTGTTCGGGATTACATCGCGCAACTCGGGCTGAATGATGTGTACTTTCGGGTAGTACTTCAGCACGGCTTTCAACTGGTCGTAGCGGATTGCGCAAACCGGCACGCCGTAAAAACCATTGAATACGAGGATGTTGCCCTCGCCGTGAATGTCGTTGACGAGCTTCAGCGCAAGCTGTTCGCCGATGAAGAAGTTATCCGAAGTCGTGTCGTTGATACTCGACGGAGACGCTGTGTCGATTGTGAACAGCGGGATGTTGGCCTGGCGTATTTTCTGCAACCACGGCTCCAGCACTGTTGCAGTGCCCAATTGCTCGATGATCGCATCGGGCTTCTGCGCGATCAGCGTCTGGATCTGCGCAATCTGGCGGTTGTCGTTGCGGCCCGCGTCGAGCGCGATCGGTGTGCCGCCGAGGCGTTTTACTTCATCCACGGCGCCCTGGTAGGCTTTCAGATCCCAGTAATGATCCGTGCCTGCCACAGTAATGCCGATGCGTTTGCCCTTGAGCGAGGGCACCGGCGCGGCGTTATCGCCCGTGGACGCCGCTGCGGGCGTTTCGCCTTGCGCGTGCGCTAGAGAGAAGAGGCCTCCGCCGAGTGTGAAAGCGGTTGCGGCGAGCAGCGAGAACAGAGTGTGCAGAGTGGGCAGAGGGCGTTTCATGGTGTCCGGTTTGAAGAGGCAAGAAGGTCCATCCTGCGATGACTCTAATCAACAACGCATCGCGCATGAAACTATCGAATCGGACTATCTTTATCAGGTCGGCTGCGAAGTGCTTATCTGCGGAGGCGGAAAAATTCGTTTGCCATCCGAAGGAATATTCATTTCATAAACGTTCAGTTTGCGCGCGTCGTACCCGCTGATAGATTGTGTAATCAGTCACTCAAGCGGAGATTCGTATGGCCGAGGTACATGAAGCGAACGAAGCGAACGCGTCGCAGGTAAGCGGTGTGCATCAACATGCCGCGCGTGTCATTGCGGATGACGCCGAGGCGATTGCCGTCGCACATGAACTGGCTGTGCGTCTTGCCAGGGACGCCGCTCAACGCGATCGCGAACGCCGCTTGCCGCACGAAGAAATTGAATGGTTTTCGCAATCGGGCCTGTGGGCGATCACCGTGCCGAAGGCGTATGGCGGCGCGGGCGTGTCCTTCGTGACGCTGACGGAAGTGATCAAGATCGTTGCAGCAGCAGATCCGTCGCTCGGACAGTTGCCGCAAAACCACTTCGGTCTGGTGGATGTCATTTCGCTGACAGGGACGGAAGAACAGAAGCGCTATTTCTTTGCGCAGATAGTGAGCGGCAAGCGCTTCGGTAACGGCTTTTCGGAAAAGGGCACGAAACACGTACTGGATCTGAAGACGCGCGTGCGGCGTGACGGTGACGACTACGTGGTCGACGGCACCAAGTTCTACTCGACGGGGGCGTTGTTTGCGCACTTCGTGCCGGTGCTGGGCCTCGATGACGAGCGTAAAGGCTGGCTCGCGTATATACCGAAGGGCACGCCGGGTCTGAATGTGATCGACGACTGGTCGGGCTTTGGGCAACGCACCACGGCGAGCGGTACGGTCGTGCTCGAGGGCGTGCGCGTGCCTGCGTCGCATGTGTTCCCTGCGCATCGCGTGTCCGATTTCCCCACCTTGAACGGACCCGTTTCGCAGATCATTCAGGCGGCGATCGACGCGGGCATCGCACAGGCCGCGGTGAACGACACGCTGACGTTCGTGCGCACGCGCTCGCGGCCGTGGATCGATAGCAATGTCGAGCGCGCCGGCGACGATCCGCTGACGGTGCGCGAAATCGGCCACCTGCATATTCAGTTGCACGCCGCCGAGGCGCTGCTGGAACGCGCCGCACGGACACTCGACGCGATCGCCGCCAAGGGCGAAACCACCGAGGACGATGTGGCGCTAGCTTCCGTCGCAGTCGGCGAGGCCAAAGTCCTGACCACGGAAATCGCACTACTGGCGAGCGAAAAGCTGTTCGAGCTCGCAGGCACGCAGTCCACCTTGAGCGAACACAATCTGGACCGCCACTGGCGCAATGCGCGCACGCATACCTTGCACGATCCGGTGCGCTGGAAATATCACCTTGTCGGCAACTACTATCTGAACGGCGTCAAACCGGCCCGGCATGCGTGGAACTGATGCTATGAATGCCTTGACAGAACCGGCGGCGCGTAGTGAAGCAAGGCGGATTGCCAACGACGAAGAAGCGCTGTACGTCGCGCGCCAGTTAGCGCGGGACTTCGCCCGCGAAGCGTCGCAGCGTGACCGTGAGCGCCGCTTGCCGCATGCGGAAATCGAAGCGTACTCGTCGAGCGGTCTTTGGGGCATTGCTGTGCCGCGCGAGTTTGGTGGACCCCAGGTGTCGTTTGCGACGCTGGCCGAGGTAACCGCAATCATCTCCGAAGCCGATCCTGCAATAGGCCAGATTCCGCAAAATCACTTCTATATGCTGGACGTGTTGCGGGTTAACGGCACGCGCGAACAGCAGGCGTTTTACTTCGAACGGGCGCTTGCGGGCGAACGATTCGGCAATGCGCTGTCTGAGCGCGGCACCCGAACCGTCGCCGATTACCGCACCACGTTGACACCGGATGGCAACGGCTTTCGCATCAACGGGACGAAGTTCTATTCGACGGGTGCGCTGTTTGCGCAGTGGATTCCCATTGTCGCGAAGGCTTCCGACAATACGCTGCATGTGGCGTTTGCGAGCGCGCAGACGCCGGGCTTGTCCGTGGTGGATGACTGGTCGGGCTTTGGCCAGCGGACCACGGGTAGCGGCACGACCACGCTCGATAACGTTTATGTGGAAGCCGCCGCCGTCGTGCCGTATAGCGCGGCGTTCAATGCGAAGCCCACGACGGTGGGCCCGGTCGGTCAATTGATTCACGCCGCAGTGGATCTTGGCATTGCGCGCGCCGCGTTCGCCGATGCACGGCGCTTCGTTCGCGAGCGGTCGCGTCCGTGGATCGACAGCGGCGTGGAACGCGCAAGCGACGATCCGCTGACGATCGAATTGTTCGGCAAGCTCGCGTTGCAACTCAATGCCGCGGACGCGCTGGTTGAGCGCGCAGGACGCAAGGTGGACCTCGCGGCTCAGGAGTCGAATGAGCAGACCGTTGCTGCCGCATCGATTGCTGTGGCGCAGGCGCGTGCGGCCACAACGGAAATAGCGTTGCAGGCCTCGACGCGTCTAATCGAACTGGCGGGCACGCAGTCCACGTTGAGCGAGCACAACCTCGACCGCCACTGGCGCAATGCCCGCACGCATACGCTGCATGATCCGGTGCGCTGGAAATACATCGCCGTCGGCAACTACTTTCTGAACGACGTGCTGCCGCCGCGTCACGGCGCGATTTAGCGCGCTCGCCGCTTCCTTTCCGCATCAACCTAACTGGATCCGATTATGGCCAGACAGATCCGTCTAAACGCGTTCGACATGAATTGCGTTGGGCATCAGTCGCCGGGCTTGTGGGCGCATCCGCGTGACACATCGTGGCGATACAAGCACCTCGATTACTGGACCGATCTTGCGAAGCTGCTCGAGCGCGGCAAGTTCGATGGCCTGTTCATCGCGGATGTGCTCGGCATTTACGATGTCTTCAAGGGCAACGGCGAAGCGGCGATCCGTCAGGCGGCGCAGGTGCCCGTCAACGATCCGATCCTGCTCGTTTCGGCGATGGCGAATGTCACCCAGCATCTCGGCTTTGGCGTGACGTGCTCGCTTTCGTACGAGCACCCGTATCCGTTTGCGCGGCGCATGTCGACGCTCGATCATCTGACCAACGGGCGCGTGGGCTGGAACATCGTGACGTCGTATCTGGATAGCGCGGCGCGCAATGTCGGTTTGCCGAGCCAGGCGGATCACGACGAACGCTATGCGCTCGCCGAAGAATATCTGGACGTTTGCTACAAGTTATGGGAGTCGTCATGGGAAGACGACGCCGTTGTGCGCGATGGCGAACGACAGGTCTTTACCGAGCCGTCGAAGGTGCATCCCATCGAGCATCACGGTAAGTACTTCGACGTGCCGGGCATCCACCTTTGTGAGCCTTCTGTGCAGCGTACGCCGGTGCTGTACCAGGCGGGCGCATCGAAGCGAGGGAAGGACTTCGCCGCGCAGCATGCCGAGTGCATTTTCATCGCGGCGCCGTCGCGCACCATTCTCAAGCAGTTCGTCGCGGATATTCGCGCTCGCGTGAAGTCATTTGGCCGCGATCCGCATGACGTGCTGATTTTCAATCTGCATACGGTGATTACCGGAAAGACCTCCGCCGAGGCCCATGCAAAACATGCGGATTATCGGCGCTATGCAAGCGACGAGGGGGCGCTCGCGTTGATGTCGGGCTGGACAGGCATCGACCTGTCGAAGTACGAACTGGACGAGCCGCTGCGTCACGTCGAGAGCAACGCGGTGCAATCCGCGGTGGAGGCTCTATCGAGCGCCGATCCCACGCGCGTATGGACCGTACGCGAGATTGCGAAGTGGGGTGGCATTGGCGGACTTGGACCGTTGTCGGTGGGTGATCCGCAGGAGATTGCCGACGAGTTGCAGTCGTGGGTCGAAGAGACCGACGTCGACGGTTTCAATCTCGCCTATGCACTGACGCACGAAACGTTTAGCGATTTCGTCGATCTCGTCGTGCCGGAATTGCAGCGCCGCGGCGTGTACAAGACCGAGTATTCGAACGGTTCGCTGCGCGAAAAATTGCATGGCAAGGGGGCGCGTCTTGCGCAACCGCATCCTGGCGCGCGCTACCGGGCTCGACATACGGCGCACGCCGAATAGTTTGCATTCACCCATCACTACGTTAACCGGTTTGCAGGAGACCTCCGATGAAATCGATTTTTAGTCACACGTTGCGCGCGCGACGCATGGCTGTTGCATTGACGTTGTTCTCCGCGGCGGCGATGCTGGGCGTTGGTCAGCCGACGCACGCCGCGCCGCTCAAGGGCGCACCTGCACCGTTCGACAAGGGCGGCGTGAAGATTGCGTTGGTCAACTATCTTTCGGAGGGCGATTTCTTCCAGGCCTATGAGGCCGGCGCGCAGAAGCAGGCCAAGGCGCTTGGGATCGATCTGCGCATCTACGAGGGGCGGCAGGATGCCGCCGAACAACGCGAGCAGATTCAGCAGGCGATCAGCCTTGGCGTCTCGGCGATCATCGTGAATCATGGCTTGCCGGAATCGCTTAAGGACGTGGTGCAGCGAGCGTTGGATAAAGGCATCAAGGTGGTTGCATTTGACGTCGACCTGAACAACCCGAAGGTGCCGCAGATCGAGCAGAGCGATCATGACCTTGCGACGCTGCTGTTGAATCAGGCGGTCAAGGATAACGGCGACGCGTTCTCCGCCGGCTATGTCTATGTGGCGGGCTTTGCGCCGCTGGACCGGCGCGATGCCGTGTGGCGCGAGTTCAAGAGTGCGCATCCACAGGTGCAGGAGAAGGCGCGCTTTGGGACGGTGAACAATCCGATTGCGCAATCGGTCGCGAACCAGGCCGCGGCGGCTTACCGTGCGCATCCTGACATTCGTGTGGTCTTTGCGCCTTATGATGAATTTGCACGCGGCGCGAAGCTGGCGGCGGATGAAGCGAAACTAGGATCAAAGGTTCGCATTTACAGTGCCGATATCTCGACTGCGGACATAGAGGCGATTCGCGCGCCTAATAGTGCGTGGGTAGCGACCGCTGCGACTAATCCCGCGGTGGTTGGCGCTGTTTCTGTGCGGGCCGCGGCTTTGGCAGTGGCGGGTGAGGGTCTTGCGCATCATATCGTGGTCAAGCCTACGCTTATTACGCGTGACGATCTCGTGAAGAACGACATCAAGACTGTCACGGAGCTGGGGGCCAGGTTTCCGGCGTTCAGGTCTAGCGATGCGGCGAGTGCTGCCTGGATTCCTGTGGCGGAATGAAGGTAACGCTATTTTCTTTGTCTCGATGAGGGGGGCGCCAGTGCAGAAGCTTGCCGGGGCCCGCTATGTCAGCCGGGCGGCCCTCATACAGACTTCGACCCGTTGCTGAGCCGAGGAACTGCCTGTCGTTCATCGGCGGCACGCGTCCCAGCCCGGCCCTGCTAACTGCCCTGATAGATGTCGCAAGACAAGCCCACGACACAAGCGCCGCCATTCCTCGCGCGTCCGCTTGCGGTCGATCCGCTGTACTGCGGTCCGCGGGAGTCGTTGCCGCTCATGGACCCGGACGACTGCGCCATCGGCGGTTGAGACAGCGTTGAGTTTGCCCCCTGACTGGTATTGCCGGCCGGCTGCGAAAATGCAACGCCCGATCCGGCAAAGAGCGCCGTTGCGACGAGTACTGAAGCAAGAGAGACTTTCATTTTCCACCTCGATTAAAAGAACGATTCTGATTAGTCGATCACGATGACCAATAGAATCGCGCAGATTGAACTGCTGATTTCAAGTGCCCCATTGGTTCCCCGTTAGTGCCACATCAGTGCCGCAATTCGCTATTGCGTGTCGATTGTTAGAAGGAGAGCATTGGCAGGCAGGAAGTTACTGCCTGGCATCCTGCTGCGCGTACGTCGACTCCCAACCGCCGCCGAGTGCCTTGCATAACGTGATGAGATTCGTCGCCGCGTTCGCCGTGCTGCGCTCCAGATTGCTTTGCGCGTCGAGCAACTGCTTCTGCACATTGAGTACATCGAGAAAATCGACGGCGCCCGCTTTATATCGTTGCCGCGCAATCGAAAGCGCACTCTGATTCAGACGTACGACCTGTTGCAGGCGCTCATTGCGCCGCTGTTCTGCGTCATACAGGACCAGTGCATCGTCGACTTCGCGCCACGCGGCCAGCACCGTGCGCTTGTAGACGATTGCGGCTTCCTGCTGTTGCGCCTCGCGCAAATGAAGTGTTCCTTTCAGGCGGCCGCCTTCGAAGATGGGAAGCGTGATCGACGGTCCGATAACAAACTGTCCCGATGCCCAGTCCGCGAGATTCGAAAGCTGAAGGCTCTGAAATCCCGCGCTGCCGTTCAGCGATATGCGTGGATAGAAATCCGCTTTCGCCATTCCAATCGCAGCGGTGGCGGCGTGCAACTGCGCCTCGGCTCTTCTGATGTCGGGCCGCCGTTGCACGACTTCCGATGCGAAGCCGATAGGCACATTGTTCGGGAGCTTCGGAACAGCGCCTCGCGCGCTCAAGGTTTGCTGTAGTTCGCCAGGCTGCATTCCGAGCAATAAGCCAATTGAGTTGATGGTCGTCTCGCAGTTGGCTTCAAGAGTCGGAATGAGGCTTTCAATCGACGCCGCCTGGGCGGCCGCGTTCGCGACGTCCAGATTCGTCGTGACGCCTTCACGCACGCGTGTTTCCGTGAGCTTCGTGGCATCGCGTGCTATTTCAAGGTTCTGCTGGGCTATTTCAAGCAGAGCCTGAGTGTCGCGCAACTGCACATAGTCGCGAGCCAATTCGGCCCGCGCGGACAGGAGCACGAAGTTCCGGTCCTCATATGATGCGTTACTCACCGCCGTCGCGGCCTCGACACCGCGTCGTACGCGTCCCCAGAAATCGAGTTCCCACGATGCATCGAAGCCGAACTGATAGAGGTCGTAAGCGGGCGAGCCTTTGTCGCCTGGCAATGGGGCCACGCCAGTAGGCGACGCGCCCGAGGCCGACTGGCTTTGGCTTCCTGTCGGCGTCACGCCGAGCAAAGACAGAATGCCGTTCATGCTGCCTCGCTCGCGGTTATACGATGCGGCGCCGCTCACGGTCGGGTACTCGTCCGCGCCGACAATACGTTGCTGCGCACGGCTTTGGCGCAAGCGGGCCGACGCGGCGGCGACGTCGAGATTCGCATCGGTGAGGCGTTGCTCCAGCGAGTCCAGCGTGGAATCGTTGAGCAGCTTCCACCAGTCCGAATCAAAGCCGGCTTCGATCGCGCGGCTTGGCGCCTGTGCGGATTGCGTGCGACTGAATACATCGGGCACAGCGGTCTGCGGGCGCTCGAAATTGGGGCCGACCATGCACGCACTGAGCAACATGCCAAGCAGCGTCGCGAGGACCGGTGTGCGGATTGAACACAGGTTCGCGTTCATTTTGGGTCCGCTCCGCTGATCGACACTTCGGCGGGCTTGCCGACATCGACTTCCGTTTCGACAGAGAGGCCCACGCTCAATGCAGACGCAGCCTGTTGCCCCGGGTCGATGCTGATTTTGACAGGCACACGCTGAACGACCTTCGTGAAGTTGCCGGTGGCGTTCTCCGGCGCAATGGGCGCGAAGCTCACGCCGGTAGCAGGCGCAAGACTGTCGACGTGGCCTCGGATCACGACGCCTGGAAAGCTGTCCACCTTAATACGCACGCGTGCGCCGGGCCGCATTCTCGCGAGCTGGTTTTCCTGGAAATTCGCCACGACGTATGCGTCCGATAGCGGAACGATGGCGACAAGCGGGGCGCCCGGCGTAACAAATGCGCCCACACGTGCGGAACGTCTGCCGATCTTGCCGTCGACCGGTGCGCGAATCTCCGTATACGACAGGTTGAGCTTTGCCTGCTGGAGCGTGGCTTCGCTATGCGCTAACGCGCCGGCCGCCTTGTCGCGCTGTGCACGCAAAACGTCGAGGTTCTGCTCGGTCGCGACAAGCACTGCCTGATTGCGCGATTGCTGCGCCAGTTGCTCGGCTAATGCGCTGGAAGAACGCTGCTGCTCTTGCGTCGTTCCGGCGCCGGCTTCCGAAAGATTGCTGTAACGCGCGGCGTTTGCTCGCGCAAACTGGATCTCCGCTTCGTCGGAGCGAAGCGTGGCTCGCGCCTGCGCGACGAGCGCGGGGTGACGCGCGATTTCGGCGTCGTAGTTAACGACCGATGCTTTCGCTGCAGCGACGTCCGCTTCGGCGCTCATCAGTGCGGCGCGGAAATCGCGGTCGTCGATGCGTGCGATCAGTTGCCCCGTCTTCACCTGCTGATTGTCCGCGACAGGTACTTCGGAAAGCTGGCCGGGGATACGCGCTGCGAGCAGCGTGAAATCGGCCGTGACATAGGCGTCGTTGGTCGACTCGCTATTGGGCGTCGCGAGCAGCCATATGCAGGCGACACCAATGGCGCAAGCTACTGACACATACGCTATGAGGCGAAGCGTTTTGTTGGAAGGGCGGGTGAGAACTGACATATCTATTGTCGTTTAGCGTGAAGATGGCGGCGTGGTGCTCCAGGGCGGATAAATGCGCGTGGGTAACACCGGAACAAGAAAAAGCAGGGCGACGGCAATGCACGCCATCACGCGATACAGATCAGCGGATGTCAGCACGATTGCCTGCTCGTGAATGCGCTGCGCGAGTGCGCCGAAACCGTGATTTGCATCGACGCTTTGAGTCGTGATCAACGCGTTATTGCCAAGCCGGTCCACGAGCATGCTCGAGTGAAAGTGCTGGCGCGCAGTACCGAGCCCTTCGATGAGACCGGTGGCCGCCACGCCGGCGAAAACTTTTAGCGTGTTGAACATCGCGGAAGCAAGCGGGCCTTCTGTCGGCGGCAAGCCTCCGGTTACGCCCATCAGGATCGAGAGGATCACCATCGGTTGCGCGGCAATCTGCAATGACTGCAGCCAATAGAAGTTGTCGCGAATCCACTCGGAAGTCATATAGCTTCCCAGGAAGCATGTGGTAGCCATGAGTGAAAGTCCGATCGCGATGACCCATCTGCGATCCACGCGCTGCATGTTCAGCAGCGCGGCAGTCAGAGGCAGCGCAATCAATAGCGGAATCGCGACCAGCAGCGCGAGCGGTGCGGTTTGCAGCGGCCTGTATCCGTGTACTTTCGCAAGGTATTGCGCGGGAATGACGGCTACGCCGGTCAGCAGGATCACCGCGCCCGCGAGTGTAATCAGACCGTGCGTGAAGTTTCTGCGGCGTAGCAGTTGAAGACCGAAGAACGGCGAGGGATGAAACCACTCGTTGATGAGAAACGCGGCCAGCAACAGCGTTCCTTCACCGAGCATGACGCGGATGAAGCCGGAATTCAGCCAGTCGAGGCGGTCGCCTTGCAATAAACCAATCACGAGCATGGCGATAGCGGGAAAGCCGGTGACGAAGCCGGTCCAGTTGAACGACTTGAAACGTTCCAATTTCGAGGATTCGTCGGGCAGTCCTTGCTGGATCGCCACGCAGCTAATCAGGCCGAGCGGTACGATTTGCCAGAATGCCATTCGCCAGTCGACGTACTCGGTCCACAGAGCCGCGAGCGGCGTTGCCAGCGATGGTCCAAAGGTTGCGGTCAGCGCGTAGCCGGCAAGGCCGTATAACTTGATCTTCGGCGGAAGGTAGCGCAGCGCCGCGATGATCAACATGGGAGGCAGGCAGCCGCCGGCTATTCCCTGCAGCACACGCAGCGCATAAAGCGCCGGGAGGTTCGGTGCAAACGGGCAAAGAACACCGATAAGCATCGCGGCTATTACGGCGCCAAGCGTGAACCGCTTGAGCGTGAGCGTTATCGCGAACCACGGCGCGAAGACCATCGTGGCGACATTCGCGGCCTCGAAGAGGGCGGTCAGCCAGCTTCCGTCATCGTGTCCGATTGAAAGCGCACCGCGAATGTCGGTCATCGCCACTGCGGTGACCTGCTCGTTAAGTATTGCCAACAAAGACGCGAGAAGCATCCCGACGAGACCCGTCGCAAGACGAGGCGACAACTCCGCTGCCGCGGACTTAGGAGGAAGCGGGCTCTCTGTCTCGCGGACGACACTCGGTGACGACGCATCTGCTACGTCCGATGTTGCCGTTCCCGCGTTCCATGGCGTAGCGATGGTCATATGAGTGCGCGAATCGAGTAAGGTTGAATAAGGCTATGAATCGGACGTTGATTCATTCTAGGAGATTGCTTTGCTCTCCGAAGACAACAGAGCTGGCGCAGTTGGCCATTTCGTTCGCAAATCAGGCCAGGGCTCGGCCTGGCACAATGACAATGTGCGTCCATCGCAATAGTCTTTTGTTTCCCGGACGCTGCTTTACTGTCTATGCGGAAGGTTGCACGTCCGCAAAGTACTGAGGCGCTTCGCGACGATCGAACATGCCGTACTCGCGCACCACGCGGATATGCCGCAGACGCACATCGTCCGGCAATGCAGCCTTGCGTTCGAAAGATTCGGCGGCGGCGTGATCGCGCCAGGTCAGCACAGTGATCACATCGCCGGGCGCCATTAGCGCGTCGAATACGTCCCACGCCACGAGGCCCGCTGCCGATGTCGCTGTTGTTGCATCAAATCCGAGCGACCTTGCCACGGCTTCTGCGCCGGCCTCTTTGACCCACTCGGGCGCGCGCTGCGCATCGAGTAGTGTCACCGCCGTACCCGCTCCCGCCTCGGTGACATCGAGCCGTTGCTCGAGCAGAACTTCTCCTTCGGGCACGCGTGTATCGGCCACAGTCTGGCCGATGCGCAGCCGATAGTCGGCAAACACACGATCGCGCGCCGCCTGCTGTATCTGATGATGCTTCGTCGTGGTGCGCCAGCGAACCAGCGACTTCTCGTCGCGCCAGCTCGATAGGGAAAGAAGCCATCCCTCGCGCGTCAGGCTGGCGTAGCGGGCGTTGTCGATAAAGCCGACGATCTTCTCGAGTTCCGGGCGCAGCATCTTTGCCATGCCGAGATAAAGGTCGAACTGTTCAGGTAGCGGATTGACTTCGAGCATTGCAGAAAACATAACGGACTCTTCCTTTGCTTGTCGATACGATGAGTGGCGAGTTGATTGTCCGCGACGCGTGGGAATTGCAGAAGCCGGAATGGATCGCGTATCGGGCCAATAACGTGGCGAAATTTGCCAGCGCGGCGAAAAGCGTCATCACCGTTTTCATGCGGCGAACAAGTGTTTTTCCGGATGCGCAAAAGAGTGCCTTTGATTCGCGACGAGCATCATGAAAACTCGCTTTGCAGTCACCCGGAAGAGTGAGAAGCGGGCTATTTTCAATCGAATTCAGGCCAATGCAGGATTCGGGCTATTACGGCGCCTACAATCGCGGTGTAGACGTGAGCGTTACCGCATGGGAAGCCGGAATGGACAAATTGCGCGAGATGGAAGTCTTTGTTGCCATCGTGGATCGTGGGAGCTTCACGAGCGCGTCGGAGAAACTCGGCATGTCGACGCCCGCGGTTTCTCGCGCGCTCAATTCACTCGAAGCCCGTCTCGGCACGCAACTGCTCGCGCGAACCACGCGGACAATACGGCCGACCGACGCAGGTCTCGGCTATCTCGACGCTTGCCGCAAAGTGCTGGACGCGATCACCGAGGCCGACGCCAATGTCGCCGCCGATCATCTGAATCCCGTTGGCACACTGACTGTTTCCGCGCCGGTGATGTTTGGTCAGCGCTTTATCGCGCCGCTCATCAATGCGTTTGCGCTGCGCTATCCGGAAGTCACCGTCAACGCCATCTATGTCGACCGCACCACGCGGCTACTGGAAGAAGGCGTGGATATCGCCGTTCGCATCGGCCATCTTGGAGATTCGTCGATATTCGCTATTCCGTTGGGGTTTGTGCGACGTCGGACCTACGCCGCGCCTGCGTATCTCGCGGCGCATGGCGAGCCGCGTCATCCAAAAGATCTCGCCGATCATCAATGTGTGTCGTTCACGGGCGTCTCTCATCCGCTCGAGTGGGTGTTCGATGGCAACGGTACGAGAATGCCGGTTCGAATCCAGCCGCGAATGATCGTCGACCTGACTGCGGCTGCCGTTCTGGCGGCACTCGATTGCGTGGGATTGACGCAATTGTTGTCCTATCAGGCAGCTCAAGAGGTACAGGACGGCAAACTCAAGCCTATTCTGACGGCATTCGAGCCGGAGCCCACACCAGTGAGTCTCTTGCATATCGAACGGCGAGGCGCGAGCGGGAAGGTCCGCGCTTTTGTCGACTTCGTGACGGAGAGCCTGCGCAGCAATCCGCATCTTCAATCCGAAGACGCAACGGCAACGTAAAGTTCGCGGTAAGCACGCACGAGTAATTCGAGGCTATACGCACGATTCAGGCCACTCGGATTTGGCAGCACCCAGGCGCGCGCACCACCGAAAGGTTCTTGCTGAAGTCCCCATTGAATATCGCGTTTGCCGGACATAGCGGATAGCGCCATCTTCCCGAGAAAGGCAATGTAGCGTGGCGCATAGCGTTTGATCTTTTGCTCGAATGCAGACGCGCCTGCTTCGATTTCCGCTCGCGATAGCTGGTCGGCGCGTGCGGTTGGGCGCGATACTGCTGTAGTGAGACCGCATCCATACTGAAGGAAGCTGCGGTCGTCTTCAGGCCGAATCTGTTGCGGAGAAAAACCCGCGAGATGAACGGCGCGCCAGAACCGGTTGTTTCTGCCCTCGAAATGATGGCCGGTCGTTGCCGCACGCACGCCAGGATTGATACCGCAAAAGACCAGCGACAAACCCGGCTCGAGAACATCCGGAAGAGAAGGGGCCAACTCTTCAGGAATCACAACTGCGGCGAAAGCTGAGATGCGGCGTGCTGATCGGCGCCGCTATAGGTCCGCGGCGGTGCGCTTACTGTGCCGCGAAATCTTTGGCGGTATTGTTTCGGCGTAACGTTCAGTCTTCGGGTGAACGTGGTCCGCATTTGCGTGGCGCTGTGAAAGCCGCATTGAAACGCGACGGTTTTCAACGGAGCGTCCGAGTCTTCAAGCAGTTTCCTCGCAGTGTCCACGCGAACCTGCTCGACGAACGCCGACGGTGTCACCTTTGCATACTTGGCAAAGAGCCGCGAGAAGGTGCGCCGGCTTACCGAAACAGCGCCTGCCAGTTGTTCGATCGACAATGCATCGGTGATATGTTCGGTGACATAGCGGTGCACCTTGCCGATGATCGGGTTTTCCTCCTTGCCTGCACCAATGTAGGGGCTGTACTGCGACTGGCCGCCTTCTCGCTGGATATAGACAACCAGACGTTTGGCAACGCGTACCGCCATCTCGTGTCCCCAGTCTTCCGCCACTAACGACAAACACAGGTCGATGCCCGCCGTCACACCGGCAGAGGTGAAAAGACGACCGTCACGAATGAAGATCCTGTCGGGCTGTACTCGAGCAAGAGGGAAGTTGTCCGCGAGGCGCCTTGCATCGGCCCAATGAGTCGTCACCTGCTTGCCGTCGATCAAGCCAGCATGTCCAAGCACGAATGCACCGTTGCAAACGGAGCCGAAGCGCGCCGCTCCGTGCGCCTGGTTTTGCAGCCAGGTCAGCAATTCGTTCGGTGGATTGCAGTCAGGCAACCGGGGCCCGCCTGCCACCAGTACGAGGTCGAACTGATTGACGGAGTCCGCATAGCCATAAGGAACGGCAAGCTGCATGCCGTTTGAACACGTGACCGTGCCGGCTTTGCTACCGACGAGCGACACTTCATATCGCTGATGCTCGGGAAGGTTTGCATTCGCTTCAGCGAATACATCGAGTGGGCCTGCTACATCCAGTGCTTGCGCACCTTCGAATATGACAATGGCGACTTTCATGCCGTGACCTTCATCGAGTAAGAGCACGCTCGCCTTGACGGTGCAGACCGACGTGTTTTCGTGGGAATTTCATGCATTGCGATAAGCCGCGGCAACGAGCGAGCGCCTAGCTTACCCCAATGATGGCGCGGCCCGCCCGTCACAAGTGGTAAATGACTTTTTCGCTGGCGTAAAGAGAGAAGCGCCTCGCCTGCGCGTGGGAATGCCTCTTTTTGCAGGGTGGCGCAAATCCCGCATCGATTGGCCTGACATCGCGTGATCTACTGGGTCGCACATCGGCCGCATTGATTAGACTTCGTTTGAAGAATCGTTCGTTCTGGGCTGGGTACACTCGCGGAGAAATGGCGCATGCGTGTCGCAATGATGCTGTATGCAGGCTTTCAACTGCTCGAGGTGAGCGGGCCGATGGATGTATTCGAGGAAGCAAACCGCGTATGCGGTGAACGGTTCTATGTACAGCATGTCATTGGCCCGACACTCGGGCCGGTCATATGCTCGAACAGGACCGCGGTACGGACGACCGAATCTCTGCGCGATTCACGGACATCGTTTGATATCGTCATCGTGCCCGGCTCTCCGGCGGTCGGCTCGGCGCGTGAGCATCGGGAACTGGTGAGCTGGCTCGGCGGCGTGGATCGTACTGCGACAAAGATCGCGTGCATATCCAACGGTGCGTTTCTGCTGGCGCGTGCCGGTCTCGCCGATCATCGCTCATTGACTATTCGCGAGTGCGACGCACATCGTCTCGCGAGGGACTTTCCATTGGTGCACGTCGTGCCAGATGCGGGTTGGCTGAAAGACGGCAATCTCTATTCTTCGGACGGCGTGAGCGCCGGTGTTGGCCTCGCGCTGACTCTGGTCGAAGAAGATCTGGGCGCAGATGTGGCGCAATACATCGCGCAGACCTCGCTGGCTCACACGTTCGACGAAGACCGCGTCAAAGACCGCGTGGCCCGAAAGCGAACTCTTTTGGCCTGTGACGCAAATGCATCCCCGCGCAGCAGGTCCCGATAGTTGGCAGAATCAATTCATCCTCGCAATTCTTCCAGATGCACACCAAGCAAGTGCTAAATGGACTGCACCGGTATGGAGATCCCGCCGCAGTAATGGTCCATGAACTGGCGCCGAACATACGCTGTTCTCGAATTGAACGGGATATTCCCCAATCGCGGCCGCTGATGCCCTCAGCGCCGGTTTCCATACGAGTCAGCCGTGACCCAGAATCCACAAATAGCTTCGCAAGTTTGTCCAGACCCGACACATGAAGGCGAACTGATGTCGGGCGCCGACATCATTCTGCGTGTACTCGCGGAACAGGGCGTCGATACACTATTCGGCTATAGCGGCGGCGCGATCCTGCCGACTTACGACGCGGTGTTTCGATTCAATGAAGCGTGCGCGTCGCATCCCGAGCGCCAAATCAGATTCATCGTGCCGGCCAACGAACAGGCGGCCGGCTTCATGGCCGCCGGCTACGCGCGAGCGAGCGGAAAAGTGGGCGTATTCATGGTCACGTCCGGACCTGGCGCGACGAACGCCGTGACACCCATTGCGGACTGCAATGGCGATTCGATTCCTGTTGTACTGATATGCGGGCAAGTGCCGCGCGCCGCGATCGGCAGCGATGCTTTTCAGGAAGCGCCGGTCTTCAACATCATGTCGGCCTGCGCCAAACAGGTGTTCCTGGTGACCGACGCAACGAAACTCGAGCAGACCCTGCGAAGCGCATTCGAGATTGCGCGCACCGGACGTCCCGGTCCCGTTGTCGTCGACGTGCCAAAGGACATTCAGAACTGGATGGGCGTTTATCAGGGCAAAGGCACGTTGCAGTTTCGCGGCTATTCCGATCGCCTGCGCATGGTCGCGAAAGGCAGCGATCTCGGCGAGGACAAACGCGCGCGTTTCTTCGATCTTCTGCGGCAGAGCGAACGTCCGCTGTTATACGTCGGCGGCGGTGTCATCGCAGCGGGCGCAGCAGCCGAGCTGCGCGCGTTCTCGGAGCGTTACAGGATCCCGGTAGTGACGACGCTAATGGGTCTCGGCGCCATACCGGCAAAACACGAATTGTCGCTTGGCATGCTCGGCATGCACGGCGCCGCGTGCGCGAATTATGCAGTCGAAGATTGCGACTTTCTGATTGCCGTGGGTTCCCGATTCGACGATCGCGTCGCCGGTGGCCGCCCGGATGCATTTGCCGCCGGCGCACGTTACGTCGCGCATATCGACATCGACGAGGCCGAGATCAACAAAGTGAAGCGCACGCACTGGAGCCACGTGGGCGATGCGAAGCAGGCGTTGCGTTCGTTGATGGAGCACGGTGCAGGTGTGCAATCGCCTGCCGGATGGCTCGAACGAGTGGTGGAACTCAAGCAGCGCCACGGCATGAACTACGACAGGCGCAGTCCGCTGATTCAGCCGCAATTCGTCGTCGAGAAACTCAGCGAAATTACTCAGGGGAGAGCCATTATCAGTACGGGCGTCGGCCAGCATCAAATGTGGACGGCGCAATTCTTCGAGTTCGTCGAGCCTCGCAGCTTTCTGACGTCGGGCAGCATGGGAACGATGGGGTTCGGATTGCCCGCGGCTATTGGCGCACAACTGGCGCGGCCGGATGCGCTGGTAATCGACATCGACGGTGACGGCAGTATCCGGATGAATGCGGGCGAACTGGAAACAGCGAGCACGTATGGCGTCCCCGTCAAGGTTTTGCTGCTCAACAATCGCGGTGACGGGATGATCAGACAGTGGCAGCGTCTCTTTTACGAGGGCCGGACGTTTGTCAGCGACAAGTCGCTTCATCAGAAGGACTTTGTGATGGCGGCGCGCGCCGACGGATTCAGGTTTGCCTGCCGCGTCGAAGCGATAAGCGAACTCGAGGACAAACTGAAGTCATTCGTGAAGTTCGAAGGACCCGCCTTTCTCGAAGTGATGATCGATGAGAACGCCGACGTGTTCCCGATGGTAGGGCCAGGCCAAAGCTACTCGGAGATGATCACGGGGCCTTTCATCCCTTCGCGTCGCACGCCGGAAGCTGGACATCAGGGCGCAGTGCGTTTGAACGCTGCGGACATGTTCTGACCATGCCTTCTTCTATCGCCATGATCGACATCGACCGGATTTATAAAGCCCTTGCGAATCCCTTTCGGCGGGACATTCTCGAATGGTTGAAGACGCCTGCCAAAGTATTCGAACAGGGCCATTTCGATTTCAGTCATGGCGTACCGCCGAATCTGATTCATGCGCAAAGCGGTCTATCGCAGTCGACCGTCTCGGCCCACATCGCAACACTCGTCGCGGCCCGGCTTCTTGTTGCGACGCGGGCAGGGCAGTGGACTTTCCTGTCGCGCAATGAAGAAGTGATCCTCGCGTTTGCCACGCAGATCAGTGACAACTTGTCAGCATCGCGCCCGCGTAGAGCTTCGTCGAAATAGTCAGGCATGCCGCGCAAATCATCCTATGCTGAAAGTCCGGCAGCCGCCGGAAGACATTTGCACAAACTCCTGGAGGTGTCGTCATGAATGAGCCTTCCGATTTCCAGCTCAAAAGAATAGCGCTTAGTCACGGCGGCGGCCGCGTGCCCGCAGTCGGATTTGGCACGTTGATTGCCGATGCCGCCGTCACGACAAGCGCCACGACCGCTGCGCTAAAAGTTGGATATCGGCACCTTGATTGTGCCGAGCGATACCGCAATGAGCGCGAGGTGGGCGCGGCTTTACAGGCCGCGCTGTCGGCACGAGAGCTTTCGCGAGAAGACATCTTCGTCACGACGAAACTGTGGAATTCCAATCACCGGCCCGAGCGCGTCGAACCTGCGTTCAATGCGAGTCTTGACAGACTAGGACTCGATTATCTGGACCTTTACCTGATTCATACGCCGTTCGCGTTTCAACCTGGCGACGAGCAGGACCCGCGAGATGAGCATGGAGCCATTCTCTATGATCGCGGTGTGACTTTACTCGACACGTGGCGGGCCTTGGAAGATCTCGTCGACCGTAAAAGATGCCGCGCGATCGGCCTTTCCGACATTGGTCTGAATGAGCTCGAGCCGCTGTATGAAGCTGCGCGAATCAAGCCGGCGGTCGTTCAGGTCGAGGCTCATCCTTATCTTCCGGAAAGAGAACTTCTGGAGTTCTGCCAAAAGAACGACATCGTCTTTCTGGCGTTTGCGCCATTGGGGCATGGCATAAGGCCCGGACCACTCGAAGATCCGGTTGTCTTGCGGATTGCCGAGCGAGTTGGAAAGACGCCTGCGCAAGTGCTGATCGCATGGGCAGTGCAGCGCGGCACCGCTGTATTGACGACACCCAAGACTGGCGCGCGTGCGCGTGAAAACTTTGACATTGCGCCGCTGCCCGATGATGCTTTCGACGCGATCAACGACATTCAGACAAGGCAGCGCTTCAATGAAGTCGTGAAGACCGGCAATCCCGGGTTTATTCCGCGATCGCAGCTTTGATGCGTTGGCCGGGGTCATGGGTTCCGCTTTCCCCGGATACGAGTCCATCCGAACGTATTACATGAACACACGAGCGCACGATGCGCGACACCGTATTGGACGATGGCACCGCGCGGTGTTCGCGGCTACCGCCCTCGAGCGTGAGCTCGTCGCAATTCGTTTCTTAAACGCGCGGGTCGAAATCGAATTCGAGCCTGATGCCGCCGGGTTCATAAACCATCGCGTGCCGCTTCGGCCCTTGACCGAGATCCTCGGGCGCGAACTCGGCCACCGCGCCTGGCCATTCCGAAACGCGCGCGAAGATCTCGTTTAATGCTTCTTCACTACCTACCTTCAATGCGAGATGGTGCAGGCCGACGTTGGTCTTGCGGTCGAACTCGACGCGCCGGTCCGCGTCGAGTACTTGCCAAAGCGTCAGCGTGACGTGTCCATCGGACACGAACGCCGCAGGGTAGTTCGGGCGCTCGCCGACGAGAGCCCAGCCGAGGCATTGGGTGAAGAACTCCACCGTGAGCTTGAGGTCTCGAACCGTCAGACCGATATGGTCTATTCCGCGGGTTAGGGGTTTGCCTTCCACTGTGACTTCTCCGTTATTAATGAACTGGTCGCGTTGCGCCATTATGCCTACTTGCCACCCCGACTTACTTCGCCCGTATATCGATCCAGATGAATCTCCACGTCGGGCTTTTTCTGCAGCCCGAGTTCCATCAGCTTCCCAATATCGTGCTGTGCCTGCGGACGCTGCACAGAAGTAATGAAGGCGTCCCATTGTGGGCCGAGTTCGCTATCGGGCGGGAGAGTGGCAATGTTGACGAAATGCTTGATTTCGCCAATGGTTTGCTTGTCGAACGAGGCGATGCGCCGGGCCAGTGTGTCGACAAACTTATCCAGCTCGGCATCTGGCAGCGAGCGGTTGACATAGCCATATCGCTCCGCAAGTTCGCCGTTGATGTCGCTGCCGCTCAGCAGGATTTCAAGCGCACGGCCCCGTCCCATCAGGCGGGGAAGACGCGACATCGGTCCGCCACCCGGATCGAACCCGGCGCCCACCTCGAATTGCGAAAGCACGGCTTTTTCGCGGCTGGCAAAGCGCATGTCGGATGCAAGCGACAACTCACTGCCAACGCCGGTAGCCCGGCCCCGGATCGATACGATCGACACGACAGAAGAGCGGCTCAGGCGACTCAACATATCGGGCAATGGCGGCATACCGGTGGGTCCGGGCGGCATGCTCGTAGTCGCTTCGAGCGGGGGCACGAAATCATAGTGAGTCAGGAAAAAACCAGGTACGGCGCTGTCGAACACCACGACCTTTAGTTCGGGATCGTTTTCTATCTGCGTGATGACGCTGTTCAACTGAGGTATGGATTCGGGGCCGAAGATATTGAACGGCGGATGATCGATCGTGACACGCCAGTATTGCGGCGTTACGCGTCTGATACTGAACTCCGGCTTTGCGCCTGCTTCCAGTTGCACCGCCTGCTTCGCGGCAGCGCCGCTTTGATTGTCTTGTGCGATCGCGCTGCTATTGAAAAACAGTGGGCTTGCGATCAATGCCACCACAAATTGAGTCGGGTTCATGTTTGCTTCCTTTTGGTCCTGAGAAGATTCGCGGGACAAAAAGCGTGCGGCGCATCCGGTCCACCCAGGTAGTCTAGTCGCGGCCTTGTGCAAGACCAATGAGCATGACGCCATCGCTCGATCAATAGTCTTGATACCGTATTGAGCGACGCGAAAAAACGGCTGGCGTATCCGGCTGCGTTGCCGTCGCATGACATCTCACACGGTGCTTTACGCGCATCGTATGTATCGCTGCGGCCACGCTGATTGCAGCGGAAAAGATCTATTCGCGGCCGACACAACTGTTGTTCTAACCCGGCCGTTTACCCGCGAGGTTTGTTTACCCACAATCGCTACCACCACTGCGACGTGCGGCGTCGCACTTATTGCCAACAGGAGTCTGTATGGCCGACGATATCTTTCCCGAGACCGCATCGCGCCGTCGCTTTATCGGCGTGGCGGCGTCGGCCGCTGTTGCTGGTTCATTAAGCCGACTGGCGTTCGCAGAACCGAATCGATCGATCATTGACGCATCGCCGTCAGGCGGCGCCGACAAATCGGCTATTCGGCCACTTCGTGTCCACGCGCCGGAATCAAAAGTTATCGATCTAAAGAGGCGAATAAAGGCGACCCGGTGGCCTGAGCGCGAAACCGCGAAGGATGCGTCTCAAGGCGTGCAACTCGCAACCATGCAAAAGCTCGCCCGTTGCTGGGTGACGGACTACAACTGGCGCGACGTCGAGGCGAGGCTGAACTCGCTGCCGCAATTCGTCACCGAGATTGACGGCGTCGACATTCACTTCATCCACGTTCGCTCGAAGGACGCCAATGCATTACCGGTCATCATCACGCACGGGTGGCCTGGCTCGATCATCGAGCAATTGAAGATTATTGGCCCGCTGACGAACCCAACGGCGTACGGCGGCACTGCGTCCGATGCATTCGATGTCGTGATTCCGTCGCTCCCTGGCTACGGCTTCTCGGGGAAGCCGACCGAGGAGGGCTGGGACCCCGTTCGCATCGCACGCGCATGGGTCGTACTGATGCAGCGGCTCGGCTACACGCGGTACGTCGCGCAAGGCGGCGATTGGGGCAATGCGGTGACGGAGCAAATGGCTTTGCTGACACCGCCGGAACTGCTCGGCATTCACACCAACATGCCGGCGACGGTGCCCGACGACATCGCGCAGGCGCTCAAGTTTGGAGAACCGGCGCCCGCGTCTCTGTCAGCCGACGAGAAGCACGCGTTCGATCAGCTCGACTATTTCTACAAGCACGGCCTCGGCTACGCATTGGAAATGGCGAACCGTCCGCAGACGCTGTATGGCATCGAAGATTCGCCGCTCGGCCTCGCCGCGTGGATGATCGACCACGACGCCGCCAGCCAGGCACTGATCGCGCGAGTATTTGACGGTCAGTCCGAAGGGATCACACGCAACGACGTGCTCGATAACGTGACGCTCTATTGGTTCACGGGCACGGCAATTTCATCGGCGCGTCTGTATGAGGAAAACAAGCTCAACTTCTTTGCGCCGAAGCACGTTGCTATTCCGGTTGCCGTGAGCGTCTTTCCCGATGAGATCTACGCCGCGCCGCAAAGCTGGACAGCGAAAGCATATCCACAGTTGATCCACTACAACCGCCTTCCCAAAGGCGGGCACTTTGCGGCGTGGGAACAACCGCAAGCTTTCTCGGAAGAGCTGCGCGTGAGCTTTCGGTCTCTGCGTTGACCGCACAGATACGGCGAGTAAAAGCGCAATGCGGGTGACGTCATGTAATCAGGATTGCCCGCGACTGACTATCCATCGTCCATGATTTGCTTACCGGCAGGAGCCAGACATGCAAACCCGAGTACTGATCCTCACCATGACGGCCGTGGCCGCTTTTACGATGGCTTTGCCTGGCGGCATACCGAGTACTTCGGCTGCGGATTCGTCGTCCGTCAGCACGGACGCTCCGAGCAAGAAGCAGCTTCGAGCCGACAATCGCGCTTTGAGTCATGCCGTGCGCAAGTCGCTCACGAAAGTGAAAGGGCTGGACTCCTCGCACATTAACGTGCTGGCGCACGGCGGCGTCATCACGCTTGCGGGAACTGCGCCCGATGAGGCGCAAATCCAGTCGGCCGGAACAGCAGCGGAAAACGTAGGAGGCGTTCATCGCGTGGACAACCGGCTCACGGTCTACGAGCCCGGAAATTGACTTCGTGTGGCGACGGAGCCCGCGTGTGAATCTGATCTTCGTTGGGTAGGCTCACCATGTTCAATATCCTTCTGGTGCCGCTGGACGGCACGCTTCAAAGTGCGAATGTCATCGACCTGGTGCGGCGCGTCGCGTCGCCGGGGCGCGCGACCGTACATCTTCTCTGTGTTATCGATCCTTCTTATGCACTGCCTCCCGGCAGCGAAAGCGGTATCGCGCCCGACGGGCTGACCTATCCGCCCGCAAGCGCGCAGACATCGTTTGCGCGATCCGTCCTCGCCACAGCAGCGGGGCAGCTTGCCGGCCACAATCTGATCGTGGAGCAGCACCTTCGCGCGGGAAATCCTCCGGCCGATGTGATCATCGAACAAGCCGGGCTGCTGGCCGCCGAGGTCATCGTGATGGGGCACCATCATCTGTCACGGCTGCGCCGCTGGGCTAATCCGTCGATCAGCGGAGAAGTGATCGACCGGTCGCCCTGTCCAGTACTGATCGAAACACGGGACAAAGGGCTGACGTGATGATGGCGGCGATAAAAGCAAGGTTACGTCTGTAGTATTTCACCAATCAGCGCGAGTAGCCGCACGCCGTCCACTGGCTTTGAGAAGAAGCCGGCGGCGCGGCTCGCTTGCGCTTTTTCGAGTAGCTGTTGCGTCGCGTAAGCCGTAATAAAAATGACGGGGCTTGGGCGTTGCCATAGTTTGATCGACTCAAGAAGCGCGAAACCGTCCATGCCGGGCATGTGAATATCGGCGATAACCAGATTCGGCTGCGACCGCGACGCATCGACCAGAAGATGGTTGGCGGACTCGTAAACAATAGCGTGCCAGTTCGCCGAACGAAGCAGATTGGATATCGCCATCCGGATGGATTCGTCGTCGTCCACCACTGCAATAGTTGCAGGAGAGCGCTTTGATTTCATCAGGAATCCACAGAGCACGGACACGGATTCGAACAAGCTGATTCTTCTTGCAACTTACAGGCCAATGGGCGAAGCAGCAATAAGACGTTCGAATGATCCGGATGACAGTGTGTATTAGCCTGAGCGCATTCGTCGTGATTGAGGAAGAGGTAAGGGCAGTGCGATAGCGCCAAATCGGTTTGCAGAGCCGCTCCTAGTGCAGAGGCGCCACCTGCTGCAGTTTCCTCACGACGTCAGGCACTGAGCGTGCATTCAACTTGTGCATCGCTTGCGCGCGATGGATCTTGACTGTCACTTCGCTCAGAGAAAGCTGGCCCGCGATCTGCTTGTTCAGCAGTCCATCGGCGACCAGTTTGATGACTTGCCGCTCACGCGCCGTCAGGGATTCGTACGTTTGACGGATGCCCGCAACGATCTTCGCCTGACGCTTCAATTCTCCATCCCGCTTCAGCGCGGCGGCGATCGTATCGATCAGGTCCTGATCCTTGAACGGCTTTGTCATGAAGTCAAAAGCCCCTGCCTTCATCGCCTTCACGGACATTTCGATGTCGCCGTGCCCGGTCAGAAAAATAACCGGAAACGGGACGCTCTCCCGGAATGGATGCTGTTGCAGCGTGAGGCCGCTCGTGCCTCGCAGCCGAACGTCGAGAATGAGGCAACTGGGAACGTCGGGCATTTCCGCGGCCAGAAAGTCGTCCGCCGATTCGAACGCCAGTACCTTGATGCCGACGGAAGTGAGCAGAGAAGTCAGTGCGCCCCGAATGGATTCATCGTCGTCGACCACATAAACAAGCGAGTCCGACAATGATTCCCTTGCGCCCATCGCATTGTCATGTTTCATCGCTTGCTCATCCAGAACTGGTTGCATTAAGCCGACGCGGATACGTTCGTATAGTAAGCAACCGTCCCGCTTATCGCCAGATTTTTGTAGACGGTTTTGCATATTGCCAGTCGAGCCGGGCGCAGAAGACGAAGTACTCGTTCTGCGCAACCGCACAGGCCGGCAACGCCATACGTAGGTATTGATTGAACAATCGAACGGCGGCCGCCCGACATCCGTTGTACGTATGGTGTGCCGCCGCGATTGGGCGTAGCGTTACCGGTGTCCGCCCAGCCGTCGCACAGGCATGTCCTCGCAATCAACCGGAGACTGACAATGAAGGTTTTGATGGTTTTGACTTCGCACAACGTGCTTGGAAACACCGGCAAGCCGACCGGTTTCTGGCTCGAAGAGTTCACGGCTCCGTACTATGCGTTCGTCGATGCCGACGTGGAGGTCACCGTGGCTTCCGTCAAAGGCGGCCAGCCGCCGATCGACCCCAAAAGCGACGAGCCCGGCAACCAGACAGATTCCATGGAGCGCTTCAAGAAAGACGCTGCCACCCAGGCAATTCTCGCCAACACCGTCAAGCTGTCCGAAGTAAGCTCCGACGGCTACGATTCGGTCTTCTATCCGGGCGGGCACGGCCCGCTGTGGGACCTGGTGGAAGACAGAAACTCGATCGCCTTGATCGAGGCGTTCTATAACGCCGGCAAGCCGGTCGCCGCCGTCTGTCACGCGCCGGCCGTATTGAACAACGTCACGTATCAGGGGCAGCCCATCGTCAAGGGAAAGCGTGTCACGGGCTTTACCAATAGCGAAGAAGAGGCTGTGCAGCTTACCGCGGTCGTACCGTTCCTGGTCGAGGACGAGCTGAAGCGTCTGGGCGGCCTGTTTGAAAAAGGCCCGGACTGGTCGGTATATACGATCGTAGACGGGCGGCTGATCACAGGCCAGAATCCGGCTTCGTCTGGCCCGGCTGCCAGAGAACTGATCAAGCTCCTGCGGGCCTAGCGGGTGCAGGGCGTGATTTGCCCGCGCTGCCGCCTGCCTGCCGCGACGGCGCGCAGCCTCGCCACGCGGGCGCCAGCCGGCCGGTCAAGGAGGTTCGGCAATGAGCAACGAGCCAGAGTCGCCAGGCAAGGCGCCCGCCCGCGAAGTGACGGAGAACACGAGCCGCGTTGATGACGAGGCGCTCGACGACGACCCTGCGGTGCGCGACCATCCTCGCTACAACCAGATGTTTCCGGTCCTCTCCGCTGCGGAGATCGACAGCATACGGCGGTTTGGCAGCGTGTCGCGCTACGTCAAGGGCGACTTGCTTTACCGTGCCGGAAGCCGTTGCCCAGGAATGTTCGTCGTGCTGTCAGGCAAGGTCCGGATAGTCGGCCGCGACGGCCTCGGCCACGAACGCGTGATTCACACCTACACGAAGCGCGGCGAATTTACCTCTGACGTCACGCAGCTATCGAGCAAGCTGGCCGTGGTCGACGCGCATGTCCTCGAAGATGTCGAAGCCGTGCTCGTGCGGCCCGCCGAGCTTAGCGCGATGATGGTGAGCGAAGCCGACCTCGGCGAAAAGATCATGCGCGCGCTGATCTTGCGGCGGGTGCTCGTCATCGAACGGGGACAGGGTGTCGTTCTCGTCGGCTCGTCGCGCCATCCACAGTTGGCCGCCTTGCAGAATTTCTTGCGGCGCAACGCGTTTCCCAACATGACGCTCGATAGCGAGCAGGACGCCGAAGCCATCGCGTTGCTAGAGCGACTGACGCCGCAGCCCGACGACTTCCCGCTGATCTTTTGTCCGGACGGCACGGTGTTGCGAAACCCCGATGAAGGGCAACTGGCATCGTGTCTCGGACTCATTCCGGAATTCGATCCGACGCATGTCTACGATGTGACGATCGTCGGCGCGGGTCCGGCGGGCCTGGCAGCAGCGGTCTATGCGGCGTCCGAAGGATTGTCGGTGGCGGCGCTCGACTGCCGCGCGCCCGGTGGCCAGGCCGGCACGAGCGCGCGCATCGAGAACTATCTCGGCTTTCCTACAGGCATCTCCGGGCAGGCACTCGCGGGCCGCGCGTTGGTCCAGGCGCAGAAGTTCGGCGCGCATATCGGAATCCCGTGCGAGGTCAGCGCACTGCATTGCGACAGGCAACCGCTTGTCGTCGAACTGATCGGCGGCCGCCGCATTACCACGCGCACGGTGGTGATCGCGAGTGGCGCTGAATATCGCCGGCCTTCCGTCGAGAACCTCTCGCGCTTTGAACGCTCCGGCGTCTATTACTGGGCGACGCCGATCGAGGCGAGGCTGTGCCGCAAGGAGTCCGTCGTGCTGATGGGCGGTGGCAATTCCGCGGGACAGGCTGCCGTGTTCCTCGCCGGGCACGCGGAACATGTGCACATGTTCATTCGGGGCGCGACCCTCGCTCGCAGCATGTCGCACTATCTCGCCGATCGCGTCGCGTCGCTCGCGAACCTCACGCTTCATACCCGGATGGAACTGACCGCGCTCGACGGCAATGCGCGTCTCGAGCGCGTGCACTACCGTGGTGCCGGCGGCATCGAAGGAAGCATGACGGCGCATCACCTGTTCGTTTTCATCGGCGCTGAACCCAATACGGGCTGGCTGGATCAATGCGCGGTGTCGCTCGACAGCAGCGGCTTCATATTGACCGGCGCCGACCTGGAAGAAGCCGGCGCGTCGACGATGCCGTTGCAGACGAACATCGAAGGCGTGTTCGCGATCGGCGACGTTCGCTCGGGTTCGACCAAGCGCGTCGCCTCGGCAGTGGGCGAGGGCGCGGCTGTCGTGGGGCAGATACACCGGTTTCTCGCGGCTGGCGGGTGAATAGACGCGCTCAGTCGTACTCAGTCGTAAACCGGCGAGCCGACCGCGTCGAACGAATGATGGATGGCGCGCGCCATGCAAGGCGGCGTGGCGGCTTTTCGCACCGTGACGGGAGCGACGTGCGGCGCTGTCGCGATGTCGTCGATGTTGAAGTGATTCACGATGAAGTCGATGAACGCGCGAATTCTTGCGGGCATGTTATGGCGTGTTTCGAACGCGACCGACAGGTCGAGACGCGGCATGTCGATGCCTGGCAGCACATTGACGAGCAGACCGCTGTCGATATCCGGCTCGGCCAAATAGGCCGGCAGCACGGCGATGCCGTGACCGTCCACGGACATCTTGTGCAGCATCGCGAGACTGTTCGACATGATCAGGCTGTCCGGATGACAACGGCCATCGCCCAGCCGCTCGAGCCGGCGCAGGCATTCGGAGAACTGCTTGCCTGAATGCTGCAAGACCACATGATCGTTCAGCGCGGCCACCGTGCCCGGTACGCCGTGCCGCTGCAGATACATCGGCGATGCAACGAGCTGCATCGGACTGGAGGCGAACCGTCTGGTGACGAGCGAATTGCCGCTGGCTTCCACTTCGGGAACGATCACGACATCGACCCGCCTTTCGACCAGGTTGATCGTGTCGTCGCACAGCGCCACATGCGGCATGACGAGCGGATAGGCGTCGCGGAACGACTTCAGGATCGGACTCAGGTGCCGCAGCCCGAACGCAACGGGAGACGCGATCCTGAGCACGCCGCAGGCGCGGCGCTCCTGACCGGCAACGGCCATTTCGGCCTCGTCGATGTCGTCGAGAATACGGCGCGCGCTTTCCAGAAACGTCGCGCCGGCATCGGTCAATGCGACGTGCCGAGTCGTGCGTCTAAATAGCCGGGCGTCGAGACGTTTCTCCAACGCGACGACGCGTCGCGTCACGACGGCTGTAGTCACGGCGAAGTGCTCCGCGGTGCGGCTGAAGCTCGATGTATCGGCAACTTTCACGAAGATACGGATGGTTTCAAGATGGTCCATGATGCGACTCCTGGAGGCGACGCCGACGAGATCGAAGTAATCGTTATGAATCGATATGAGCGAGCATTTTGTGTGCAGCAACGCGGGCTGCATCGATCGTTAGCAGTTCTGCCAGGTTTGTCGTCGTACCCGCTCAGACCGCTGCGATGAGTAGATGAAACCGCGAGTCGGAAGGCCAGTCCATCACACGATGGTATGGCTTGCCACACCATCGTGCTATGACGAAGGCGCCGTCGCGAAACTGCGTTGAATCGGTGCATTACAGGCTGAAAGATTCGAATGCGGCGACGCGGAGCGCGGTTGGTGGGGCGTCGCCGTTGCGCGTGCAACCGTAAGTTTTGCTTTGCGTTTGTTGTCTATTCGTACAAGAATGGTCGCTCAATGATCGCGAGCGTGATGTTGTTGGCTGATCGGGCGCGCAAGGTCCCGCGCTGGCTCCGTTCCTGTCCGTTCGGCGCACTCGACGACAGGAGGCGGCGTGATCCTCAGCGGGTACGAACTCGAGCCATTACACGATGACGGCGATTTCTCGCTGTATCGGGCGAGGAAGGCCAGTCATGCGGTGACGATGCTTGCGCTGGTCGCCGCGCGGCCGACTTCGCGCAGTGTCGCGCGCCTCGTGCATGAGTACCGTCTGGCGCCGTTCCTCGATGCAAGCTGGGCGGCGCACCCGCTCGCGCTCGACCCGCGCCGCGAGCCGCCCATGCTGGTTCTCGACGACGACGGCGGCGAGCCTTTGCGGCGCATCTTGCGCCGTCCTCTCGAACTGGCGCGTGTGTTGCGTATCGCCGTCAACCTCGCAAAGGTCATCGGCCGCGTTCATCAATGCGGTCTCATACATAAAGACATCAAGCCGGCGCATGTGCTGGTCGATAGCAACGATCGCGTGCGTCTTACCGGCTTCGGCATCGCTTCGCAATTGCCGCAGGAGCATCAGCCGCCCATACCGCCGGAAGTGGTGGCGGGCACCTTTGCATACATGGCGCCTGAGCAGACGGGGCGAATGAATCGCTCGATCGACACCCGCAGCGATCTCTATTCGCTCGGCGTCGTTTTGTACGAAATGCTTACGGGTTCGCTGCCGTTCACGGCATCCGACCCGATGGAATGGATCCACTGTCATATCGCGCGCAGGCCGCCGCCGCCAGGCGAGCGGGCGAGGGGCATTCCCGAGCCTGTCGAGCGCATCGTGCTGAAACTGCTGGCCAAGGCCGCGGAAGACCGTTATCAAACCGCGGCGGGCGTCGAGGCGGATCTTCGTGCGTGCGTTGCGTCGTGGGGCATGAATCATTCGATTGCGCCGTTTGCGCTCGGCTTGCACGATGCATCGGACCGTCTGCTGATTCCCGAAAAACTTTATGGGCGCGAGGCGCAGATCGGGAACCTCGTCGACGCGTTCGAGAGAATCGTCGCGGGCGGCGCGACCGAACTCGTGTTGATTGCGGGCTATGCCGGCATCGGCAAATCGTCGGTCGTCAACGAGCTGCACAAAGTGCTGGTGCCGCCGCGCGGGCTGTTTGCTGCCGGCAAGTTCGATCAGTACAAGCGAGATGTTCCGTACGCCACCTTTGCGCAGGCATTCCAGTGGCTCTTGCGCGATCTGCTCAGCAAAAGCGACACGGAGATCGAGCCCTGGCGCGAACAGTTGATGGAGGCGCTCGCGCCGAATGGGCAGGTGATGGTCAATCTGATTCCCGAGCTTGCGCTCATCATCGGCGAGCAGCCGCCCGTTCCGAATCTGCCGCCGCAAGATGCGCAAAACCTGTTTCATTGGGTGTTCCGTCGCTTCCTGGGTGTGTTCGCGCGGGCCGAGCATCCGCTCGCGCTATTCATTGACGATCTGCAATGGCTCGATACCGCAACACTCGAACTGCTGGAGCATCTCGTCACGCATCCCGAAGTGCGCCATGTTTTACTGATCGGCGCATACCGCGACAACGAAGTCGATGCGTCGCACCCGCTTGCGCGCACGCTCGATTCGATTCGTAGCGCGGCCGGCAACGTGCAGCAGATCGTGCTCGAGCCGCTGAACGCGCGAAGCATCGCGCAGCTTGCTGCCGATGCGTTGCACTGCGACGGCGCACCGGTCGAGGCGCTTGCGCAACTGGTGCATGAGAAGACAGGCGGCAATCCGTTTTTCACGATCCAGTTTCTGACCGCGCTGCACGATGAAGGCTTGATCCGCTTCGATCATCGCGCCGCGGTATGGACGTGGGATTTGCCGGGCATCCGCGCAAAGGGCTATACCGACAACGTCGCCGACCTGATGGCTGCGAAGCTCGGCCGCTTGTCCGCCGAAACACGTGACGTGCTGGGACAACTCGCGTGCCTCGGCAATGTGGCCGATGTCACCGCGCTGACATGGGTGCAGGACAAAGCGGAAGACAAAGCGGAGGAGGTCACCAACGCCCGCATGTGGGAAGCCATACGCGGCGGACTCGTGTTTCGCGTCGGCTCCAACTATGTGTTCGCTCACGACCGCGTGCAGGAAGCCGCGTATGAACTGATTCCCGCCGGCGAGCGGCCCGCGGCGCATCTGCGAATCGGCCGAGCGCTCGCCTCGCATACTCCGCCCGAGGCGCTTCACGAGGCGATTTTCGACATCGTCAATCACCTCAATCGCGGTGCAGCTTTAATACAGAGCAAGACGGAGCGCGAGCAATCCGCGGCACTCAACCTGATTGCAGGCAAGCGCGCGATGAGTTCGACGGCGTACTCGTCGGCCCGAAGCTATCTCGCCCAGGGCGTCGCGCTGCTCTCGGACGCCGCGTGGGACGAGCGTTACGACAGCACGCTGGAACTCTATCTCGCGTATCTGGAATGCGAGTACCTGGTTGGCGATTTCGCCAGGGCGGACGCCGTAGCCGATCTAGTACTCGAAAGGGCGCATGACAATCTCGATCGGGCCAAAGTATTCAGTCTGCGGATGGAGTTATATCAGCTCGCCGGAAAGTACAACGAGAGCTTCGCCGCCGCGCTAGCGGCGCTGCGTGACTTCGGTATCGTTTTTCCGGAGGCTGACGACGAACTCCGCGCGGCCGTCGACGACGCGTTGCTGGAGGTGCCCATCAACCAGGCGGGTCGTCCGACTGAAGAACTGGTCGATGCGCCCGTGGCCGAAGACCCGGCGAGCCGCGCGGTCATCAATCTGCTTGTCGAGGCCATGCCGTGCGCGTTCGCCGCGCGTCCGGTCTTTTATCCGCTGTTCACGCTGAAGGCGGTCAATCTCTCGCTGCGTCACGGCAATACCGACAACTCGAGTTTCGCGTACGGCAATTTTGCGTTGATGCTGGTTTCCCGTATCGGCGATATCCCGGCTGCCGTGCAGTTCTCCGAAATGTCGTTGCGTCTGAACGAAAAGTTCGGCAATCGCCGCCTGTACGGAAAGCTGCTTCATCTGTATTGCAGTCATGTCAATTTCTGGCGATGTAACATCGACGAGAACCTCCCGGTGTTTGAACAGGCGGCCGTTGCCTGCATGGAAGTGGGCGACCTCGTGTTCGCCGGCAATCTCGCGTTCAATGCCGTATGGCAGTCGATCGAAAAAGGCGACGCGCTCAAGGACGTGCACGCGCATTCGGCACGATACGCAACGCTCATGCTCGAGAGTCATAACGACGCGGTTCATGAAACGATTCGTATCGAGCAGCAGTTCGTCGCGAGCTTGCGAGGTCTGTCGAGCGGAATGCTCACGCTCAACGACGACCACTTCGACGAAGCCGCCTGTTGCGAGGCCATCGTCAAATCCAATTTCGGCTGCGGCATCGGCGTTTATCACATCATCAAGCTGATGCTCGCGTATCTCGATGGCCGCTATGCCGACGCACTGAACGCCGCAGCGATGGCCGACGCGGTCCTCAGTTCGGTGATGGCACTGGCGATCGAGCCCACGTTTCACTTTTTTCATGTGCTCACACTGAGCGCGCTTTATGCCGACGCGTCTGCCGGCCAGCAGCAGGCGTATTGGCAGGTCATCACAGAGAAGCTTCCGAAATTTGAAATGTGGGCGCGACATTGCCCGGCGAATTACGGAAACCGTTATTCGCTGGTTCTGGCGGAACTGGCGCGCATCGACGGTCGCGACGTCGACGCGATGCACCATTACGAAGACGCGCTGCGGCTCGCCCGCGTGCACGGCTTCATTCAGAATCAGGCGATGGCCAATGAGTTGGCCGCGCGATTTCACGCCTCGCGAGCTCGCGCGACGCTTGCCGATCATTATCTGACCGATGCTCGCTCCTGCTACGAACGCTGGGGCGCACAAGGCAAGGTGCGTCAACTGGAAAGTATCTACCCGCAGTTAAGAGCCGAACTGGTCGACGAAGAAGGGTCGGTTGCGACATCGGTAGAACAACTGGACCTCGCGACTGTCGTCAAGGTATCGGAGTCCATTTTTAGCGGCATGGATCTGAACGAGCTGATTCGCAAGCTGATGCTGCTTGCGCTCGAACACGCCGGTGCCAACCGCGGGCTGCTGATTCTCGCGCGCGGCGACGAACTGCGCATCGAAGCGGAAGCCGAGACAGTCGGTAATACGGTGGCAGTGCGTTTGCCGAAATCGCGCCCGAGCGCCGCCGATCTGCCTATGTCCATCCTTCGCTATGTCGCGCGGACCCGGGACATACTCATGCTCGACGACGTGACTGCGCCCAACCCCTATTCACAGGACGAGTACATTCGCGCGCATGACTGCCGCTCAATCCTGTGTCTTCCGCTCGTCAAACTGACCAGGCTGATCGGCGTGCTGTACCTCGAAAACACGCTGACGGTGGACGTATTCTCGCCGGCGCAAACAGCCGTGTTGCGGCTATTGGCATCGCAGGCGGCGCTGTCGCTCGAAACGTTGCGGCTATACGCGGATCTTCAACATGCGGAAGCGCTGTTGACGGCCGCACAGGAGTTGAGTCACACGGGGAGTTTCGATTGGGATGTGACGGGCGATGCGATGTTCTGGTCGAAAGAAAGTTTCCGTATCTTTGGCTACGACGCAAGCATCACGCCGACGTTGCAGTTGATGCTCGATCGCGTCCATCCCGACGATCTGGCTTTCGTGCGCTCGGCGTTCGATCGCGCCGCGCGCGACGGCCAGGCGTTCGACATCGAGCATCGGCTGTCGATGCCGGACGGTTCGCATGGTCACTTGCAGGTCGTGGCGCACGTGGTGGCCGATGGGCCCGGCCAAAGGCGGCTGGTCGGCGCGCTGATGGACATCACGACCCGCAAGCAGGCGCACGCCGCGCTTGCGCGCAGCGAGCAACGCTATCGCAGCCTCTTTCGCGATATACCGGTCGGACTGTGGCAGATCGAGGCGCAGCCGTTGACCGCGATGTTGACCGAACTGCGCAGGCAAGGTGTCGACGATCTGTCGGCATATATCAGCGACCACGCAGACTGGCTCGAGCGCGCGAAGAACACGCTTGTCGTCGAAGAGACAAACGACCATGCGCTTCAGATGTTCGGCGCGACCGAGCGGCGCGCGCTGCTTGGTCCGCTGCCGTGGGTCTGGAAGGAGAGTCCCGATACGCTGCGGCGCGCGCTCGAGAGCCGTTATCGCGGGGACATGCTGTTCCAGGAAACGACCCGGCTGCCGACGCTCGACGGGCGCGTCATCGACGTTCTGCTGACTGTCGCGCGCCCGCGCACGGTCGACGACCTGGGGATCGCGCTGATTAGCCTCGTCGACCTGACCGAGCGCGTTCGTGCCCAGGACATGCTGCAGCGGCTACAAGCGGATTTCGCGCATGCGGCGCGCATTTCGATGCTGGGTGAATTGACGGCGTCGATCGCGCATGAACTCAACCAGCCGCTCGCTGCGATCGCGATAAATTGCCAGGTCAGCGAGCGCTGGTTGAACCGGCCGGTGCCCGAACTGGACGAGGTGCGGGACACGAACCAGCGCATCGCCGCCGATGCGCAGCGGGCCGTCGACATCATCGGCCGGATTCGCGGGATGGCGCTGCGGCGTGGGCCTAAATACACGCTCGAACCGCTTGCGCTGCTCATTGACGAGGCGCTGGTTTTCTTGCGCCGTGAGATCCAGACGCGCGACGTCCAGGTTTCGCTCGAACTTGCGCCGGGCGTGAGGCGAGTGCGCGCCGATCGCGTGCAATTGCAGCAGGTGATCGTCAACCTCGTGGTCAATGCGATGCAGCAGATGGAGCAGACCGGCAGCCCCGAGCGGAGGATCACAATTCGCACCAATGCACCGGACGCGGGCACGCTGCATTGCGCTATCGAGGACAGTGGTCCTGGCATCGCGCCCGAACATATGAATCGCGTGTTCCAAAGTTTCTTCACGACGAAGGAAGGCGGGATGGGAATGGGCTTGCCGATATGCCGCTCGATCATCGACGCGCATGACGGACGCATCGAGGCCGACAATCTGTCCGTGCACGGCGGGGCGCGTTTTCACTTCACGCTGCCGTCCGCGGGGGCTGCGCCTTAAGGCCATTGTTGATACCGGGGATCAAGTGTTGTTCGTGCTGCATCGGTTTTCCAGGTGAGCAAAAGCGCTATTTTCATGGAAGGCGAAATAGACGTCGGGGCATGGTCTGCGTGCAATGTTCCCTTCACCCGACGTGTCTTCTACTGGAGAGCGCACTTGATCATGACCAAGCGAGTGGACCCGTGGGCGCAGACGATACATCTGCTTTTATCCGGATCGCGATGCGAGGAGTGCGCTGGGCGAAGAACTTCCGCGCACGAGCGTATGACGCCGTGTCGTTCAGACGCGTACTCGAACGTGAACTGTGCTGCCCGACCTGTCGTGAGTCTGATCGAGCGAACCTCGCCGTCCGCCGTCACGATTCAGTGGCGCGATTCCACGAGCTGCTTCTACGGCGCGCAGATATGGCGAGTGGCCGGCGCCAAGGTTTCAGGCGTGTGTGTCCTGACCGGACAACGGATTCGGCGTGGGGATCGCATTTATCATCCCTGGCGGTCGAACCCGGAACCCGTCAACGCGCACGCCATGATTCTCGAATCGGCGCTAGAGTTGATGGCGCCGCTGCGACCGACCGCCGCGCCGTGACGATTCACGCACCGGCTTCAGTTGTTTTCAGGCGTGATTCAGGACTTGTTTGCGACGGTCTCGTAGGTTATGAATTCGGCATGGCAATGCCGCGGTCCCGTCATTGCTTGCCGCCAGTCTTCATTCACTGAAAAGGAGTCAAGCATGGCCAGTAACACGATTGCCGGATACCTCGCGAGAACGCTTGCCGCAGCGGGCGTCGAGCGAATCTGGGGTGTGACCGGCGACAGTCTGAACGGGCTCGCCTACAGCCTCGATGAAGTCGGCTCGATACGCTGGATGCATACGCGTCACGAGGAAGCCGCCGCATTCGCGGCCGGCGCCGACGCGGCTTCGAGCGGGCGCCTCGCCGTGTGCGCGGGCAGTTGCGGTCCCGGCAACCTGCATCTGATCAACGGCCTGTTCGATTGCCACCGCAATCATCAGCCCGTGCTGGCCATTGCGGCGCATATTCCTTCGAGTGAAATCGGCCTCGGTTACTTTCAGGAAACGCACCCGCAGGAGTTGTTCAAGGAGTGCAGTCATTATGTGGAAGTCGTGTCGTCGGCCGCGCAGTTTCCACGCGTGCTCGCCCGCGCGATGCGCACGGCGATCGAGGAGCGCGGCGTCGCGGTGATCGTGCTTCCCGGCGACGTCGCGCTGAGCGAAGGCCCGGCCGAGCCAGTGTCGTGGACGGAAAGCGCCCCGCCGCGAATCCTGCCCGCGGAAGAAGACCTGGATCGTCTCGCGGCGCTCCTGAATGCGTCCGACGCCGTGACGATCATGTGCGGCAGCGGCACGCAAGGCGCGCACGACGAGGTCGTGGCGCTCGCCGATACGCTCGGTGCGCCGATCGTTCACGCGTTGCGCGGCAAGCAGTTCATCGAATACGACAACCCTTACGACGTCGGCATGACCGGGCTGATCGGCTTCAGCTCGGGCTATCACGCGATGATGTCGTGCGACACCTTGTTGCTGCTCGGCTGCGACTTTCCCTACCGTCCGTTCTATCCCGCTCACGCGAAAATCATCCAGGTGGACTGGAAAGGCTCACGGCTCGGCCGCCGTGCGCCGCTCGCGCTCGGGCTCGTGGCCACGGTGAAAGAGACCGTCGCCGCGACGCTGCCAAGGCTGCAACGCAAAACGGATCGCGGGTTCATCGACAACGCGCGCAGGCATTACGCGTCGGCCCGCAAGGATCTGGACGATCTGGCGACGCCGGCGGGGCCAGGGCGGCCGATCCATCCGCAGTATCTGGCGAAGATGATCGACGAAGCCGCCAGCGACGACGCGATCTTCACCGCCGACGTCGGCACGCCCACGGTCTGGGCCGCGCGCTATCTGACGATGAACGGCAAGCGCCAGTTGCACGGCTCTTTCAATCACGGCTCGATGGCCAACGCGATGCCGCAGGCGCTCGGCGCGCAAGGGGCGCATCCGCGGCGGCAAGTCGTGTCCCTGTCCGGCGACGGCGGCCTGTCGATGCTGCTCGGCGATCTGCTCACCGCGCGGCAGCTAGACTTGCCGATCAAGGTCGTGGTCTTCAATAACAGCCTGCTCGGCTTCGTTTCGATGGAACTGAAGGCGGCCGGCTACCTCGATACCAATGTCGATCTGGCCAGAACCGATTTCGCGGCGATCGCAAAGGGTGCCGGTATCTTCGGTGTGCGCGTCGAGCAATCGGAAGATGTGGCGGCTGCGTTAAACCAGGCATTCGATCATCCGGGGCCCGCGCTCGTGGACGTCGTCACGGCCAAACATGAACTGGCGATGCCGCCCAAAATCGAGTTGGCGCAAGCGAAGGGATTCAGCCTTTACATGATGCGCGCGATCCTCAATGGACGCGGCGACGAGATCGTCGAACTGGCGCGCACCAACTTGCGTTAGGCAGCGGGCCGATCTTGCATGAGGCTGTTCATTCGCGTGTGGGATTGCTGGCTGGCCTCGTCAAAAGAAGCAGGCGATCAGCAATCCCTCAGTGAACACGCCGAGAATCGTACTGACGAGAATCGTTGCGGTGGCGTCGCGTGTGTAGGTGTTGCTCTTGATCGCGAACATGGCGGCGGCGGTCGCAGTCGGCACGGCCCCCGTAATGATGGCCTGATGTGCGGGGGCGCCGACTACGCCGAACAGTACGGCGCCGAGTGCCATCAACGCGGGCTGGACGAAGTTCTTGATGCCGAGATTCACGAGGATGTTGGCGTTGATCACGAAGCGCTCGCCGTAAAGCATCAGCCCGAGCGCGAACAGCGACGTGCCGCCGGCAGCCTTTGCAATGAGGCCGACAGAAGTTAGCACCGGTTCGGGCAGCGTGACGTGGCAAAAGCTCAGCACCATGCCTGAGACCGGCAGCCACACAATCGGATGGATGACGGCGCGGGCAATGCTTTGCCGGAACACCCGCAGCACGTCCGTCCGCTCGGTGGCCGTTCCGTTGTTGCCGAGCCCGGTCAGGACTATCGTCAGCGGCAGCATGAACAGGCTCGTGATGAGATTGCCGACCAGCACCGCCAGAAATCCTTCCGGCCCGAACACCGCGGCGAGAATCGGCGCGCCGAAATAGGCCATGTCGGGAAATGCACACACCAGCGCCTGCATGGTGGCGGTGCGCAGATCATGTCTGAAGACGAATCGGCCGATCCCTAACGCAATCACATACGTGCCCATCAGTCCGAGTGTCAGGCATAGCGCGAACCCCACGTTGTGCAGCTTGTCCGGCGAAGTCCTGACCGCGCCTTCGAACAGCGCGAAGGGTAGTGCGAAACGGATGACGAGCGTCGCGAACACGTCTGCATCGCCATGTTTCAGCAAGCCTATGCGCGCCGATAGCCAGCCCAGCATGATCACGAACGCGACCGGCAGAAGTCCGTTGAGAATGGTGTTGAGCAAAGGTGCTCCTGGTTTTTCAACCGGCCTCGACGCCGCTGACTTTGATTCGCCTGTAGGGGAGTCTAGTTGGGAATGTCGGCGAGATCAGGTGAGGCAAAAGTCATTTTCGTTTTGTGCGGGGGTGGGGGAGCGGAGGAGGGAGCCACGTCGTCCGTGCACGTCAGCGTGAATGGTGCACAATAAATAACCCACGGGCGCCTGCTTTGCAGGTGTGAAGGTGGGCGTCACTCGCCAGCGTATGGTCGGAGAAATCGCCCGACACAGTGGCGCTCACATAGCAGCCGGAGTAACGCCCGGTCGTCCGTGGCCGTTTCGATATGTGTCGCGGTGCCCGAGCTAGACGACATCGTTCCGCTCACCTTTCGCGAGCCGCTCAAGATAGACCCACGGAAAAATCCCGCGCTCGTGCCCATCGTCGAACACGAGTTGCAATCCATAGCCCGACGGCCGCGCATCGAGCAGCTTCACATCGGGTCGTGACAACGGAGCTTCCCCGTCGTACTTGCGCTTGCGGCACTGCGCGCACATACACGCCGCGCGCAATGCGGCGAACGGCAACTGCGCGGCCGAGCCGTCGGGCCAGCGTATCGACAGGCTCGCGCTGCTTGCGTCGATCGTCACATGGTCGGGAATGTTCATGGCCGACGCCCCGCGATTTGACGCAGCGCGATTCGCGCCGCCTTGCGAACCTCCGGATCGCCGTCGGCCTCGGCTGCTTCGAGCGCGGACAATGTGGGCGCATCGTCGCTGCTGCCGATCTCGCCTAGCGCGAGCGCGGCTTCCTTGCGCACGTTGCTGATCGAATGCGAGAGCAGGGGAGCGACGCGTGCCGCGCTCGCGCTGTCGCCGATCTGTCCGAGCGCGCGCAGCGCACGCAAGCGCACTTGCCAGTAGGCGTCGTCGAGCGCTTGCTCCAAAGCCTCGCGCGATTCGGCGGCGCGCAGTTTGCCGAGCGTCGTCGCGGCCTCTTCGCGCACCTGCCAGGCGTCGTCGCGCAACGCACTGAGCAACGCCGCGGTCGTCTCGCGATGTGCGGGCGGCGCAAAGCCAAGCGCCGCTGCTGCGGCACGCCGGATCGAAGCATCGGCGTCGCTGGTTGCGAGCGACGCCAACGGTTCGAGCGCGAGCGGGTTCTTCAACCATCCCAACACGCCGACGGCTTGCTCGCGCACATTCGCGTCCGCATCGGCGAGCGCGTGCAATGCAGGCGCGAACGCATCGGCCACGCGAAGTTCGCGCAACGCGCGCAACAGCGCGGCGCGCATGAACGAATCGGGACGCTTCAACCACTCGAGCAGGATCGCGCCCGAGGACGCGTGCTTCAGTTCGGAGAGGCTCTGCGCCGCATTCGCACGCACGGACGCGTCGCCGTCGAGTAACGCGCCGCACAGCGCCTCCACCACATCGTCGCGCTCCCACGAAGCCAGCACGAGCGCCGCCTCGCTACGCACTTCAGGCGACGCGTCGCGCCGTAGCGCATCGACAATGGGTTCGATCACGCAGGCATCCTCGAGATCGGCGAGATCGAGCAGCGCGATCCGGCGCACGACGGCGTCTTCGGACGCGAGACGGGACAGCAGCGCAAGGGCTTCCGCGGGAACGGCGTCGAGCGAAGCATTCGGATCGGTCGAATCGGTCATGAATGGACGTGATGGAAGAGTAGACATTCCGCGCATCGCTTAACGCAGAAGATACGGAATGGACACCTTGACGGCGCCCGTCGGGCAATCCTGCTCGCAAGGCATGCAGTACCAGCATTCGTCGAATTGCATATACGCTTTGCCTTTCGTCATGTCGATTGCGAGCAGATCCAGCGGGCACACGTCGACGCATACCGTGCAGCCTTTTTCGGCGATGCACTTGCTTTCGTCGATCGTGACGGGCGCTGAACTGCGCTGGAAAATATCGTGCGGCGTAAAGGCGGTAAGCGGTGATGTAAGCGGCGTCGAGGACATGGTCATGCTCCGTCAGGCTGTGGCGGCGTCGAGCGCGGGCTCGCCGATCCGCAGGTTGCGATAGGCATCGCGTTCGTTCTCGTTGAGCGCGACGATGTACGGCTCGACCGCACGCTTTTCGCTCGTCATGCGGCCATTCGCGTCCTTGCGCAAATGCGTGTGGCAGAACCATTGCGCGTCGTCGCGCTGCGGGTAATCCACGCGATGGTGGTAGAGCCCCCAGCGGCTCTCGGTGCGAAAAAGCGATGCACGTGCTGCCATTTCCGCGCAATCGCGTATCGCGCGCACTTCGGCGGCGCGCATCAACTCGTGCGGATTGGCGGCCGACATCGATTCGATATCCGAACTGATTTCAGCAAAGCGCTGTAGACCGATTTCCATTTTGCGTGTGACCTTCGGCGGCTGCAGGTAGTCGTTCACCATGCGGCGCAGTTTGTATTCGACCTGCGCGGGCGCGAGACCGTTGCTGCGCTCTAGCGGCGCATAAATGCGCGCGCGCTCGGCGTCGATCTGCTCTTCGTCGACGGCCGCATGTTCGCGGCCCGCCACGTAGTCGGCCGCGTTGTGCCCCGCGAACCATCCATACGTGAACGCGCCGAGCATGTAGTTGTGCGGCACGGCCGCCATGTCGCCGGCAGCATAAAGGCCCGGCACGGTGGTTTCCGCGCGCGCGTTCACATACACGCCCGACGCGCTGTGTCCGCTGCAAAAACCGATCTCCGAAATGTGCATCTCGATCATCTGGCTGCGGTAATCGGTGCCGCGTCCCTCATGAAAGCGGCCGCGGCTCGGGCGCTCGTTCGTATGCAAAATCTGTTCGATCGTCTGAATGGTTTCTTCCGCGAGATGGTCGAGCTTCAGGAACACAGGGCCGTTGCCGCTTTGCAGTTCCTGATAAAACTCCCACATCATCTGGCCGCTCCAGTAATCGCATTCGATAAAGCGCTCGCCCTTGCCATTCGCGGTAAAGCCGCCGAGCGGACCGGTGACATACGCGCACGCGGGGCCGTTGTAGTCCTTGATGAGCGGATTGATCTGGAAGCACTCCAGATTCGCGAGCGCGGCGCCGGCGTGATAGGCCATCGCGTAGCCGTCGCCGGCATTCGTCGGGTTCTCGTAGGTGCCCATCAGATAGCCGGACGCCGGCAACCCGAGTCTTCCGGCCGCGCCGCAACTCAGCACGACGGCCTTCGCGCGCACCACGTAAAAATCGGCGGTGCGGCAATCGAAGCCGAGCACGCCGCACACGCGGCCTTGCGAATCGGTCAACAGGCGCGTCGCCACAATGCGGTTCGTGATCGCGACGCGCGCGCGTTTGAGCTGCCTGTACAGCACTTTCTTGATGTCGTGGCCTTCGGGCATCGGCAGCACATACGAACCCATGTGATGCACTTTCTTGACCGCGTAGTCGCCGTTGCCGTCCTTTTCGAACTTCACGCCCCAGCGGTCGAGTTCCTCGATCGTCGTGAAGCTATGGCGTGCATACGCGTACACGGCCTCCTGATCCACGATGCCGTCGTTCGCGATCGTGATCTCGCGCGTGTACTGCTCGGGCGTCGCGTGGCCGGGAATCACCGCGTTGTTCAGGCCGTCCATGCCCATCGAGATCGCGCCGCTGCGCTTCACGTTGGCCTTTTCCAGCAGCAATACCTTCAGAGACGGATCGCGTTCTTTCGCCTTGACGGCGGCCATCGGGCCGGCCGTGCCGCCGCCGACCACGACGACGTCGTAGTCGAGTACATGGGTATTCATCGTGCCTCCGTTGCGGTTTTGGAGCTTTTTTGCAGGGCTTTTTGACGTTCTTTCTCGCGGTCCACGCGCAGCCGGTATTGGAAGGCGTCGCCGCGAAAGTACAGATATTCGAAGTCGACAGGCTGTCCCGACGCGTCGTGCGTGAGACGCTCGATACGCAATACCGGGCTGCCTTCTTCGACGCGCAACGCATCGACGATATCGGCGTCGGCAAGAATCGCGTCGATGGATACATCGGCGTGACCGAGCGGCACGCCGCAGTCGTTCTCGACAATCAGGAAGATGTCGCGCGTCGCGAGGTCCGCGTTTGCGAGGCGCTTGCCCAGCGCTTCGGGCACCCACGTCAGTTCGAGCGAGACGGGCTCGCGATTGAGCAGCCGCACGCGATGAATCTCCGTGACGGGTGTGCCTTCCGCAATGTTCAGGCGCGCCGCAATGTGGCGGCTGGCTTCAACCGTTCTGAAACTGCGCAACTGGTTGACGATTTCATAGCCGATCGACGACATCGCTTCGGCAAAGCCTTGCAACGACGTGACGTTCTGAAATGCCTTGGGCTTCGAGACGAAGGTGCCCTTGCCATGCAGTTTGAACAGCAGACCTTCCTTCTGCAAATCGCCGAGCGCCTGGCGCACGGTGATGCGGCTCACAGCGAATCTGCGGCACAGTTCGTGTTCGGACGGCATCTGCGAATGCGGCGCATAGGTGCCGTCGAGAATGCGCTCGCGCAGCGCGTCCTTGATCTGCGCGTACAGCGGAAGCGGGGAGACCGAGGCGCGAGCAGGTTCGGCGCCCAGCGGTACGAGAGTCGTTTTCGACATCGCTCAAACTTGTTATGACAAGACGATGTGAGTCTAGTAAGACGTCGTCTGCGATCAAACCAAGTTTTTCTGCTTTGTATTTCTCGCCACGGAGTTAGAAGAATGAAAGCGCGGAAGATGCGCTGCAACGCCGGCAGCGCATCGTGCCCGGATGCAAAGTTAGAACGCGTGCCTCAAGCCGACCATGCCGACGAACTGCGAAGGTCCCGACGACGGCGTCGTGTTCTGCGAGTCACCGACCACGGCCACCGCGTCGATGATGCTCGTCGCGCTGCTGCCCGCCGCGGCGAGCGTCTTGCCTCGCGCGAGCTGATACGCCTCGAGCGCGTAGAGCGTGGTGCGAGTGGAAAGGCTGTACGTCTGTTCGAGCGAAATCTGGTGATAGCGCGCGGGATCGCTGACGCCGTTCGCCTTGCTCGCCCGCGTGTAGCTGTAGCCGGCGCCGACAATCACGGCCGGCGTGATCCGGTAGGTCGAAATCACGCCGTAGGTATTGAACACGCCTTCGCTTGCGAACAGCGAGCCGTGGCCGGGCGCGTATTGCACATTCGAATAGTTGATGCCGACCATCAGATCCTGCGCGGTGTAGCGTGCCGCGGCCGCGAATAACTGCGCACTGCGCGCCGTCGCGTAGCCGCTATTCACCGGCGAATTGATCGCGTAAGTGCCGAGCGCGGCGCTCGTCGCAATGTCCTTGAGCTTGACATAGCCCGCCGCGATGGCGAACGGTTTGTAGTCGTAGCGGAACGCCGCGCTGAAGTGACTGCCGTTCGCGACACTGCCTGGCACGCCGCCGAGCCCGTATTGCGCGCTGAATTGCAGACCTGCGAGTGTCGGCGATAGATAGGTAACCGAATTATTCAGGCGCAGCGTGGTGTCGAGTGCGTCGATGTCGCCGGGATGCGCGCCCGTTGCGCCGGTCAGCACGCCGGTCGGTCCTAGTGCGCCGACCATCTGGAAGTAGGGCGTGTACTGGCGGCCGAGCGTCAGCGTGCCATAGCGGTCATTGCTGAGCCCCACATACGCCTGCCGGTTGAAGATGAAACCCGAACTGCTCTGCGCGCCCGTCAGCGAGTTGAAGCCGCTTTCAAGCCGAAAAATCGCCTTGGTGCCGCCGCCGAGATCTTCCGCGCCGAGCAGGCCGAATTTGCTTGCTTGCAGATTGCCCTGGCTCATATAGAAGTTCGCATGGCCGCGCTGATTGCTGACATAGGTGAACGCGTTGTCCACCACGCCGTATAGCGTGACGCTGCTTTGTGCCGATGCGCCGCTCGACAGCAATGCGCCTGCGAGCGGCAGGCACGACATGACCGCGCGGGTCCGTGCGCGCTTCGATGAATTCATGGTGAGAAGTCTCCGGTCCAGTCTTTCGGTGTTTTCGGTGTTGTGTGATGCAACGGAATAGCGCGCGTTTCAGGGCGCGAGGGAAATGGTCAGGCATCGCCAGCCGTCGGCGGATTCGTCGTTAAGCAGCGTGCCGCGTGTGCACGTGACCGGTCGCGTTTCGTGTGCAGGCACGAACAGACGGACTTCGTTCTGCGTGTGCGGCATCGCGCCTTCGCGTTCTATGGCAACGCGCAGCGTCGCGGCGTCGCTCGCAATCGTCACGTTCCAGCGGCCTTGCGCGCCCGAGCGCCAGGCTTCGCTTTCGCCGTCGTCTTCGATCGAGCCGCCATTTGCTGTGCCTGCGCCCAGGTAAGGCACGGCGATGAACGCGCGTTCGTCGGCGGATTGGCCGAAGTGCTGCTCGGCAATGTTCAATGCGATCACACTGCCTTCGCGCAACAACATGACCGGTTGCTCGAACGGTGCGGGCAGCGTGACGCTCTGGCCGCCGTCGAACGATTCGCCGCTCCAGTACGACACCCAGCGCGTTCCCGTGGGCAGATAGACGTCGCGCGTCGCTTGACCGGCATCCACTACGGGCGCGACCAGCATCGACGAGCCGAGCATCATGTCGTCGCCATCGACGAGACAACGCGAGTCATGCGGAAACTCGGCGAACATGGGCCGCAAAACTGGCTCGTAGGCACTGTGCGATTGCCAGAGCAACTCGTACAGATACGGAATCAGCCGATAGCGCAGCTTGATGAGCGCGGCGATCTGCGGAGTGACTTCCGGATACATCCACGGCTCGTTGACGGTGCCGTCGTCATTCCACGAATGGATGCTAAAGCGCGGCAGGAAGATGCCGAACGCGACCCAGCGCGCGAACAGTTCGGGACCGGGAGCGGGGCCCGAGAATCCGCCGATGTCATGGCCGCTGTTCGACACGCCGGACATCGCGAGCCCGAGACCCATCTTCAGATTGAAACGCAGCGTTTCCCACGACGTGTAGTTATCGCCCGACCACGTCTGAACATACCGATGCATGCCCACGCCGCCCGAACGCGAAACGAGAAAAGGCCTGCGTTCAGGGGCGAATTCGCGTTGCGCGTCGCGCGAGGCTCGCATCATCAACTGCGTTTGCAGCACCTTCGCCTGGTGCGCCGGATACGCGTTGCCGAAGCCGCGCGCGATGGCGTCGCGTGTCCATATCTCGAACTCGTTATTGTCGTTCCAGGTTGCAGCGATGCCGTGTTTCAGCAGGCTTTCTTTTACCCGCGACTTCCACCAGTCGATCGTGTCGGGATTGGTGAAGTCGAGGTACGCGCCGACTTCGTCCCAGAACTGCACCCACGCAGGCTCGCCGTCGCGCGACTCGATCAGCAGGCCGGCCTTCGCGGCTTCTTCGAACGCAGGGTGGTCTTGCAGCAGGCACGGCTTGATGTTCGCGCACAGACGCACGCCGTGTTCCAGGTAACCGTTGACGAAGCCGTCGATGTCCGGAAACTTCTCGTGATTCCAGTTGAAGACGTAGCGCTTCGGGCCGATCGACGTATAGCCCGACGACAGGTGGAACGAATCGCACAACACGTCGTGTTCGCTGCATCGTTCGATGAATTCGCCCATGCGTTGCTGTGCGTCCGGCGCGTCGGTGTAGCTCATCGTCGAGCCCGAATAGCCGAGTCCCCATTTGGGCATCCACGCGGGACGTCCGGTGAGCCACGTAAAGCGGCGCACCGCATGCAACGGCGTATCAGCCGACGCGATGAAGTAATAGTCGAGGTCGCCATGCTCCGCGACGAAATGGCGATAGTGGCCGTGATAGTTGTCGAGTTCGCGGCCCATGTCGAAGCGGCAATCGGCGAGCGTGTCGTAAAAGAGCCCGAAGCCCGTCGACGTTTGCGGCTGCCACGTCACGTAAAACGGAATGTGCTTGTAGAGCGGATCGGTCGTGCGCGCGTTGTAGCCCATCGCGTCGATATTGCGCATCTCGTACGACTGCTCCGCGCGATCGAGCGAGCCGGCTCGCTCGCCGAGACCGACGTAGATCTCGTCCTTGCGCCGCTCGACGTAGTGATAAACGCGCTCGTCCCACCAGCCGAAGTTGTACGCCTGCGTCTTGCGGTCGTTCATCACGCAATGCCATTCGGCGTCGCGCAGAATGTCCCACGCGCAGAAGCCGCCGTTAAGCGCCACGCGCAGACGGATGCACGCCGTTTGCACGACGAGTTGCGCGCCGTCGTTCGATACGTGAAAGGGCGGCGGCGTGAAGCCGCTCATGTCGCGGCGCTCGCGGCCTTCGAGCGCAACGTCTTCCGCGCCGGGCGCGATCGCCCAGGTGCGCGGGCCATGCAGTTCGCCGTCCGGCAACACCAGCACGCGGATGATGTCTTCGGCGAGTACGTAGAGTTCGATCCGGCAATTCGCGGGGGAAGCGAGAACGATGCGATTGCCTTCATGAGACGCCAGCGCGAAGCGCGGCGGATGCTTCAGATTCGTGATTGAGCGCATGATGAGTTCTCGATGAAATCACGCCGCTGCATTCGAGGCCGCATCGGCTTCGCGCGGACGTGCGTCGCGCGAAACGCCGCGCATCAGGATGATCAGCAGCGTCGCGCCGATGATGTCGAAAGCGCCGAGCGCGCCAAAGAGCGGCGTATAGCCGATGGTGTCCGCGAGCGCGCCCACCAGCAGCGAGAAGCCGAGGCCGCCGATCCACGCGGACATGCCCGCGAAACCCGCGACGGTGCCGACTTCGCCCGGATCGAAGACATCGGCGGCGAGCGTATTGACGAGCGCGGAGATCATCTGATGCGCAAAGCCGCCGACGCAGAAAAGTGCGATTGCTTCGTATGGCGAAGCAACGAGACCGATGCAGGCGGGCCCGAGCATCATCAATGCGCCGAGCGCGACGCCTGCAATGCGCGACCAGATCAGCGGCACGCGCAGATGCTTCATCAGGAACGGCGACAGATAGCCGCCGAACAGACCGCCCAGGTCAGCCGCGAGGAACGGCAGCCACGCGAACAGCGCGATCTGTTTCAGATCCATATGGCGCTGCGTGGCGAGGTAAAGCGGAATCCAGAAGCTGAAGGTCTGCCATGCGGGCTCGGCGAAAAAGCGCGCTTGCGCGATTGCCCAGAAGCGGCGCGTGCGCAGCACTTCGCGAATGCTGCTGCGCCGCGCGGCCGGCGGCGTCTGTCCGCTGATGATGGTTTGGCGTTCGGCTTCGCCGATGTGCGCATGCTCGGCCGGCGAACGGTACAGCGTATACCACGCAGCGGCCCATATGAAGCCGAGCGCGCCCGTCACGGCGAACGCGCTTTGCCATCCGTAACGAAGCGAGAGGAACACGACGAGCGGAGGCGCAAGCAAAGAGCCGAGCGACGTGCCCGCATTGAAGTAACCGACCGCAACCGACTTCTCGCGATTCGGAAACCATTCGGCGACCACCTTCATGCCGGCCGGAATCGCGACGGCTTCAGTGAGGCCCATCAGACCACGCAGCGCGGCAAGCGAGAACCAGCCGCTCGCGAAGCCGTGCAGCACGCCCGTGAGCGACCAGAGGCACGCAAAGAGGGCGAAGCCCAGGCGCAGACCGATCAGATCGATGATGAGACCGCACACCGGCTGCATGACCGTGTAGCCCACCTGGAACGCGCCGACCACATACGAGTACTGCTGCGTGCTCATGTGCATGAGCTTCATCAACTCGGGGGCCATCACGCCGAGCGCGTTGCGCGACAGATAATTGACGATCGTCCCAAGACATACGAGAGCGATGATCCACCAGCGCAAACCAATGATTGTCTTCAAAGTCTGTCTCCGTGCCCGCATGTCCGGTGGCCGGCCGCTGGCGCGGCAATGCGCGAATTCGAACATTTATCGGCGTTTAGTGTCAGTCATCGTATCACTGAGAAAGCTGTTTGATACTAGGGAAAACCATTGTTTGTGGCGCTGTTTGGCCAGATTTACCGTGGGTTTGTGGGATGACGCGGCCGCGTTGCCGCGCGAAGTCTGACGACTGCTTTCGTACGGAAGCACGATTAAAATGTTCTTTCGAACATGTAATGTTCATTGGCGATCGGCGTGGTCGCCGCCGTGCAGCGCCCGCTCATGCCCACGCGCGGCAGTAAGCGGGCAGGGGACCGCCGCCGGGCCGCAGGCGGTTTAAACGGCATAATAATTTGTCATCCTATGTATTTCGACGACTGCGGAGACCGCGCAAATGCAGGCATGCGCACCTTTGCCCTGGCTTTCCACTCACTGCGTTCACCTACTCGGGACCGCCCAGGATGTAACCGGAAGTAACGTCAGACCGATGCTGCGATCTTATGCATCAGTTATTACAAAGTTGAAATACGCGGCTTGCGGGGTTGCGCTATATTTCCGCCAACAACACATTCTTCCAAAGGGTGATCGATGAAGTCCGCTCGTTTTGTTCCGCTTCTTCTCGGGGTTATCGCGTTGGGCGCGTCGGGTGCAGCCATGGCCGGCGGCGTCAATATCGGTGTCAATATCGGCATTCCCGCGCCGGTCTACGTGGCGCCGGCTCCCGTTTATGCGCCGCCTCCGCCGCCCCCGCCGCCTGTCGTGTATCAGCCGGCGCCGGTGTATTACGGCGCGCCGGCCGTCGTGATCGGCTGGCATGGCGACCGCTACTGGGACGGTCGCCGCTACTGGGCGCGCGACGACTGGTATCGCCATCATCCGCCGGGCCGCTATGACTATCGCCGCGATCACTACGATCACGGCCGCGGCTGGCATTGAACGGCAGCCGCGAATCTTTAGCGTCGTTAGCGCCTTTAGCTTCAGCGACGAGACAAACCGAACCGCCCCAACGGGCGGTTTTTTTATGCCTTCGCGCGTCGGCGATGTGGCCAGCGAACCTACAGTTGGCGTGAGTTTATTCGGTAGAATTCCCTCACCACGCAATTGCCCACTGACCAAAGGCGCTTATGACAACTGGCTCGCGACGGGTTCCATCGCCTCGTGCGCTTCAATACGCTATCCAATACGTTATTCGACGCGTTACTTCGAGGCCCTCGCGTGTCGGTCCGACCGTTGCATCGCGGTCATCGCGCAAAGCCTGCGTCGCGATAGGCTGTGGGGTGGTCGCTGCGGTAGGTCTCTTCGCGGCGCCGCAGGCTCGCGCGGTCTATGCAATCGCGCAGTACGGCGAGCCCAAGTATCCGGCCGGCTTCAAGCATTTTGGCTACGTCAACCCGGATGCGCCGAAGGGCGGCACGCTCGTGCTGGCCAATCCGAGCCGCCTGACCAGCTTCGATAAATTCAATCCGTTCACGCTGCGCGGCAATACCGCGCCCGGCGTCGACCTGCTGTTCGAAAGCCTGACGACCGGTAGCAGCGACGAAGTGGCGTCCGCCTACGGCTTGCTCGCCGACGACATCAAGGTTGCACCGGACGGTCTGTCGGCCACCTTCCATATCAACCCGCGCGCGCGCTTTTCGAACGGCGATCCCGTTACCGCGGACGACGTCAAGTATTCGCTCGACACGCTCAAGAGTCCGCAAGCCGCGCCGCAGTTCATGTCGATCTTCGGTCAGATCGTGCGCGCGGTCGTCGTCGATCCGCAGACGGTGCGCTTCGAATTTCACCAGCGCAATCGCGAGTTGCCGTTGCTCGCGGGCGGCATGCCCGTGTTCTCGCGCAAGTGGGGGATGAAAGCCGACGGCAGTCATATTCCGTTCGATCAGCTCGCGTTTGAAAAGCCTATTGGCAGCGGTCCGTATCTGATCGAACGCTACGACAACGGGCGCACCATTGCCTACCGGCGCAACCCCGATTACTGGGGCGCGGCGCTGCCGGTGCGCGTGGGCATGTACAACTTCGATCGCATCGTCTACAAGCTGTATTCCGATAGCGTCGCGCGGCTCGAAGCCTTCAAGGCGGGCGAATACGATGCGCTCGTCGAGTATGTCGCGCGTAACTGGGTGCGGCGCGATGTCGGGAAACGGTTCGATAGCGGCGAACTGATCAAGAAGGTGTTCCCGCAGCACAACGGCACGGGCATGCAGGGCTTCATGCTGAACACGCGGCGGCCGTTGTTCCAGGACGTGCGCGTGCGCAAGGCGCTCGATCTCGCGCTCGATTTCCAGTGGCTGAACCGGCAGTTGTTCTTCAATCAGTACAGCCGTATCGACAGTTTCTTTGCCAACACCGATCTGCAGGCAAAGGGGTTGCCTTCGCCCGGTGAACTGGCGCTGCTCGAGCCGTGGCGCGCGAAGCTCGACCCTGCGGTTTTCGGGCCGCCGCCGAAGCAGCCCGACACCGATCCGCCGGGCTCTTTGCGCGCGAATCTGCTGCAAGCCCGCGCGTTGTTGCAAGAGGCCGGATGGACCTATCGCGACGGCGCGCTGCGCAACGCGAAAGGCGAGCCGTTCGAGTTCGAGATACTCGACGACTCCGGATCGGCTGGGCAAATGGAGCCGATCGTCGCGACCTTCATTCGGAACCTGAAAAAGCTCGGCATTACGGCAACGTTTCGCGTGGCGGACTTCGCGGTGTATCAGAAGCGCCTAGACGCGTTCGACTTCGATACCACGACGATTCGCATGCCCGACGTGCAGGTGCCAGGTTCCGAGCAGATCGAGCGCTTCGGCAGCAAGGCAGCGGATACCCACGGCTCGGACAACGTAATCGGCTTGAAGTCGCCGGCCGTCGATGCAATCCTGCGCGCGCTCGTGCAGGCGCAAACGCGCGAGCAACTGCTGGATGCGACGCATGCGCTCGATCGCGTGCTGATGCATGGCTATTATGTGGTGCCGCACTGGTACAGCGCGACGCATCGCGTGGCGTTCAAGCGCGGGCTGGCCTGGCCGTCGACGCTGCCCCTGTACTATGGCGCGGAAGGCTGGATCACGTCGACGTGGTGGTTCGCAGAGCCGCAAGCGGCGAGTCAGGCGAAGCCGCAGTAATCGACCGCATTGAACCCGCACGCTATCGTCATTCACACACCGCCCTCGCAACGGAACGCCGCCATGTGGAGCTACATTCTCAAACGCCTGCTGCTGATGATTCCGACTTTGCTCGGCGTGCTGACGCTGACCTTCGTGGTGATCCAGTTCGTGCCGGGCGGTCCTGTCGAACAGATGCAGCATGAACTGCGCAAGGGCGCCGAGGGCGCGGCGCCGTTCGGCCTGCGCGCGCACAGCGGCGTGGACGCGCAGCAGATCGCGCAACTCAAGGCGCTCTACGGTTTCGACAAACCGCCGCTCGAGCGCTATGTGCTGATGCTCAAGCGCTTCTCCACGTTCGACCTCGGACAGAGCTATTTCCGCCATCAGAGCGTGTGGTCGCTGATCGTGTCCAAGTTGCCGGTGTCGATCAGCATCGGTTTATGGACGTTTTTTCTCACGTATCTGATTTCAGTGCCGCTCGGCATTTCGAAAGCGGTGCGCAACGGCTCGCGCTTCGACATCGCGACGAGTCTCGTCGTGCTGATCGGTTATGCGATCCCGGGCTTCGTGCTCGGCGTGCTGCTGCTGGTGCTGTTCGGCGGCGGCACGTTCCTGCAGCTTTTTCCGTTGCGCAATCTCACGTCGGATAACTGGGCGCAATTGAGCGTCGTAGGCAAGGTGCTCGATTACCTGTGGCATATCGCGTTGCCGATCACGGCTTCGGTGGTGGGCAGTTTTGCGGTCGTCACGATGCTCACGAAGAATGCCTTTCTCGACGAGATTCGCAAGCAATACGTGCTGACCGCGCGCGCCAAAGGTCTCTCGGAGAAACGCGTGCTGTGGAAGCACGTGTTTCGCAACGCGATGTTGCCGCTGATCGTCGGTTTTCCCGCAGCGTTTATCGGCGCCTTTTTCACGGGCAGTTTGCTGATCGAGACGCTCTTTTCGCTCGATGGTCTCGGCTTGCTGTCGTACGAGTCGGTCGTGCGGCGCGACTATCCGGTCGTGCTCGGCACGCTCTATCTCTTCACGCTGATCGGCCTCGCGACGAAGCTCATTTCCGATCTTTGCTATGTGTGGGTCGATCCCCGCATCCAATTCGAACAACTGGAACGCTGATGAATCGAGCCCGCCTCTCAGCCGATGCAGCAGCGCGCGTCGAACCCGCGCGCGCGTTCGTCTCGCCTTCGCCCGCGCGCCGCATATGGCAGCGCTTTCGCCAACAGCGTCTTGGTTACTGGAGCCTGATCGTGTTCGTTGTGGCCTTCGCGGCGAGTCTCGCGGGGCCGCTTTGGTCGAACGACAAACCGCTCGTGGTGCGCTACGACGGCCATCTGTATTTCCCGCTTTTCAACACCTACGCGGAAACGACCTTCGGCGGCGATTTCCCCGCGCCCGCGGATTATCTCGATCCTTATATCAAGCAGCGTTTCGACGCACCGGGCAATTTCGCCGTGTATCCGCCGAACCATTACTACTACGACACGCTGAACTATTTTTCGAAAGCGCCGAACCCGGCGCCGCCTTCGCGTGAAAACTGGCTCGGCACCGACGACCGCGGCCGCGATCTGTTCGCCCGTCTGCTGTACGGCTTTCGCGTCTCGGTGGAATTCGGCCTCGTGCTGACTTTCATCGGCACGATACTCGGAATCGCGGCGGGCGCCGTGCAAGGTTATTTCGGAGGACGTACTGATATCGTCGGTCAGCGCCTGATCGAAATATGGAGCGCGATGCCGGAGCTTTATCTGCTGATCATTTTCTCGTCGATCTTCGAGCCCGGATTTATTCTGCTGATCGTGCTGCTTTCGTTGTTCGGCTGGATCGGTCTGTCCGACTATGTGCGCGCGGAGTTTTTGCGCAACCGTCAGCAGGATTACGTGCGTGCGGCGAAAGCGATGGGCCTGTCCAACTGGCAGATCATGTGGCGTCACGTGCTGCCCAATAGCCTCACGCCGGTAATTACGTTCCTGCCGTTTCGCATGAGCGGTTCGATTCTCGCGCTGACCAGTCTCGACTTTCTTGGCCTTGGCGTGCCTTCGCCGACGCCGAGCCTTGGCGAGCTGCTCGCGCAGGGCAAGGCGAATCTCGACGCGTGGTGGATTTCGTTGTCGACCTTCGGAGTGCTGGTCGCGATGCTGTTGCTGCTGACCTTCATGGGCGACGCGCTGCGCAACGCGCTCGACACCCGCATCTCCGATGCGATGCGCGCCGGAGGAAACCAGTGAGCATGCAACGGCAAACGAACGGACAGCAGCACGACGGCGGCGAAGCGGGGAGCCACGCGCCGCTACTGGAACTGGATCACCTTCATGTGAGCTTCGGCGAAACGGTCGCCGTCGACGACGTCACGCTGACCATTCGCCGCGGTGAGCGCATCGCGCTGGTCGGCGAATCGGGTTCGGGCAAGAGCGTGACGGCGCTGTCGATCCTGCGTCTGTTGAGCGACGCGCAGGTGAGCGGCGCGATCCGTTTCGACGGCGAGGATCTGCTTGCCAAGAGCGAGCGCGAGATGCGCGGCCTGCGCGGCTCGGACATCGCGATGATCTTTCAGGAGCCGATGACGGCGCTCAACCCGCTCTACACGATCGGCGAGCAGATTGCGGAGACGATCGTCGTGCACGACGGCGTGCCGGCAGCGGAAGCCCGCAAGCGCGCGGTCGCGCTGCTTGGACGCACGGGCATTCCCGAGCCGGGCAAGCGCGTGAACAGCTACCCGCACGAGCTTTCCGGCGGACAACGACAGCGCGCGATGATCGCGATGGCGCTCGCGTGCCGTCCGCGTCTCTTGCTCGCGGATGAGCCGACCACCGCGCTCGACGTGACGATTCGCGCGCAAATCGTCGACTTGCTGCTCGAACTGCAGCGCGACGAAGCCGAAAAGCGCGGCATGGCCGTGCTGCTGATCACGCACGACCTGAACCTCGTGCGCCACTTCGCGCAGCGCATCGCGGTGATGGAAAACGGCGTGCTCGTCGAAAGCGGATCGGTGGAGCAGGTGTTCGAGTCGCCGCAGCATCCGTACACGCAGCGGCTGCTCGCGAGCCGGCCGCAGCGCACGGTCGTGCCGGTGCTGCCCATTTCGCCCGTGCTGCTGGAAGCGCGCGGCGTATCCGTCGATTTCAAAACGAAGCTGCCGGGACTCGCCGGCTGGTTCCGCTCGGGGCGGTTTCGCGCGGTCGCCGACGCGACGATTGCCGTGCGGCAAGGCGAGACGCTTGGGATTGTCGGCGAATCGGGCTCGGGCAAGTCGACGCTCGCGATGGCGCTGCTCGGCCTGCAGCGCACCGCGCATGGCGACATCGAATTTCAGGGCAGGGCGCTCGGCAGCTACCGCGGCACGGAGCAGACGACGTTGCGCTCGAACATGCAGGTCGTGTTTCAGGACCCGTTCAGCTCGCTTTCGCCGCGTCAGACGATCGAACGCATTGTTGGCGAAGGGCTCGCGCTGCACCGGCCGCAGATGTCGCCGCAAGCGCGGCGCGACAAGGTGCTTGCCGTGCTGCGCGAGGTCGGGATCGACCGGACCGCGCTTTTCCGGTATCCGCACGAGTTTTCCGGCGGGCAGCGTCAGCGCATCGCGATTGCGCGGGCGCTCGTGGTCGAGCCGCGCATTCTGATCCTCGACGAACCGACCAGCGCGCTGGATGTTTCCATCCAGCAGCAAGTGCTGAAACTCCTCGCCGGACTGCAGCAGAAGTACAACCTCGGCTTCGTTTTCATCAGCCACGACCTGGCCGTGATCGGGGCGATGGCACACCGCGTGGCGGTCATGCAAAACGGTTCTATCGTCGAAAGTGGAGACGTTGAGAAGATCTTTGCGACGCCTTCGCACCCGTACACTCGAAAACTCCTGAAAGCCGCATCAGACCGCTGATTTTTCACCCTTTCACCAATTGAGTGCGTGTCTCGATTGTATTTTTCTATTTGTTTTGACACGTGAATACTTACTGGCTAGTATCGACCAAACTTTTTTCCGTAGACCCCTGATTCTTTAGCAAAAAATACCGACCAATGCAGCACAGAAATCTGACCCAGGCTTGCACGCGCGCCGTCGCCGGGATGTTCATTGGCGTCTTGATCGCAGCAGCTCCCGGCGCTTTCGCCGACGAAGTAAGCAGTTTCAATCAGAATGCCTCCTTTTCGCCGACTAACCCGGCGAATTCCTCGTCTTCCTCCAGTTCGCAATCGCTCGCCGGCAACACCGACAGCGGCGCCAAATCGTTTCTTTCCGGCATGGCCGGCAAGGCGGGCGACGTGGTCGTCGGCGCGCTGAACATGATCGGCGTGCGCTACCGCTGGGGCGGCAACACGCCGGACTCCGGGCTCGATTGCAGCGGATTCGTGCGCTACGTGTTCCAGGACACGCTGGGCATGGCACTGCCGCGCCGCGCCGAGGAAATGAGCCGCGTCGGCGAAAAGGTTCGCGTGAGCGACCTGAAGCCGGGCGACCTGGTGTTCTTCAACACGATGCGCCGCACGTTCTCGCACGTCGGCATCTATATCGGCGACAACAAGTTCGTGCATTCGCCTTCCACGGGCAGCACGATCCGCGTCGACGACATGGATAGCGGCTACTGGGAAAAGCGCTTCACGGGCGCACGCCGGATCGAGACGTCGTATCAGGAAGGCGAAGATCTGCGCAAGCGCGTGAATGCGACGATCGGCGGAAATAACTGATTCCGGTTCGCCGGCGGTTGTTGTGCAGATCCAGCGAAAAAAGCCTGCTTCTTAAAGAAGCAGGCTTTTTTGCGTGTTGCCCCTAAGCCCTTAGGCCCTTCGCCACTAAGCCCTTAAGCCCTTAAGCCGCCACCCGGCTCGCGGCCAGCTTGCGCTGCAACTCCGGCATGATCTTCGCGACGGCTTCCTCGCCGGCGAGAATCGCGGCGTTGCGTTGCGAGAAGTCGCTGCCGCTCATGGCCGCCAGATTCGGCCGGATCACGATGTCGGCGTATTTGTCGAGTTCGTACGCCTTGATCGTCTGGCCCATGATCGTGAAGGTCTGCATCAGCACGTCGAACGAACTGGCCGTGAGGCCGCTTTCCGGGCGCTGCGAGATGTCGACCGCGATCACGAAGTCCGCGCCCATCTTGCGCGCGAACGAGGCCGGCACCGGACTCACAAGGCCGCCGTCCACATATTCATGTCCGCCGATTTTCACCGGCTCGAAGATCGACGGCACGCTGCACGACGCGCGCACCGCAACGCCGGTATTGCCGCGCTGAAAAAGAATCGGCTGGCCGGTTTTCAGGTCGGTGGCGACGACGCCAAGCGGCTTGACCATCTTCTCGATCGGCCGATTGTTGAGCGTGGTGTTCAGATAATTCTGCAGCGCGATGCCTTGCAGAAAGCCACGCGTGCGAAACGGCATTGCCCAGTCGCTGATCGACGCTTCGTCCATGGTGAGCGCGAGCTTGTTGAGCGCAAAGCCGTTCATGCCCGACGCGTAGAGCGCGCCGACCACCGACCCGGCGCTCGTGCCGGCCACCAGATCCACCTGAATGTTGCGCGCCTCGAGCGCCTTGATCACGCCGATGTGCGCGAAGCCGCGCGCCGCGCCGCCGCCCAGCGCGAGCGCGACGCGCAGCGGCCGCTGCGGCTTGTCGAGCGGCGGCGCGTTCGTGGTGGGCGTGGCGGCGTTCGACGACACGCCGTCGATTTTGCTGCCGGCCGTGGTGCAGGCGGCGAGCACCGCTGAGGCGGCCGCGAGCGAAAAATGGCGGCGGCCGTAACGAGGCGACGAAGGTTTCAACGAGTTCTCCAGCAACGGCGTAAGCGGCGAAATGGGCGCCGCCAATTGCCGCGATCAGGCAAGGGTCAGGGACAAACCGGGGACAACACCGAAGACAGCGCCAGGGACAAACTCCACGCGGCCGCAAACAAAGCGGTTCCAGCGTGCTGACGGGTCCGCGCCCCAGCGCGCGCACATCATAAAGCAAAGCGGCGCGCTCGCGGCGGCGCGTAATGAAACGTTGCACGGACGCTTCCCTGGGCCCTCGCCAGGCCATTCGGACGAGGGCGGCCGGGCCGTCCGTGAAAGGTATAATTCGGCTCTTGCTTTGATTCCTTCGTGTCCGCGCGCGGCAGCCTTTGTGCCGTCCGGGCGCGCTTCGCTGCCGCGCCTGACGGGCGATGTCTGTCCGGCGCCGGCGCCCGTCTTCGAGTAACCGCTAATGACCACCTCCGTTCGCACCCGCTTTGCACCGAGTCCCACCGGCTTCATTCACCTCGGCAACATCCGCTCCGCGCTTTATCCGTGGGCGTTCGCGCGCAAGATGAAAGGGACCTTCGTGCTGCGGATCGAGGACACCGACGTCGAGCGGTCCACGACTGAATCCGTCGACGCTATTCTGGAAGGCATGGAATGGCTCGGCCTCGATTTCGACGAAGGCCCGTTCTACCAGATGCAGCGCATGGACCGTTATCGCGAAGTGCTCGCGCAGATGCAGAGCGCCGGGCTCGTGTACCCGTGCTACATGTCGACGGAAGAACTCGACGCGCTGCGCGAGCGTCAACGCGAAGCCGGCGAAAAGCCGCGTTATGACGGCACATGGCGTCCCGAGCCGGGCAAGGTGCTGCCCGAGCCGCCGGCGGGCGTGCAGCCCGTGCTGCGCTTCCGTAATCCGCTGACCGGCGTGGTCGCCTGGGACGATGCGGTGAAAGGGCGCATCGAGATTTCGAACGAGGAACTCGACGACCTCGTGATCGCGCGGCCGGACGGCACGCCGACCTACAACTTCTGCGTGGTGGTGGACGACCTGGACATGCGCATTACGCACGTCATTCGCGGCGACGACCACGTGAACAATACGCCGCGGCAGATCAACATTCTGCGCGCGCTCGGCGGCGAGCCGCCCGTCTACGCCCATTTGCCGACCGTGCTCAACGAGCAGGGCGAAAAGATGAGCAAGCGTCACGGCGCAATGAGCGTGATGGGTTATCGCGACGCCGGCTATCTGCCGGAAGCGGTGGTGAACTATCTCGCGCGCCTTGGCTGGTCGCATGGCGACGCCGAGATTTTCTCGCGCGAGCAGTTCGTCGAATGGTTCGATCTCGAGCATCTGGGCAAGTCGCCGGCGCAGTACGACCACGACAAACTCAACTGGCTCAACGCGCACTACATCAAGGAAGCGGATAACGCGCGCCTCGCCGGCCTCGCGCGTCCATTCCTCGCCGACCTGGGTATCGACGAAGCGACGATCGCGCAAGGCGCCGATCTGACCGCGGTGGTGGGCTTGCTGAAAGATCGCGCGTCCACGGTCAAGGAGATCGCCGAGAACGCGGCGATGTTCTATCGCACGCCGGCGCCGGATGCCGAAGCCCTGGCGCAGCACGTGACCGATGCGGTGCGCCCGGCGCTCGGCGAACTGGCCGCCGCGCTGAAAACGGTCGAGTGGACCAAGGAAGCCATCGCCGCCGCGCTCAAGGCAACGCTTTCCGCGCACAAGCTGAAGATGCCGCAACTGGCGATGCCGGTTCGTTTGCTGGTGGCGGGCACGACGCATACGCCGTCGATCGATACGGTGCTGATGCTGTTCGGCCGCGAGGTTGTCGTGAGCCGTATCGAGAAGGCGCTGGCTTAAGACGCGGAAGGGCGCAAGCGCATTCGTCCGTGCATTGAGATGGTTTGCGTGCGAGTTCGGAAAAAAGTCGCACGCAGTTGCTCAAAGGGTATTTACAAAGCGCAAAACGGCCTCTAGAATCTCGTTTCTGTTCTGCAAGGGGGTATAGCTCAGCTGGGAGAGCGCTTGCATGGCATGCAAGAGGTCAGCGGTTCGATCCCGCTTACCTCCACCATCAGAGCAGAGTGAAGTCGTTCCGAAGTCTGGAGCTTGTAGCAAAAAAGACTTCACAAGCCGCTGTATCGTAGTTAAAATAGCGGTCTTCGCAGTTGACGAAACGAATATCTGACCAGTAACCGCGGTTGGTATTAGTTGATTCGAGTCAGCAGCGAGTTAAAGACAGAGTCTGAAAAGATTATGTCCCCTTCGTCTAGAGGCCTAGGACATCACCCTTTCACGGTGAGTACAGGGGTTCGAATCCCCTAGGGGACGCCAAACATCAGCGTCGCTTTAGCAGTAAAGCAGCGCAGCTTGCAGAGACATAACCGACGCTCGCAAGCCAGGGTGTAAAGACTGGAGTGGTAGTTCAGTCGGTTAGAATACCGGCCTGTCACGCCGGGGGTCGCGGGTTCGAGTCCCGTCCACTCCGCCAGACAAAGCCCGTTCATGCAAATTTGAACGGGCTTTTTCATTAAAGGTGTAAGCAGTACGTTGTCCCCTTCGTCTAGAGGCCTAGGACATCACCCTTTCACGGTGAGTACAGGGGTTCGAATCCCCTAGGGGACGCCAGAACATCGGCGTCGTTCGGTAAGAAGTTGAACGGTGCGGTTGGCGAGCGAGCAAAGCCTTGCTTCTCACTTGCCGGTCAGTTGTAAAAATCTGGAGCGGTAGTTCAGTTGGTTAGAATACCGGCCTGTCACGCCGGGGGTCGCGGGTTCGAGTCCCGTCCGCTCCGCCAGATTTTGAAAAGCCCACTTCGAAAGAAGTGGGCTTTTTTTATTTGCGCCGCCTTTCCGCCTGGCTATGCTCGGGACAAACAGCCATTGCCAGCGCGCGCGGCCTGTTTTACCGTTTATCCGACTTCTCTTCGTCGTGCCGCCATGTTCGATCCAACCGAAGCTCCGTCACCGTTCCATCTGCGCAAAGCCAGCATGGACGACTTCGAGTTCGCCGAGGCGCTGACTCACGGCAACATGGGCGGCTACTATCAGCGGCATCATCTCGTCTGGCGCGGCGATCTTTTTCTCGGCAGTTGGCGCGAGTCCGAAAACTTCATCCTCGAAATGGACGGCAAGCCGATCGGCGTTCTGCGCATCACGCAGGAGGGCGATTCGCTGCATATTCGCGACGTGCAAATCGCCGAGGGCTACCGGCGGCTCGGCGCCGGCACCTACCTGCTCGACATGTCGCACCAATGGGCGCGCGAACGTGGACTACGCGAGCTGCAGCTGCGCGTGTTCGTCGACAATCCCGCGGCGCGTCTCTATCAGCGCAAGGGCTACAAGCTGGCCGGGCCGCGCCTCGCGCAACTCGGCGCGATTCGTCATCTGGCGCGGCGGGTTTGAGTTCGCCGAGCGGCGCCTAGCGGCGGTCCGCGCCCGGCGCGATCGGATCGGCGCTCGTCGGCAAAGTCTGTTCAAGAGAAATTTCGTCTTGATCGGCGTCGTCAGCGCTTTCGCCATTTTCCAGCCGATGTTCCGAGCCGCGCTCGATAAACGCGCGCGGGCTTTCGCCAAAGGCACGGCGAAACATCGCAGAAAAAGCGCTCTGGCTTTGATAGCCCAACTCTTGCGCGACGTGCGACAGCGGCCGTCCCTGGCTCAGCAGCGGAATCGCGCGCGCCAGAATCGCCTGCTGGCGCCATTGCGAAAAGCTCACGCCGAGTTCCTGCCGAAAAAGCCGCGCGATGGTGCGCGTGCTCGCGCCCACGCTCGCCGCCCATTGCTCTAGCGATTCACCGGGCGTCGGGTCGGCGATCACCGCTTCGCAGAGCGCGCGCAGGCGCTTTTCGTTGGGCATCGGCACCGAAAGGGGCAGCGGCTGGGAACGCGTCAGCTCGTCGAGCGCGAGTGCGCCAAGCAGGCGCTCGCGCGCGGGCGAGAGGCCGGGCGTATCCAGCGCGGCAATGACTTCGCGCAGCAGATTCGACACTTCGACGACACGGGGCGCGTCGAGCCCCGCGGGCACCGTGCTTTCGGTGATGTACAACGTGCGTAGAAACGCGTCTTCGACGGCCACGACTTCGTGCGTCACATGCGGCGGCACCCAGATGGCGCGCGAGGGCGGCACCATCCACGTCGTGCCGGTTGTGGCGACGCGCAACACGCCGCGCGACGCATACGCGACCTGCGCCCACGCATGCTGGTGACGCGCGAAGTGCGAACCCATCGGCATAGGACGCGAGCGCACGCGAATCGGGTGCGCTTCGTTCGGCTGAAATTCTGGCGGCGTGTCGGTCAGGCTGACGAAGCTCGAGCGGTCCGAGCCGGCGTACGGAGTCATGGGCAAAGGTCGATCCATAAAACGAAACGCCACTGAACGAAGCGCGATCGCGGGCGGGCGGTTTCCTATTGTAGAGCGTGCGCGCTTTGCGACGTTGCATAATGGCCAGTCTGACCGACCACATACTCGAGGAGCACGAACGACGATGCAAACCGTCTTTGTCTACGGCACGCTGCGAGCGGGCGAAGTAAACGACATCCGCGAAGCTGCGGCGCGCAACGAGATCGCCGAGCCGACGCTGCTCGGCACGGCCACGGTTCGCGGCCATCTGTTCGACTTCGGCTCGTATCCGGGCCTGGTGGTCGACGATCAGGGTGTGGACGTGATCGGCGATGTGTACGAAATCGACGATGAACTCGTCGCCGTACTCGACGAAATCGAGGCCGTGTATCCCGGCGTCGAAGATCGTTTTCTGGCTCGCGACGTGATGGTGAAAGTGGACGGCAATGTGGTGAACTGCCGCTTCTATCCGGTCGCGCCGAACACGGTGAAGGGACTGCCGGAAATCAAATCCGGCGATTGGGTCAAGTATCGCGCGACGCGCTGATAGATAGCCCGCACAAGCGCCGGCACGCCGCAAAAAAAACAGCCCGCGAGACAGCAAGCCTCGCGGGCCGTAAGGCCGGTCATTCTTTGCGCCCGCCGTGCGCCCGCTCGCCACTGCATTGCGACGCGGGCGCCCTTGCTCAGATTTCCTCGTAGAGCGGCAGCGTCAGGAAGTCCGTGAACTGCTCCGACGTCGACATCTGCTCGAAGATCTGCGCCGCGCGCTCGTACGGCTTCGTATCGCCGCCGACAGCCTGCTTCACCTTGTCGAGTTCCTGCACGGCGAGTTCGCGCACCAGTTCCGCCGTGACCTTGCGGCCGTCGTCGAGTGTGCCCTTCGGCGAGCGAATCCACTGCCACACTTGCGAGCGCGAAATCTCGGCGGTCGCGGCATCTTCCATCAGGTTATGGATCGGCACGCAGCCGTTGCCCGCGAGCCATGAGCCCAGGTAGTGAATCCCGACGTTGATGTTGTTGCGCAGACCCGCTTCGGTGATCGGCGCTTCCGGGCGGAAGTCCGTGAGATCCGTCGCGGTCACGAGCACGTCGTCGCGTTGCTTGCCGATCTGGTTCGGCTTGTCGCCGAGCACCTTCACGAACTCTTCCATCGCGATCGGCACGAGGCCCGGATGCGCGACCCAGCCGCCGTCATAGCCGTCGCCGGCATCGCGCGCCTTGTCCGAGCGCACGCCGGCCATGGCCTTGTCGTTCGCGGCCGGATCGTTCTTGATCGGAATCAGCGCGCTCATTCCGCCGATAGCCGGCGCATTGCGGCGATGGCAAGTCTTCAGCAGCAACAGCGCATAGGCGCGCATGAAGGGCGACGTCATCGTGATCTGCGAGCGGTCCGCAAGGCAGAAGTCGCGGTCGGACTTGAACTTCTTGATCGCGGAAAAGATGTAGTCCCAGCGGCCGGCGTTCAGGCCCGAGCTATGTTCGCGCAGCTCGTACAAGATCTCGTCCATTTCGAACGCGGCGAGAATGGTTTCGATCAGCACGGTCGCGCGAATCGTGCCGCGCGGCACGCCGACCGCTTCCTGCGCGGCGACGAAGATGTCGTTCCACAGACGCGCTTCGAGATGGCTCTCCATCTTCGGCAGATAGAAGTAGGGGCCCGAGCCGCGCGCGACCAGTTCCTTCGCGTTGTGCACCATGAAGAGCGCGAAATCGAAGATGCCGCCCGACACGCGCTTGCCGTCCACCTTCACGTGCTTTTCGTCGAGATGCCAGCCGCGCGGACGCACGATCAGCGTGGCGACCTTGTCGTTCAGCCTGTAGCTCTTGCCGTTCTGCTCGAGCGAAATCGTGCGGCGCACCGCGTCCTTCAGGTTGATATGGCCGATGATCTGGTTCTCCCAGCTCGGCGCATTCGAATCCTCGAAGTCGGTCATGTACGAATCCGCGCCCGAGTTCAGCGCGTTGATGATCATCTTGCGCTCGACCGGCCCGGTGATTTCCACGCGGCGGCATTGCAGGTCGCGCGGCAGCGGCGCGATGGTCCAGTCGCCTTCGCGCACGCTCTTCGTCTCGGCGAGGAAGTCGGGGCGCTCGCCAGCGTCGAGGCGCTTGGTCCGTTCGGCGCGTGCCTGCAGCAACTGCTGACGGCGCGGCTCGAACGTGCGATGCAGCGCGGCGACGAGCTCGAGCGCCTCGCGCGTGAGAATCGCTTCATAACCGGGCTTGATTTCGCCGGTGATTTCCATGCCTTGCGGCAGGTCTAACGATGACAGCGATGGCAGCGAATTCGCCATGTTTTCTCCTTGGTCGGTCAGATTGCGAAGATGCAAAGTTGAGGTGCGGTTGTAATCGTTTGAGTGGGCTTGATGAGTCGGCTACGGAGCGTGGCTATGCGCCCCCGCTGCTGCGCGGACGGCGCGTGCGGCTCGCGGCGGTAGCGCGGCTTGGGCGCGGCGCATCGCCGGCAGATGCGAGCGTGTTCACGAAAGCCAGCAGATCGTTCATGCCCGCGCCCGTGCCGTGCGGCGTCACGCCCAGTTCCTCGAGCGGCGCGTTCTGGCGGTTGAGCCAGAACGTCGTGAAGCCGAACCACGTCGCGCCCGCCACGTCCCAGCCGTTCGACGAAACGAAGACGATCTCGCGCGGCTCCACACCGAAAGCCTGGGTGCCGAGCGCGTACGCGACGGGCGCGGGTTTGTAGGCGCGCACGGCGTCGACGGAAAGCACCTGGTCGAAGAGGCCACTCATGCCCGCGCTTTTCACGGCGACGTCGAGCATTTGCGGATTGCCGTTGGAGAGAATCGCGAGGCCGGGGCGCGCGCTAGTCGCCGCTGACGACGAAACCCCATCGCGCAACAGACGCAGCGCCGGCACCGCATCGGGAAACGCCGACAGACACGCGTATTCGTCCATCAGACGTTTTTCCGCGGTACGGCCGAGCGTGAGCTGAAGTTTTTTCGCGGAAAAGCGCAGAGCGTCGAGCGTGATGTCCCAGAACGGCCGATAGTGCGCGGCGCCTTCGCCGGCATCGGCAAGCGTGCGCAACTGCGTGTATTCGATCTGTTTCTGGCGCCACAACTGGGAGAGCGCGTCGCCGCGCCCGGGGAAGATCTGCTCCGCCGCGGCGACCACCGAGTGCACGTCGAACAGCGTGCCGTAGGCGTCGAAAATGATGGCTTTTGGGGAGAGTGTCGTTGTGGCCGACATTGCCGTGCGCTCCTGTCAGAGGTCGGGACAGATTGTATTAGCGGTACTGCGCGCTAAAAAAGAGGCTAAAGATCACTTGATCTTTTACTTTCATCCACCTAATCTGGCGCGCACCGGCCAACTTTGCCGCGCGAGCGGCGCTTCTTCCATGGACCGTTTCAAGCAGATCGAGACTTTCGTCACAGTCGCGGCCAAAGGCAGCCTGTCCGCCGCGGCGCTTGCCGAAGGCGTGGCGCCGGCGATCATCGGCCGCCGTATCGACGCGCTCGAAGAGCGCCTCGGCGTCAAGCTGCTGGTGCGCACGACCCGCAAGATCACACTGACCTTCGAAGGCTCGGCGTTTCTCGAGGACTGTCAGCGCATCATTCACGACATGCAGAACGCCGAGGCGAGCGTGTCGGCGGGCGGCGTGAAGGCGAGCGGGCATTTGCGCGTTTCCGCGCCGGCCGGCTTCGGACGCCGGCACGTCGCGCCGCTGGTGCCGGCGTTCACCGTCGCGCATCCCGATGTGTCGATCACGCTCGATCTGTCGGACCGGCTCGTCGATCTGGTCAACGAAGGTTTCGATTGCGCGGTGCGGCTCGGCGAATTGCCTGATTCGTCGCTCGTGTCGCTCAAGTTGGGCGAAAACCGGCGCGTGTGCGTGGCGTCGCCGGCGTATCTGAGCCGGCGCGGCGCGCCGCACAGCCTCGCGGATCTCGCGCAGCACAACTGTCTCGCGCTCGGCGCGAGCGCCAATCAGCAGCGCGGCTGGATGTTCCAGCAGGACGGCAAAGTGGTATCGATCAAGGTATCGGGCACGATGGAATGCTCGGACGGCGCGGTGCTGCACGAGTGGTGCCTCGAAGGCCACGGCCTCGCGTGGCGCTCGTGGTGGGAAGTCGGCGCGGACATCGCGGCGGGCCGGCTCGTCAGCGTGCTCGACGAGTTCGCCGCGCCGCCCATCGGCATTCATGCGGTGTTTCCGCAGCGCCGCCATTTGCCGCTGCGCGTGCGGCTGTTCCTGGATTTTCTCAAGCATACGTATGGCCTTCCAGATTACTGGGGATGACGCCGCGCAACGGGTTTTCGATATTCGGACAGACCCGCAATAAGACCTGGGCGCCGGTTTCTGCGGCCTACAATCGGTTTTAAGGCGTGGATGAAAAGCGTCGCGGGGATTGCTCAAATCCGACCCGCAACCGCAGCAGCAACCCAACCGGGCACGCAAACGGAGGGCACATGTTCAGGCACATTCTCGTCCCGACCGACGGTTCGGACCTCTCGCGCAAAGCGATCGCGGGCGCCATCGATCTCGCGCAGGCGGTCGGCGCGCGAATTACCGCGTACGCGTGCCTGCCGCAATATCCGTACGCGCCGTTCTCCGAGATCGCCGTCGAACCGCCGTCGGAGTTTCTCAACCGCAGCGAGCGCGAAGCGCAAGAGCATCTGCGCGAAGTCGAATTTGCGGCGAGCCGCGTCGGCGTGGTCGTCGATCGACGCACGAGCGTGCATCCCGCGCCGTATCTCGGGATCATCGAAGCCGCGGAGCGCGGTGGCTGCGATGTGATCTTCATGGCGTCGCACGGACGGCGCGGTCTCGGCAGTCTGCTGATCGGCAGCGAAACGCAGCGCGTGCTCACGCACACGAAAATTCCCGTGCTGGTGTATCGCTGAAATCGCGGATACCGGCGCTTATCGTCGTCGTTATCGCCGTCGTTACCGCCGTCGTTACGGCCGTCGTTACGGCCGTCGTGATCGCTGATAGTGGAGAACGCGCCGGCGCCTGGGCCGGCGCGTCGTCCATTCGCCGCACAATCCGGTGATGCCTGGCTGTGCTGGCTTTATGCAGCCCCCGCCTTACCGTCAACTCCCTCCGGCGCTGCGCACAAGAACCGCCGATGCGCCGCCGAAGCTCCTCCCTGCCGACGGCGGCCAGCCGGCGCAACCGCTGCGCCGCCCGTCCGCTGTCTATCTGCCTTTCATTTTTGCGATCAGGTCGCGAGACCGTTACGCGACTTTCTTGTCGAAGAACTGCTCGTCTTCCGTCGAGCCGTGCAGCGCCGTCGTGGATGCTTCGCGCTCGACCGTCTGCGTGACCGCGTCGAAATAGCCGGTGCCCACTTCGCGCTGATGCTTGACGGCGGTGAAGCCCTTTTCCGCTGCCGCGAATTCGGCCTGCTGCATCTCGACGAACGCCGTCATCTGATTGCGCGCGTAGCCGTGCGCGAGGTTGAACATCGAGTAGTTCAGCGCATGGAACCCGGCCAGCGTGATGAACTGGAACTTGTAGCCCATGGCGCCCAGTTCGCGCTGGAATTTGGCGATGGTCGCGTCGTCCAGGTTCTTCTTCCAGTTGAACGACGGCGAGCAGTTGTACGACAGCAGTTGGTCCGGATACTCCTTGTGGATCGCGTCGGCGAATTTCTTCGCGAACTCGAGGTCCGGCTTGCCCGTTTCGCACCAGATCATGTCGGCGTAGGGCGCGTAGGCGAGGCCGCGCGAGATCGCCTGTTCGAGACCCGGCTTCGTGCGATAGAAACCTTCGACGGTGCGCTCGCCGGTCAGGAACGGCTTGTCGTTTTCGTCGACGTCCGATGTGATCAGGTCGGCGGCTTCCGCATCGGTGCGGGCGAGCAGCACGGTCGGCACGCCGGAGACGTCGGCGGCGAGACGCGCGGCGGTCAGCTTGGCGATGTTTTCGCGCGTCGGCACGAGCACCTTGCCGCCCATGTGGCCGCATTTCTTCACCGAGGCGAGCTGGTCTTCGAAGTGCACGCCCGCGGCGCCGGCTTCGATCATCGCCTTCATCAGTTCGAACGCGTTCAGCACGCCGCCAAAACCGGCCTCTGCGTCCGCGACGATCGGCGCGAAGTAGTCGATATAGCCTTCGTCGCCCGGATTCTTGCCTTCCGACCACTGGATCTGGTCGGCGCGCGTCAGCGTGTTATTGATGCGCTTGACGACGAGCGGCACCGAATTCGCCGGGTAGAGCGACTGGTCCGGGTACATTTCGCCGGCCACGTTCGCGTCGCCCGCGACCTGCCAGCCCGACAGATAGATCGCCTTCAGACCTGCCTTGACCTGCTGCATCGCCTGATTGCCGGTCAACGCGCCGAGCGAGTTGACGAACGGCTCGGTGTTCACGCTATGCCAGAGCTTTTCGGCGCCGCGCTTCGCGAGCGTGTGCTCGACCTGCACGGAGCCGCGCAGGCGGATCACGTCTTCGGCGGTATAGCTGCGCTTGACGCCTTTCCAGCGCGGATCGGTTTCCCATTGCTGTTGAAGTTGGCGGGCTTGTTCTTCGCGCGTCGTCATGATTTTCTCCTTGGTTGCCTAATGAACAGATGGTGGACTCTGTCTTCGTCGAAGCGGGCCGGCCGGCGCTCAGCGCCTAAGCGTTCCGTTTCGTGAAGTCTTATATAAGAGTCTAGGCAAATCGACAGACGCGCAATAGCGGGGCGGGCGCGATTTTCCAATAAATCTTTGTTCGGATAATCAGTGGCTTATCTTCGACGTTCCGCATTAAGAAACGTTATTTTCCCTGCTGCAATGCCCGTCGTTGTGCCGTGCAGCACGATTTTTTACGACGCAAAAATTTTTTCCACATCGTGAAATTTGGGCGGCGATGCGTCGCAGGCGAAAAAAAACCGGTGCCTGGGCACCGGTTTTTCTGTCGACCAGCCGACGATGAAGCGCTGTCGGGGTCATTCAACTCATTGCTACGCAGAGCGTAGCGCTGCGTACGTTAGCTGCCGCGACGCGCGGTACGCGGACCGTCGCTGCGGCGTGCGCCGTAGCCGCCGTCACGCGAGCCGCCGTAGCCTTCGCGCGAACCGCTGCCTGCCGGCTTACCGGCCCAACCGCTGCCATTGCCGCTGCCGCTGCGCGAGCTGCCTGCGCTGCCGGCCGGCTTGCCCGAGCCGCTGCCGAAGCGACGGCCGCCGCTATTGCCGCCGCCCGGACGGCCGCGGCCGCCAAAGCCAGGACGGCCGTTACCCGACGGAGCCGACTTGCGCGGCTCGAAGCCTACGACAACGTTCACCGGCAGCGGCGTGCGCACGAAGCGCTCGATGCGCTTGAGCGCGCCCTGTTCGGCGTGATGCACGAGGCTCACCGCGATGCCCGAGCGACCGGCGCGGCCAGTACGGCCGATACGGTGCACGTAGTCTTCGGCGAACTTCGGCAAGTCGTAGTTGAACACGTGCGTGATGCCCGGAATGTCGATACCGCGAGCGGCGACGTCCGTTGCCACCAGCACGCGCACGCGACGCTCGCGCAATGCCTTGATCGTGCGGTTACGCGCGCCTTGCGGCAGGTCGCCGTGCAGTGCGGCCGATTCGAAACCGGCGTCGGCGAGACGTCCGGCCAGTTGATCGGCGTCCATCTTGGTTGCCGTGAAGACGATAGCCTGGTCGAGGCCTTCGTCACGCAGCAGATGGTCGAGCAGACGGTCCTTGTGATCGCGGTCGTCCACGTAATGGACGGTTTGCGCGATGTTCGTGCGTTGTTCCAGGCGCTGAACGATCTCGATACGCTCCGGATCTTTCAGCAGACGGCCCGTCAGCGAACCGATCTTGCCGTCGAGCGTGGCCGAGAACAGCATCGTCTGACGCGTAGCCGGCGTAGCGGCGACGATCGTTTCGATGTCTTCGATGAAGCCCATGTCAAGCATGCGGTCAGCTTCGTCGAGCACGAGAATCTGCAGTTGCGACAGGTCGATACGGCCGCGTTCCAGGTGGTCGATCAGACGACCCGGCGTGGCAACCAGGATTTCCGGGTTCTTTGCCAGCAGCATCAATTGCTGACCATAAGCGACGCCGCCGAGAATGCTGACGGTGCGCAGGCGCTTCAGGTGCTTCCCGTACGTGGCGGCGGCGGTGGTGACCTGCATCGCGAGTTCGCGGGTCGGCGTCAGAACCAGCATGGTCGGACGTGCAACCGGTTGCGGACGGCGCGTGTTGCGGGCGCCGTCGGCCGGACGCGGTTCGCGCGGCTGGCTGGCTTGCGCCTTTTGCAATTGCGAGAAACGCTCGATGGCGGGCAGCATGAACGCGGCGGTCTTGCCCGAACCGGTCGGGCTCGAGACCATCAGGTCGCGGCCGGCGATGGCGGCGGGCACTGCGCGTTGCTGAACCGGCGTCGGGTTCTGATAGCCAGCGGCGGTCAGCGCGGAGACGACATCCGCGGACAGGCCGAGCGACGCGAACGACGGGCCGGCGGGGGCGGCGGCTTCAGCGGCGACGGCAGGCGCGGCAGCGGCAACAGCGGGTGCTGCGGCTTGCGCGGGTGCGTCGGCGAAACCGAGGGCCTGGTCGGCGATGGCGTTCAACGGGCTGCTGGGGGTATTGCTCGAAGTCATGAGAATCCTTAAAACACAGGGAATTAAAACGTCGGCGCCAATCGGCATACCCAAGTCGTCGGATTCAGCGAGCAAAGAAGCAGCGAGCAAATCGAAAAACGGGGGCAACTCGCACCAATGGAGGGCGAGTTTTTCGTTAGAAGCTGTATCGGATGCGACACGCCAACATTGGCTTGCCGCCAGCCTGGGACATGATCGCCCGTAGGGGGCTAGGCAGGAGGGGACAGGTTCTAAACTGGATTGGAGCTAAACGCTACGAGGCGCTGCGCCGCAAAGGCCGCTTGAGAAAGCCGGGCAAAGCAGTGAAGCGCAGGCAGCATTGTATAGGTATTTGTTGCACTGCGCCACTGTTAGGATATTTCCTAGCACGAAAGTTGCGGCGCCGCCCGGCGCTGCGGTGCGTTGGGGCGCGTGTTTCGGCCGCTTTATGGCTGCGCTTATGGCCGAATTTCCAGCCGGATTCCCGCCCGCACGCGTGTCAGGCCGAGGCGCCGCTCTTCAGCGATTCCACGAGTTCCACGTATTGCTGCTTGGCTGCGTCCTGCGCTGTGCCCTTGAGCGCGGCCCACGCGTCGTACTTGTATTTGCCGACGATGTCGGTAAAGCCCGGCTTGTCGCCCTGCACGTCGCCTTCGCTGGCCTGCTTGAAGAGCGCATAGAGGCGCAGCAGCGTGAGGTTGCCCGGGCGTTCGGGCAGTTGCTTGACGTCTTCCTGGGCCTGGGTGAACTGCGTGTCGAGGTTCGTCATCTTGATGCGCTCCGGCGCGGTGATCGGGTGGCCGACGATCATAACAATTGCATGCCGCGGCGTGGCCGAGGGCTTATTCCAAACGCCGGCGATCGCTGATCGGCAAACGGGCAACCGGATGCGGGCCCAAACCGCATCCGCGCGCGCCGTGCCGATTACAATACCGTCCATGACTCAGACCGTGCTTCTTGCCCTCGATACCTCCACCGAATTCTGCTCGGTCGCGCTGTTGTCCGTCGCCGTCGACGCCGCCGGCCACGTGCAAACCGGGCCGCGCGCGTGGGTCCGCCACGAGCAGACCGGCGCCGTGTCCAGCACGCGGCTTCTGCCCGCAATCCGCGAACTTTTCGACGAAGCCGGCCTGACGCTCGCCGATTGCAACGCGATCGCATTCGGCTCCGGCCCCGGCTCTTTCACCGGACTTCGCACCGCGACCGGCGTCGCACAGGGACTCGCGTTCGGCCTCGATCTGCCGGTCGTGCCGATCAGCACCTTGCTCGTTTGCGCGGAAAGCGCCCGGCGCCGCGATCCGGCCGCGACGCGCGTGCTGGCCGCGCTCGACGCCCGCATGGACGAGATTTACTGGGCCGATTACGCGTGGGACGAAGCACAAGGCGAGTGGCGCGTCTTGCAGCAAGCGTCGCTCGACACGCCTCAGCAGCTTGTCGTGCCCGCCGAGCCGTTCACGCTCGCGGGCAACGCCGCCGCGGCTTTCGGCGCGCGTCTGCCGGCCGCGTCCGCCGCCCGAACCGTCGATCACGACGCGCTGCCGCATGCGTTGCCGCTCGCCTACGCCGCGCTGCGGGCGTTCCACGCGGGACGCACGGTGCCCGCCGACCAGGCCGCGCCCGAGTACGTGCGCAACAAGGTCGCGCAGACCACGGCGGAGCGCATCGCCGAAAAAGCCGCGAAAGCGGAGCAGGCGGCGGCGCTCGCGGAGCGCCCGAACGGTGCGGAGGACACCCCGTTGCGCGAGGGCCGGCCATGAGCGGCGTGCTGCTGGCGGATCGCTACATGTCGCCGATGACCGAAGGCGATCTGGACGAAGTGGCCGCCATCGAAAAGCTCGCCTATGAATTTCCGTGGAGCCGCGGTAACTTCGGCGACTCGCTGCGCAACGGCTATTTCGGCATCTGTCTGCGGCACGTCACCGGCACGTTGATTGGCTATTGCGTGCTGATGCCCGTCGTCGACGAAATGCATTTGCTCAATCTGTGCGTCGCGCCCGATGCGCAAGGCGCGGGCGCCGGGCTCACGCTGCTGCGCGAAGCGGTGCGCATCACGCGCGCCGAAAAGCTCGACGGACTGCTGCTCGAAGTGCGGCCGTCGAACCATCGCGCGATCCGGCTTTATGAGCGCTTCGGCTTTACGTCGATTGGCCGGCGCAAAAACTATTATCCGGCGCGGCATCGCAGCCGGGAGGACGCCATCGTGATGCGTTTATCGTTTGTCAGGGAGGGCGCGGATGGCGCTGCATGAATCGGTATTGGAAGAATTCGGACTCGCGCCGCGCTGGGTGCGTCGCGGCATGGGCGCGGTGCAGGAAGCGGCTGCCGGGCTGAGCGACGAGCCGCAGGGCACACGGGCCGACGATGCGGTCCACGCGCGAACGTCGGTTGAAACCGGACCGCGTGCTGACGGGGTTCAGACGCCACGAGCGCCAGCGCTGCCGCGTGAGCGGTCGCAGAGCGCGGAGCCGGCCGGGCGCGCCGCCGAGTCCACGCGCTTCGTCGAGAGCGCGCAGCAGGGCGCGGAGAAGCACGACCGCGCTGCGCCGCCTGCGTCGCAAGCGCGGCAGCAGCAGCGCGTGCAACCCGCAGCCGACGGCAGCGATCCGCGAACGGCGCAACCGTCGCGCACGCCTGAGCCGGAGCGCGAGCCTTCCATCGCCGCAAGCGATGAGCCGGCCGTGGCGCAGCCGCCGCGCACATCGGAGCCGTCTTCTTTCGACGCTCCGCCCGACGACGGTTTCGCGTGGTTCGACGATCTGCCGCTGCATCCGCCGGGCGAGGGCGACGCCGACGCCGCCATGCCGGCGCTGCCCGCAATCGACACGCTCGACTGGGACGCACTGAGCGAGCGCGTCTCGACCTGCGAGCGCTGTCGGCTGTGCGAGAAACGCACGAAGACCGTATTCGGCGTCGGCGATCGGAACGCGGACTGGATGCTGATCGGCGAAGCGCCAGGCGAAAACGAGGACCGCGTGGGCGAACCGTTCGTCGGCCAGGCCGGCAAGCTGCTCGACAACATGCTGCGTTCGCTGACGCTCGCGCGCGACAGCAACGTCTATATCGCGAACGTCATCAAGTGTCGGCCGCCTGGCAACCGCAATCCCGAGCCCGACGAAGTCGCGCGCTGCGAGCCGTATCTGCAACGGCAGGTCGCGCTCGTCAAGCCGAAGCTGATCGTCGCGCTCGGCCGCTTCGCCGCGCAAAGCCTGCTCAAGACGGATGCGAGCATTTCGTCGCTGCGCGGCCGCGTCCACGAATACGAGGGCGTGCCGGTGATCGTCACGTATCACCCGGCCTATCTGCTGCGCAGCCTGCCCGACAAAGCCAAGGCGTGGGCCGATCTGTGCCTCGCGCGCGATACGTGGCGCGAGGCGGGCGGCGAGTCGTCGAATGCGGCGAGCCAGTGACGGTCGACCCACCGTCGGCGCCCCGGCCTGACGCGGCCCGGCCTGACGCGGCCCGACCTGACGCGCCGCGCGCCGACGCGGCGATGCTTCGCGCCTTGCTCGACGCGTTGCATGACCCCGCGGTGCGCGATCTCGCGTGGCTGCTTCTGAGCGTCGATTTGTTGCGTCCGCAACCGCCGGCAGGCGAGTTGGCCACGCTTTTTCATACGCCGCAGGAACTCGCCGAAACGCTGGACTTTCTGCGCTCGCTCGACGCCGCGCCCGAGCCCTTGCACCGCGATCTCGCGGCGACGCGCATGACGCGGCTTGGCCGGTACGCTGAACGTCTGCTGGGCTGGTTTCTGCAGCACGGACCGGCGGCGCGGCTCGTCGCGGCCAGTGTGCCGTTGCGGCGCGCGGGCGTCACGCTTGGCGAATGCGATTTTCTGCTCGAAACGCAAGAAGGCGCGCGGCTTCACTGGGAACTCGCGGTGAAGTGCTATCTGCATGCGGGCCATTCCGGCACGCACCACGCGTCAGAGCTATCGGACTATGTCGGCCCAAATCTGAAAGACCGCTTCGATCTGAAGCTCGCCCATTTGCTCGGCCATCAATTGCTGTTGAGCGCGCGTGAAGACTTTGCGTCGGCCGGTTATCCGGGCTTGTGGACGCCGCAAATGTTCATCAAAGGCTGGCTGTTCTATCGGCACGGACACGGCGAGACGCCGGCCGATCCCGTCGAACTCGATCCCGCGCATGGCCGCGGCTGGTGGGTGACGCATGGCGAGTGGCTGCGGTTCGCGTCGGCGCATGGCCAGCATTGGCGCACGTTGCCGCGTCTCGAATGGCTGGCGCCGCGTCGCTATCGCGTTGGCGAACAACACGCGGCCAGCACGCCGTTCGTCGATGCACAAACGCTCGCGGCTCAAACCTCGCAGCAACACGTTCCGACGATGGTCGCCGCATTCGACGAAGACACGACGGGCAATCTGCTCGAACGCAGTCGCGGTTTCATCGTGCCCGACGATTGGCCGCAGCGGGCAAGGGACTACGCACGGCAGCAGTAGCAGTGGGCGCGCTGCGTTACCACCATCGATAGAAATGATGCACCGGGCCGACGCCGCTGCCGACGTCGAGGCGATCGCTCGCCTGCAATGCGCCGGTCAGATATTCCTTCGCATCCGCGACCGCGCTCGCCAGATCGCCGCGTTGCGGGATCAGCGCTGCAATCGCCGACGACAACGTGCAGCCCGTGCCGTGCGTGTTCTTCACCGGCACGCGCGGACCTCCCAGACGCAGCGTGCCGCTCTCCTGCACCAGCCAGTCGGGACTGTCGGCGGCGTTCAAATGGCCGCCCTTCATCAGCACCGCGCGGGCGCCGAGCGCGCGCAGCGCTTCGCCTTGTTCGAGCATCGCGGCTTCGTCGGCAGCGGCTTGCGCGCCGCCGAGCAGCGCGGCGGCTTCGGGCAGATTGGGCGTCAGCAGATCGGCAAGCGGCAGCAGTTCGTCGCGCAAGGCCGCGACCGCGTCGGGCAGCAGCAGCGCATGGTTGCTCTTCGAGATCATCACGGTATCGAGCACGATGTGCGCGGGCTTGTGCCGGCGCAACGCGTCGGCGACGGCGCGCACGATCGACGCATTGGCCAGCATGCCGATCTTCACCGCGTCGATACGGATGTCGTCGAACACCGCGTCGAGTTGCGCGCCGACGAAGCCCGCGTCCGGCGCGTGAATCGCGGTGACGCCGCGCGTGTTCTGCGCGGTCAGCGCGGTAATCACGCTCGCGCCGTAAGCGCCGAGCGCGGAGAAGGCCTTCAGATCGGCCTGAATGCCGGCGCCGCCGCCCGAGTCGGAACCGGCGATCGTCAGCACATTGGGAATCGATTGGGTCATGGCAAAGCGGACTGGCACAGCAGCGTAAAGCCGCGGAGACGGTTGACGGTGGGCGGCCCGACAACCGGGCCGCGCGCGTGGTTCAGTGCTTGACTTCGCCGATCAGCGCGACCGAGTCGAACGCGCGCTGATTCGCCTGGTGACGTCGCATGACGAGCCACATCATCACGCAGACGAAGGTGCCGAACAGCACGATCACCGCCGCGACGGGCACGTCGAGCCAGACGAGCACCGCGTACAGGCACAGCATGACGAGCACGGAGAGATTTTCGTTGAAGTTCTGCACGGCGATGGAATGGCCGGCCGACAGCAGCACGTGGCCGCGATGCTGGAGCAGCGCATTCATCGGCACGACAAAGAAGCCCGACAGGCCGCCCACGATCATCAGGAAAATGTACGCGAAGATCAGATAGCCGGGCACATGCATGCGGCCGAAGTACAGCCCCCAGTGAGCGGGGAACAGATGCCGCGTGTAGAACGCCATCAGCATCACGGCAATGCCCATCATGATGCCGACCGGCAGCACCGACAGCGACTTTTTGAGCGGCACGCGCGAAGCCGCGAAGATCGCGCCGGCCGCGACGCCGACGGCCACCACGGCCTGCAAAATCGCGGCTTCGGAGAGCGACATGCCGAGCGACACTTCCGCCCACTTCAGCACGATGAATTGCAGCGTCGCGCCTGCGCCCCAGAAGAGCGTGGTGACGGCCAGCGAGATTTGCCCGAGCTTGTCGCGCCACAGCACGACGAAGCAGTCGGCGAAATCGGTCACGAGCTTGATCGGACCGTGCTGCTGCTTCGGATAGCGCGCGCCGGTATCGGGAATGCGCAGATTGAAGAGCGCCGCGATCACATAGATCACCATGATCACGAGCATCGCCGCTTCGGCGGGCGTGTTCACTGTGGGAATGTGGTGCCGCAGAATGGGCGCCGCGATATGCGGACTGATCAGCGCGCCGCCGAGCACGGTGCCGAGAATGATCGAGCCGACCGTGGTGCCTTCAATCCAGCCATTGGCGGCAACCAGGCGGTCAGGCGGCAGCAGTTCCGTGAGAATGCCGTATTTGGCCGGCGAATACGCCGCCGCGCCGAAACCGACAATACCGTAGGCAATAAGCGGATGCGCGCCGACCAGCATCGTGATGCAGCCGAGCACCTTGATCGTGTTCGTGATGAACATCACGCGTCCTTTCGGACGGGAATCGGCGAAGGCGCCCACGAAGGCGGCAAGAACGACGTACGACAGCACAAAGAACAGCTTGAGCAGCGGCGTCATCCAGTTCGGAGCGTGAAGATCTTTCAGCAGTGCGATAGCGGCGATCAGAAGCGCATTGTCGGCCAGCGACGAAAAAAACTGCGCGGCCATGATGGTGTAAAAACCTTTTTTCATCTGATGCGATGCTGTCCTCGCTGCGGTCTGTCCGCCCCGGCCGTTTGTTATGCGTCCGGGCTTATGCCGTTCGAAATGGGTTGTGCGCACGGCTTTATATCATGAAAATAGCTGCATTCAGACTAGCAGAATCCTTGATCGCACCGCCCAGCGGGCTGCCGCGCGTTGAAAACGCCCTGTAAGCCGCTGATTCGCAAGCGTCTTTACGAAAATATTCCATGCCGCGCCCCCTCTCAGCCACGATTCACACGTCCGCCCTTGCCAATAACCTTGCCGTCGCGCGCCGCTATGCGCCTAAATCGAAGATCTGGGCGGTCGTCAAGGCCAACGCCTACGGGCACGGCCTCGCGCGCGCTTTTCCAGGTTTGCGGGCAACCGACGGCTTTGGGTTGCTGGACCTCGAAGAAGCCGTGAAGTTGCGTGAATTGGGCTGGGCCGGCCCGATTCTTTTGCTCGAAGGCTTTTTTCGTCCGACGGACATCGACGTCATCGACCGCTATAGCCTCACGACGGCGCTGCATTCGGACGAGCAGTTGCGCATGCTGGAAATGGCGCGGCTCTCCAAGCCCGTCAACATCCAGTTGAAGATGAACAGCGGCATGAACCGGCTCGGCTACACGCCGGAAAAATTCCGCGCGGCGTGGGAGCGGGCGCGCGCCTGCCAGGGCGTCGGCCAGATCACGCTAATGACCCATTTCTCCGACGCCGACAGCGAGCGCGGCGTGGCTCACCAGATGGAAGCGTTCGAGCGCGGCGCGCAAGGCATCGCCGGCGCGCGCAGCCTCGCTAATTCCGCTGCGACGCTGTGGCATCCGCAATCGCATTTCGACTGGGTGCGGCCGGGCATCATTCTGTACGGCGCGTCGCCTTCGGGCGTGTCCGCGGCGATCCAGGGCACGGGCTTGCAGCCGGCCATGACGCTCGCGTCGGAACTGATCGCCGTGCAAAACATCGCGGAAGGTCAGACCGTCGGCTACGGCTCGCTCTTCAAGGCGCGCGGGCCAATGCGCATCGGCGTGGTCGCGTGCGGCTATGCGGACGGCTATCCGCGGGTCGCGCCCGAAGGCACGCCGGTGATCGTGGACGGCGTGCGCACGCGGATCGTCGGACGCGTTTCGATGGACATGCTGACCGTCGACCTCACGCCGGTTCCCACGGCGAACGTCGGCTCGCGCGTCGAATTGTGGGGCGCGTCCTTGCCCATCGACGATGTGGCGCGCGCGTGCGGCACGATTGGTTATGAGCTGATGTGCGCGGTCGCGCCACGCGTTCCGGTGCGCGCGGAATGACGTAGGCAACGGCAAACAACAACCAAGCAACATTAGAACAACCGCAACTCGGGCAGGAACGCGTGGCAAAAGCAAAAACGTTGTACGTATGCAGTGAATGCGGCGGTCAATCGCCGAAATGGGCAGGACAATGCCCGTCATGCCAGGCCTGGAACACACTGGTCGAATCGGTTGCGGAAGCACCTTCCACGCATCGCTTCCAGTCGCTCGCGAAGAGCGCGCCGGTGCGGCGCCTCGCGGACATCGAAGCGTCCGACGTGCCGCGCTTCACCACCGGCGTCGGCGAATTCGACCGCGTGCTCGGCGGCGGTCTGGTGCCGGGCGGCGTGGTGTTGATCGGCGGCGATCCGGGCATCGGCAAATCGACGCTGTTGCTGCAGTCGCTCGCTGAAATTGCCGCCGACAAGCGCGCGCTCTACATCAGCGGCGAGGAATCGGCTGCGCAAATTGCGTTGCGCGCGCAACGATTGTCGCTGCTCGAACCGGGTTCGAAGGCGAGCGAGTTGCAATTGCTCGCCGAAATCCAGCTGGAAAAAATTCAGGCGACGATTGCCGACCAGCGGCCGGATGTCGCCGTCATCGATTCGATCCAGACCGTGTACTCGGACGCGCTCACGTCCGCGCCCGGTTCGGTCGCCCAGGTGCGCGAGTGCGCGGCGCAATTGACGCGCATCGCGAAGCAGTCGGGCACCACGATCATCATGGTCGGCCACGTCACGAAAGAGGGCGCGCTCGCGGGGCCGCGCGTGCTGGAACATATCGTCGATACGGTGCTGTACTTCGAGGGCGACACGCATTCGTCGTTTCGCCTCGTGCGCGCGATCAAGAACCGCTTCGGCGCGGTCAACGAGCTTGGCGTGTTCGCGATGACCGAGCGCGGTTTGCGCGGCGTCGCCAATCCGTCGGCGCTTTTTCTGTCCCAGCATGAACAGTCGGTGCCGGGCTCGTGCGTGCTGGTGACGCAGGAAGGCACGCGGCCGCTGCTGGTGGAAGTGCAGGCGCTGGTCGATTCCGCCAATGCGCCGAATCCGCGGCGTCTCGCCGTCGGCCTCGAACAGAATCGTCTCGCGATGCTGCTCGCGGTGCTGCATCGGCATGCGGGCATTGCCTGTTTCGATCAGGACGTGTTCCTGAACGCGGTGGGCGGCGTGAAGATCACGGAGCCCGCCGCTGACCTCGCGGTGCTGCTCGCGATTCATTCGTCGATGCGTAACAAGCCGTTGCCCAAAGGCCTCGTGGTGTTCGGCGAAGTCGGCCTCGCCGGCGAAATCCGGCCGTCGCCGCGTGGTCAGGAACGTCTGAAGGAAGCGGCCAAGCTCGGCTTTTCGGTGGCCGTGATTCCGAAGGCCAATGCGCCCAAGCAGCCGATAGAAGGCTTACAGGTCGTTGCGGTCGAGCGTATCGAACAGGCAATCGACCGGGTTCGTACGCTCGAGTAGACGGGCCTTTCGCCGCTGCCGCGACCGGGGCGCGCGCGGCGCTTGCCGTAATGCGCGGTAAATATCTCCAGGTTGGCTGTAACCAACAAGCCCTTCCTTTTTCCTTAAGCTGCCAGGGTATTGCATCCCTTCGATGCCGGAAAAAGGATCGCGCCTTGAAACAGTCACATGAAACCGTAGCCGAGCGGCCGATACAGGTGCGCGGTTGCCGGGTCTCCGCGCCCATTCAGCAACCGTGGGGCGGCGCTTGCCGGATTGTCGAGTGGATCGACCGGACCGGACAGATTTCACGCCGCGTGGTAGCGGGCGACGCCACCGCCGCCGACGTGCGCGCCACCATCAATCGCCACGTGGAAGGCCGCAAGCATCTGCTTTACGACGATGAAAAGACGCCGCGTCAGACGTTGCCGCGGCAGACGGTGGCGCGGCGGTAGTTGTCGGCGGCGTCCTCGGGTTGGGATGAGGAGCGAAGGGCGCTTTAGCCTTCGCTTTCCTTGTTGCGCTGACCGAACGCGTCGAGCTCGTGGTTCGGCTCATGCGCTTGATCCGCTTCCTGCGTTTCATACGCCCGCGGATCAAACAGCACATGCCGCGCCGCTTCCGCCGCCGTCAGTACAGGCGAGACGCAGCAATCCAGCGGCTCGAGCAGCGCGACCCATTCATCGAGTGCGCGCGAGCCGAACACGTCGGCAAGCTCCTGCGTGAGCGCGGCGGCGTCCGGTCCGCCAATCGCCTGACCCAGGCTCCAGTGACGCGTGGCCCACTCGGGGCGATCGAGCGCCATGCACAAGCTCTCCCAGAACTTCAGTTCGAGCGCGCCGACCGCGAGCCAGCGGCCGTCCAGCGTGCGGTAGAGGTTGTAGCAGGGCACGCCGCCGTTCAGCAGACCCGAACCCGCGCGTGTTTCTTCCGGCGCCTGTCGCGCTGCGCTTGCCGCCATGTTTCCCGCTGCGCTTGCCGCTATGTTTGCCGCGGCATTCTCATTGGCAAGCGCAACTTGCGCGACCACGTTATGCGCATGCGTGGCGTGTGTCATGGAAACGTCGACAAAGCGGCCCTCGCCGCCGCGCGACACCTGCCACAACGCGGCGAGAATCTGCGTGACCGCGCTAAGCGCGCCGCCAAGCAGATCGGCGATCTGAAAGTTGGGCACGATAGGCGTGCCGTCGCGACTCTGGAGTTGATCCAGCACACCCGCGTAGCCGATGTAGTTCAGGTCGTGCCCGGCGCGATCGGCGAATGGTCCGCGTGCGCCGTAGCCGCTAATCGCGCAGTACACCAACCGTGGATTGGCCGCGCGCAGCGTCGCGTAGCCGACGCCGAGCCGGTCCATCACCCCCGGCCGGAAGCTTTCGATCAGCACGTCCGCCTCGGACGCGAGCGCGCGCAGCACATTGCGTCCCGCTTCGGATTTGAGGTCGAGACGCGTCTCGCGCTTGCCGCGATTGACGAGCCGGTAGAACGCGCCGGGCCGCCCGGCTACGCGGTCGCTCGACGACTGCATCATCGTGCGGGTAGGGTCGCCGGCGCCGGGCGCTTCGATCTTCAGGACGTCGGCGCCGAGTTCCGCAAGCCGCAAAGCGGCAACGGGGCCGGGGAGCAGGCGCGTGAGGTCGAGCACGCGCAGGCCCTTTAGAGGCGGTGGCGCGGCGTCGGCCGGCGCGGACTCGCCGAAAGACGAAGCAGATGCAGCAGATGCAGCGGAAGACGTCGCAGATGACAAAGCCAACCTCTCGTCGATGCCGGCGCGGATCGCAGCGAGCGTTCCGCTAACCGATTTGTTCGAGTTCCTCGTGTGTCTCGAGCCACTCGGCTTCGAGCGCCTCGAGGCGTGCGTTCACATCTGCCTGACGGCGGATCGCGTCCGTCAGCTTGCTCTTCTGAGCGGGCTCGTAACTGGCCGGATCGGCGACGAACGCGTCGAGCGTCGCCTTCTCCGCGTTGAGCGCGTCCATTTCCTTCTCGATCTTCGTGATGCGGCTTTGCAGCGGCTTTTTCAGATGCGCGAGCTTCTGACGCGTTTCTGCTTCGAGCCTGCGTTGCTCCTTGCGATTCACGCCGCCGTCAGCGCCGTTGTCGGTGCCGTTCGAGCCACCATTGGACGCGCCGTTCGCCGCATTCCCCGCCTTCAACGCCGCGCGCTGCTCCGCTGCGTGCTGCAAGAGCCAGTCGCGGTAATCGTCGAGATCGCCGTCGAATTCCTGCAGACGGTGCTTCGCGACCAGCATGAACTGATCGGTCGTGGCGCGCAGCAAATGCCGGTCGTGCGAGACGAGAATGAGCGTGCCTTCGAACTGCGCGAGCGCCATCGTCAACGCATGCCGCGTCTCCAGATCCAGGTGATTGGTCGGCTCGTCGAGCAGGAGCAGGTTCGGCTTTTGCCAGATGATCAGCGCAAGCGCGAGCCGCGCCTTTTCGCCACCGGAGAAGGGCGCGATTTTCGACGTCGCCATTTCGCCGGAAAAATTGAAGCTGCCGAGGAAGTCGCGCAATTCCTGTTCGCGTGTGTCGGGCGCGAGACGCGCGAGGTGCTGCAACGGCGTGTCGTCGGCACGCAGCGTTTCGAGCTGATGCTGCGCGAAATAGCCGATGCGCAAACCCTTGCCTTCGCGCACATGCCCGCCGAGCGGCGCAAGCGTGCCGGCCAGCGTCTTGATCAGCGTGGACTTGCCCTGGCCGTTCGCGCCGAGCAGGCCGATGCGCTGACCGTTCTGGATAGACAGCATCACACGCTCGACGACCGGAATCTCCGCGCCGTCCTCGCTGTGGTAGCCGCAGCGCACGTCTTCCATCACCATCATCGGATTCGGCGCGGAATCGGGCGTGCGGAATTCGAACGTGAACGGCGACGTGGCGTGCGCCGGCGCGATCAGTTCCATCTTTTCCAGCGCCTTCACGCGGCTTTGCGCCTGGCGCGCCTTGGTGGCCTGCGCCTTGAAACGGTTGATGTAGCTCTGCAGATGCGCGACCGTGCGCTGCTGCTTCTCGTACGCATTCTGTTGCAGCGCGATCTGCTGCGCGCGCAGCACTTCGAATTGCGAGTAGTTGCCGCCGTAACGCTTGATCTGCTGCTGTTCGAGATGCAGCGTGACGTTGCAGACGGAGTCGAGAAATTCGCGGTCGTGCGAGATCACGATCAGCGTGCCCGGATAGCGATGCAGCCACTCCTCGAGCCAGACGATTGCGTCGAGGTCCAGGTGGTTGGTCGGTTCGTCGAGCAGCAGCAAGTCCGAGCGGCACATCAGCGCCTGCGCGAGATTCAGGCGCATGCGCCAGCCGCCCGAGAAGCTGCTGACCGGCTCGCGGGTCTGCTCGAGCGTGAAGCCGAGACCGAGCAGCAAGGCTTCGGCGCGCGCGGGCGCCGTGTAGCCGTCGGCGTCCGCAAAGGCGGCGTGGGCTTCGGCTTCGGCCGCGCCGTCGTGCGCGGCGGAGGCGGCGGCAATGCGTGCTTCGATCGCGCGCAACGCGGCGTCGCCGTCGAGCGTATAGGCGAGCGCGGTCTTGTCGGCAGCGGGCGTTTCCTGCGCGACGTGCGCGATCTGCCACGTGGGCGGGATCGAAAAATCGCCGCCGTCCGCGTGCAGTTCGCCGAGCAGCACGGCAAACAGCGTCGACTTGCCCGCGCCGTTTGCGCCCACGAGGCCGGCCTTTTCGCCGGGATTGAGCGTGAACGTGGTGTTGTCGAAGAGCGGCTTGGTGCCGCGCGCGAGGCTGAACTGGTTAAAGCGGATCACGAAAAGGCCGGCTGAAGAAAAACGCTATTTTAGACTGCCGGGGATGACACCGGGACCTTAGCCGGCATCGGCCATTCGGCCGACTGTATCGGCCGCGCTTTTGACATAGACTGACGGCTTTCGTGGGGAGAGCATATGACATCGATTTATTCTTTTACGGCCCGCACGCTAGGCGGCGAGGAAGTGAGCCTCGCGCAGTACGAAGGCAAAGTGCTGCTGATCGTCAATACGGCGAGCGAATGCGGGTTCACGCCGCAATACGCGGGCTTGCAGAAGCTCTATGACGGCTACGCGGCGCGCGGGCTCACGGTGCTGGGCTTTCCATGCAATCAGTTCGGCAAGCAGGAGCCGGGCGACGCCGCGCAGATCGGCAGCTTCTGCGAGAAGAACTACGGCGTGACGTTCCCGATGTTCGACAAGATCGACGTGAACGGCGCGAATGCGCATCCGCTGTTCCGTTATCTGACGGGCGAAGCGCCGGGGCTGCTCGGCCTGGAAGGCATCAAGTGGAATTTCACGAAGTTTCTGATCGGCCGCGACGGCAACGTGGTCAAGCGCTATGCGCCGCTGACCAAGCCGGAGACGATTACCGAGGACATCGAAAAGCTGCTGTGAAACCGGCGGCACGTGGCGGGGCTTTACAGGATCGGCGAGAACAGCCGGGCCACGTGCATGAGTACGCGCCGCACCGCGCTTGCCTGACGATACTCGTTGCGGTCGATCTCGCGCGATTGCGCGAAGTCGTCGAGCAGCATGGCTTCGACTTCTTTCGCGAATGACTGATCGACGGTCACGACCATGATCTCGAAGTTGAGCCGGAACGAACGGTTGTCGAGGTTGGCGCTGCCCACCGCGGCGGCCACGGTGTCGATCAGCACGACCTTCTGGTGCAGAAAGCCGGGTTGATAACGAAAGATGCGGATGCCCGCGCGCAGCGAATCGTACGCGTACAGCTTCGACGCTTCGAACACCACGACGTGATCGCGCCGGCTCGGAATCATGATGCGCACGTCGACGCCGCGCAGCGCGGCGAGCCGCAATGCGGAGAACACGGCTTCGTCGGGAATGAGGTAGGGCGTCGTGATCCAGATGCGCTCGCGCGCCGCGTTGATCGCTTCGACGAAAAACAGCGAGCAGGTTTCCTGCTTGTCGGCGGGGCCGCTCGGCACAACCAGGCAGTGCATGTCGTGGTTGGCGGCGGGCGTTGAGCTTGCGGGGAGCGACGCGTTCGTGGAGTCCACCGGCATCGGCGGCACATCGAGTTGCGGCAATTGCTGCGTGGCCCAGTACCAGTCCTCGGTGAACACGAACTGGATGCTCGCGACCGCCGGCCCGCGCACTTCGATATGCGTGTCGCGCCACGGCGAAAGCGGCGGCTTCGCGCCCAGATACTCGACGCCGACATTGTGTCCGCCGACAAACGCGCGCTCGCCGTCGACGGAAACGATTTTGCGGTGATTGCGGAAGTTCAGTTGCAGCCGGTTGACGAACAGGCGATTGGTCGCGAACGGATGCGTGTCCACGCCGCCCGCGCGCAACGACGCGACGTAACGATGAGGCAGATCGAAGCTGCCGATGCTGTCGTAGAGGAAATAGACGCGCACGCCCTGGCGCGCTTTCGCGATCAATGCTTCCTTGAACATCTCGCCGAGCGCGTCTTCACGGACGATGAAGAACTGCACGATGATGTAGTGACGCGCGTGCTCGATGGCATCGAAAATGGCCTCGAAAGTCGCCGTGCCGTTCACCAGCGTACGCACGGCATTGCCCGGCAGAAACGGCATGCCGCCCAGGCGCGTCAGCGAGTGCACGAGCCTGCCTCCCAGCGCATGCGCGGGCAGTTCGACCGACGAAGCCAGCTTGTCCCACTGCGGAGGATGCGCGTGCGTGCGCAACAGTTCGTTCTCGACGCGGCGGGCGTCGGCATAGCCGGCGAACTTGCTGCGCCCGAGGAACAGGTAAGGGACGAGTGTCAGATACGGCATCGCGACCAGCGACACGGCCCACGCGATCGCGCCTTGCGACGTGCGGGTATTGAGAATCGCGTGACACGCCGCGACCGCGCCGAGTATGTGCGCGAGGGCCACCAGCGTGCCGACGTGAAGCAGGTCGAATTGCATAGGCGAGCGAAGGGTTGAGCGAAATGCCGTGCCGGGGCGTCGGAGGAACGCGGGCAACGGCGCTCATCTTACCGAACGCGAGGCGGTTGGGGTGAGGGCGGGGTTTGTGTGGGGCGACGGCGGGGGCGGGCTTAGAGCTTCCGTGGACGGCGCGTGCGCGCGGCGGCGCGCGTGCTGGCTGGCTTCGGCGGGCAGCCCAGCAAAAGCGGCAAGCCAACGTCGACCGGCGCGCAGGCGCCTCTCGCCCACACACCGCTCGGCGCTAAAACATCGTCACAACATCAGAGAGGCAGATCCGCGGCCTGAATCAGGAACACGTTGTCGTCGCCGGCGCTCGTCGACAGCCAGACGAGGTTCAGGCCGCCGAACGCCGCTTCCACATGCTGACGCTCGTTGCCGATCTCGATCACGAGCACGCCGTCTTCGGTCAGCCAGTTGCGTGCGTCCGCAATGATTCGCCGCACGATGTCCATACCGTCCGCGCCGCCCGCAAGCGCCATTTCCGGCTCGTGCTTGTACTCGGCGGGCAGTTCCTGCATCGACGCCGCGTTCACATACGGCGGATTGCTGATGATCACGTCGTAGCGGCGCTGCGCGAGCGGCGCATAAAGATCGCCTTCGAAGAGCGCGATGCGGTCGTCGAGCTTGTAGTCGGCCACGTTGCGCGCGGCGACTTCGAGGGCCGGCGCGGACAGGTCCACCGCGTCGATGTCGGCATTCGGAAACGCGTGCGCCGCGAGAATCGCGAGACACCCGGAACCCGTGCACAGTTCGAGCACGGCGCTCACCTGCTCGGGATCTTCCACATACGGTTGCAGGCCGTCCTGCAGCAGCTCGCCGATAAACGAACGCGGCACGATCACGCGCTCGTCGACGTAAAAGCGAAAGCCGTGCATCCACGCTTCCTGCGTGATGTACGCGGCCGGCACGCGCTCGCTGGCGCGGCGCTCGATCACGTTGAGCACGGCGTCGATTTCGGCTGCCGAGAGACGCGCGTCCATGAACGGCTCGAGCAGGTCGAGCGGCAGATGCAGCGTGTGCAGCACCAGGTAGGCGGCTTCGTCGTAGGCGTTGGCCGAGCCGTGGCCGAACGACAGCCCGGCCTGGTTGAAGCGCGACACCGCGAAACGCAGCAGGTCGCGGACGGTGGAAAAGGGCAGCGTCATCGCAATAGTCCTTGAATGTCCCTCGTATGTGCCGAGGGTTAAGCGATCAGTTGTTCGAGCACGCGGCGATACACGTTCTTGAGCGGCTCGATGTGGGCAACTTCGATATGTTCGTCGATCTTGTGGATGCTGGCGTTCAGCGGGCCGAACTCGACCACCTGTTGGCAGATGCGCGCGATGAAGCGGCCGTCCGACGTGCCGCCCGTGGTCGACAGTTCGGTGCTCACGCCGGTTTCGTCCTTGATCGCTTTCGCCAGCGCGCTCGACAGTTCGCCGTGCGGCGTGAGAAACGGCAGGCCGCTGACCGTCCATTGCAGATCGTATTCGAGGCCGTGCCGGTCGAGGATCGCGTGGACACGCTGCTGCAATCCTTCGACCGTGCTGGCCGTCGAGAAGCGGAAGTTGAACATGATGTCGGCGTGGCCGGGAATCACGTTGGTGGCGCCCGTGCCGCTATGAATGTTCGACACTTGCCAGGTGGTGGGCGGGAAGTACTGGTTGCCGTCGTCCCAGCGTTCGGCGACGAGATCGGCCAGCGCGGGCGCGAGCAGATGGACCGGGTTTTTCGCCAGGTGCGGATACGCGATATGGCCTTGCACGCCCTTGACGACGAGTTTGCCCGACATCGAGCCGCGCCGGCCGTTCTTTACCGTGTCGCCGAACTGCGCGCTCGAAGTCGGTTCGCCGACGATGCAGTAGTCCATGCGTTCGCCGCGCGCCTGCAGCGCTTCGACCACTTTGACGGTGCCGTCGGTGGCGGGGCCTTCTTCGTCGCTCGTGATCAGGAACGCGATCGAGCCGCGATGCTGAGGATGCGCCGCGACGAATTCCTCGCTCGCCACCACGAAGCCGGCGATCGACGTTTTCATGTCGGCTGCGCCCCGGCCGTACAGCTTGCCGTCGCGATGCGTCGGTTGGAACGGCGCCGATTGCCATTGATCGAGCGGGCCGGTGGGCACCACGTCCGTATGACCGGCAAACGCGAGCAGCTTGCCCGCCCGGCCGTCGACGCCGCGTTTCACGGCCCACAGATTCGTCACGCCGTTCGATTCGATGGTTTCGTGCTCGAAGCCGAGCGCGGACAGGCGCTCGATCAGAAGGCGCTGGCAATGCTGGTCGTCGGGCGTGACGGAGGCGCGCGCGATCAGTTGTTCGGTAAGGGCGAGGGTGCCGGACATGGATTCAGTACAAGCCACTTGGAAATGAAAAAATGCCGGCTGGCGGTGAAGCACCGCAGCCGGCAACAGCTTTGACGCAACGCGGCGGACCGCGTTTTTAGATAAACAACGCTACGCTTACGCAAACAACGCCGCGTATTCGTCGGCGGAAAAACCGAGCGACTTGACGCGGCCGTTGACCACCAGCACCGGCCGCTTGATCACCGACGGCTTGTGGATCATCAACGCGATCGCGCCCGGCTGCGTGTCGGCAGCGGCCTTCATGTCGTCGGACAGGCCGCGCCATGTGGTGCCGCGACGGTTCAGCAGCGCGTCGAGCTTCACGTCTTTCAGCCAGTCCTGCACGAGCGGCTCGGTCACGCCGGCCTTCTTGAAGTCGTGAAACTCGAACTCGACGCCGTGCTCCTCGAGCCACACGCGCGCTTTCTTCACCGTGTCGCAATTCGGAATACCGTAGACGACAGTTTTTGTGCCGCGCGCCATCAGTCGCCTCGCAGAAGCTCGTTCAGGCCGACCTTCGCGCGTGTCTTCGCGTCGACCTTCTTGACGATCACGGCGCAGTAGAGGCTATGCGAACCGTCCTTCGACGGCAGATTGCCCGCCACCACGACCGAACCCGCCGGAATGCGGCCATACGACACTTCGCCGGTTTCGCGGTCGTAAATCTTGGTGCTCTGGCCGAGGTACACGCCCATCGAAATGACCGAGTTTTCCTCGACGATCACGCCTTCCACCACTTCCGAGCGCGCGCCGATAAAGCAGTTGTCCTCGATGATGACCGGGTTCGCCTGCAGCGGCTCCAGCACGCCGCCGATGCCCACGCCGCCCGACAGGTGCACGTTCTTGCCGATCTGCGCGCACGAACCGACGGTGGCCCACGTATCGACCATCGAGCCTTCGTCGACGTAAGCGCCGATGTTGGTGTACGACGGCATCAGCACGACGTTTTTCGCGATGAACGAGCCGCGGCGCGCGATGGCGGGCGGCACGACACGAAAGCCGCCGGCCGCGAAGTCTTCAGCGGTGTAGTTCGCGAACTTCGACGGCACCTTGTCGTAGAACTGGCTGTAGCCGCCGGCCGGCATCGGCGCATTGTCTTCCAGGCGGAACGACAGCAGCACGGCTTTCTTCAGCCATTGATTGACGACCCAGTCGCCGTCTTTCTTCTCGGCGACGCGCAGCGCGCCCTTATCGAGTTGCTCGATGGCGTGGGCGACGGCTTCGCGCACGTCGGCCGGAGCGGCCTTGGGCGACAGCTCGGCGCGGTTGTCCCAGGCGGTGTCGATGATCTGCTGAAGTTGTTGCGACATATGCGTGCTTTATGAAGAGTTGAAGTCTGAAGAAGGGAGGCGGTGTGCAGTGTTCGCGCAAAGCCGGCAGCGCAAAGCCGGCAAGCGCAAACGCGGCAGCACGACAGTCAGCCCGCGAGCCCGCGGCAAAAATCGACGATTCGTTGCGCACCCTGCGTGCATTCGTCGACGTCGGCGACGAGCGCCATGCGCACGAAATTGCGGCCTGGGTTCACGCCGTGCGCGGTGCGCGCGAGGAACGAACCCGGCAGAACGGTCACATTATAGTCGGCGTAAAGACGCTGGGCGAACTCGGTATCGGAGAGGCCGGTGCGCGAGACGTCGGCCCACAGATAGAACGCGGCGTCCGGCAGACGCACGTCGAGCACCTCGGCGAGCATCGGCGTGACCGTCGAAAATTTCTGCACGTATTTCGCGCGGTTCTCGCGCACATGCGCCTCGTCGTTCCAGGCCGCGATGCTGGCGCTCTGATACACGGTCGACAACGCCGCGCCGTGGTACGTGCGGTACAGCAGGAAGTCCTTGAGGATGGCGGCGTCGCCCGCGACGAAACCCGAGCGCATGCCCGGCACGTTCGAGCGCTTCGAGAGGCTCGACAGCATCACGAGCCGATCGTAGCCGCGGCCCAGTTTGTGCGCGGCTTCGAGGCCGCCGAGCGGTGGGTTGGCTTCGTCGAAGTAGATTTCGGAGTAGCACTCGTCGGAGGCGATCACGAAGCCGTGACGGTCCGACAGCGCGAAGAGTTCACGCCAGTCTTCGAGCGTCAGCACAGCGCCCGTCGGATTGCCGGGTGAGCACACGTACAGCAACTGCGTGCGGGCCCAGATCGCTTCGGGCACCGCCGAGTAATCGCACGCGAAGTTGCGCGCCGGGTCGCTGTTCACGAAGTACGGCTCGGCGCCCGCGAGGATCGCGGCGCCTTCGTAGATTTGGTAGAACGGGTTGGGACAGAGTACGATCGCAGGCTCGCCTTCTGCATTACGCTTCGGGTCGATGACCGTTTGCGCGAGCGCGAACAGCGCCTCGCGCGAGCCCGACACCGGCAGCACCTCAGTCGCGGGATCGACGGGCGGCAGACTGTAGCGCTGCGTGACCCAGGTCGCGATCGACTCGCGCAACGGCGCCGAGCCGAGCGTCGCCGGATACGCGGACAGACCGCCGAGCGATGCGATCACCGCGTCGCGTATCAGCGCGGGCGTCGGATGCTTGGGCTCGCCAATGCCGAAGCTGATATGCGCGAGGCCGGCGGCCGGCGTGACGTCCTTGAAAAGCGCGCGCAGCTTTTCGAACGGATAGGGCTGAAGGGAGTCGAGTAGCGGATTCACTGGGCGGATCGGGCCTGATCGAAGAAAGCGCGGAAAGAGGTGCGACGGCGCATGCGCCTCCGCTGGTGTCCTGTCGAGCCGCGCTAAGTGGCGGCGGGACGGCGGCGGCGAGCAGGGAATTATAGCGTGGCGTGGGGCGGGCTTGGGCCTGGCGCGGCGCGGACGGCGCGGGCCGTAACGCGAGCAGCAACGCAAACAACGACGAGCAGCAATACAAGCAGCAACACAAGCAACAAGACACGCAGCAACACGAACAGCAACACCGCAGGAGCAGCAATGTACGCAGGAGCCGGGCAGACATCCAGGCAATGCAGCCGTGAAAACACCGCTGCTTACCACACCAGCAACAGCAGTAACGCGAGCAAAACCAGCAACACCAGCAACGCCGTCGAGCGAATCGCCGCCACGCTCTCGCGGAGCCCGTCGCCATGACGAACTGGCTGCGCACAGGCTGGCCGACGCTCGCGATCATGCTGGGCGCGTCGGTGTGGGGCGTGATCTGGTATCCGTTGCGGATGCTGGCGTCGCTCGGCGTTACGGGCACGGCGGCGAGCGCGCTGACGAGCGGCGCGGGTTGCCTGTTCGTGCTGCTCGTGCGTCATCGGGCCATCCGGACCGTGCGCTGGCACTGGCTGCTGCCGGCGCTTGCGCTCGCCGCGGGCATCACGAATCTCGGCTTCGTGTGGGGCTCGATCCACGGCCAGGTGATGCGCGTGCTGCTGCTCTTCTATCTGACGCCCGCGTGGACCGCGCTGTTCGCGCATTTCATCCTGCATGAGCGCCTGACCTGGCCGGGCGCGGGTCTCGCCGCGCTGTCGCTCGTCGGCGCGATGACGATGCTATGGTCGCCGCAGCTCGGCATTCCGCTGCCGGGCAACCTCGCCGAATGGGCGGGCCTCGCGGGCGGCATGGGCTTCGCGATGAGCAACGTCCTGATCCTCAAGACAAGCCGCGTGTTGCCGCAGATGAAACCGGAGATGCGCACCGCGACCATCTTCGGCGGCGCGGCGATTTTCGGCGCGTGCGCGTCGCTGTTCGAAGCGATGCCCTCGCCGCCGACGGGCGCGCATCTCGGCACCGCGGCGTGGCTCGTGCTGGGGCTCGGTTTCCTGCTGGCGTCGAACAACATGCTGGTGCAGTACGGGCTCTCGCGCGTGCCGGCCAACCGGGCGTCGATCATCATGCTGTTCGAACTGGTAGTGACGGCGCTCTCCGCATGGCTCTTCGCCGGCGAAACGCCCGGCCCGCGCGAATGGGCGGGCGGCGCGTGCATCGTGCTGGCGTCGGCGCTGTCGAGCTGGATGCATCGCCCGAAGGCCATGCCGCCCGATCCCGCCAATCAGGACACTGGCGACGCCGCCGCGGCCGACCGCGACGACAAGGACGACAACAAGCACGACAGCGCGGGCGAACAGTCTAACGACCGCAAGAACCGCCGACGCGCGATGGTATGATTGCCCCTCATTAGCCGGCGCATGCGCGACCCGCGTGCAACCGGCGCCCCAATTCCCGAGGGCTGGCAAGGACCGTAGGCCGTCTCGCCGCAGCCGCGAACGGCTCGTGCGGTCTTCGTGAGCCACCTATTATTTTTCCTTCTCAAACAGCGAAATCGCCGTGCGTCTGACCTCGATCAAACTCGCTGGATTCAAGTCATTCGTCGATCCCACGCATTTCCAGGTTCCGGGCCAGCTAGTCGGCGTGGTCGGACCGAATGGATGCGGCAAGTCCAACATCATCGACGCCGTGCGCTGGGTGCTCGGCGAATCGCGCGCCTCCGAGCTGCGCGGCGAGTCGATGCAGGACGTGATCTTCAACGGTTCGACTGCGCGCAAGCCGGGCAGCCGCGCGAGCGTCGAACTCGTGTTCGACAACGCGGACGGCCGCGCCGCCGGCCAGTGGGGCCAATATGCGGAGATTGCCGTCAAGCGCGTGCTGACGCGCGACGGCACCTCGAGCTATTACATCAACAACCTGCCGGCGCGCCGCCGCGACATCCAGGATATTTTCCTCGGCACGGGCCTCGGGCCGCGCGCGTACGCGATCATCGGGCAGGGCATGATCGCGCGCCTGATCGAAGCGAAGCCTGAAGAGTTGCGCGTGTTTCTCGAAGAAGCCGCGGGCGTCTCCAAGTACAAGGAACGCCGCCGCGAGACCGAGAATCGTCTGCATGACACGCGGGAAAACCTGACGCGGGTCGAGGACATCGTCCGCGAACTGAGCACGAATCTGGAGAAGCTCGAAGCGCAGGCGGTCGTCGCCACGCGCTACAAGGAACTGCAGACCGACGGCGAGGAAAAGCAGCGTCTGTTGTGGCTGTTGCGCAAGAACGAGGCGGGCAGCGAGCAGGAACGTCAGCAGCGCGCGATCGAACAGGCGCAGATCGACCTCGAGGCGCAAACCGCCAAACTGCGTGAAGTGGAAGCGCAACTCGAGACGCTGCGCGTCGCGCACTACTCGGCGAGCGACGCGATGCAGGGCGCGCAAGGCGCGCTCTACGAGGCGAACGCCGACGTCAGCAAGCTCGAAGCCGAGATCAAGTTCATTGTCGAATCGCGCAACCGCGTGCAGGCGCAGATTGCCGCGCTCACCGCGCAGCGCGAGCAATGGCTCGCGCAAGCCGAAAAGGCGCAAGGCGATCTGGAAGACGCCGAAGAGCAGCTTGCCGTCGCCGAAGAAAAAGCGGTAGTCGCCGAGGAAGAAGCCGCGGCGAAACACGACGCCATGCCCGCGCTCGAAGCGCGCTGGCGCGACGCGCAAGCGGAGCTGAACGCGGAGCGCGGCGGCATTGCGCAGACCGAACAGGCGCTCAAGCTCGAAGCCGCGCACCAGCGCAACGCCGACCAGCAATTGCAGCAGTTGCAGCAGCGTCACGAGCGGCTGAAAGCGGAAGCCGGCGGTCTCGATGCGCCCGACGAAGCGCAACTCGAAGAACTGCGCATGCAGCTCGCCGAGCACGAAGAAATTTTGCACGACGCGCAAGCGCGTCTCGCGGATGCGCAGGAAACGCTGCCGCGTCTGGACGCCGAACGGCGCGCCGCGCAAGAGCGCGTGCAGGCCGAAAGCGCGCAGATTCATCAGCTCGATGCGCGCCTCGCCGCGCTCAAGCAATTGCAGGAAAACGTGCAGACCGAAGGCAAGATCCAGCCGTGGCTCGAAAAGCACGAACTGGGTGCGTTGCCGCGTCTGTGGAAGAAGCTGCATGTCGAAGCCGGCTGGGAAGCCGCGCTCGAATCGATGCTGCGCGAGCGGCTTGCCGCGCTCGAAGTGTCGAATCTCGACTGGGTCAAGGCGTTCGCCACCGACGCGCCGCCCGCGAAGCTCGCGTTCTACGCACCACCCGTCGCCGGTCAGCCGGTTGCGGCGCCCGCTGGGCTGCGGCCGTTGCTGTCGCTGGTGCGGATCGACGACGCGGGCATCCGCGCCGTGCTCAACGACTGGCTCGGCCTCGCTTTCGTCGCCGACGATCTGCAGCAGGCGCTCAGCATGCGCGCGCAGTTGCCCGAAGGCGGCTCGTTCGTCGTGAAGGCGGGGCACGTGGTGACGCGCGTCGGCGTGCAGCTTTATGCCGCCGATTCCGAGCAGGCCGGCATGCTGGCCCGTCAGCAGGAAATCGAAAATCTCGCGCGCCAGGTGCGCGCTCAGGCTTTGCTCGCCGACGAAGCGAAGGCCGCCGCGATCCGCGCCGAAGCCGCGCACACGCAAGCCGCGCAGGCGCTGACCGACGTGCGCCAGCAAGCCGAGCGCGCGACGCAGCGTGTGCATGCGTTGCAGCTCGACGTGCTCAAGCTCACGCAGGCGCACGAGCGCTATACGCAGCGCAGCACGCAGATTCGCGAGGAACTCGAAGAGATCAATGCGCAGATCGACGAACAGCGCGCGCTGCGTGCCGAGTCGGAAGCGAACTTCGAGCGCTACGACGGCGAACTCGCGGAATTGCAGGCGCGTTTCGAAGATCATCAACTGGCTTTCGAGGCGCTCGACGAAGAGCTGACCACGGCCCGCGGACAGGCGCGCGATCTCGACCGCGCCGCCACCGACGCGCGCTTCGCCGCGCGCAACATGGCCGCTCGCATCGACGAATTGAAGCGCAGCATTCAGGTCGCGCATGAGCAGAGCGAGCGCGTGGCGGCGTCGCTGGAAGACGCGCGCGCCGAACTCGAAACGATCAACGAGCAGACCGCGCACACCGGCTTGCAGGACGCGCTCGACATTCGCGCGGTCAAGGAAGAGGCGTTGCACGCCGCTCGCCTCGAACTGGACGACCTGACCGCCAAGCTGCGCGCCGCCGACGAAACGCGTCTGACCGCCGAGCGCGCGCTGCAACCGCTGCGCGACCGCATCAACGAATTGCAGTTGAAGGAACAGGCCGCGCGGCTGAACGGCGAGCAGTTCGTCGAGCAACTGGCGGCAGCCGGCGTGGACGAGGCGGAACTGCAGGCCAAGCTCACGCCGGACATGAAGCCGTCGTACCTGCAGGGCGAAGTCACGCGCATCAACAACGCGATCACCGCGCTCGGTCCGGTCAACATGGCCGCGCTCGACGAACTGAAGGCGGCGACCGAGCGCAAGACGTTCCTCGACGCGCAATCGGCCGATTTGACGAGCGCGATCGAAACGCTCGAAGACGCGATCCGCAAGATCGACGCGGAAACGCGCACGCTGCTACAAGGCACGTTCGACGAAGTGAACCGTCATTTCGGCGAACTGTTCCCGCGTCTTTTCGGCGGCGGCCAGGCGAAGCTGATCATGACCGGCGACGAAATTCTCGACGCCGGCGTGCAGGTCATGGCGCAACCGCCGGGCAAGAAGAACTCGACCATTCATCTGCTGTCCGGCGGAGAAAAAGCGCTGACCGCGACCGCGCTGGTGTTCGCGATGTTCCAGTTGAATCCCGCGCCGTTCTGTCTGCTGGACGAAGTGGACGCGCCGCTCGACGACGCCAACACCGAACGTTTCGCGAACCTCGTGCGCGCGATGTCCGACAAGACCCAGTTCCTTTTCATCTCGCACAACAAGATCGCGATGGAAATGGCGCAGCAACTGATCGGCGTGACGATGCAGGAGCAGGGCGTGTCGCGCATCGTTGCCGTCGACATGGAAACGGCTGCGGGTTTCGCCCAGAATATCGTTTGAGCTTAGGTTCGAATTCGGTTCGAATTTCGTTTGAATCATGGAAGCGCGGCCGCCCGCGTTCAGCGCTGCGGCCGCGGCTGCGCGACACGTGGAGCGGGCATCGGGCCGCGCATATAAAGAATTGCTGATGGAGCATGCATGGACGAGTTGACACTCGGTTTGATCGGCGCGGGCGCCGTGGTGGTCGGGGGCGTGGTCGTGTACAACGCGTGGCAGAGCGCCAAGGTGCGTCGCAAGATGCCGCGGCCGATGCCGGCGGACGCCGCGGAGAGTTTCGCGCGCGACGACCACGAGGAGCAGAGCCCGTTCATCGAACCGGCCCGGCCGACCACGCGCCGCGAGCCGGTGGTCGGCGCGGATACGTCTGCCGATACGGCGTCGGCACGTGTAGAGCCGACTTTCGGCGCGCCGGTGGGCGCTGCGCCGCTCGATACGCCGGCTGATATTCAGGCCGAGACGACTACGCCGAACGGTTTTACACCAGCGGGCAATGACGACGATGCCGAGCGCGGTGCGAGCGCCGGTGCTGACAAAGACGCAGCGGCAGCACAATCCGCCGACGCTTCGCGCGAGCCCGACGAGCACATCGAACCGATCCTGCCTGCGGCCACTACTATCTCGTCGGCGCCGCCGGCTATCGTCGATCGCCGCATCGACTGCATCGTGCCGATTCGTCTGAACGGACCGGTTGCGGGCGACAAGGTCATCCCGCTTGCGCAGCGTTTGCGCCGCGCGGGCAGCAAGCCCGTGCATATCGAAGGCAAGCTCGAAGGCGGCGCGTGGGAACTGCTGCAAAACGGCGCGCGTTACGAAGAGTTGCGCGCGGCCGCGCAGTTGGCCAACCGCAGCGGCGCGCTCAACGAACTCGAGTTCTCCGAGTTCGTGACAGGCGTGCAGCAGTTCGCCGACGCGCTCGACGCATCGCCGGAATTTCCCGACATGCTCGAAACGGTTGCGATGGCGCGAGAGCTCGACGCTTTCGCCGCGCAGTGCGACGCGCAGTTGTCGATCAACGTGCTGTCGGACGGCGCGCCGTGGTCGGCCAACTATGTGCAGGCGGTCGCTTCGCAAGACGGCTTGCTGCTGTCGCGCGACGGCACGCGCTTCGTCAAGCTCGACGCGCGCCAGAGCCCGGTGTTCATGCTGCAGTTCGGCGACACCAATTTCCTGCGCGACGACCTCACGTACAAGGGCGGGCAGATGATCACGCTGGTGCTCGACGTGCCGGTCGCCGACGAAGACATCCTGCCGTTCCGTCTGATGTGCGACTACGCGAAGTCGCTGGCCGAGCGCATCGGCGGGCGAGTGGTCGACGATGGTCGGCGCCCGTTGCCCGAGACCGCGCTGCTCGCGATCGAAAAGCAGCTCATGACGCTTTACGCGAAGCTCGAGCAGGCCGGCATTCCGGCGGGCTCGCCGGCCACGCGGCGCCTCTTCAGCCAGTAACTCACCGAAGGTTTCCAGTGTTGCCGACGGCCGCGCGATGCGCGGCCGTTGTCGTTTGCAAATGACGTTGCGCTCACTTTAACGCCATTGCACGAGGCCCGAAACCTGGCCATTCGGACGATGTAAAGGGGCACGCTTTCCTGCGATAATCCAGTGTCCGATTTCACTGAAGAAGCGTCCCACAGCATGGCTCGAACTCCCGCCTCACATTCAGCCACGAGCGCTCCGGCCGAGCGCGATCCGGCTGCACGCGCCGAGTGGCTGCGCGCGGAACTCGAACGCGCCAACTACGCGTACTACGTGCTCGACCAGCCTGATCTGCCCGACGCCGAATACGACAAGCTGTTCAAGGAGCTCGAAAGCATCGAGGCGGAGCACCCGGATCTGATCGTGCCGGATTCGCCCACCCAGCGCGTGGGCGGCGAAGCGGCGAGCGGCTTCGAGCCGGTCGTTCACGACCAGCCCATGCTGTCGCTGAACAACGGTTTCGCCGACGAAGACATCATCGCGTTCGACAAGCGCGTCGGCGACGCGCTCGGCAACAATGCGAAAGAGCCGCCGGTGCCCGTCGACTACGCAACGGAGCTCAAGTTCGACGGCCTGGCCATCTCGCTACGTTACGTCGACGGCGTGTTCGTGCAGGCCGCGACTCGCGGCGACGGTGCGACGGGCGAGAACGTCACCGAAAACATCCGCACGGTCCGTTCGATTCCGCTCAGGCTCAAAGGCAAGCGCGTGCCGCACATACTCGACGTGCGCGGCGAAGTGCTGATGTTCAAGCGTGACTTCGAACGTCTGAACGAGCGTCAGCGCGCGGCGGGACACAAGGAGTTCGCCAATCCGCGCAATGCAGCCGCAGGCAGCTTGCGTCAGCTCGATCCGAAGATCACCGCGCAGCGGCCGCTGTCGTTCTTTGCCTATGGCATCGGCGTGCTCGACGGCATCGAGATGCCGGCCACGCACAGCGAACTGCTCGACTGGTACAAGGAGCTTGGCCTGCCGGTCAATTCGGAGCGCGCGGTCGTGAAGGGCGCCGAAGGTTTGCTCGCGTTTTTTCACGCGGTGGGCGAGAAGCGCGACAAGCTGCCGTACGACATCGACGGCGTGGTCTACAAGGTCAACCGGCGCGACGAGCAGGAAGCGCTGGGCTTTGTATCGCGTGCGCCGCGTTTTGCGCTCGCGCATAAATTCCCAGCACAGGAGGCGCTTACGAAGCTCGTCGCGATCGACGTGCAGGTCGGGCGCACCGGCGCAATCACGCCCGTTGCGCGGCTCGAGCCGGTGTTCGTCGGCGGAGCCACGGTGACCAATGCGACACTGCATAACGAAGACGAAGTGCGCCGCAAGGACATCCGCATCGGCGACACGGTGATCGTGCGGCGTGCCGGCGACGTGATTCCCGAAGTGGTGAGCGCGCTCATCGACCGTCGTCCGGATGACGCTCGCGAATTCGTGATGCCGACGCATTGCCCGGTGTGCGGCTCCAACATCGAACGGCTGCCGGACGAGGCGATTGCGCGCTGCACGGGCGGCCTTTTTTGTCCGGCGCAGCGCAAGCAGGCGCTGTGGCATTTCGCGCAGCGGCGCGCGTTGGACATCGACGGATTGGGCGAAAAAATTATCGATCAACTCGTCGAACAGAACCTGGTGCGCACGCCCGCCGATCTGTTCAACCTCGGCTTCTCGACGCTCGCGCAACTCGACCGTTTCGCCGACAAGTCCGCGCAGAACCTGCTCGACTCGCTCGAGAAGGCGAGGCACACCACGCTCTCGCGTTTCATCTACGCACTGGGGATTCGGCATGTCGGCGAATCCACGGCAAAGGATCTGGCGAAGCACTTCGGCTCGCTGGACCCGATCATGGAGGCTTCGGTGGAGGCGCTGCTCGAAGTCAACGACGTCGGGCCGGTTGTCGCCGAATCCATTCACCAGTTTTTCGCCGAAGAGCACAACCGCACGGTGATCGAGCAACTGCGCGCGCACGGCAAGGTCACATGGCCCGAGGGCCCGCCCGCGCCGAAGGCGCCGCAAGGCGTGCTGGCCGGCAAGACCATTGTGCTGACCGGCACGTTGCCGAGCCTTGCCCGCGAAGAAGCGAAGGAAATGCTGGAAGCGGCCGGCGCGAAAGTGGCCGGCTCGGTGTCGAAGAAAACAGACTATGTGGTGGCAGGGGCCGAAGCTGGCAGCAAGTTGGTGAAGGCCGAGGAACTCGGCATTCCCGTACTCGACGAAGATGGTATGCGTAAGCTCCTGGAGGGGCAGTCATGATCCGCGAAATTCTCAAGATGGGCGATCCGCGCCTGTTGCGTATTGCCGATCCGGTCGATCACTTCGACACGCCGGAATTGCATGAGCTCATTAAAGACATGTTCGAGACCATGCACGACGCGAACGGGGCAGGGCTTGCCGCGCCGCAAATCGGCGTCAATCTGCAGGTGGTGATCTTCGGCTTCGGCAGCAATGAGCGTTATCCGGACGCGCCGCCCGTGCCGGAAACCGTGCTGATCAATCCGACCATCACGCCGGTCTCGCTCGATATGGAAGAGGGCTGGGAGGGCTGCCTGTCGGTGCCGGGCTTGCGCGGCGCGGTCAGCCGCTTTTCGATGATCAAGTATCACGGCTTCGATCAGTACGGCAAACCGATCGACCGCGTTGCCGAAGGGTTCCATGCGCGCGTCGTGCAGCACGAATGCGATCACCTGATCGGCAAGCTGTATCCGATGCGAATCAACGATTTCGCGAAGTTCGGCTTTACGGAAGTGCTGTTTCCGGACCTGGACCCGAATAGCGACGATTGAGGCGGAAGTTCGAGGCGAAAGAAAAAACTCACGCAAATGAGTGGGTTCGATGAGATTGCTGGATGACTGGGACAGCCCGATCGGCTTACGCTGATCGGGCTGTTTTTTCGGACGTCTGTCAGAACGACTCGTCGGCGGCCAGGTAGCGCCACTGTCCGGGCGGCAGCGCGCCGAGCACCACGCGACCCATCCGCACGCGCTTCAAGCCGATCACTTCGAGGCCGACCAGTTCGCACATCCGGCGAATCTGGCGCTTCTTGCCCTCGCGCAGCACGAAGCGCAACTGCTCGCCGTTTTGCCAGCTGACCTGCGCGGGCTTGAGCGGGACGTCGTCGAGCGAGAGGCCGTGGCGCAGCAATTCGAGGCTTTCCGCCGGAAAGTGACTTTCGACGTCGACGGTATGCTCGCCGTAGGCGACGCGCACCAGATATTCCTTGTCGATCTCCGAATGCCCGCCGATCAGTTGCTTGGCGATGCGGCCGTCCTGCGTCAGCACCAGCAAGCCCGTTGAATCGATGTCGAGACGCCCGGCCGGCGCCAGTTGACGCAAATGCGCGACGGAAAAACGGATGTCCGAATGGTCGCCTTCCCAGCGGTTTTCCGGCGTCACGAGCGTGATGGCCGGCTGATAGCCGTCCTCCGCCTGGCCCGACACGTAGCCGACTGTCTTATGGATCAGCACCGTGACCTGGCTCGCTTGCACGGCTTCGGCGGCGGGGTCGATCTCGATCCGCTGATCGGGACGCACTTTAGTGCCCAGCGTGTCGATCCGTTCGCCGTCGACGAGCACCCAGCCTTTCTCGATCCATTCGTCGGCCTCGCGGCGCGAACAGAGGCCAAGCTCCGACATGAGCTTGGACAGACGCAGCGTGCCTGGCGCGTCTTCGATGTCGCGACGCGGTGTGCGCGGGGCCTGCTCGGCTTGCGCGTGACGGTCGGCCGATGCGGCGCCGCGCGGCTTGCCGGCGCGCGCGGGGCGGTCGTCGGGGCCGCGGCGTGTGGCGGATGGCTTATCGAAGCTGCGGGGGGCGCGGTCCGTGCGCTCTGTGCGCGGGGCGGAGGCGTTGCTGAAATCGCGTCGGGCGGGTGTGCGTTCGCCGCGTTCGTCACGGGGCGCGCGTGCTTCACGGTCCGGGCGGTCGCCGTAGCCGCTCTTCACGGGCTTCGCAAAGCTTCGTTCTCCACGCTCTCCGCGTTCGCCTTCGAAGCGACGCGGGGCGCTGTCGCTACGCGGTCCGCGCTCGCTGCCGAAACGCGGGCGATCGGATGCGTCGCGCTCGCGGCCCGTCGGACGTTCGCCGCGCGCACCGGCTTCCGCAGGACGGCCTGCTCCGGTGCGTGGTCCAGCAAATGGCCGGCGCTCGCCGCTGTCGCCGCGCGGCGCACGGTCTCCACCGAATTTGCGCGCGGCGCCGCCGTCGGCGTTGCCGTCGAAGCGGCGGGGCGGGCGCTCGGTGCTGTCTCCGAAACGACGGGGGGCGCGTTCCGCGCCTGCGCCGCGAGGGGCTCGGTCGGTGCTGCCGGTGCGGTCTTCGAAGCGTCGCGGTGTGCGGTCGCTGCTGCCGGCGCGGTCTTCAAAGCGTCGGGGTGTGCGGTCGGCGCTGCCGGCGCGGTCGCCGACCGGTGCGCGAGGTCCGCGCTCGCTGCCACCTGCGCGATCGTCAAAGCGTCGGGGTGCGCGGTCACTGCCGCCCGCCCGATCTTCAAAACGTCGCGGTGCCCGTTCGGCGCGCTCGCCGGCCGGGGCACGAGGTCCGCGCTCACCACCACCTGCGCGATCGTCGAAGCGCCGCGGTGGGCGGTCGCTGCTACCGGCACGATCTTCAAAGCGTCGCGGTGCGCGCTCGATGCGGTCGCCGGCCGGGGCACGAGGCCCGCGGTCGCTGCCACCTGCGCGATCCTCGAACCGTCGCGGTGCTCGCTCGCCGCCACCTGAGCGATCTTCAAAGCGTCGCGGCCCACGTTCGGCGCGCTCGCCGGCCGGGGCACGAGGCCCTCGCTCACCACCACCTGCGCGATCCTCGAACCGTCGCGGTGCGCGCTCGCTGCTACCGGCGCGATCTTCAAAGCGCCGCGGCCCACGCTCAGCGCGGTCGCCGGCTGGGGCACGCGGTGCGCGCTCGCGACCACCGGCCCGATCCTCAAACCGTCGCGGCGCTCGCTCGCCACCGCGCTCACTGCTTCCTTCAAAACGCCGTGCAGGCGCACCGCTCGTACCTTCGCGACGCGGCGGCCGATCGGACCCGCTCCGCCGCGCGCCAGCCGCGCCGCCAGCCCCGCCAGCGCCACGCTCACGCGCGAACCCACCTTCCTCGCGAGGAGCACGCGGCGCGCGTGCGCCAGCCGAACGTTTCTCGCCCGCCGACGCCCCCGCGCCTTCGCCGCGCGCCTCGCCCGGGCCGGACGTCGACGGTTTGGGTCCCGCCGGCCGTGTCGGCTTGCGCGCCGACGTGCTGCCGCTACGGACAGGGGCGCGTTCGGACGAAGCCGGCCGCGGGTGCTTGGCTGTTAATTTGACTCGCATGAAATCTCACACTGCGATCGCGCGCAGCAGTTCCGTCTCGACCTGAATTTGCAGGCGGTTGTCCGACAGACCGTGCCCGTCCAGCAGGAACACGTCCTCGACGCGTTCGCCGAGCGTATTAATCCGTGCCGACGCGACGCCGACACGATGTTCGGCGAGCACGCGCGCGATCGAATAAAGAAGGCCTGGCCGGTCGTTCGCCGACACGGACAGGATGTAGTATTGGCCGCGATCGTCGGCCCGAAGATCGACGCGCGGCGTAACAGGGAAGGTCCGCGACAGCCGCGACAAGCGGCCCTTCGACGGGCCCGGAAGCCAGGTGCCGTCGCCGGTGAGGCGCGCGGTCAGTTCCTGTTCGACGAGATTGGCAATGTCGCGATAATGCACGTCTTCTTCGGTATGCGCGACGAGGAAATTATCGAGCGCGTAGCCGTGACGCGTCGTGCTGACGCGCGCATCCAGCACCGACAAGCCATTGCGGTCGAAATACGCGCAAATGCCGGCGAACAGATCCGGCTGGTCCTTCACGTACACGAGCACCTGAAGCGCTTCGCCGATCGGCGACGGGCGAGCCCGGACGATCGGCGTCGGCGTCTCGACGTAACGGTAGAGCACACGCGTTTGCCAAGCGATGTCGGCCGCGTCGTGACGCAGGAAATAGCCGACGTCGAGCTTGTCCCACAGCGCCTTCTGCGCGCCTTCCGGCACTGTTTCGAGACGCAAGAGCGCAAGCGCCTCTTCCTGACGCGACTCCAGTTCCGAATGCGCGTCCGGCCGCGCGCCGCCGAGCACGGCGAGCGTCGCGCGATACAGGTCCTCGAGCAGCTTGCCCTTCCACGTATTCCAGACCTTCGGGCTGGTTCCGCGGATGTCGGCCACCGTCAGCAGGTACAGCGCGGTCAGGCGGCGCTCGGTGCCGACCAGTTCCGCGAATCGCTTGATGACCTCGGGATCGCTCGTGTCCTGCTTTTGCGCGACCTGGCTCATGGTCAGATGCTGCTGGACGAGCCAGACGACCAGTTCGCCGTCGTCGCCCTCGATGCCGTGATTGCGGCAGAAGCGCCGCGCGTCGGCCATGCCGAGCGTGGAATGGTCGCCGCCGCGGCCTTTCGCAATGTCGTGAAAGAGCGCCGCGACGTACAGTACCCACGGCCGGTCGAAGCTGACGATCAACTGGCTGCAGAACGGATATTCATGCGCGTGTTCGGCCACGGCGAAGCGCCGCAGATTGCGCAGCACCATCAGAATGTGCTGATCGACCGTGTAGACGTGATACAGGTCGTGCTGCATCTGTCCGACGATGCGCCGGAAATTCAGCAAATATCGCCCTAGCACGCTGGTCTGGTTCATCAGGCGCAACGCGTGCGTGATGCCGGCCGGCTGCTTCAGGATGTCCATGAAAAGACGCCGGTTTTCCGGATCGCGGCGCCAGTGCTGGTCCATCACCTCGCGCGCGTTGTAGATGGCGCGCAGCGTACGCGCCGAAAGCCCTTTCACGCCCGGCGTCTGCTCGTACAGCAGGAAGGCTTCGAGAATGGCGTTCGGTTCGCGCTGGAACAGGTCGTCGCTGGCGATTTCCAGCATGCCCTGTTTTTCGACGAAACGGTCCGACAGCACCCGCGTAATGCCGCTCGTGCTGGGAAAAAGCTGAGCCTCGATGTTCTGGATCAGAATTGTCGCGAGCTGCGTGACCGCCTTCGCCGCCCAGTAATAGCGGCGCATCAGCTGTTCGCTCGCGCGCTTGGTGGCGGTCGGCTTGTAGCCGAAACTCTCGGCTACCGGCGTTTGCAGATCGAACACCAGAATGTCCTGGCGACGGCCGGCAGTGACGTGGACCCGCGCCCGCAGCGACTTGAGGAAGCCCTCGTTGCGCCGCAGTTCCTGCGCTTCGCGCTCGGTGATGAGTCCGCGCGCCTCGAGTTCGCGCCAGCTACTGCCGAAGCCGGCCGCCTGGGTCACCCACAGAATTAGCTGAAGATCCCGCAGACCGCCGGGGCTTTCCTTGATATTCGGCTCGAGCGCGTAAGGCGTGTCCTGGAACTTGGCGTGACGCTGACGCATTTCCAGCACTTTCGCCTGGAAAAACGCTTTCGGATCGAGCGCCTCGCGATAGCGCTTCGCGAAGTCGTCGAACAGGGCCGCGCTGCCGGTAATGCGCCGCGCTTCGAGCAGCGACGTGCGCACGGTGACGTCGTTAGCGGCTTCTTCCAGACACTGCGAGACGCTGCGTACGCTGCTGCCCAGCTCGAGCCCGAGATCCCACGCGAGGCTGATGAAACGCTCGATGCGCGCTTCCAGATGCTCGAGCGGCGCGTCCGGCAGCAGCACCAGAATGTCGATGTCGGAATGCGGAGCCAGTTCGCCGCGACCGAATCCGCCGACGGCGACGAGCGCCAGCTCGGCCGGCAGTTCGCAGGTGTTCCAGGCGGCGCGCAGGGAGTCGTCGGTGGTACGCGAGAGCGCCGCCATCAATCCTTCTACGTTGGTGGCGGTCCTGAAGCGTTCCAGCAACTGGGCTTTGGCCACTTTGTAGTCCGCCTTGAGCGACGTGGCGTGGGATCGGGCGACGGCTGGAACACTACTCATGGGCGGCTGGCGGTGAAAAGGCGGGATCGATCAGGCCGTGGCGGCGATCACCGGCGGGCGCGCGGGCGTGCCGGCGGACACGGTCAGCACGTCGTAGCCGGTTTCCGTCACGAGCACCGTGTGTTCCCATTGCGCCGACAGACTGCGGTCTTTCGTCTTGACGGTCCACTGGTCGGGCATGGTGCGGATGTCGCGGCGGCCGGCGTTGATCATCGGCTCGATCGTGAAGATCATGCCGGCTTGCAGTTCCAGCCCGGTGCCGGGGCGGCCGTAGTGCAGAATCTGCGGGTCTTCGTGAAACACGGTGCCGATGCCGTGGCCGCAATATTCGCGCACCACGCTGTAGCCTTGCGCCTCGGCGTGCTTCTGGATCGCATAGCCGATGTCGCCCAGATGCGCGCCGGGGCGGACCTGGTCAATGCCGAGCCACATGCACTCGAAGGTGGTCTGAACCAGCCGCTTCGCGAGAATCGAGCCCTCGCCGACGATGAACATGCGGCTCGTGTCGCCGAAGTAACCTTCCTTGATCACCGTAATGTCGATGTTCAGCGCGTCGCCGTTCTTCAGCGTCTTGTCGCCGGGAATGCCGTGGCAGATCACGTCGTTCACCGAGATGCAGGTGGCCTTGGGGTAGGGCGGATAGCCGGGCGGCTGATAATTCAGCGGCGCGGGCACGGTGCCCTGTTCCTTGAGCATATATTCGTGACACAGGCGGTCGAGTTCGCCGGTCGTGACGCCGGCCGTGACGAACGGCGTGATGTAGTCGAGCACTTCGCTCGCAAGTTTGCAGGCGACGCGCATTTGCGCGATGTCGTGTTCGTTTTTGAGCGTGATAGCCATGAGTCGGGCCTGAAATGCGATTTATTCCGGGATTATCGCACCATATTCCCCGTGCCGCAGTCTTTTGGCGGCGTTTCGGCGGCTGTAACGATAGAGCGGAGGGCTTTGCGGTTCACGGCTGGAAGACGACGCGCGAGGCGGCCAGCCAGGCGCCGGGTGCAACCGGAGCCCGCGCGAAGGAGCCACCCGGCAGGTTGAGTCGGCCGATAGTCGCATGCTATAATGTTTGGCTAAGTCGATCCTTTTCCTGTCCTGGTGGCTTCTTGTCATCGTTCAGACCGACTCTAGGCTGATTATGGTGGCAGCGGGCCAGCAACCAATCAACCAACGGCAGATAGAGGTGAAGCTTCCCGTGGCGCTTGTCGCCCGAGCCACGGGTGAGAGCAGTATCAAGGCGGCAGACTCGCAAGCCGGCGCACCCAGGGTGTTCGCGGCGCTCAGCCAGACAAGACATGGCGGCGCGGCGGATACGGCAGCCGGCTTAAGACCCAACCCTCGCGGAGATTTTCATGGCAGTTACCATGCGTCAAATGCTGGAAGCCGGTGTCCACTTCGGTCACCAAACGCGCTTCTGGAACCCGAAGATGGCCCCCTTCATTTTCGGCCATCGCAACAAGATTCACATCATCAACCTCGAAAAGACGCTGCCGATGTACAACGACGCGCTGAAGTACGCGCGTCAACTGGCAGCCAATCGCGGCACCATCCTGTTCGTCGGCACGAAGCGTCAGTCGCGTGACACGATCGCCCAGGAAGCGCAGCGCGCCGGCATGCCTTATGTCAACGCACGCTGGCTCGGCGGCATGCTGACCAACTTCAAGACGCTGAAGGTTTCGATCAAGCGCCTGAAGGACATGGAAGCGGCGCTGGAAGCAGGCGAAACGGAACGCATGAGCAAGAAGGAAGCTCTGCTGTTCGAACGCGAAATGGCCAAGCTGCAGAAGTCGATCGGCGGCGTGAAGGACATGGGCGGCATTCCGGACGCGATTTTCGTGGTCGACGTCGGCTACCACAAGATTGCCGTCACCGAAGCGAACAAGCTCGGCGTGCCGGTCATCGCAGTGGTCGATACGAACCACTCGCCGGAAGGCATCGACTACGTGATCCCGGGTAACGACGACGCCAGCAAGGCCGTCGCTCTGTACGCGGCCGGCGTGGCTGACGCGATCCTCGAAGGCCGTGCCAACGCGGTCAACGAAGTGGTGCAGGCTGCACGCGGCGACGACGGCGACGAGTTCGTCGAGGTCAACGCGGAAGCGTAAAGCTGCCCCGTGTCCGGCAAAAAAGGGGGCTTTCTACAGGCCCCCTTTTTTTAAGCCGCGACGCTGTAGCAAGGCGTTATCCGTAAAAAATTCGCATAACGCTGAAACGAATTCTTGCCGCCGGTATCGAAGTGCGGGCGGCGTGTGACACGGAACACAGACGGAACTCAAGGAGCAAATGATGGCGGCAATTACCGCAAGCATGGTTGCAGAACTGCGCGCAAAGACCGACGCGCCGATGATGGAATGCAAGAAGGCGCTGACGGAAGCCGACGGCGACATGGCGCGCGCCGAAGAGCTGCTGCGCGTGAAGCTGGGCAACAAGGCCAGCAAGGCGGCATCGCGCGTCACGGCTGAAGGCGTGGTCGCATCGTTCATCGGCGGCAATGCAGGTTCGCTGGTCGAGCTGAACTGCGAAACCGACTTCGTTTCGAAGAACGACGACTTCCTGGCTTTCTCGAAGAAGATCGCCGAACTGGTCGCCACGCAAAACCCGGCCGACGTCGCCGCGCTGTCCGCTCTGCCGCTCGACGGCCAGACCGTCGACGCAGTGCGCCTCGCGCTGGTCGGCAAGATCGGTGAAAACCTGTCGATCCGCCGTTTCGTGCGCTTCGAGACGTCGAACAAGCTGGCAGCGTACCTGCACGGCACGCGCATCGGCGTGCTGGTCGAGTACACCGGCGCCGACGAGCAGGTCGGCAAGGACGTGGCCATGCACATCGCCGCGATGAAGCCGGTCTCGCTGTCGTCGGACGACGTGCCGGCGGACCTGATCGCCAAGGAACGCAGCATCGCCGAGCAGAAGGCCGCCGAATCGGGCAAGCCGGCTGAAATCGTCGCGAAGATGGTGGAAGGCAGCGTGCAGAAGTACCTGAAGGAAGTGTCGCTGCTGAACCAGACGTTCGTTAAGAACGACAAGCAGACGATCGAACAGATGCTGAAGGCGGGCAACGCGAGCGTCCAGAAGTTTGCGCTCTTCGTGGTCGGCGAAGGCATCGAGAAGAAGCAGGACGACTTCGCCGCTGAAGTTGCCGCTCAAGTGGCTGCTGCGAAGCAACAATAAGCATCGCGAGTCTTAGCTAGTACCGTTGTACCCGCGGCGCAGCAAGACTGTGCCGCGGTCGGCAGCGCCGCAAGGCTGCGCGCGGGTTGATCCTCGCCGCGCGGCCGCCGCCGGTGGACCTTCCGGGTTCATCAATTTGGCGGCGCTTGCCCGAATCGGCGTTTCACCCCTACATTAGTCCCTTGTTGTTGCCCTGTTCTGCGCGATCTGGATACCCCTATGCCCACTGCCTACAAACGCGTCCTGCTCAAACTCTCCGGTGAAGCTCTGATGGGCGACGATGCCTTCGGCATCAATCGCGCGACCATCGAACGAATGGTGGCGGACGTGGCCGAAGTGGTCCGTCTTGGAACGCAGTTGGCGGTAGTGATCGGCGGCGGCAACATCTTCCGTGGCGTCGCGGGCGGCGCGGCCGGCATGGATCGCGCCACGGCCGACTACATGGGCATGCTGGCCACCATGATGAACGCGCTGGCGCTGCAAGACGCCATGCGTCACGCCGGCATCGAGGCGCGTGTGCAATCCGCGCTGCGCATGGACCAGGTCGTCGAGCCGTACATCCGTCCGCGCGCGATTCGCCAGCTCGAAGAAGGCAAAGTCGTGATTTTCGCGGCCGGCACCGGCAACCCGTTCTTCACGACCGACACGGCCGCCGCGCTGCGCGGCTCGGAAATCGGCGCCGAAGTCGTGTTGAAAGCCACCAAGGTGGACGGCGTCTACTCAGCCGACCCGAAGAAAGATCCGAGCGCGACGCGCTACACCACGATCAGCTTCGACGAGGCAATCGGCCGCAACCTGCAGGTCATGGACGCCACGGCGTTCGCGCTGTGCCGCGACCAGAAGCTGCCGATCCGCGTTTTTTCGATCGTCAAGCCGGGCGCATTGAAGCGCATCGTGCTCGGCGAGGACGAGGGCACCCTCGTCCACGTGTAAACTCTCGTTCACATAACGTGGGCTTTGACGCGAGCCCGGGCCGCCGCATATCGCGCGTGCTGGCCGGCTCGCACCGTTTTGAAGGTTCGGAGGTTTTAAAATGTCTGTGGCTGATATCAGGAAGGGCGCTGAACAAAAGATGCAGCGTTCCATCGACGCGTTCAAGAACGATCTGTCGAAAATCCGTACGGGCCGTGCGCACACGGGCCTGCTTGATCACATCCAGTGCGATTACTACGGCTCGCCGGTGCCTATCTCGCAGGTCGCGAACCTGACGCTGATCGACGCACGCACGATCGGCGTGCAGCCGTGGGAAAAGAAGATGGTCCCGGTCGTCGAAAAGGCGATCCGCGAGTCGGATCTCGGCCTGAACCCGGCTACCCAGGGCGACGTGATCCGCGTGCCGATGCCCGCGCTGACCGAAGAACGCCGCCGCGAACTGACGAAAGTCGTCAAGAGCGAAGCCGAAACGGCCAAAGTCGCCGTGCGCAATCTGCGCCGCGACGCGAACGAGCAACTGAAGAAGCTCGTTAAGGACAAGGAAATTTCGGAAGACGACGAACGCCGCGCCGGCGACGACGTTCAGAAGCTGACGGACAAATTCGTCGCTGAAATCGACAAGCTTGTTGTGACCAAAGAAGCAGAGATCATGACGGTATGAGGCTGCGAGGCTCCGAACAGAACGCCGGCTCGCTTCGGCGTTACTGTCTGTGCGGAGCTCGCGCGAAGTCCGAGTCGTGAAGCGCCAGGTCTGGGAGCACTCACACTTTCAGGATTTTTACTTCTTCATTTGCAGTTATTGTCCCGACGGCCATGACCTACACCAGTTCAACCGTGCGCGTGCCTGATGTCGCCGCGGTGCCGCGACACATCGCGATCATCATGGACGGCAACGGCCGTTGGGCCACCCAGCGCCGCTTGCCGCGCGTGGCCGGTCATACGCGCGGCGTCGACGCGGTGCGCGCGGCCGTCGAGGCGTGTGCCCGCCAGGGCGTCGAATATCTGACGCTGTTCGCTTTCAGCTCCGAAAACTGGCGCCGTCCGAACGACGAAGTGTCGTTCCTGATGCGCCTTTTCGTCACGGCGCTGGAGCGCGAAATCGGCAAGCTGCACGCAAACGGCATCCGTTTGCGCGTGGTCGGCGATCTCGAACGTTTCGATGCGCGCATCCGCGACCTGATCAAACGGGCGGAAACCAAGACGGCGCGCAATTCCCGCCTCACGCTGACCATCGCCGCCAATTACGGCGGCCGCTGGGACATCATGCAGGCGACCCGCAAGCTCGTGGAACAGGCCGCGCTCGCCGGCAAGCCGGTCGAGGTGAACGAGGATTCGTTCGCCGAGCATCTGTCCATGGCCTATGCGCCTGAGCCCGACCTCTTCATCCGCACGGGCGGCGAGCGGCGCGTCAGCAATTTCCTGCTGTGGCAACTCGCCTACACCGAGTTCTATTTCACCGACACCTTCTGGCCGGATTTCGACGCCGACGCGCTCGGCCGCGCGATTGCCTCATACGGCGAGCGCGAGCGCCGTTTCGGCCGCACCAGCGCTCAGCTCGAGCCGCAATCGCAAAACGTCGATTCGCTTCCATGCTAAAAACCCGTGTCATCACGGCGATTGTGCTTCTGGCGGTGTTCCTGCCCGTCACGTTGTTCGCGCCGGTCGGCGCGTTCGGCGCGCTGATCGCTTTCGTCGTCGTGTTCGCCGCATGGGAATGGGCCCGCCTGCTGAAGCTGGGCGGCGCCGGCCCGGTTATCTACGCGCTCGTCGCGGCGGTCGCGCTCGTGGCCAGCACGCGGCTTGGCATCGGCGTGGACAGCGCGCAGCCGTTTTACAAGGCGGCCGCCATTTTCTGGGTGATCGCCGGCCCGTTCGTGCTGCTGCGCAAGCCGACGCTCGCGCAAGGCGCCTGGCGCAGCTTTCTGCTGCTTGTCGGGATTGTGATATTCGTCGCCTGCTGGCATGCTCTCGTCGCCGCGCGCATGCAAGGCGTGCCGTTCGTGCTGTCGCTGCTGCTATTGGTATGGCTCGCGGATATCGGCGCATACTTCTCGGGTAAGGCGTTCGGCAAGCACAAGCTCGCGCCCGCCATCAGTCCCGGCAAGACGTGGGAGGGCGCGATCGGCGGCTGGCTCGCGGTGATGATCGTCGCGGTGGCGGCGGTCCTTTCGCATGCGTTCGAGCCGACCCTGTATTCTGAGCTGTGGGCGCATTGGGGCGCCCCGCGCGCGCTGCTTGCCCTGACGCTGCTGGTGGCGTTCAGCGTGGTGGGCGACCTTTTTGAATCCATGATGAAACGCCAGGCCGGCGTGAAAGATTCGAGCGGCCTGTTGCCGGGGCACGGAGGCGTGCTCGACCGCATCGACGCATTGTTGCCGGTGCTGCCGCTTGCCATGCTGCTGCTCGGCTAGAGAAAGAGATATGCAAAAACGTCTGACATTGCTCGGTTCCACGGGCTCGATTGGAGACAGCACGCTCGACGTCGTCGCGCGTCATCCCGAGCGCTTTTCGGTTTATGCGCTCACTGCGCACCGCAACGGCGACAAGCTCGTCGAGCAATGCCTGCGCTTCCGGCCAGAAGTCGCCGTGGTCGGCGACGCCGACACGGCGGCGCGCGTCGCGGCCAAGCTGCGCGACGCGGGCTGCAAGACGGAGGTGACGCACGGCGCCGAGGCGCTCGTCGAGGTGTCGAAGAGCGACGGCTGCGACACCGTGGTCGCGGCCATCGTCGGTGCGGCCGGCCTCGCGCCGAGCCTCGCGGCCGCGCGCGCCGGCAAGCGCATTCTGCTCGCGAACAAGGAAGCGCTCGTGATGTCGGGCGCGATCTTCATGGATGCCGTGCATGACAACGGCGCCGTGCTCTTGCCGGTCGACAGCGAACACAACGCCATTTTCCAGTGCCTGCCGCGCGAAGCCGCGCTGCATGGTGGCGTCTCCAAGATCATCCTGACCGCGTCGGGCGGCCCGTTCCGCACGCGCGAACCGGCCACGCTCGCCGACGTCACGCCCGATGAAGCCTGCAAGCATCCGAACTGGGTGATGGGCCGCAAGATCTCCGTCGACTCCGCGACCATGATGAACAAGGGCCTCGAGGTCATCGAGGCGCATTGGCTGTTCGGTTTGCCGGGCGAACGCATCGACGTGCTGATTCATCCGCAAAGCGTGATTCATTCGCTGGTGTCGTACGCCGACGGTTCGGTGCTCGCGCAACTCGGCAACCCCGATATGCGCACGCCGATCGCGCACGCGCTCGCGTTCCCGGATCGCGTGGATTCGGGCGTCGCGCAACTGGATCTCGTGGAAATCGCGTCGCTGTCGTTTGAAAAGCCGGACTACACGCGTTTCCCTTGCCTGGCATTGGCCATGAAGGCGCTCGCCGAAGGCGGCGTCGCCAGCGCGGCGCTCAATGCCGCTAACGAAATTGCTGTTGAAGCGTTCCTGTCGCGCCAGATCGGCTTCATGGCGATCGCGCAGGTGGTCGACTCGGTGCTCAACGCGTTGCCCAATCGCAGCGCGCATGCGCTCGAAGACGTGATCGAAGCGGACGCCGCCGCGCGTCGCGCCGCAGCCGAATTCATCGCGCGTCTGCCCGACGCCGCCCGCCGCACGGAACGCGCCGTCCAGTGAGGCGCCTATGAATCTGCTGATCGAAGTGCTCGCCTTCGCGGTCGCGATTGGCGTGCTGGTGGTCGTCCACGAATATGGGCATTACAGCGTGGCGCGGCTGTGCGGCGTCAAGGTGCTGCGCTTTTCGATTGGCTTCGGCAAGCCGCTGTTCCAATGGGTTAGTCCCAAGAGCGGCACCGAATGGACGGTCGCCGCGCTGCCGCTCGGCGGCTACGTGAAGATGCTCGACGAGCGCGAGACGGGCGGCGCGCCGATTCCCGCCGAAGCGTTGCCGCATGCGTTCAACCGGCAGTCGGTGTGGCGCCGCATCGCAATCGTCGCGGCCGGGCCGGTCGCGAATTTCCTGCTTGCCATCGTCCTGTTCGGCCTCGTGTTCGCGACCGGCGTCACCGAACCGGCGGCGATCCTTGCCACGCCCGCGCCCAACACGACCGCTGCGGCCGCCGGTTTCGAAGGCGGCGAAACAGTGGTGGCGGTGCGCGCGGAGAACGCGGCCGACTCCGAGCCGGTGCGCTCGTGGTCGGATTTGCGCTGGAAGCTGCTCGGCGCGGCGTTCGATCACAAGCGCGTCGTGCTGATCGCGAAAGGCGCGAACGGCCCGTCCGACTTCCAGCTCGATCTGCGCGGTGTCACCGAAAAGGACGTCGACGACGACTTCATGTCGCGGCTCGGCTTCGAACCCGGCGGGGGCAAGCTGACGGTTGCCGGCGTGCAGCCGGGCAGTGCCGCGCAAAAGGCGGGCCTTCTTCCGGGCGATCGCTTGCGCGCGATCAACGGAGTCGCGACTGATAACGCCACAGCCTTCATCGCGTATGTAAAATCGCACGCCGGCCAACCGCTGACGCTGCAAGTAGAGCGCGCAGCCGCGGGTCAAACGGAAGCGCAGGGCTCGGGCAAGCTCGAAGACATCAGGATCGTTCCGCAAGCGCAGCGCGACGCGGCAACGGGGCAGCAGGTCGGTCGCATCGGCGCTGAGCTTGCGACCCAGGTGCCGTCCATCAACGTGCGTTATGGACCGGTCGAAAGTCTTCAGCTCGGCGCGCGCCGCACGTGGGATCTCGCGGTTTACTCGGTGCGGATGTTCGGCCGCATGATCGTTGGCGATGCATCGCTGAAGAATCTGTCGGGTCCGGTGACCATCGCCGATTACGCAGGAAAGAGCGCACGTCTGGGTCCTTCTGCATTCCTGTCGTTCCTCGCCCTCGTCAGTATTAGCCTCGGTGTACTGAACCTGCTACCAATTCCGGTATTGGACGGGGGTCATCTGTTATATTATTTGGTTGAAGCTGTGACCGGTAAAGTTGTCTCCGATCGCTGGCAACTCGTTTTTCAGAGGGCGGGTCTCGCCTGCATCGTCGCTTTGTCGGCGATTGCACTGTTCAACGATCTCGCTCGTTTAATCCACTTTTAAAGTGTCCGGCGGCGCTCACAATAGCGACCGTCCGACCTGATGCAGCTATACACACTGGGGAAGCACGTTGTTTAAACCTCATCGCTTTGTTCCGAAGACGGTTATAACCGCGGCATTCGCCGCGCATGGGCTGGTTGCTCACGCAACCACGCCCTTCGTGGTGCAAGACATCCGGATCGAGGGATTGCAACGCGTCGAACCCGGTACGGTGTTCGCCTACCTGCCCATCAAGCAGGGCGACACGTTCAACGACGACAAGGCATCCGAAGCGATTCGCGCGCTGTACGCAACGGGTTTCTTCAACGACGTCAAGATCGCGACCGAAGGCAATGTAGTGATCGTGCAGGTGCTGGAGCGTCCGGCCATCGGCACGATCGACTTCGCGGGCATTCACGAATTCGACAAGGAAAACCTGACCAAGGCGCTGCGCGCGGTCGGTTTGTCGCAAGGCCGTTACTACGACAAGGCGCTCGTCGATAAGGCGGAACAGGAACTGAAGCGCCAGTACCTGACGCGCGGCTACTATGCAGCCGAAGTCACGACCACCATCACGCCGATCGACCGCAATCGCGTCTCGGTGCTGTTCTCGGTGGCCGAAGGGCCGAGCGCCAAGATTCGCCAGATCAACTTTATCGGCAACAAGGCGTTCAGCACCGGCACGCTGCGCGACGAAATGCAGTTGTCCACGCCGAACTGGTTCTCGTGGTACACGAAGAATGACCTGTACGCGAAAGACAAGCTCACCGGCGACCTCGAAAATATCCGCTCGTACTACCTGAACCGCGGCTATCTCGAGTTCAACATCGAGTCGACCCAGGTGTCGATCACGCCGGACAAGAAGGACATGTATCTGACGGTCACGCTGCATGAAGGCGAGCCGTACACGATCTCGAGCATCAAGCTGGCCGGCAATCTGCTCGACCGCGAGCCGGAGCTTGCCAAGCTCATCAAGATCAAACCGGGCGACCGCTTCTCGGCCGAAAAGCTGCAATCCACGACCAAGGCAATCGTCGACAAGCTGGGCGAATACGGTTACGCGTTCGCGACCGTCAACGCGCAGCCGCAGATCGACCAGTCGAATCACAAGGTGGACCTGACGCTGCAAGTGGACCCGAGCCGCCGCGTCTACGTGCGCCGCATCAACGTGGTGGGCAACACCCGTACGCGCGACGAAGTGGTGCGCCGCGAAATGCGCCAGCTCGAAAGCTCGTGGTTCGACTCGAACCGCCTCGCGTTGTCGAAAGACCGTATCAACCGTCTTGGCTACTTTACCGACGTCGACGTGACCACGATCCCCGTGGAAGGCACGCCCGACCAGGTGGACGTGGACGTGAAGGTCGCCGAAAAACCGACCGGCGCGATTACGCTGGGCGCGGGCTTCTCGTCGACGGACAAGGTGGTGCTGTCCGCAGGCGTCTCGCAAGACAACGTGTTCGGTTCGGGCACGAGCCTCGCGGTGAACGTCAACACCGCGAAGACGTATCGCACGTTGACCGTCACGCAGGTCGACCCGTACTTCACGGTGGACGGCATCAAGCGTATTACCGACGTCTACTACCGCACGTATCAGCCGCTGTATTACTCGACCGATTCGAGCTTCAAGATCGTCACGATGGGCGGCGACCTGAAGTTCGGCATTCCGTTCTCGGAAGTCGATACGGTGTACTTCGGCGCGGGTCTGGAGCAGAACAAGCTCGACGTCGACGCGAACACGCCGGCATCGTACAAGCAATACGTCGACGACTTCGGCCGCGTGTCGAACAACGTGCCGGTCACGGTGGGCTGGTCGCGCGACGCGCGTGACAGCGCGCTCGTGCCGAGCCGCGGCTACTTCGCGCAGGCGAACGCCGAATACGGCACGCCGATCGGCAGCACGCAGTATTACAAGGCCGACATCAACGCACAGTACTATTACTCGTTTGCGCGCGGCTTCGTGCTGGGCTTCAACTTCCAGGGCGGCTACGGCAAGGGCACGGGCGGCAAGCCATACCCGATTTTCAAGAACTACTACGCGGGCGGTATCGGTTCGGTCCGTGGCTACGAGCCGAGCTCGCTCGGTCCGCGCGACAAGACGACGGGCGATCCGATCGGCGGCTCGAAGCTGCTCGTCGGCAACATCGAATTGACATTCCCGCTGCCGGGCACCGGCTATGATCGCACCTTGCGCGTGTTCACGTTCCTCGACGCCGGTAACGTCTGGGCGGACGCGAGCGCTGCGGCCAATTCGAACGGCGCGAACGGTCTGCGTTACGGCTACGGTGTCGGTCTCGCATGGATTTCGCCGATCGGGCCGCTCAAGCTGAGCCTGGGCTTCCCGCTCACGAAGCACACGGGCGACCAGTATCAGAAGTTCCAGTTCCAGATCGGGACGGCGTTCTGATCCGCGTTGCGGACGGCTCGCCAAACAACAGTATCGAGAGGATCACTTTGCTAACCGGTATGTTTTCGAAACGTGTGGCTTGCGCGCTGGCGCTGGCAATGACGCTGGGCGTCGGAGTGGCGCACGCTCAGGAAGCCAGGATCGCCGCGGTGAATTCGGACCGGATTCTGCGGGAATCGGCGGCGGCGAAGGCGGCCCAGGTCAAGCTCGAGGCCGAGTTCGCCAAGCGCGACAAGGACCTCGCGGACATGGCGCAGAAGCTCAAGTCGATGTCCGATTCGCTCGACAAGAACGGCGCGTCGATGTCGTCCACGGACCGTGCGCAAAAGCAGCGCGATCTGTCGCAACTCGACACCGACTTCCAGCGCAAGCAACGCGAGTTTCGCGAAGACCTGAATCAGCGCCGCAATGAAGAACTGGCAGCGGTGCTGGATCGCGCGAACAAGGTGATCAAGCAGATCGCCGAGGCGCAGCACTATGACCTGATCGTGCAGGAAGCGGTGTATGTGAGCCCGCGCATCGACATTACGGATCAGGTGCTCAAGGCTCTCGCGGCTTCAGGCAACTGAAGGCGGTAGTAGAGCGCCGACAGCGCGCACTGACAGCGCGCACCGACAAGTTGTACTGATCAGCAGGAGACACGATAGGCATGGCTTTTACGCTCGAGGACATCGTCCAGCGGTTCGGCGGTGAAGTAGTGGGAGACGGTTCGCAGCGCGTCGGCAGTCTGGCGCCGCTCGACCAGGCAGGCCCGGACCAGCTGGCGTTCCTCGCCAACCCGAAGTACCTGTCGCAAGTCGAAACAACCCGCGCGGGCGCGGTGCTGATCAATGCGGACGACCTCGCGAAGCTCGCATCGGGCAGCGGGCGTAATTTCATCGTCACACCGAACCCGTACGCTTACTTCGCGCGCGTCGCGCAAACCTTCATCGACCTCGCCACGCCGAAGGTCGCGCCCGGCATTCATCCGAGCGCGACGATCGATCCGTCCGCGCAGATCGCCGCAAGCGCGGTGATCGGACCGCATGTCACGGTGGAAGCGGGCGCGGTCATCGGCGAGAATGTGCGGCTCGACGCGAACGTGGCCATCGGCCGCGGCACGCGCATCGGCGCTGGCTCGCATCTCTATCCGAATGTCACCGTGTATCACGGCTGCAAGCTTGCGGAGCGCGTGATCGTGCACGCGGGCGCGGTCATCGGTTCGGACGGCTTCGGCTTCGCGCCGGATTTCGTCGGCGAAGGCGACGCGCGCACCGGTAGCTGGGTGAAGATTCCGCAAGTGGGCGGCGTGTCGATCGCGGCGGACGTCGAAATCGGTGCGAACACCACGATCGACCGCGGCGCGATGGCCGATACGATCATCGAGGAATGCGTGAAAATCGACAACCTCGTGCAGATCGGGCACAACTGCAAAGTCGGCGCATACACGGTCATTGCCGGTTGCGCGGGCATTGCGGGCAGCACGACCATCGGCCGTCACTGCATGATCGGCGGCGCGGTCGGCATTGCCGGGCATGTGACGCTGGCCGATCACGTGATCGTGACCGCGAAGTCCGGCGTGTCCAAGTCGCTGCTCAAGCCCGGCATGTACACCAGCGCGTTCCCGGCCGTGAATCACGCCGACTGGAACAAGAGCGCGGCCTTGCTGCGCAATATCGACAAGCTTCGCGACCGCATCAAGGCACTGGAAAACGCCGCAGCGGATCAGCAGGACAGCAAGCCGGCGAGCGCGGCATCCGGCGCGGCAGGTCATGCACGGAGTGAGAAAAGCTAGTTTTCCGGACGGCCCGCCGACTCCGCGTAAAATGGCGGGCGAATATCAGGAAGCGAAGAGGGTTGCCGTGACCCGCGGTGGCATGGCAACCGGTTCACGGCGAGCGCCGGCAGCATGCGCTCATCACGCGCTAACAACGCGTTGACAACCCACCTGCACCAGCATCCGCAGTCATCATCGCGCAGTCAATGCGTGAGCAGAAACACCATGAGCACCGAAAAAATCAATCTCGACATCCATAAGATTCTCACGCTGCTGCCCCATCGTTACCCGATCCTGCTGGTCGACCGGGTGCTCGAACTCGAGCCGCACAAGAGCATCAAAGCGTTGAAGAACGTGTCGATCAACGAGCCGTATTTCCAGGGGCATTTCCCGACGCGTCCGGTCATGCCTGGCGTACTGATCCTCGAAGCGCTTGCGCAAACGGCGGCGCTGCTGACGTTCTCGGAAGAGCCGAGCGATCCGTCGAACACGCTGTATCTGTTTGTCGGTATCGACAACGCGCGCTTCAAGCGTGTCGTCGAGCCGGGCGATCAGCTCATCCTCAACTGCACGTTCGAACGGCATATGCGCGGCATCTGGAAGTTCAAGGCGCGAGCCGAGGTGGACGGCGTGGTGGCGGCTGAAGCCGACCTGATGTGCGCGGTGCGTCACACGGACAAGGACGCCTGAATCAAGGGCACCTGACTCGAGCTTCGGCCAGCCGGCGCCTCATGCAGCGCAGCCGGCTCGCCGCAGCCCATCCAGACAACGCAACAGAATCAGAAGCGAGGACGCATGAGCAGGATTCATCCCACTGCGATCGTCGAACCGGGCGCACAACTCGACGAATCCGTTGAAGTCGGACCGTATGCCGTGATCGGCGCGCATGTCACGATCGGCGCGCGGACCACGGTCGGCTCGCACAGTGTGATCGAAGGTCACACCACGATCGGCGAAGACAACCGCATCGGCCACTACGCATCGGTCGGCGGCCGTCCGCAGGACATGAAGTACAAAGACGAGCCGACGCGGCTCGAGATCGGCAACCGCAACACGATCCGCGAGTTCACCACGATCCACACCGGCACGGTGCAGGACGCAGGCGTGACCACGCTCGGCGACGACAACTGGATCATGGCGTACGTGCACATCGGCCATGACTGCCATGTCGGCAACAACGTCATTCTGTCGAGCAACGCGCAGATGGCCGGCCATGTGACGATCGGCGACCACGCGATTGTCGGCGGCATGTCGGGCGTGCATCAGTTCGTGCGCATCGGCGCGCATTCCATGCTGGGCGGCGCATCGGCGCTCGTGCAGGACATTCCGCCGTTCGTGATCGCGGCCGGCAACAAGGCGGAGCCGCACGGCATCAACGTCGAAGGTCTGCGCCGCCGCGGGTTCTCGCCGGACGCCATTTCGGCGCTGCGCTCGGCGTACCGTCTGTTGTACAAGAACAGCCTGTCGCTCGAGGAAGCCAAGGCGCAACTGCGTGAGCTTGCATCCGCCGGCGGCGACGGCGACGGCCCGGTTGGGACGCTGCTCGCATTCGTCGAAGCGTCGCAGCGCGGCATCATCCGCTAAGCGATGGCATTGCAACCCAGTCCGCTGCGCATCGCGATGGTGGCCGGCGAGCCGTCCGGCGACCTGCTGGCGTCGTCGCTGCTGGACGGCCTTGCGAGCCGCCTGCCTGCCGCCACGCATTATTACGGGATCGGCGGTCCGCGCATGGTCGCCACCGGTTTCGACGCCCATTGGCCGATGGAGAAGCTGTCCGTGCGCGGCTATGTCGAAGCGTTGCGGCATATCCCCGAGATTCTGCGCATCCGCACCGACCTGAAGCGCCAACTGCTGGCCGAGCCGCCCTCGGTGTTCGTCGGCGTCGATGCACCCGATTTCAACTTCGGGCTCGAGCATCCGCTGCGCGAGGCCGGCATCCCGACCGTTCACTTCGTGTGCCCGTCCATCTGGGCGTGGCGCGGCGGGCGCATCAAGAAGATCGCCAAGGCGGTCGACCATATGCTGTGCGTGTTCCCGTTCGAAACGGCGCTGCTCGAAAAGGCGGGCGTCGCGGCATCGTACGTGGGTCATCCTCTCGCCGACGAAATTCCGCTTGAGCCGGACACGCTCGGCGCGCGCCGCACGCTCGGTCTGGCGGAAAGCGGTCCGGTCATCGCGGTGCTGCCGGGCAGCCGCCGCTCGGAGATCGATCTGATCGGGCCGACGTTTTTCGCCGCGATGGAAATGATGCAGCACCAGGAGCCCGGTCTGCGCTTCGTGATGCCCGCGGCGACGCCGGCGTTGCGCGAGATGCTGCGCCCGCTGGTCGATTCGCACCCCGGCCTCGCGCTGACCATTACGGACGGCCAGTCGCAACTCGCGATGACCGCCGCCGACGCGATCCTCGTGAAAAGCGGCACGGTCACGCTCGAGGCCGCGCTTCTGAAAAAGCCGATGGTCATCTCGTACAAGGTGCCCTGGCTGACGGGCCAGATCATGCGCCGGCAGGGTTATCTGCCGTACGTCGGCTTGCCGAACATTCTGGCGGGCCGCTTCGTGGTGCCGGAAATCCTGCAGCACTTCGCGACGCCGCAGGCGCTCGCCGAAGCCACGCTGAAACAGTTGCGCGATGAAGCCAACCGGCGCACGCTGACGGAAATCTTCACGGAGATGCATCACGTGCTGAAGCAGAACACCGCGCAGCGTGCGGCGGAAGTGGTCGCGAGTGTCGTTGAGAAGCGCAGGGCGCGGCCGTGAGCGACGAACGCACCAAGCGCACTAACGAGCACGCCGCTGCGCACGCCGCTGCCCGCTCGCCACGCCGCAAGACCGCGGCCGTCGCCAGCGCGGCGACTCGGCAGGTCGGCCTGAACTTCGAGACGGCGGAGGACATCGTCTGCGGCGTCGACGAAGCCGGGCGCGGGCCGCTGGCCGGGCCGGTCGTCGCTGCTGCTGTGATTTTCGATCCGTCGAAGCCGATGATTCGCGGCCTCGACGATTCGAAGGTGCTTACCGCGAAAAAGCGCGACGAACTGTACGAGAAGATCGTCGACCGTGCGCTCGCTTACTGCATCGCCTCGGCAACGGTCGAGGAAATCGATACGCTGAACATTCTGCACGCCACCATGCTGGCCATGAAGCGCGCGGTAGAAGGGCTGTCCGTCACGCCGACGCTCGTGAAGGTGGACGGCAACCGCTGCCCCACGCTGAGCGTTCGCAGCGAAGCGGTGATCGGCGGCGACGCACTGGTCAAAAGCATTTCCGCGGCGTCGATTCTTGCGAAGGTGACGCGCGACCGGATGCTGCTCGAATTGCACCAGACTTATCCCGTGTACGGCTTTAACGCGCATGCCGGCTACGGCACGCCGCAGCATCTGGCGGCCTTGCGTGAACATGGGCCGTGCGAGCATCACCGGCGCTCGTTCGCACCCGTGCGCGAAGCGCATCTGCGATTTGGCACCGGCGTGCCGCTGCCGGCGGGCGAGATTATCGCCGTGCCGGAAATGCTCGCGGACGGCGTGCTGGACGATGCGCTGCTCGACAGCGACGCGTTCGGCGAACGCAGCGGCGCGTGAGCATAAGACGCCACAGCTAACGTGGCACAATCGCCCGTCAATGCTGCCGTCGCCGTAACCAGCACCTAGCCGCACCGCCTGCGATCAGCAACGCGCTCATCCTTCTCCTCATTTCTCATCGTCTTCGCTGCCTGTGAAAGCCATCACCTCGCGGGAGAATCCGCTCTATAAACGCCTGAAGGCGCTTGCCGGATCGACGCATCAACAGCGTCGCAGCGGTCATGCGCTGCTGGAAGGTTTTCATCTCGCGAGCGCGTATCTCGACGTCGCGGGGCAGCCGGAAATGTGCATCGTCACCGAGGGCGCGCTTCGTCACGACGAAGCTCAGGCGATCGTTTCGCGTATCGACGAGCAACGCATCGTCACGCTGCCAGACGCGCTGTTCGGACAACTGTCGAATGTCGTGCACGGCGTCGGCATGCTGCTGCTCGTGGAAAAGCTCGATACGCCGCTGCCCGACACGGTCGCGCAAACCTGCATCGTGCTCGACGGCGTGCAGGACGCAGGCAACGTCGGCTCCATCTTGCGCAGTGCGGCCGCGGCCGGCATTCAGCAGGTGTTCTGCGCGCCGGGCACGGCATACGCTTGGTCGTCGAAAGTATTGCGCTCGGGCATGGGCGCGCACTTCCTGCTGCAGATTCACGAAGACGTCGAAGCGCAGACGTTGATCGAGCGCCTCGCGGTGCCGGTTGTCATCACGGATTCGCACGGCGCCGAAGCGATCTACGATTGCGATCTGAGCGCGGAACTGGCGTGGGTATTCGGCAATGAAGGCGCCGGCGTGTCGCAAGCATGGCGCGACGCGGTCACGTTGCGCGTGACGATTCCGCAGCCGGGCGGCATGGAATCGCTGAACGTCGCGGCGGCCGCGGCTGTCTGCGTGTTCGAGCAATGCAGACAGCAGCGCGCGAGCCGCGCATAAACGAGCGAAGGCTCGCTCAATACGACGGCCGATCCAGCTTGATTTCCTGCAGGATCGTGGTCGCGATCTCTTCGATCGACTTGTGCGTCGACGACAGCCACTTGATCCCTTCGCGACGCATCATCGCCTCGGCTTCGTTGATCTCGTAACGGCAATTTTCCGGCGCAGCGTATTTGCTGCCAGGCCGGCGCTCGTTGCGAATCTCCGAAAGCCGTTGCGGATCGATCGACAAGCCAAACATCTTCTGCCGATGCGCCAATAGCGGCGTAGGCAGCTTGCCGCGCTCGAAATCTTCCGGAATCAGCGGATAGTTCGCTGCTTTCACGCCGTACTGCATCGCGAGGTAGAGGCTCGTCGGCGTCTTGCCGCTGCGCGATACGCCGACGAGGATCACGTCTGCGTCGGCGAGATTGCGGTTCGACTGGCCGTCGTCGTGCGCGAGCGAGAAGTTGATCGCCTCGATGCGGTTCTTGTACTCCTCGGTGTCCGCGTTCTGGTGGCCGCGCCCCATCGCGTGGCTCGACTTCAGCTCCAGTTCCTGTTCGAGCGGCTCGACGAAGGTCTGGAACATGTCGAGCACGAGCGCGTTCGAGCCTTTGACGATCTGATTCGATGCGCTGTCCACGAGCGTGGTGAAGACGATCGGACGGCGACCGTCCTGCTGGACCGCTTCATTGATTTTTTCGAGCGTGGCGTAGGCCTTTTCTGTCGAGTCGACAAAAGGCACGCGGACCAGGCGAAATTTCTGGTCGAACTGGGAGAGGATCGAATGCGCGAAGGTTTCGGCAGTGATCCCGGTACCGTCGGAGACGATGAATACGGTGGGCGGCATCAGTGGGGCAGGGAACGTGAGCGGCAAAAAGCGCTCGAATGGAACATTGCTGGAGCGACTTCGCTGCGCGGTGGCTGACCACTCATGCAGCGGCGTCGAAACAGCGCGCCGTGGGCACCGCTACTACGCCAGGACTGGCCTGGAGGCTCTCTTCATGCATTGGAAGAGCCCTGCGGGCAGCCTGGCGCGATTCGAGGCGCAATTCTCGTCCGACAGTCACATTTCGAGAGTCGGCACGGTAGAATAGCGGCAACCTGTTGGATAAGCAATTGCAGGCGATTGGCGTCTAACTCGCTGCGAACGGTCGTTCAACGCGATGTTATCTGGTGCTAAAGCGGGCGGATCGCGATTGATCGGGCGCTAAATGCGTCGATTCGCCTTCTTCGTGTGGAACGGGAGCGCAAGCCCGAACCCGCGCGGCGCCACAAGCGATTGCTTCTCCAACAGGTTGTGCAAGACGCGAGCTCACGCTTCCAATGAGCGTCTCGCGTTCGAGCCCACTTGCACAGCCGTGAATTTCTTTCACACTTAGGGGCTTGTATGACTAACGCAGTTACCGTCGCAAAGGATAAGGCGTATGTAGTTCCGTTCGAGCAGTTGCGGATGACCGATGTGGAGATTGTCGGCGGCAAGAACGCGTCGCTAGGCGAGATGATCAGTCAGCTTGCCGAAGCCGGCGTGCGCGTGCCGACCGGTTTCGCCACGACGGCACTGGCTTTCCGTGACTTCCTGCATCACAACAACCTGACGGAACGCATCGCCCAACGTCTCGAGACGCTCGACGTCGACGACGTGAAGGCGCTTGCCGAAGCGGGCAAGGAGATCCGTCAATGGATCGTCGACGCTCCCATGCAGCCGCAACTCGAAGCCGACATTCGCGCGGGCTTCGACACGCTTCAAAACAGCTCGCCTGAAGAGCTGTCGTTTGCCGTGCGTTCGTCGGCAACGGCGGAAGACTTGCCGGACGCATCGTTCGCGGGTCAGCAGGAAAGCTACCTCAACGTGGTCGGTATCGAAGACGTGCTCGATCGCATGAAGCACGTGTTCGCGTCGCTCTACAACGACCGCGCTATTTCCTATCGCGTTCACAAGGGCTTCACGCATGCTGAAGTCGCGTTGTCGGCGGGCGTGCAGCGCATGGTGCGCTCGGACGTCGGCGCGGCCGGCGTGATGTTCACGCTCGACACGGAATCGGGCTTCAAGGACGCGGTGTTCATCACGTCGAGCTACGGTCTCGGCGAAACGGTCGTGCAAGGCGCGGTGAATCCGGACGAGTTCTACGTCTACAAGACCACGCTCGCGCAAGGCAAGTATCCGATCATCCGCCGCTCGATTGGCTCGAAGCTCATCAAGATGGAGTTCACGAAGGCCGGTGAAGAAGGCCGCGTGAAGACCGTCGACGTGACGCACGAGCAGCGCAACCGCTTCTCGATCACCGACGAAGACGTGATCGAACTCGCGAAATACGCGGTCATCATCGAAAAGCACTACCAGCGTCCGATGGACATCGAGTGGGGCAAGGACGGCCGCGACGGCAAGATCTTTATCTTGCAGGCGCGTCCGGAAACGGTGAAGAGCCAGGCGACGGGCAAGGCCGAGCAGCGCTTCAAGCTGAAGGGTCAATCGAACGTGCTGGCTACCGGCCGCGCGATCGGCCAGAAGATCGGCGCGGGCCCGGTGCGCGTGATTCACGATCCGTCGGAAATGGACCGTGTGCAGCCGGGCGACGTGCTGGTCGCCGACATGACCGACCCGAACTGGGAGCCGGTCATGAAGCGCGCGTCCGCAATCGTCACCAATCGTGGCGGCCGCACGTGCCACGCGGCAATCATCGCGCGTGAGCTGGGCGTGCCGGCCGTGGTCGGCTGCGGCGACGCGACCGACGTGCTGAAGGATGGCGCGCTCGTCACGGTTTCGTGCGCGGAAGGCGACGAAGGCAAGATCTACGACGGCCTGCTCGAAACGGAAATCACCGAAGTGCAGCGCGGCGAACTGCCGCCCATTCCGGTGAAGATCATGATGAACGTCGGCAACCCGCAACTGGCTTTCGACTTCTCGCAACTGCCGAACGCGGGCGTCGGTCTCGCGCGTCTCGAGTTCATCATCAACAACAACATCGGCGTTCATCCGAAGGCGATTCTCGAGTACCCGAACATCGACCAGGACCTGAAGAAGGCCGTGGAAAGCGTCGCTCGCGGTCACGCATCGCCGCGCGCGTTCTACGTCGACAAGCTGACTGAAGGTATCGCGACGATCGCCGCGGCCTTCTATCCGAAGCCTGTGATCGTGCGTCTGTCGGACTTCAAGTCGAACGAGTACAAGAAGCTGATCGGCGGTTCGCGCTACGAGCCGGACGAAGAGAATCCGATGCTGGGCTTCCGCGGCGCGTCGCGCTACATCGCCGAAGACTTCGCCGAAGCGTTCCAGATGGAATGCGTCGCGCTGAAGAAGGTGCGCGAAGAGATGGGCCTCGACAACGTCGAGATCATGGTGCCGTTCGTGCGTACGCTGAAGCAGGCTGAGCGCGTGGTCGGCTTGCTGGAGAAGTTTGGCCTGAAGCGCGGCGAGAAAGGCCTGCGTCTCATCATGATGTGCGAAGTGCCGTCGAACGCGATTCTCGCCGAAGAGTTCCTGCAATTCTTCGACGGCTTCTCGATCGGTTCGAACGACCTGACGCAGCTCACGCTCGGCCTCGACCGCGACTCCGGCATGGAACTGCTGGCGGTCGATTTCGACGAACGCGATCCGGCGGTCAAGTTCATGTTGAAGCGCGCAATTGAAACGTGTCTGCGTCTGGACAAGTACGTCGGCATCTGCGGTCAGGGTCCGTCGGATCATCCGGACTTCGCGCAATGGCTGACGGATGAAGGCATCAAGTCGATCTCGCTGAACCCTGACACGATCATCGAGACGTGGCAGCAACTGGCGAAATCGTCGACGAAGTAAGCGTGCGGCGTGCCGCGTCCTAAGCGGCACGCATAACGAAAAGTGCGGCATATCAACGGCGCGTCAAACGCGCGTCAGCGGCGCAGTGAAGCGCGTCCTGAATGCCGGTAATTTGTCCGCGCTTCGTGCTATAAACACCCCGGTAGATCCGGGGTGTTTTGCTTTGTGGAGGTCGACGTGGCGCCAGGGGGATTGTTCTGGTGGGTCGGGGCGGGCGTGCTGGTCGTGCTGGAATTGCTCAGCGGCACGTTCTATCTGCTGATGATCGCGCTCGGTTGCGTCGCGGCGGCTATCGCGCATATTGCGGGCGCCGCCGCCGACGTGCAGTTCGCCGTTGCCGCGGTCGTCGCGCTGGCGGCCGTGTTTGTGCTCAAGCGTTCGCGCTTTGGCCGCAGGACGCGCAAGGAAGCGTCCGCGAATCCGGACGTCAATCTCGACATTGGGCAGACGCTCAGCGTGCCCGCGTGGCACGAGCGTCGCGCGCGGGTCAGCTATCGCGGCGCGCAATGGGACGCCGAACTGGCGCCCGGCGAGCCCGAAGATGCTCAAACCTACGAAATCATCGAACTGCACGGCAGTTGTCTTGTGGTCGCGGCGAAGCGGCCCGCGACGCATCACGCTAATACGCGGTAAGCGTCGGACATTCGCTGACTTGTTTGACCCAAACCAGTCAACCGAACTAGTTAACCGAACTAACTAATCAAACCAACTAAAGATTGGAGGGCGTAAATGGATTCCACCATTATCGGGGCAGTGCTGCTCGTCATTGTGATCGTGCTGGCGGCGCAGACCATCAAGATCGTGCCGCAGCAGCACGCGTGGGTGCTGGAGCGGCTCGGCCGCTATCACCGCACGCTCACGCCGGGCCTGAGCTTCGCGTTTCCTTTCGTCGACCGGATCGCGTACAAGCACATTCTCAAGGAAATTCCGCTCGAAGTGCCGAGCCAGGTCTGCATCACGCGCGACAACACGCAGTTGCAGGTGGACGGCGTGCTGTATTTCCAGGTGACCGATCCGATGAAGGCGTCGTATGGATCGAGCAACTTTGTGTTCGCGATCACGCAGTTGTCGCAGACCACGCTGCGCTCGGTGATCGGCAAGCTCGAACTCGACAAGACTTTCGAGGAGCGCGACTTCATCAATCACAGCATCGTCTCGTCACTCGATGAAGCAGCGGCGAACTGGGGCGTCAAAGTCCTACGCTACGAGATCAAGGATCTGACGCCGCCGAAGGAAATCCTTCACGCGATGCAGGCGCAAATTACGGCCGAGCGCGAAAAGCGCGCGTTGATTGCGGCTTCGGAAGGGCGCAAGCAGGAGCAGATCAACATCGCGTCCGGCGGGCGCGAGGCGGCAATCCAGAAATCGGAAGGCGAGCGCCAGGCGGCGATCAACCAGGCGCAAGGGCAGGCCGCGGCGATTCTTGCGGTTGCCGAGGCCAATTCGCAAGCCATCCAGAAGATTGCTGCTGCGATTCAGTCGCATGGCGGCATGGAGGCGGTGAACCTGAAGGTCGCCGAGCAATACGTGAACGCGTTCGGCAATCTGGCGAAGCAGGGCACCACGCTGATCGTGCCCGGCAATCTCGCGGATATGAGTTCGATGATCGCATCGGCGCTGACCATCGTGAACAAGGGCAAGAGCGGGGTGGCGGAGGCGCGCTGAGCGCGCGTTGGTTTTTGCGTTGGGCGCCGTTGCGCCATTGCTGTAAAAAAATGGCCCGCAGCAAGCGGGCCATTTTTATCGTGCTCGGTAAACGCTGCTCTGGCAGCGTCGCGGCAAACGCCCGCCCACGACTCAGGTCGGCGAGCGCATCAAACGCGCCTTTTCGCGCTCCCAATCGCGCTTTTTCTCGGTTTCGCGCTTGTCGTGCATCTTCTTGCCCTTGGCGAGGCCGATCTCGCATTTGACGCGGCCGCCCTTGTAGTGAAAATTCAGCGGCACGAGCGTGTAGCCGCGCTGTTCCACCTTGCCGATCAGCTTGCTGATTTCTTCGCTGTGCAAAAGGAGCTTGCGCGTGCGAACAGGGTCGGGGTTGATGTGGGTCGAGGCTTCGGGCAGCGGGCTGATGTGCGTGCCGATCAGGAACAGCTCGCCGTTCTTGATCACGACGTAACCTTCCTTGATCTGGCCGCGCCCGGCGCGCAGCGCCTTGACCTCCCATCCTTCGAGCACGAGCCCTGCTTCGTAACGTTCTTCGACCGAGTAGTCGTAGAACGCTTTTCTGTTGTCGATAATGCTCATGAATGGAAAGTGCCCAACTCGTTTAAAATCACGATTTTAGCAAAGCGGGGCAAGGAAAGCCCGCCGCGCCCGTCCACCCTTGCCACGTGCTGTTCAATTTATGGCAGATGTCCAGAAAACCGTGTTGATCCGCCATTCGGCGGAACAGATGTTCGACCTCGTCACCGACGTCGCCGATTACCCGAACTTCCTGCCCTGGTGCGGAGGCGTCGAGGTCCGTCATCGGGACGATACCAGCATGGAGGCGAAGATCGACATCAATTTCAAGGGCATCAAGCAGCACTTTGCGACGCGCAACAGCATGGAGCGGCCCACCCGCATCGACATGGAATTCGCCGACGGGCCGTTTCGCAAGTTCACCGGCTTCTGGCGCTTCACGCCGCTGCGCGCGGACGCCTGCAAGATCGAGTTCGCGCTGCACTACGAGTTCACCAACATCATCCTCGAAAAGATCATCGGGCCGGTGTTCAATCACATCGCCAATACATTCGTCGAATCTTTCGTGAAGCGCGCGGACCAGCGCTACGGCAAGGCATGAGCGGGCGTCTGTCCGTCCAGGTCTGTTATGCGCTCGCGAACGAACAGGCGCTCGTCGACGTGCAATTGCCGGCGGGCGCCACGCTCGCACAGGCTATCGAGGCAAGCGGCATTCTTCAGCGTTTTCCTCAGATCGATCTAGCGACGCAAAAGGTCGGCGTATTCGGCAAGCTCAAGCCGCTCGACACCGTGCTCGCCGATCACGACCGCGTCGAGATCTACCGGCCGCTGCTCGTGGACCCGAAGGTGTCACGCCAGCGTCGCGTCGAGAAGACCCGCAAGGCCGGCTCGATCGAAGGGCGTCGCTGGCAGAACAAGGATTCGCGTTAAACGCGTACGTTGCGCGGTGCGCGCCCTGCAATGCGGGGCGGCCCGTGGACCATGCGTGCTAGGGCGCCGAACCCTGAGCCTTTTCTTCGACCGGCGCAGTGCCGCCGGAATCGTCGTCCGCATGCTGACGCACCGACCAGCACACGCCCGCCACCAGCAACAGAATCGCGGCGAGTTCGAGCGGCCGCGGCAGGCGCTCGTCGTAAATGAACGCGTAGAGCAGCGCGAACAGCGTTTCAAACACGATCATCTGACCGGAAAGCGTCAACGGCAGCCGCTTCGACGCCGCATTCCACAGCCCGTTGCCAAGCCACGACGCGCCGATCGCGAGAACCAGATTGAGCGCCCAGAAGCTGTGCCAGCGGCTTTGCGCGAGTTCGCCCTGCGGGCCGCCCGGCGGCAGCGCGGCGATCGCGAGCCACAGCGCGGCGCCGAGCGCGCCTGTCACGACGCCCCACAGCACGGACCACTCGTTGCCGCTGAAATGCGTGTGCCGTTGCAGGTAGCGGGTGTTCTCGACCGCGAACCACGTCCAGCAGCCGAGCGCGCCGACTGCGCAGGCAAGGCCGAGCAGCTTCGTCAGGACGCCGGCGGGCGTGCCGTCGGCGGCCGTAAAGACGTCGATATTGATGCAGACGATGCCCGCCATCACGGCCGCAAGCGGCCACGCGAGGCGCGCGAGCGGCACCGCGCCGCGGTCGCCGCGGCCCATCAGCGTGACCGTCACCGGCAATACGCCGACGATCAGCGACGCCGGCGCGATGCCGACGAGGTGCACCGCCGCCGTCAGCAGCAGGTAGTACAGGAGATTGCCGCCCAGCGCGAGCTTGACGAGCGCGACGAGGTCCTCGCGAGTCAGGCGCTTGAGCAGCGAACGCGCCGTGGGCAACGCCGCTGCGAGCGCGACGACGCCGTACATCGTGTAGCGGCCGGCCGACAGCAACAGCGGCGAAAAATCCGGCAGCACGCGCGGGACCAGAAACACCATGCCCCATAGGGCTCCGGCCATGACTCCATAGGCGACACCGCGCTGCATCGACTGCTCCTGCGAAAAAACTGGAATGGTCGCAAGCGTAGCCGGCCGGCGCGAGGGGCGTCTTGTTTGATTCTGCATTCGGGCCCGAGCAAACGAAACGCGATCGAACCCGAGGCGAACGGCGAAGCGAAATCAAGGGTGTAAAAGCCACGAAAAAATGCGCCCGAAATTCGCTAAGCTGCTGTTCGCGCAGTGAAAAGCGGGGAGGTATCGCGTATAATTCGCTTTTGCGCCTATAGGATTTGCCATGCGTCTGATCCAAACAGCACTCACGTTCGATGACGTGCTCCTCGTCCCGGCCTTCTCCGATGTTCTGCCGCGCGACACCAGCCTCAAGACCCGGCTGACCCGCAACATCTCCCTGAATATGCCGCTCGTGTCCGCCGCCATGGACACCGTCACCGAAGCCCGTCTCGCCATTGCGATGGCGCAAATGGGCGGCGTCGGCATCATCCACAAGAACCTCACGGCTGCCGAACAGGCGCGTGAAGTGGCCAAGGTCAAGCGGTTCGAGTCAGGCGTGGTGCGCGATCCGATCACGGTGCCGCCGCAAATGAAGGTGCGCGACGTCATCGCGCTGTCGCAGCAGCATGGCATTTCCGGCTTTCCGGTGGTGGAAGGCTCGCAGCTGATCGGTATCGTGACCAACCGCGACCTGCGTTTCGAGGAGCGTCTGGACGAGCCGGTGCGCAGCATCATGACGCCGCGCGAGCGCCTCGTGACCGTCAAGGAAGGCACGTCGCTCGCCGAGGCCAAGGCGCTGATGCACAGCCACCGCCTTGAGCGCGTGCTGGTCATCAACGACGCATTCGAGCTGCGCGGCCTGATGACGGTGAAAGACATCACCAAGCAGACCGAACACCCGGACGCCTGTAAGGACGAGCACGGCAAGCTGCGCGCGGGCGCGGCCGTCGGCGTCGGCGCGGACAACGAAGAGCGTGTCGAACTGCTGGTGCAGGCGGGCGTGGACGTGATCGTCGTCGACACCGCGCATGGCCACAGCAAGGGCGTGCTCGAGCGCGTGCGCTGGGTCAAGCAGAACTTCCCGCACGTCGAGGTGATCGGCGGCAACATCGCCACCGCGGCGGCAGCCAAAGCGCTCGTCGAATACGGCGCGGACGGCGTGAAGGTCGGCATCGGCCCGGGCTCGATTTGCACGACGCGAATCGTCGCCGGTGTCGGCGTGCCGCAGGTCACGGCAATCGCGAACGTGTCGGAAGCGCTCAAGGGCACGGGCGTGCCGGTCATCGCAGACGGCGGCGTGCGTTTCTCGGGCGACGTCAGCAAGGCGCTGGCAGCGGGCGCGAACGCCGTGATGATGGGCAGCATGTTCGCCGGCACCGAAGAAGCGCCGGGCGACGTGTTCCTCTATCAAGGCCGTCAGTACAAGTCGTACCGCGGCATGGGCTCGGTCGGCGCAATGAAGGACGGCGCGGCGGACCGCTACTTCCAGGACAACTCGGCGAATATCGACAAGCTGGTGCCGGAAGGCATCGAAGGCCGCGTCGCTTATAAGGGTTCCGTGAACGCGATCCTGTTCCAGCTGATCGGCGGCGTGCGCGCGAGCATGGGCTACTGCGGCTGCCGCACGATTGCCGAGATGAACGAGAAGGCCGAGTTCGTGCAGATCACGGGCGCGGGTTTGCGCGAGTCGCACGTGCACGATGTTCAGATCACCAAGGAAGCGCCCAACTACCACGTGGACTAAACGCCAATGAAGCCATTGCTGCGCGCTGTACTGATTGTCGATGCGCTGTTGCTGCTCGCGTTCGGCTTGCTGTTCCTGCTGACGCCCTGGACGTCGTTGTACAACGCGCTGCTGTTGGTGCAGACGCAGCCGGCTCTGGCCGGCCAGGCGTTTGGCCTGGCGCTCATCGGGCTCGCCTGGCTGGCGTTGCATGCGTCGATCGACGGGGCGCTGACTTCGTCGGTGGCACGCGTGGTCGGCCATGTGAACTGGCTGACCGGCGTGCTCATGCTGGTGTGGCTGCTCGGGCTGCATACGCCGTCGCTGAGCGCGTTCGGGCAGATCGTCGCGGTGCTGACCGGTGTCGTGCTGCTGGTGCTCGGTCTTGGCGGCGTGCGTTTGTCGGGCGCGGTGCGGCGGCGCGAGAAGTTGCGCGTCGCTGAGGCTGTTGCCGCTGAGCGCGCCGAAAAGCAGGCCGCAAAAGACGCCGCGAAAAACGCGGCGAACCTCGAGGCAAATCGCCGTGAACCGGTTGTGCCGGCTACGGCGGGGTTTCCGGTGTATCACGCGGAGCCGGTGGTTGAGCCTGTTATCGGGCGTGGAGTTGATCCGGTTGCAAGGCCTGGCGTGGCGCCTGTGGTGCCCGCGGCGTCCGAAGCGTCGCCGGTCAACCCGACGACCTCCGCCCATTTGCATGCCACGACGGGCGAAGTGCTGAGCCCGTCGGAGCGAGCGGCACGCGCTGAAGCTGCTGCTGCCGCACGCGACGATGCCCGCAATGCCGCCGACGACGCCGCGAATGCGCCACGGCCTCCGTTCCATGGTTGACTGGCCGCGCGCGACTCGTTTGCCGAAGCAACCGGAATCCGCACGCGCGCCGCACCGCAGCCTGGTGACCCATGTTGTGGCTTCGGGCGCAACGAGCGAACGTCACGCGGGCATCAGCATTGCGTTCCGCTTTCCCGCCGTTGCGCTTCACCGTCGCAAGCCCCGGCCGTTTGTTCCCTCGTGGACCGCTTTGAATTCAACGCCGCGCCGTACGCGCGGCATTCCGTATCCGCTCACTTTTGACATCGTCCGCTGCCATGCATGACAAGATCCTGATCCTCGACTTCGGTTCGCAAGTCACCCAACTGATTGCACGTCGCGTTCGCGAAGCCAACGTGTATTCGGAAATCCATCCGTATGACGTCGATGCTTCGTTCATCCGCGACTTTGCGCCGAAGGGCGTGATCCTGTCGGGCGGACCGAGCTCGGTCACTGAAACCGACACGCCGCGCGTGCCGCAAGTGGTGTTCGAACTCGGCATGCCCGTGCTCGGCATCTGCTACGGCATGCAGGCCATGGCCGAGCAACTGGGCGGCCGGGTCGACATCGGCCATCTGCGTGAGTTCGGTTATGCCGAAGTGCGCGCGCGCAATCACACGAGCCTGCTCGAAGGCATCAGCGACTTCACGACGCCCGAAGGCCACGGCATGCTGAAGGTGTGGATGAGCCACGGCGACAAGGTGCTGGAGATGCCGCCGGGGTTCGCGCTGATGGCATCGACGGAATCGTGCCCGATCGCCGCGATGGCCGATGAGCAGCGTCATTTCTATGGTCTGCAATGGCACCCGGAAGTCACGCACACCGTGCAAGGCCGCGCGATGCTCGAGCGCTTCGTGCTGCAGATTTGCGGCGCGCGTCCCGACTGGGAGATGGGCCATTACATCGACGAGGCGGTCGCGAAAATTCGCGAGCAGGTCGGTAACGAGCACGTGATTCTGGGTCTGTCGGGCGGCGTGGATTCGTCGGTCGCGGCGGCGCTGTTGCATCGCGCGATCGGCGATCAACTGACGTGCGTGTTCGTCGATCATGGCCTGTTGCGCCTGAACGAAGCCGAGCAGGTCATGGCCACGTTCGCGGATCACCTGGGCGTGAAGGTGATTCACGTCGACGCGAGCGATGTGTTCCTGCGCAAGCTCGAAGGCGTGACCGATCCGGAAGCGAAGCGCAAGATCATCGGCGCGGAATTCGTCGAAGTGTTCCAGACGGAAGCCGGCAAGCTGACCGACGCAAAGTGGCTCGCGCAAGGCACGATCTATCCGGACGTGATCGAATCGGCGGGCAAGGGCAAGAAGGCGACGCAGACCATCAAGAGCCACCACAACGTGGGCGGCCTGCCGGAGACGCTGAACCTGAAGCTGCTCGAGCCGCTGCGCGAACTGTTCAAGGACGAAGTGCGCGAACTCGGCGTGAAGCTCGGTCTGCCGCCGGCGATGGTGTACCGCCATCCGTTCCCCGGTCCCGGTCTTGGCGTGCGGATTCTCGGCGAAGTGAAGCGCGAGTTTGCGGACCTGCTGCGTCGCGCGGACGCGATTTTCATCGAGACGCTGCGCACGTTCATCGACAAGGAAACCGGCAAGTCCTGGTACGATTTGACGAGCCAGGCGTTCGCGGTGTTTCTGCCGGTGAAGAGCGTCGGCGTGATGGGCGACGGCCGGACTTACGAGTATGTGGTCGCGCTGCGCGCGGTGCAGACGCTCGACTTCATGACCGCGCATTGGGCGCATCTGCCGCACGAGTTGCTGGGGCATGTGTCGAACCGCATTATTAATGAAGTGCGCGGGATTAACCGGGTGGTGTACGACATTTCGGGGAAGCCGCCGGCGACGATTGAGTGGGAGTGATTTAGGATCCTCTGCAGAGGTCTGCAGAGGTCCATAAGCGCCTGGATTTCCCCGACGCTTACGGACCCCGGATTGCGGGCGCTCAACCCGACCGGCAGTATCTACAAGGTGGCCACCAAAGTGGCCGACCAACGTGGCCTGTATGTGGCCGTTACGTCGTCTGAGGTAGTTAGTTTCCCGTTCGACTATCGCCTGAATGGGCGTCGCGAGACGTTGGTCATAGGTCGCTACGATCCGCGGCTCCCTGCCTGCGGAACGCGTGATGCCGAGGAACTGACTCTCGGTATGTCATTGAGTCTCGCAGAGGCGAGGCTTGGATGGACCCAGCGCCAGCGCGCGCCATCCCTCCCGGTCCGATAGACATTTCGGCGGGAGAGCCGTCTCGAGGAGACTGCTCTGCGAAGAAGCGTGCCCGGTGCGCACGAACTCTGCCGCCTGATGCCGCTTGTGCTCCCGTAAAGCAGTGTGTGCGAGCGCCACTACGCGTCGAACCATTCGCCGAAACCGCGCAAACATTCTTCAACGATAGGCGCCGCCCGATCAAGCATGACTTGCTCCTGTGCGCAAACCGCGTCTCGCCAGTTTGCCGCCGCGACGATTGCTTCAGCGAGTTCGGCAGCGTCAAGCATGGCCAGATTGACGCCTGCGCCCATTGGCGGCATTACGTGGGCGGCATCGCCTACGAGCGTCAGTCCCGACTTCGCGGGCCATGTCGTCCCAGCAGGAAGACTGCTACCGCAGGTCCTGGCGGTCGGACCTTTGCTCGGAGCGCTGATACAGCGCGTCGCACCGTGGAACCATCCCGTCGAGCGGACGCCTGAAGAGGCGCGGGTCGTCTCAGTGCTGATAGACGAAATGCGCGCGGCAGAGCATGAACCACTGCACCTTCCCATACCGGACGACAAGCGCCTGCTGAAGATGGTCAGCATCGTGCTGAAGGATTTGAGCCGGGAACACTCTCTGGAAGCACTGTCGTCAATGGCCGGCCTGTCGGCTAGAACCGCTCGGCGCCTGTTTTCCGTATCGCTCGGCATATCGTTGGCCGAGTGGCGACAGCAGGCGTTGCTGCTGCGTGCCGTGTATCTGCTCGCGTAGGGCGAGTGCGTCTCGGCGGTCGCAGACGTCTTGGGCTATGCCAGCCCAAGCAGTTTCATCGCGATGTTCCGCAAGGCTTTTGGCGAGACGCCGGGGAGATATGTCAGGGCTGCGGGGCAGGATGCCTGATATTGACGTTCTGGCGAAAGCGTTTAGTTTTGCCGGCTCGGCAAGTAGCGCCTTTTGCCTGTCGGCCCAAGAATCTGCCGTTCGCCTTCACCTGGCTCGTAGGTGTGACGTTCGTGTGTCGGCTTCGCATCAATTCCCGGTCGCTCGCATACCGAACGTCCGCTATGTCCGTCAGGAACGATCAACTATTGGATTGTCTTCTTCCAGGACCGGAAGAGATCTAGCAGCACTTTCGCGGGCGTCGGCAGGATGCTCTTTCGGTGCCAGACGGCGCCGACGTCCATGGTCGGGATCGGAATGCTCAGGTCACGCCTCATAATCCGGCTCCCTTCGAGCGACCACGGACGATAGACGAGGTCCGAAAGAATCGTGACGCCCAACCCGAGTGCGACCATGCTTCGCACGGCTTCTATCGACTTGCTCTGGATACGCACGTGCGGTGCGAGGCCATATTTTCCCCAATACTTGCGAACAGTTCGGACATGCTCGTCCATGTCGAGTAAAAGGTAGTCCTCCTGCGCAATGTCCTGCAGCGTGACCTGTTGTGCATCTTGCAACGGGTGATCCGGATGGGTCCAAAGCCGGCGCATGGAGCGCAGAATCGTTTCGTATTTCAGCTCGTCCACGTTGGCCGTATTGGACACAAGCATCAGACCGATATCAAGCTGATTGTCGACGAGACGTTGCTCGATATCCTCGCGCGCGTCTTCGATGACCTCGACAGTCAGGTGCTCGAAGCGCTGCGAGACGGTAGCAAGCATTGACGGCATCAGGTAAGCCGAGACGGTTTCCGTGACGCCCACCCGAACGTGCCCCGAAATCTGTTCAGGTTCCTCCTGGGCCGCGACCACGGCGCGCCCGACGGACACATTCGCGTTCTGCACATGCCGAAGAAATCGCTCGCCTGCTCGGGTCAGGCGGACGCCCCTTGCGTGGCGCTGCAGCAGCGGCACCCCCACGGTGTCTTCGAGATTCTTCAGCGCGATCGTCATCGACGACTGCGAAACGGCGCAGAGATTGGCAGATCTGGAGATCTGCCCGGTATCAGCCACCGAGATGAAGTATTCGATCTGGCGAAGCGTAATGTGTGTGGCCACGTTGACGTACTCCCCTAGGTTGTGGCGCCGTGCAAACCGACGGCGCGAACCCACGACCGAACTGAGGTATTGAAAAATTATATATCGCGAGGCAAGAAATATGAATTAGGCAGGGCAATTTCGGCTGCATAGCATCCCGTCATGAAAGGAAACAGTGGAACGATGATGGAGACGCAGGAGAAGAAGGGGTACTGCACGTTATGCCGGTCAAGATGCGGCACGATCAATACGGTCCGCGGCGACGTGTTGCTGAAGGTTCGTCCCGACAACACGCACCCGACCGGCAACGCGATGTGCATGAAAGGCAAGGCCGCGCCGGAACTCGTACACAGCCCCGACCGGGTGTTGTATCCCATGCGCCGCACTGCCCCAAAAGGGGCGGCCGATCCGCGCTGGAAACGGATCAGCTGGGACGAGGCCCTTGACGAGATCGCGACCACGCTCGCGCACGTCAAGCGGGAAAACGGCGCTGAATCGGTGGTGTTCGGCGTCACCACCCCGAGCGGTACGCCGATGAGCGACAGCATCGACTGGGTGGAGCGATTCGTGTGGTCTTTCGGGAGTCCGAATATCTGCTACGCAACCGAGATCTGCAACTGGCATAAGGATTTCGCGCACGTGTTTACGTTCGGTTGCGGCATGCCAACGGCCGATTACCGGAATTCCGACGTCATCGTGCTTTGGGGTACGAATCCAGCCAACACGTGGCTGGCCCAGGCGGACAGTATCGCAGCGGGTCGGCGCAACGGCGCAAAGCTGATTGTCGTGGACCCGAGACCCACGGCGCTTGCGCGCGATGCGGATGTATGGCTGCGCGTGCAGCCAGGCACGGACGGCGCGCTTGCTATGGGAATTGCCCGGCAAATGATCGCGACGGGAAATATCGACGATACATTTGTCCGCGAGTGGACGAATGGCGCGTTCCTGGTTCGTCGTGATAGCGGATATTTTCTGCGTGAGCGCGACATCGATCCGGAGTCGTCGAACAATCGATATGCGGTCTGGAATGGCGCGCTCAATCGACTCGAACTCGTCGGAGAGGAGGCGAGCACGTCGCCGTCCGATCTTTCGATTTCAGCCTCGTATCAGATTCGCGTATTCGACCTGACGGGCCGGGTGATAGAAGTCACGTGTACGCCCGCTTTCGAGGTGTACCGCGATGCGCTGTCTGGTTACACGCCCGAACACGTGAGCAGAATCACCGGTGTCGACGCCTCGGCGATCGAAATCGTGGCGGCGATGCTCAGCCCACGCCAGCGCATTGCCTATCACGCGTGGTCTGGCGTGGGACAACATACGAACGCGACGCAAACGGAGCGGGCGATCGCTACGCTGTATGCACTGACAGGTGCATTCGATACGCAGGGTTCAAACCGCGAGTTGCTGAAGCAGCCAGCAAATCCTCTCAGTAATTACGCCATGCTGAGTCCTCAGCAGCGAACAAAGGCGCTCGGACTTGACGAGCGACCGCTCGGTCCGCCGTCCCAGGGATGGGTGACCGCGCGCGACGTTTATCGTGCGATTCTCGAGTCCAGGCCTTATCGGGTGCGCGCGCTTGTCGCGTTCGGCACCAACATGGTGATGTCGCAAGCCGACAGCGCATTGGCGCGGGACGCGCTGTGCGCACTGGATTTTCATGTCCATTGCGACCTGTTCGAAACGCCATCCGCCCGCTATGCGGATATTCTCCTTCCGGTCAATACGCCTTGGGAACGGGAAGGACTGCGTCTCGGCTTCGAGATCAATGAGCGGGCCGTCGAATTGGTCCAGTTGCGGCAGCGGATGGTGACGCCTCGCGGGGAGAGCCGGGCGGACTACAACATCGTGCTGGATCTGGCGGTCAGGCTCGGGATGGGGGATCAATTCTTCGGTGGCGACGTCGAAAAAGGATGGAACCATGTTCTCGAACCGTTGGGCCTGGACGTCGCGACGCTGCGTTCACATCCCGAAGGCATTTACCGGCCGCTCAGGCAGCAGGAAAAGCAATACGCTTGCGCCACGCCGAATGGCCCGCGAGGCTTTGCGACCGAAACGCGGCGCGTCGAGTTCTATTCGGAGAAGCTGCATCGGTACGGTTATCCGGCCGTACCTCACTATGTACCGCCGAGCCGCGGAGAAGTAGCACGCGCAGCTGAGCGTCGACGCTTTCCCTATACGCTCACTTCCTTCAAGAACGGCTACTACTGCCACAGCCAGCATCGTAGCCTGCCAAGCCTTCGTCGCCGTGCCCCTTATCCCGTCGCGGAACTGAGCGCCGATCTGGCGGCCGTGAAGGGCATTGTCGACGGCGACTGGATACGCGTCGCCAGTACCAACGGCACCGCGCGATTTCGTGCGCGAGTTGTCCCCGAACTCGCGCCGGATGTCGTAGTCGCGGAGTATGGCTGGTGGCAGGCGTGCGACGAAATCGGCATGGAATCGTCGGCGGCACTGGGAAGCGCAAACAGTAACTACAACAGCATCGTGTCCGGCGCCATTGTCGATCCGCTGAGCGGTTCGTCGCCGCTTCGTGCCGTGCCATGCGACGTCACGCTCGACGCGTCGGTCGATCCAGCGCGACGGGCATGGCAAGGATTCCGGGACTTTGTCGTGTCGGCCGTACATGGAGAAGCCGAAGGCGTTCGCACGGTTACGTTCAGCGCAGCCGACGGTGGACCGCTCCCCGACTATCTGCCCGGACAGCATGTGACGGTCCATATTCCGGAGTTGTGCGAAGGAGGAACGACGCGTGCCTATTCGCTCACTGGCCATGCGATTGAAAGCGATCGCCGGACATACTCGATCTCCGTGCGCCATCAGCGAGGCCGAAGTGCCGATGGTGAGCAGTTCGAGGGCGTCATGTCCTCGCATATTCATCGCGAGTTGGCAGTTGGACACAGGGTCTTGCTTCAAGCCCCCAGCGGCACCTTCGTCGTACCGCCGGCTTCGAAGCGACCGGTCGTCATATTCGCGGGTGGGATTGGAATAACGCCCTTCATTTCGTGGCTGGAAACGATCGGGGAACTGGGCACACAAGCGCCTGAATCGCAGCTGTTTTACGCGAATCTCAATAGCTCGACTCATGCGTTCCGGAAACGAATTGCGCAATTGCAGCGTGCGTTGCCAACGCTCAAGGTCGTGAATTGCTATAACCAGCCGCGCGACGAAGTACTCGGACGCGACTTCGAGATGCAGGGCTACCTCACTGCGGACGTCGTGGACGACGCATTGATACAGCACCGCGCGCGATTCTATTTATGCGGCCCGGAGCCGATGATGAACGCCATCACGGCAGGCCTCGTCGAGCGCGGCGTACCGCCGTTCGATATCTTCAGCGAGGCCTTTCGGTCTCCGTCAAAGCCGGCCCTCGATCCATCACAGCGCTTCGCCGTCGAATTCCGGCGGTCGCGGATCAAGGCGGAATGGGCACCCGAACGGGGAAGCCTGCTCAGCTTCGGCGAGAGCCTCGGCATCAGCATGCCGAGCGGCTGCCGGGTCGGGCAATGCGAGAGCTGTGCCGTCAAGGTCCTGGCGGGCAAGGTGTCGCATATGACGGGGCATGGGCCGGATGAAGCCGATATGTGCCTCGCCTGCCAGGCGATCCCGGCCACTGATATTTCCATTGAAGCGTGAATGACCCACGAGGAGCCAAATCGAGCATGAAATTTTTCGACACGCCAGCGACACGCGAAGCGCTGGACTTCGCCACGCTGATTCCGTCGCTGAAGAAGGCGTTCATCAAGGGGTGTGAGGTTCCACTCCGGCACTCGCACACGATCAATAGCGGCGACGGCAATAGCGGCACCGTATTGATCATGCCGGCGTGGGAGGCGGACGGATATCTCGGCATCAAGACCGTGAACATTTTCCCCGGTAACCAGGGCCGCGGAATGCCCGGCTTGCACTCGACTTACGTGCTGTACGACGCCAGCACGGGTGAGCCACTCGCGCAGATGGACGGCAATGAAATCACCTCACGCCGGACCGCCGCCGCCTCGGCACTCGCTGCAACCTTTCTGGCGCGCGACGACTCCTCGCACATGGTGCTGTTGGGCGCCGGACGCGTGGCAAGCCTGGTGCCGTCAGCGTATCGAAGCCAGCTCCCAATCACGCATGTCGAGGTCTGGGACATCTATCCGGAATCGGCCGCGCGACTCGTGCAGCAACTGCGAGGCGAAGGTTTCAATGCGGCCGTTGTCGCCAGTCTGCCGGACAGCGTGGCGCGCGCGGATGTCGTGAGCTGCGCGACGCTCGCCACCGAGTCGATCGTACGCGGCTCGTGGTTGAAAGCGGGAACGCATCTCGATCTTATCGGAAGCTTCACGCCGCAGATGCGCGAGGCTGACGACGATTGTTTCCGCCACGCACGCGTGTTTGTGGATACGGACGAGGCGCCGCAGAAGTCCGGCGACCTGATTGGGCCGTTGTCGCGCAACGTGATTTCGCCGGCGGACCTGAACGGTACGCTCGCGGCCCTGTGCCGGGGCGACGTCGGTGGGCGATTCGACGGCAGCGAGCGCACGGTATTCAAAGCGGTGGGGACCGCACTCGAAGACCTGGCTGCGGCAGTGCAGGTTTATGAACAGCATGTTTAATCACTCGAAGCGTCGGAGACCATGATGAAGGAATTGAACCGTCAGCAAGACCTGGCAGCCTCGACAGCCGACGATGCAGTCGGACTCGAGCGTATGGCCGCAGCAGTGACCCGTTGGTCGGAAAAGTGGTTTCCCGACGCATACATATTCGCGGCGATCGCGGTTGTCGTCGTCGCGGTCGGCGCGCTGGCGACGGGCGCGCCTGCACAACGTGTGGGCATTGCCTTCGGAGACGGATTCTGGAGCCTGATTCCCTTTACGATGCAGATGGCGATCGTGGCCATTTCAGGCTACGTGGTCGCGGTATCTCCGCCTGCCGCCAAATTGATCGCATGGCTTGCCCGCTTGCCGTCGAACGGCAAGTCTGCGGTGGCATTCGTCGCGCTGGTCAGCATTTCGGCGTCGCTTTTCAACTGGGCGATCAGCCTGATCTTCAGCGGCCTGCTGGTTCGTGCGCTCGCTCGTCGCACCGGGCTCCGTATGGACTATCGAGCGGCGGGTGCCGCCGCCTATCTCGGCATGGGCGCGACCTGGGCGCTGGGATTGAGTTCGTCGGCATCGCAATTGCAGGCGAATCCGGACAGTTTGCCGAAAGCGCTGCTGGCGATCACCGGTGTCATTCCGTTCTCCGAAACGATTTTTCTTCCCCAGTCGTTGCTGATAGTCGCCGCTCTGACCGTCGTATCGCTTTTGATCGCGTATCTCTCTGCGCCGGGCACCGAACGCGCCAAAACCGCGCAGCATCTGGGCATCTCGCTGAACGAGGCGGAACTCGAAGTAGCAGCGCCTTCACGCCCCGGCGACTGGCTCGAGTACAGCCCGTTGATCACAATCCTGATCGTCGCACTCGGCTCTGTTTGGGCATGGCACGAATTCACCGCGAAAAATCCGGTGCTGGCGATCTCGAATCTCAATACCTACAACTTCGTGTTCCTGTTGGCCGGGATGCTGTTGAACTGGCGCCCCCGCCGCTTCCTGAACGCCGTGGCGAAATCGGTGCCGTCCGTGGCTGGCGTGTTGATCCAGTTTCCTCTCTACGGAGGCATTGCGTACATGCTGACGAAAGCCTCCGCGCCGTCGGGACTACCGTTGGCCGATCATCTTTCGCATTTCTTCGTTGCAGTGTCGTCGCATGCGTCGTTTCCGGCGCTGATGGGCATCTACTCTGCCGTCCTTGGATTCTTCGTGCCGTCAGGTGGCGGGAAATGGATCATCGAGGCACCGTACGTGATCGCGGCAGCCAGGGAACTGCAGGTTCATCTGGGCTGGGCGGTAACCGTCTACAACGCGGCGGAGGCGTTGCCGAATTTGATCAACCCTTTCTGGATGCTGCCGTTGCTAGGCGTGCTGGGATTGCGGGCTCGCGACGTGGTGGGCTTCACGTTTACCCAGTTCATCGTGCATCTTCCGCTCGTGATCTTCATGCTGTGGATTCTTGCGGGGACGTTGACCTTCCATCCCCCCGTCATGCCCTGATCCGTCTGTGGCGCCAGCCCGGTGCAGCAGGTTGTCAGTCTGGTCTGCTCGTCTCAATGCGCCGCCGCAGCAGCCGCGCCCGCATCGCCACCGGCTCTTTCCGGCTTCGTGATCCAGATCAGCGCAATCAGCGCGACGAAGATGCCGGCCGAAACGAAGAACAGGTCGTTCACGCCCAATTGCGCGGCCTGTTGCGTCGCCATCGAATTGAAGAGCCCATACGCTTGCGGTTGACTGAAACCCGCCGCGCCCATTTGCCGGATCGACTGATCGAAGACCGGGTTGTAGGCGTTGGCGCGCTCGGTCAGTTGCGCATGATGCATGATAGAGCGATGGTCCCACGCCGTCTGAAAGATCGACGTGCCGATGCCGCCGCACATGATCCGCACGAAGTTCGACAAGCCCGAGGCCGCCGGAATCCGGTTGCCCGGCAAGCCCGACAGCGTGATCGACACGAGCGGAATGAAGAACCCGGCCATGCCGATGCCCTGAATCAGCGTGGGCAACAGCAGCGAGTACGTATCGACGCCGGTCGTGTAGCGCGAGCGCATCCAGAAGCACAGCGCGAACACGAGGAACGACAGGGTCGCGATGTAGCGCGGATCGGTGCGTGGCAAGACCTTGCCCGTGATCGGCGACAGCAGCACGGCAAACAGTCCGACGGGCGCCATCACGAGACCGGCGTCGGTCGCCGTGTAGCCGATGTCGGTTTGCAGCCACAGCGGCAATAGCACGAGATTGCCGAAGTAAAGGCCGTAGCCGATCGACAGCGCGACCGTGCCGCCCGTGAAATTGCGCTTGCTGAAGAGCGAGAGGTCGACCACCGGATGCTCGGCCGTCAATTCCCACACGATAAAAAACGCGAGCGCGATCACGGCGACGAGCGCCAGCACGACGATCGTGGTCGACGAAAACCAGTCGAGGTCCTTGCCCTTGTCGAGCATGACCTGCAACGAGCCGACCCACAAGATCAGCAGGCCCAGGCCGACACCGTCGATCGGCGCCTTTTTCACGACGGAATCGCGGTTGCGGAAGATCATCCACGTCGCGGCCGCGGCGACGGCGCCGACGGGAATGTTGACGTAGAAAATCCACGGCCACGAAATGTTGTCCGAGATCCAGCCGCCGAGAATCGGGCCGGCGACCGGCGCGATCAACGTGGTCATTGCCCACATCGACAGCGCCATCGGCGCCTTCGCGCGCGGATAGCTCGCGAGCAGCAGCGTTTGCGACAGCGGAATCATCGGGCCGGCCACCGCGCCTTGCAGCACGCGCGAGGCGAGCAGGAAGGGCAGCGTCGGCGCGAGGCCGCACATCCATGACGAGATCACGAACAGCACGATCGACGCCATGAAAAGCCGCACCTGGCCGATGCGGTCGGTGAGCCAGCCGGTCAGCGGCACGGAGATCGCGTTGGCGACCGCGAACGACGTGATCACCCACGTGCCCTGATCGGCCGACACGCCGAGGTCGCCGGAAATGGACGGGATGGAGACGTTCGCGATCGACGTGTCGAGCACGTTCATGAAAACGGCGAGCGACACCGCGATGGTGCCGATCACCAGTTGCGCCCCCTCGAGCGGCGGATGAGGGGCTTGCGCCTGAGCCTGAGCCATTCAAAAAGCCTTGTAGGAGTCGCCGCGCGGCTTACATCAGTTTTGCGGCCGCAGCCGCGGGCTTGCCGGTTCCCGACTGCACGGCTTTCTGCGCGCCAGCGTTCGGACCTGCGTTTTCCGCGATGATGCGGGCGATTTCGGCGTCGGCTTCGTCGCCGTATTTCGCGAACACGTTCGTCTGATAGACGGTGTTCTGCGCGTTGCCGAGCTGGCCGCCGTTCTCGTCCTTGATGCTGACGTCGGCTTGCATCGACAGGCCGATACGCAGCGGATGCTTTTCAAGCTCCTGCGGATCGAGCGCGATACGCACCGGCAGGCGCTGCACCACCTTGATCCAGTTGCCCGTCGCGTTCTGCGCGGGCAGCAGCGAAAACGCCGAACCCGTGCCCGCCGAGAAGCCGACCACCTTGCCGTGATAGACGACCGACGAACCGTACACGTCGGCGGTCAGTTCGACCGGCTGGCCGATGCGCATGTGCTTGAGCTGCACTTCCTTGAAGTTGGCGTCGACCCAGACGGCGCCGAGCGGCACGATCGCCATGAGCGGCGTGCCCGGCGAGACGCGCTGTCCGACCTGCACCGAGCGTTTCGCGACATAGCCGGTGACCGGTGCCGGCAGCGTGTTGCGCGCATTGTTCAGATACGCGTCGCGGACCTTCGCGGCAGAAGCCTGCACGTTCGGGTGATTCGCGATCGTCGTGTTCGCGGTCAGCGCGCGGTTCGACGCGAGTTGTTGCTGGGCGGCCTCGACGGCGGCCTGGGCGCTCTTCACGGCGTCGCGTGCGTGGGAAATTTCTTCCTGCGACACCGCGCCGGTTTGAGCCACGGTCATGCGGCGCTTCAGGTCGTCCTGAGCACGCGACAGGTCGGACTGGCGCTGGGCGACCTGAGCCTGGTACTGGTTGTCGTCGGCGAAGAGGCCGCGCACCTGGCGCACCGTCTGCGCGAGATTCGCTTCGGCCTGTTCGAGCGCGACGCGGGCGTCGGCCGGATCGAGCACGACGAGCGGGTCGCCGGCCTTGACCGTTTGGGTGTCGTCGGCGTTGACCGCGACGACCGTGCCGGTGACCTGCGGCGTGATCTGCACGACGTTGCCGTTCACGTAGGCGTCGTCGGTGTCTTCGTGAAAGCGCGCCACGAGGAAGTAGTACAGGCCGTAGGCGATGGCGGCGATCAGGATCACGATGACGAGCAGCGTCATCATGCGCTTGCGTTTGCCGTTGTTCGCGGATTGCGCCGGCTTGTTCGGCTGTGCCGGCTGGTTGTTAGCCGCGGGCTGCTGGGGGGTGCTCATTGATGTGCTCCGGGTTCTCTCTAACGTCGTCGTTTATTCGGATGTTCGTGTGTGGTCTGTTGCTGTCGATCCGTTGCGGTCCGCGCTGTTACTTCGCAGCCGCAGCCGTGGTCGTGGCGGTGGCCGCGGTGCCGCTGGCGCTTGCCGCGGCGGCCGGCGCGGCTGCTTGCTGGGGTCCGTCGCCAGGCACCACGAGCCCGGTTTGCGTCGCGTCGAAACCGCCGCCGAGCGCCTTGACGAGACCGATCTGCAGATCGCGGCGGCGCATCTTCAACGTGGTCACGGTCTGTTCGGCGGCGAGGCGGTTCTGGTCCGCGGTCAGCACCTGCAATTGCGGCGACAACCCGGCCTTGTAGCGGATCACGGCGAGCTGATACGCCTTCGTGGATGCGTCGAGCGCGCGCTGTGCGTCGCCCGATTGCTGGTCGATCGAGCGGATCGACGAGACTTGCGTGGCTACATCCGACAAAGCATTGATCAGCGTCTGGTTGTAATTCGCGACGTCCAGGTCGAAGTCGGCGTAACGGCCCTTCAACTGCGAGCGCAGCGCGCCGGCGTCGAAGATCGGCAGATGAACCGCCGGGCCGAACTGTATCTGCCGGCTGCCGGCCTTCAGGAAGCGGCCCCAGCCGAACGCGTCGAAGCCGAAAGCGGCGGCGAGATTCACATCGGGGAAAAACTCGGCCTTCGCTTCCTTCACGTCGTGCATCGCCGCTTCGACCTGCCAGCGTGCGGCCACGATGTCCGCGCGGCGCGCGACCAGGTCGGCCGGCAGATTGTCGGGCAGGGTCACCGCGTTGCCGGCGCCGAGCACAGGTTGCGCGATCTGCAGGCCGCGGTCGGGCCCCTTGCCGAGCAGCGCGCCCAACTGATAGCGCACCACGGTGATCTGGCCGTCGAGGTCGGTCAGGTTCGACTGGCTCGTCGCGATATTGCCGGTCGCGGTCTGGCGTTCGACGTTGGTGTCGAGGCCCGCGGCGACGCGGCCATTCGTGATCCGGCCGATTTCCTGGCGATTCTCGATCTCGCGCGCGGCGATGTCGCGCAGCGCGTAGAGCTGCGCAAGCTGGTTATAGGTGCTCGCCACGGAGGCCGCGAGCGTCACGCGCGCCTGCTGCATGTCCGCCTGAGCCGCCTTTTCCTGCGACACCGCCTGGCCGAGCCGCTGACGGTTCTTGCCCCACAGGTCGAGGTCCCACGAGGCGCTCGCCAGCACGTTGTTTTCGCTATACCAGGTGCCACCGTACGGAGGCGGGTAGAGCGCGTTGCCGGAGAAGAGTTCGCGCGTCCACGAATAGCTGCCGTTGACCTTCGGATAGAGCGCCGAGCGCGAACTTTCGATATACGACGACGCCTTCGCGAGACGCGCCTGCGCCTGCGCGATCGATGGATTGCCTTCCAGCGCTTCGTCAATCAGCTTCGGCAACTGGGGATCGCCAAACTGGTTCGCCCACTCGAGCGACGGCCACTGGCCGCCCTGGCCCGTCAGACTCTGCGTGGACTCGTACTGCTCCGGCGACGAGATCTGCTTGTCGCTTTTGACACCGAAGTAGTTCGCGCACCCCGCGAGGGCGAGCGCTGCCACCGCGGCGGCGACAGCGGCCCGGCGCGGAAACGCGGGCGCGGACAGGGAAAGGGATTTCATCGCTCGACTCTTTGAGTGGAATGTAATGATGGACGCTGCAAGTAATTTTTAAGTCTTGTTGCCGGAGCTGCTTGCCGCATCGCGAGCAAATGCCGTGCATTCGCCGGAATTGATCAGGGCTCGCCGCAGCATGCTCTTTAAGAAGCCCACTTCTTCCGGGGTGAAACCGGAGAGCAGACTATCCAGCACGCTGGTGAAAATCTTCGGCATCTTCGCCGCGATTGCGTGGCCTTCCGGCGTCAGCGCGAGCCGCACGGCGCGCCGGTCTTCGCTGCTGCGCACCCGCGTCAGCAACCCGCGCTTTTCCAGCCGGTCGATCAGCCTCGTGACGGCGCTTGCGTCGATGCCGTATTCGCGGGCCAGTTCGGCCGCCAGCACGCATTTGCCGCTCGCCACCATGAACAGGATGCTGCCCTGCTGACTGGTGATGCCCAGTTCGGCCATGCTGCGCTGGGTGACCATGTTCGACATGGTCGACTTCACTCGCGCGAGCAGGTAGCCGACGCTTTCGCCGAGCTGATACTCGCTGATCTCCGGCGCGGGTGTTGAGGACGGCTCCGTCATGATTCTCGTGCGAATGCAATGGTTGACTATGCACGATTATAGGAGCCGGATGATTGACGCGGCAAGGGTTATTACAGCTTAGGCAAGGAATTTTCCGCACTCAAGAAGGAATCGGCGCGTTTTTGCGTAGGCGCAAATGAGGTGCGCTGTCAGTGTTGCGGGCTGCAAATGGCACGCCGCGGCGTCCGCTATCGGGGAATACCAGAAAGCGTCACCATCGCGTGCTATAATGTTGGGTTCCCAAAAGTGCGCTTTGGGCTTGTCGTAATTTTGTCCTCGTATTGCTCTGATAGAAGGGTAAGCGGCAGGGGTAAGCGGCATGAGCAAGCGGCGCACTCAACTGTCTCCAGGTTCCTATGACCCGCGCCCTACGCAACATCGCCATCATTGCCCACGTCGACCACGGCAAGACCACGCTCGTCGACCAGCTCCTCCGTCAGACCGCCACGTTCCGCGACAACCAGCAGATTGCCGAACGCGTGATGGACTCGAACGACATCGAAAAAGAACGTGGCATCACGATTCTTTCCAAGAACTGCGCCGTCGAATACGAAGGCACGCACATCAACATCGTCGACACGCCGGGACACGCCGACTTCGGCGGTGAAGTGGAGCGCGTGCTGTCGATGGTCGACTCCGTGCTGCTGCTCGTCGACGCCGTCGAAGGCCCGATGCCGCAAACGCGCTTCGTGACCAAGAAGGCGCTGGCGCTCGGCCTGAAGCCGATCGTCGTGATCAACAAGGTTGACCGTCCGGGCGCGCGTATCGACTGGGTGATCAACCAGACGTTCGACCTGTTCGACAAGCTCGGCGCGACCGACGAGCAGCTCGATTTCCCGATCGTCTACGCGTCGGGCCTGAACGGCTATGCCGGCCTCACGCCGGACGTGCGCGAAGGCGACATGCGCCCGCTGTTCGAAGCCGTGCTCAAGCACGTGCCGGTGCGCGCAGCCGACCCGGAAGGCCCGCTGCAATTGCAGATCACGTCGCTCGACTACTCGTCGTATGTCGGCCGTATCGGCGTGGGCCGCATCACGCGTGGCCGCATCAAGCCGGGCATGGCCGTCGCCGTGCGTTCGGGTCCGGACGGCGCGATTCTGAACCGCAAGATCAACCAGGTGCTGTCGTTCAAGGGTCTCGAGCGCGTGCAGGTCGAGTCGGCGGAAGCGGGCGACATCGTGCTGATCAACGGTATCGAGGAAATCGGCATCGGCGTGACCATCTGCTCGCCGGAACAGCCGGAAGCGCTGCCCATGATCACCGTCGACGAACCGACGCTGACCATGAACTTCCTCGTCAATTCGTCGCCGCTGGCTGGCCGTGAAGGAAAGTTCGTCACGAGCCGTCAGATTCGCGACCGCCTGATGAAGGAACTGAACCACAACGTCGCGCTGCGCGTGAAAGAAACCGGCGACGAAACCACGTTCGAAGTGGCGGGCCGCGGCGAACTGCACCTGACCATTCTCGTGGAAAACATGCGTCGCGAAGGCTATGAGCTGGCCGTGTCGCGTCCGCGCGTGGTGATGCAGGAAATCGACGGCGTGAAGCACGAGCCGTACGAAAACCTGACCGTCGACATGGAAGACGCGCACCAGGGCGGCGTGATGGAAGAGTTGGGCCGCCGCAAGGGCGAAATGCTCGACATGGCGTCGGACGGCCGTGGCCGCACGCGTCTCGAGTATCGTATTTCGGCGCGTGGCCTGATCGGCTTCCAGTCGGAATTCCTGACGCTCACGCGTGGTACGGGCCTGATGAGCCACACGTTCGACTCGTATCAGCCGGTCAAGGAAGGCGCGGTCGGCGAGCGCCGCAACGGCGTGCTGATTTCGCAGGACGACGGCGCCGCAGTCGCTTACGCGCTGTGGAAGCTGCAGGACCGCGGCCGTATGTTCGTGTCGCCGGGCGAGCCGCTGTATGAAGGCATGATCATCGGCATTCATAGCCGTGACAACGACCTGGTCGTGAACCCCATCAAGGGCAAGCAGCTCACCAACGTGCGTTCGTCGGGTACGGACGAAGCCGTGCGCCTCGTGCCGCCGATCCAGATGTCGCTGGAATACGCGGTCGAGTTTATCGACGACGACGAACTGGTCGAGGTCACGCCGCAATCCATCCGTCTGCGCAAGCGCTACCTGAAGGAACACGAGCGCCGCAGCGCAAGCCGTAAGGGCGCGGTGGACTAGGAGCAGCGCGCGCCGGTTACGGCGCCTTTGCTCTGACTGCTGTTCAAAAGCCACCCGAAGCCTTCTTCGGGTGGCTTTTTGTTTTTGCCGCGCCGATAGCGTTATCAGCACTTACCGCCGGTTCGCACTTCGTTTATGCGCGTTTGTCTCCGTTAATCGCAGAAGACTGTTGCGCGCCGCGAAAATCGCCGCGAAGGCCCGTCGTTGCGGGCCCGGGCGGCAATCCGTCTGCTATCTGGACTATCGGTTCTGTGATATGCTCCCCGGGTGCAAGTTTTAGGTCCTTCCAAGCAAGACTTGATTCGCGCAATCCGCTAAACGGTCAGGCCGTGTCGCGGAAGGTTCTGTAACCCGCTATTTCTCGAGAAACTCGAAGAAAGGTGAGCGTAAAAATGATGAAGCAATTCCAGTCGAACTCTTATCTGTTCGGCGGCAATGCTCCGTACGTAGAAGAAATGTACGAAGCATATCTCGACAATCCGGCGTCAGTGCCCGAGAACTGGCGCAGCTATTTCGACGCGTTGCAGAATGTTCCCGCATCGGACGGCAGCAATGCCAACGACGTGGCCCACGGCCCGATCGTCGAATCGTTTGCGCAACGGGCCAAGGCCAATGCCTTCATCCCGCGCACCGCACCCGGCGGCGAAGACCTCGCTACCGCGCGAAAGCAAGTCTATGTGCAGTCCCTCATCGGCGCATATCGCTTCCTCGGCTCGCAATGGGCCAATCTCGATCCCCTGAAGCGCCGCGAACGTCCCGCAATCCCCGAACTCGAACCCGCGTTCTACGACTTCACCGAAGCCGACATGGACCAGGAGTTCAGCGCCACGAATCTGTATTTCGGATTCGAGCGCGCGTCGCTGCGTGAGATCGTCAAGGCACTGCGCGACACGTATTGCGGCACGATCGGCGCCGAGTACATGTACATCAGCGATCCGGAACAGAAGCGCTGGTGGAAGGAAAAGCTGGAGTCGATCCGCTCCACGCCGAACTTCTCGAACGAGAAGAAGAAGCACATCCTGAATCGCCTGACGGCCGCTGAAGGCCTCGAGCGCTTCCTGCACACCAAATACGTCGGCCAGAAGCGCTTTTCGCTGGAAGGCGGCGAGAGCTTCATCGCGTCGATGGACGAAGTCGTGCGTCACGGCGGTGCTCGCGGCGTCCAGGAAATCGTCATCGGCATGGCTCACCGTGGCCGTCTGAACGTGCTGGTCAATACGCTCGGCAAGATGCCGGCTGACCTGTTCGCCGAATTCGAAGGCAAGCACGTCGACGACCTGCCGGCCGGCGACGTCAAGTACCACAAGGGTTTCTCGTCGGACGTCTCGACCGAAGGCGGCCCGGTTCACCTGTCGCTCGCGTTCAACCCGTCGCACCTCGAAATCGTCAACCCGGTGGTCGAAGGTTCGGCGAAGGCGCGTATGGACCGTCGCGGCGACGACAGCGGCCTGCAAGTGCTGCCGGTGCAGATCCACGGCGACGCGGCTTTTGCCGGCCAGGGCGTCGTGATGGAAACGCTGAACCTCGCGCAAACGCGCGGTTACGGCACGCACGGCACGCTGCACATCGTCATCAACAACCAGATCGGTTTCACGACGTCGGACCCGCGCGATTCGCGCTCCACGTTGTACTGCTCGGACGTCGTCAAGATGATCGAGGCGCCGGTGCTGCACGTGAACGGCGACGATCCGGAAGCGGTCGTTCTGGCCACGCAACTGGCTATCGACTTCCGCATGCAGTTCCACAAGGATGTCGTGGTCGACATCGTGTGCTTCCGCAAGCTGGGTCACAACGAGCAGGACACGCCGGCTGTCACGCAGCCGCTGATGTACAAGACCATCGCCAAGCATCCGGGCACCCGCGCGCTGTACGCGGAAAAGCTGGTGCAGCAAGGCGTGATCACCGCCGAGGAAGGCGAGGAATTCGTCAAGGCGTATCGCAAGGCGATGGACGAAGGCCATCACACGGTCGATCCGGTGCTCTCGAACTACAAGAGCAAGTACGCGGTCGACTGGGTGCCGTTCCTGAACCGCAAGTGGACCGACGCAGCCGACACGGCCGTGCCGCTCGCGGAACTGAAGCGCCTCGCCGAGCGCATCACCACGATTCCGGAAAACTTCAAGGTTCACCCGCTGGTCGAGCGCGTCATCAACGACCGTCGCGCGATGGGCCGTGGCGAAGCGAAGCTCGACTGGGGCATGGGCGAGCATCTCGCGTTCGCGTCGCTGGTCGCATCGGGTTATGCCGTGCGTCTGACGGGTCAGGATTCGGGCCGCGGCACGTTCACGCACCGTCACGCGGTGCTGCACGACCAGAACCGCGAGCGCTGGAACGACGGCACGTACGTGCCGCTGCAGAACATCGCCGAAGGTCAGGCGAAGTTCACGGTAATCGACTCGGTGCTGTCGGAAGAAGCGGTGCTCGGCTTCGAATACGGTTACTCGACGGCTGAACCGAACACGTTCGTCGCGTGGGAAGCGCAGTTCGGCGACTTCGTGAACGGCGCGCAAGTCGTGATCGACCAGTTCATCTCGTCGGGCGAAGTAAAGTGGGGCCGCGTGTCGGGTCTCACCATGCTGCTGCCGCACGGCTACGAAGGCCAGGGTCCGGAGCACTCGTCGGCGCGTATCGAGCGTTTCCTGCAACTGTGCGCAGACCACAACATGCAGGTCGTTCAGCCGACCACGCCGGCGCAGATTTTCCACCTGCTGCGCCGTCAGATGATCCGCCTGTTCCGCAAGCCGCTGATCGTCGCCACGCCGAAATCGCTGCTGCGTCACAAGGAAGCGGTGTCGGATCTGTCGGAACTCGCGAAGGGTTCGTTCCAGCCGGTTATCGGCGAAGTGGACGACACCATCGACGCGAAGAAGGTCAAGCGCGTGCTGGCGTGCTCGGGCCGCGTGTACTACGACCTCGTCGCGCATCGCCGCGAAGCGAAGGCAAACGACGTCGCGATCATCCGTATCGAACAGCTCTATCCGTTTGCGCACAAGCAGTTCGAAACGGAAATGAAGAAGTACGACAACGCGACGGAAGTGGTGTGGGTCCAGGACGAGCCGCAGAATCAGGGCCCGTGGTTCTACATCGAGCATCACCTGAAGGAAGGCATGAAGGAAGGACAGAAGCTGGCATACAGCGGCCGTCCGGCTTCGGCTTCGCCGGCAGTGGGCTACTACGCGAAGCACTACGAGCAGCAGAAGGCGCTGGTCGAAGGCGCTTTCGGCCGCCTCAAGAGCGCGTCGATCGCTAAATAAAGAGAACAGACGAACCGGGAAAGCGCAGCGCGCTTTCCCGTGCCGCGTTCTGCAACCCATCAAGGTTGAAGCGCGGCACGCAGGGTTCGCAGGCGGTCGTCGTTCACCGCGCCGTCACCCGATACGTATTCAGGATATTCATAATGGCTATTGTTGAAGTCAAGGTTCCCCAGCTGTCCGAGTCGGTCTCGGAAGCCACCATGCTGCAGTGGAAGAAGAAGCCCGGCGAGGCTGTGGCGCAAGACGAAATTCTCATCGAAATCGAGACCGACAAGGTCGTGCTCGAAGTGCCGGCACCCTCGGCCGGCGTGCTCGCGCAAGTCATCGCGAACGACGGCGACACCGTCACGGCCGATCAGGTCATCGCCAAGATCGACACCGAAGGCAAGGCTGGCGCCGCTGCCGTCGAAGCCGAAGTGAAGCCGGCTCCCGAAGCGTCGCCGGCTCCGGCTCCTGCTGCCGCACCGGCCGCGCAAGCCGCATCCGCAACGGGTGCGAACACCGCTGCTTCGCCGGCTGCCGGCAAGCTGATGGCGGAGAAGGGCCTGTCGTCGGGCGACGTCGCCGGCACGGGCCGCGACGGCCGCATCACCAAGGGCGACGTGCTGACGGCCGGCGCACCCGCCGCCAAGGCCGCAGCGCCGGCACCGGCTGCCGCACCGAAGGCCGCCAAGCCGTCGCTGCCGGACGTGAAGGCGCCGGCATCGGCTGATCAATGGCTGAAGGACCGCCCGGAACAACGCGTGCCGATGTCGCGTCTGCGCGCGCGTATCGCCGAGCGTCTGCTCGAGTCGCAGCAAACCAACGCGATCCTGACCACGTTCAACGAAGTGAACATGGCGCCGGTCATGGATCTGCGCAACAAGTACAAGGACAAGTTCGAGAAGGAACATGGCGTGAAGCTCGGCTTCATGTCGTTCTTCGTGAAGGCGGCTGTTCACGCGCTGAAGAAGTTCCCGCTGGTGAATGCGTCCATCGACGGTAACGACATCGTCTATCACGGCTACTTCGACATCGGTATCGCTGTCGGTTCGCCGCGCGGTCTGGTGGTGCCGATCCTGCGCAATGCAGATCAGCTGAGCCTCGCCGACATCGAGAAGAAGATCGCCGAGTTCGGTCAGAAGGCGAAAGACGGCAAGCTGTCCATCGACGAAATGACGGGCGGTACGTTCTCCATCTCGAACGGCGGCGTGTTCGGCTCGATGCTGTCGACGCCGATCATCAACCCGCCGCAGTCCGCGATTCTCGGCGTGCACGCCACGAAGGAACGCGCCGTGGTCGAGAACGGCCAGATCGTGATCCGCCCGATGAACTATCTGGCGCTGTCGTACGACCACCGGATCATCGACGGCCGCGAAGCGGTGCTGTCGCTGGTTGCCATGAAGGACGCGCTCGAAGATCCGGCGCGTCTGCTGCTCGACCTGTAAGCAACGGTCCGACCGGAGCCGGCTTGTAAAACACGCAAGCCGGCTCCAGATGAGCAATACGTCTTTCGCATTCCGCAGTACTGGAACGAGCCGCGCCACCAAGTGTGGCCAATAAGCTTGGCCAATAAGCGTGGCCGCGCCGTTCCGTCATCAAAAGGATTGTCATGTCCAAAGAATTTGACGTCGTCGTGATCGGCGCCGGCCCTGGCGGTTATATCGCCGCGATCCGCGCAGCGCAGCTCGGCAAGACCGTCGCATGTATCGAAAAATGGAAGAACCCGGCCGGCGCGCTGAAGCTCGGCGGCACCTGCCTGAACGTGGGCTGCATTCCATCGAAGGCGCTGCTCGCGTCGTCGGAAGAATTTGAAAACGCATCGCATCACCTCGCGGACCACGGCATTTCCGTGGAAAACGTGAAGGTCGACATCTCGAAGATGATGGCCCGCAAAGACGGCATCGTCGACAAGATGACGAAGGGCATCGAATTCCTGTTCCGCAAGAACAAGATCACGTGGCTCAAGGGCCACGGCAAGTTCACCGGCAAGACGGACGCCGGCGTGCAGATCGAAGTGAGCGGCGAAGGCGAAACCGAAGTGGTCACGGCGAAGAACGTGATCATTGCGACGGGTTCAAAGGCGCGCCATCTGCCGAACATTCCGGTCGACAACAAGATCGTCGCCGACAACGAAGGCGCGCTCGCTTTCGACTCGGCTCCGAAGAAGCTCGCCGTGATCGGCGCAGGCGTGATCGGCCTGGAACTCGGCTCGGTGTGGCGTCGTCTGGGCGCGGAAGTGACCGTGCTCGAAGCGCTGCCGGAATTCCTCGGCGCGGCTGACCAGGCTTTGGCGAAAGAAGCGGCCAAGCAGTTCAAGAAGCAGGGCCTCGACATTCACGTCGGCGTGAAGGTCGGCGAAGTCACGACCACTGAGAACAGCGTCACGATCAACTACACGGACAAGGACGGCAACGCGCAGAAGCTCGAAGCGGACCGCCTGATCGTGTCGATCGGCCGCGTGCCGAATACGGACAACCTCGGTCTCGAAGCAATCGGTCTGAAGGCGAACGAGCGCGGCTTCATCGACGTGGACGATCATTGCGCGACGGCCGTGCCGAACGTGTACGCGATCGGCGACGTGGTGCGCGGCCCGATGCTCGCGCACAAGGCTGAGGACGAAGGCGTGCTGGTGGCCGAGATCATCGACGGTCAGAAGCCGCATATCGACTACAACTGCATCCCGTGGGTGATCTACACCGAGCCGGAAATCGCGTGGGTCGGCAAGACCGAGCAGCAACTGAAGGCGGAAGGCCGCGAGGTCAAGACCGGCCAGTTCCCGTTCATGGCGAACGGCCGCGCGCTCGGCATCAACAAGGCGGATGGCTTCGTCAAGATGATCGCCGACGCAAAGACCGACGAACTGCTCGGCGTGCACATCATCTCGGCAAACGCATCGGATCTGATCGCAGAAGCCGTGGTCGCGATGGAGTTCAAGGCGGCGTCGGAAGACATCGGCCGCATTTGCCATCCGCACCCGTCGCTGTCGGAAGTCATGCGCGAAGCGGCGCTCGCCGTGGACAAGCGCGCGCTGAACATGTAAACGCGCACGCCTGACTGAACGCAACTTCGGCATTTCTGGCATCACAAGGCGGGCGGGTTCAATCCCTCCCGCCTTTCTTTTTGCAGCAACACTTTTGCAGCAACACAATGAACGTCACCGAATACTACGAGAAAGAACTGCAGACGCGGGGTTACCAATCCGATCCGGCGCAACGCGCGGCGGTGGACCGTCTGCAGCGGTGCTACGAAGAGTGGGTCGAGTACAAGTCGCGCCGCTCGAATGCGTTCAAGAAGCTGATCAATCATCCGGAGCAGCCGCGCGGCGTGTACATGTGGGGCGGCGTAGGGCGCGGCAAGAGCTTTCTGATGGACAGCTTCTACATGATCGTGCCGGTGCAGCGCAAAACGCGGCTGCATTTTCATGAGTTCATGCGCGAGGTGCATCGCGAGCTCGAAGAATTGAAAGGGCAGGCCGATCCGCTCGATGAACTCGCGCGGCGCGTTTCGAAGCGTTATCGGCTGATCTGTTTCGACGAGTTTCATGTGTCCGACATTGCCGACGCGATGATTCTTTATCGCCTGCTCGACAAGCTGTTCGAGAACGGCGTGCAGTTCGTGATGACGTCCAACTACGATCCCGACACGCTGTACCCGGACGGCCTGCATCGCGACCGCATGTTGCCGGCGATTGAGTTGATCAAGCAGAAGCTCGACGTGATCAACGTCGACGCGGGCATCGACTATCGGCAACGCACGCTGGCGCAGGTCGAGGTGTATCACACGCCGCTCGGCGCGGCCGCCGACAAGTCGCTGCGCGACGCGTTCGCGCGCCTCGCCGCGGTGCCCGACGAAAGCCCGATCCTGCACATCGAAAAGCGCGAGTTGAAGGCGCTGCGCAAGGCGGACGGCGTCGTCTGGTTCGACTTCGCGACGTTGTGCGGCGGTCCGCGCTCGCAGAACGACTACCTGGAACTGGCGAGCCGTTTTCACGCGGTGATTCTGTCCGCGGTCCCGCAGATGTCGGCGCGCATGGCGTCCGAAGCGCGCCGCTTTACGTGGCTCATCGACGTGTTCTACGACCACAAGGTGAAGCTGCTGATGTCGGCCGCGGTGCCGCCCGAGCAGCTTTACGTGGATGGCCCGATGGCCAACGAATTCACGCGCACGGTGTCGCGCATCGTCGAGATGCAGAGCAAGGAGTATCTCGATGCGCCGCGGCGGATCGTCGATACGTCGCTGACTTGAAGCCGGCGCCGCGGCGAGCGCGTTCGCAAGCTGCCGGGTGTGCTTTTGCGATAGGTCACATCGCCTGCGCCTAGCGGCCTAGGCCTAACGGCGTATTTTCAAGATTCGGATTGCTCCGATGTTTTGCCTTCGGGTGACTGGCTATCTTTGTCGGGTATCTGACAAAGGAGAAACCATGAATCCCTATCGCGACATCAACGACGAAGAATGGCAGCGCATCGCGCCGTTGCTGCCCGAACTGCGTCCGCGCTCCGAATTGCGCGGCCGCCCGCTGGCCAACACCCGGTCGGTGCTCAACGGCGTGCTGTGGGTGATGTACAGCGGCGCTACCTGGTCCGCCATGCCGCGCAAGTACCCGTCGTATCAAACCTGTCATCGCCGCTTCAAGGCGTGGTATCAGTCCGGCGTGGGTGCGCCGACCTATAAAATCAACGACTTAGGTCGGCTTCTGCTCAAGCGCGTGATGCTTGTTCGACGCTGATTGTCCCAGCAGTGTCCCAGAGAATCAATATCACTTATCATCGACGGCAATGCAGCCGAGCAAGCGCTGCTTCTGCCTCGGGACATCAGACATGGCTAAGAACGCGAAAGAAATCTGCTTCGAAACGACGTTCAGTCGATACGTTGCGGAGCGCATTCTAGGGGAAGGTGGCGCCGGTCGCGTTTATCTTGTCAGAGACGAATCTGGTGCACCATTCGCACTGAAGTTGTTACTCGGACAAGGCGTTACAACGGACAAGCGCCGACGCTTTAAGAACGAAATCGGATTCCTTCAGAGCACGCGGCACGACAACTTGGTCCGAGTTACGGATCACGGGGTACAGGTGGACGGTGCTGTGAGCACGCCATTCTACGTCATGGAAATGTACGACGAGAGTTTGCGTGGGTTGATGCAGCGGGGCATTGCGCACGCCGATGTGTTGCGGCTATTCAGTCAAGTTTTGGACGGGGTGGAAGCCGCGCACCTAAAGGGCGTCGTACATCGAGACCTAAAGCCGGAGAACATACTCTACTGTTACGAGACGAACCGACTTGCGGTAGCGGACTTCGGTGTCGCCAGATTCAATGCGGAAGAATTGGTGACATCAATCGAGACGAAGCCCGGGACTCGCTTGGCTAATTTTCAGTACGCCGCGCCGGAACAACGTGTTAGGGACCGGCAAGTGGGAGTTGCCGCTGACATCTACGCCTTGGGTCTACTGCTGAATGAATTATTCACGGGCCAAGTACCTCATGGTACGGGCTATCGCAAGATCGCCGACGCAGCACCGGATTGCGCTTGGCTTGACGGGATCGTTGATTCAATGCTGCGGCAGGACCCTGCCGCACGGCCGGTATCTATCGACGCGCTAAAGCGGGAAATTCAGTTCCAGCGCGAGAACGTTGTATCCCTGCAAAAAATCAGCCGCATAGACGAGACTGTGGTCCGTGTAAGTGACATCGATGATCCGATCATAGCCAACGGCATACGAATCGTGGGGTGCACATGGGATAACGGGATGTTGCGCTTTGAACTTAGCGAACCGGTCAATCCCAAGTGGATTCAGGCGCTGAGGAATATGGGCAGCTATTCGTCGGTGATGAACAAAGGTCCAGAGAGGTTCGGTTTTACGGGGAAGGCCGCGTCTATCGACGCTCAAGAGCACGAGATAGAGGCCATCGTTCAGCACTTCAAGAACTGGCTCCCTACTGCGACGCGTGTGTATGAGGACATGCTCAAGAGGGATGCAGAGGCACAAGCAGCGGCGGAACGTGCGGAACTGCTTCGACGACGTAAGGCAGAGGAGAACAACTTGCGGATTCAGAGCACCTTGAATCGGCTGTTCACTGCCAGCTAGACGGAAATCACTTGGATCGTTTAGCTTGCCGCCATTCTCCCGTTCGTATCTTGCGCTCTGCTTCCGCTTTAACCCTTCGGTACAACTCGTGGGCGCCGGGAACGGTAATCGCATTGGCGCAAGTTTCGCACGCTAGGTTCCACACGGGACCGGCTGCTGTTGGCGTCGCAAAACGGAAGTCTGCGTCTCGGAACTCGTGGTAGCACTTGGCGCAGAACATACGTGGCCGCAGCACCTCGTTATTCGCGGAAACGTCCCATTGCCATCTCAAGCCGTAAAGAACGTCACCTCGATAATTCTGCTGAGGCGTCACTCGCAAGGCAAACAAAAGACGTGAAATGAGCCGAGTAGCAACCCCAATCGAAATCGCCGCCCACAGCCACAATGCCCAACGGGGCAGTGCAGCGTCACCTCCCCAAAATCCACCCAAGGACTTGAGCCACGCAACTGTAGCCGGAACCGTGATCCCTAAGTAGTTGGCTACCGCAAACACCCCGGCTATGGCTACGGCAGCGGATACCGCCTTGACTGTATGATTCCAAACATTCATGCATTGTCCCTGCTAGTTTGTCGCAGCGGCGCTGTAGCGCGCAACCGGAGTCGAATTTGGATTGGTAATCTGTACCCATAGCGCGGCCCGGAGCGTGCTTGCTCTATGCGCTCGTACACTCGGGAATCTGTAGTTCACATTTTGGCAGATCAAGCCGCGATAGCAGGATTAGCCTCAACCCCCGATGCGCGCAACTGCGCCGCGACAACTGCCGAGAACTCCTTATCCTGTGCAGCTTCATTCAGCAGTTCCTCTAAAGCAGCTTCCCTCAACCGCGGCGACGCAACGCGATTACACGCATCTACCGCCTTCGCAATTGCGCTTATCCGGTTTGTGCGTTGCTCGACGAGCGTGGGGCGGTTGAGTCCTACCTCCCTAATGGTCATTTCTCCTCGCTCGCTACCGTTCTTGGTAAACAGCAAAGCCCCGAAAGCATAGAGGTGGTTTTCGGGATCGTCTTCATAGGGATTGAGAATCGGGGCATCGGGAAAATGCTTGCTACTCTTTGTGATATTACAAACGGCGCAAGCAAATCCTAAATTATCCCAAACAAATTCGAGTTCAGGGAAAAGTCCTTCCGCCTTAGGCTTAATGTGCTCAACATCCCCGTAATCGACATGCGTAACTTTGCCTTCGCAATACATACACTTGCCAAAGCTGCTATCGTTCAATGCTTGTTTATTCTTCGGATGCTTATAGTTGCCATCGGTCAGTGCCTGAGGATGAGGGCATGGCGGGCGGTTTAGTTTCCTCATTATTTGTTCCTCACAACTTGCTCAATAGCATACGGCACGGTCTTTTCGAGCCCTGACTCAGCAAGTTGCTTACGTAGCTCGCGAAAATCGATCTGTTCCGCGCTCATGTCATTAAATTTTCCAACGATTTCATTCAGTCGGTTCTCTGCCCAAATTGGCATCGTGAAGGATACGCCCAGAACCTCATCTAGAATCTCACCCGCAGTTTTCGCTTCGGTAAGCAGATCAAGTCTAGTCGCTTCGACCTTTTTGCCTGCGTTGTATCTAAGCGCATAGACACTTGCATCACGGACCGAGCTAACTACTAGCGGACTATGCGTCGATACAATAAAGCGTGCGCTGGGAAAAGCATTCAACAGGTCTTGTAGCAGCCGACGTTGCATTGTTGGATGGAGGTGATTCTCCACCTCGTCGATGATTACCGTGAACTCGCTGTTATCCTTTGGCGCAAACATATAAATTTGCCATGCGATGTCGATCAGTGCGGTTATGCCTCCCGAAGCAGTTTCAAGCATGAACTCGTCGTCGCCGTTATTGCAGACGAAAACAATTTCCATGTTCCGTATTTCGAGTTCCTTAAATCCTAGCGTGCCGGGCAAAACTTTTCGTAACGTTTCTTGAAAGCCTTCGAAATGTTTGCGTTGATCCGAATCGGGCGGCATTATATGCTTATTGCTCGCGCTGCTTACGCCATAACCTTGAATCGCCCACGCAATCAGACTGTTCTTCATGAAGAAGCTGCTGGATTGCGTATGCCCACCCATGTATCTAGTTCGTGCTGTCCCAGAAACCTCTTGAAACGCCTGCTGTTTGTCCTTTTTGACAGTGGGGATTGCGCCAATGGGTTCGTAGCGAAAATTTACTCGATGTGAAGGGATGAAAAAGGACGGTACTGCTTGCATGCCCATCAGATGAAGTTGATAATGTGCTGTGTTATTGCCAGTAGGCAGCATTAAAGCGCACGAAATCGAATTTGAATATTGCAAAGAGCCGATTTGCACCTGAGCAGGCGCTGTGGCTTCGACAGATAAGCCTTTAAAGAACCTCGACATAAATCGAACAATCCCGCTAGATTCTTCCTGTCTAGGAACCGCAAGATGCCCCACATCCCATCCGTTGTGACGCGCTAAAATCCCGAGCAATGTGCTTTTCCCGCTGCCATTTGCCCCGGTTAAAATCGTCAGGCGGTTCGATAGGTCAATATCAATCTTATGGAATTGCTGCCACTGTTCCACTTGCAATCGTTTGAAATGCACAATGATTCCTCTTCGCTCGAATTTCGTTCCGACTTAAATTTGGATTACTGATTCGTGGGCACAGCGCCGCCGCAGCCGCGTGCAGTTTCCCCCATAGCACCCTCCGCAAAAAAAGCGGCAGCGAGTGAGGGAGTGGTGTGCCGGGCGGTGCGCGGCGCTACTGCGTTGTCTGCCTTGGCTGCATCGTTGCCACGGCATCTATCAGCCTGCGTGCTGCGTCACCATCGTCCGTCACGACGGTCGCCAATAGATTGTCCTGCGCGTTCCTGAACTGCACGATGAAGCGCTTGCGCTTCTGGTAAAGGTTCGATTCCTTGATCGAGCGGTAGTACAGCCGCGTTACCTCGTGCTTACTGCGCGTCACGCCGAACCCGTTATAGCGGCCTGTCGTGCCCTTGCCGTACTCGACGTACTCAGGCTGCGTGTCCACGAACTCAGGGCGGCGATCCTGCTCCTGTTCCATGAGTACCTGCTGTATCACGCTGTTCGGGTCGTTCACAGGTGGGTGTGCCGTGTACGGCAACTGCTGCGCGCAAGCGGCAAGAGCGAGCGCTACGCCCGCAATGATTGCCCTCATTTCTTACCCCGTCTCATTATTGTGTGACGGAATGATACATCCGCTTTACCCACGTTTGAGCGAGCCCTGCCGCGCCGACGCTGCGCGGTAATTAGACGAGCGATTGACTACCGCAGCCTAGGGGTATCTAGCCGTGGTAAGAAAGTCCTTGCATACGAGTTGATTACCGACTAGGATTCTTTCCACGATTGATTACCAAGAGAAGAGCATGGCCCGCACGTTCCTCTACGCTCGCGTCTCGACGGCGGAGCAGACCACGGATAACCAGCTTCATGAGGCGAAGGCCGCAGGATTCGACATCCATGCCCGCCACATCATTACCGAGACGATATCCGGCAGCGTACTGGCAGCAGAACGGCCCGGCTTTGCCAAGCTCCTAGACAAGCTCGACGAGGGCGACACGCTGGTTGTGACCAAGCTGGACCGTCTGGGCCGCAATACGACCGATGTGCTGGGCACGGTCGAGCGGCTTGCTGGCCTCGGCGTCCATGTTCACTGTCTTGCGCTCAAGGGCGTTGACCTGACCAGCGCGAGCGGGCGGCTGCATATGACCGTGCTAGCTGCTGTGGCGCAGTTCGAGCGCGATCTGTTGATTGAGCGAACGCATGCGGGGCTGGCGAGGGCGAAGGCAGAGGGCAAGAAGCTGGGTCGGCGTGCCAGCCTGACGGACGAGCAGAAGGCTGATATACGGCGGCGGCTCGCCGAGGGAGCGACGGCGCGAGGGCTGGCGAAACAGTTCGGGGTGTCCCATCCGACAATTCTCAAGGTCTCGACGGCATGAGGCTTCGCGACGATTTAGAGGGGAGACTCTAGCAATTTTCGAGCTTTGGCGAGTGGATTTAACGATTCGGTGGCTACACCGGATAGGAAGCTCGACCGGGCGACCGGCAACCAACGGAGTCTCGAATGACCCAAATCCTCCTCCGCCTGTCGCAAGGCGTTCTCCTAGTTTCCCTTAGCCTCATCGCGCCCACGCGCCCGAATGCGGGCGTAGCGCTCTGCGTCGGCCTCGTCATCCTTTTCGAGTTGATGGCTTGGGCTGACCGGACCAACAGGAAGCGGGAGCGCGAGAAGGCATAACGCTATACGGCAACAACGCGGGGCCAGTTCGGAGCGATCCGGCTGGCCCTTTCTCTTTTGCGTCAATGGGTTAAGTCTGTACGGCCAATTCCGGTTCCTACATGACACAGAGAACCGTGTCACCTAAGCGTGGCGAGAAATGACACGCCTGCCGATGGTCCAATCCTGTGCAGGCAATTAAGGGTTCCTTCACGACACAACCAACGTAGGCCATCATGAAAACCACCGCAGCACATCCCCTCGAATACCGGGCAGACGAGGCGGATTATTTTGCCCGACAAGGTGAGCACGGCAAGGCAGCGTACCGGCGAGCCGTTGAAGCCACGACCGGCTCGACGCCGACATGGGCAAAGCGCGGGAAACCGGGCCGCAAGCGGCGCACGTCAGACCCGTTCCTTTCGCGGGCATCGGGAGACTACTAATGCACATGCTGGAAGCGAACTCCGCCGAGCGAGAATACTTCGAGCGGCAGAACAAGAACGGCAAGGCAGCATGGCGGCGCATCGTTCGAGTAACTACCGGCGATCTTCCGTCGTGGGCACGAGTAACTACCCGAACAGGCGATGCTGTCGAGCCTCGTAGCACGGATCAGGTAACTACCAAGCAGGTAACTACCGGTCATGATGCCATCGCGCCGACGCCGGAAAAGGTCGAATCGCTGCGCGAGTTCCTGGCCCGTCGTCGTGCAGAGCAAGCAGCGTCACAGGCGGTGCACGAGGTCGCTGGTGAGGCCGACGATGACGACGTACTCAACACCCTCGCCGACGATTAGCAGCCCGCTACCGACCGCGTAGCGTCTTCTGGCAAGGCTACCGGCAAGCACGCGGACATGTGCTCAGGCGACATACGCCCGTAGGTCCCGTATTCGGCGACCCGCATGCATGTTGCCAGTGTTGCCAATTTCTCGGCAGAGCACCCCCTCATTTTCGCCTTGAACCGGACCCTTGCTGGACAAGGCTTTGCGGGTATGAGGTTGTCAATGTTGCCAAGTTGTTCACAACCCTACCTATCAACATAAGGAGTAAGCCTTTGCGTACTGAGGTCAGTAGTAGTTCGCTGTTGTGTAAGCAGGTTGCTAGCGCGGTCACTGGCAATATCGAAAAGTTCAGCGCAGAGCAGTTATCGCGGGCCGCGTCGTTCGGCGTGACGCTGGACACAGTAACGAAGGTGTATGTCAACGATGGCACTAAGACTTGGGCGACCGTGCTTGCGGAGTTGCTATGTGGCGATCCCTCATTAGCCGCTCTGTCTGGGCCTGAGTTAGCCAAGGTGCTGACCAACCGTATGAACCTCGACAAGCCATTTAGCTATGTCAGGCTCTCCAAACCGCTGTCGGTAAAGCAAACGGAAAGGGTGCACTCGATACTTCGCAGCCACGGCTACAGTACAGCCAACGTGCGGACCGGCCTCGGCATCCGCGACAGTGTTGCCGCAGGCGCTGTCGCTGTGACGGAACGCTCGCATACGGTACGAACGCAGTTCAAAGCGGATGGCGTGTTCCTCGGCGACAAGTTCTATCCCTACGTGCCTGTGCTCGCGAAGTCGGACGAACCGTGGTATCGACTCGGCATAAGACTCGCTGGGGACTGTCTGCCGCTTCGTCATGTTCTGACGATACGAGGCATCGGTATTCAAGAATTCATTCGGGCGGACTCCGCAGCGGTGCGCGAAGCAACACCCGCAGAATTGAAGGCACGGCGCGCATGCCTGCGATGATTCGTCGCCATCACGATCCGCGCTTTGCCTTACACGGTCAACAGCCGCGAAGTAAAAGGTTGACCGGACGCCAGCGCGAAATTTGTATGGCTGACGAGGCATTCGCGGAGGCGCTGCGTGCGCGGGTGGCGAATCCCGCACGATGGGAGGCGTTCATTGACGGGCGGTCATGGTTCGAAGGCCGGGAATGTAAGCGGTGCGGCAGCACTCGGCGGCGTGTCCGTAGTTGCGATTGTTACGACTGCATGTTGACGGCAAACCGTAGCGACTGGTCGTTGATGCTAGCCAACGTCATGCCCCCATCAAAGAACACTCGCGATGGCTATCTAGACCGGCTGGAACGCACCAAACGCGAGCGGCAAGGCGAGCACGAGACCTTCACCTGCGGCGCGTTCACAGCCATTCAGTATCCGACAGGACGCCTCGCCGTTTACTCGCGTATTCACCATATCCACCAGCCCGACCTGAGCCGGTTAGAAGGCGTTCAGGTGCATGCAATGTGTCAGCGCTATCCCGACCTCCTAGAGGTGCTGCGCTGGGCTAACTGGATCGACTGAAGCACAGAGCGGCAAGGGCCGTATAGGGCCTCAATCGTCGGCACACTCCGCTATACCGGGGAGGCCATATCGAGTTAAATAAGGAGTACACATGAGGCTAAGCGGTCAGAGCCACAACAGCGGCGAAGTGCATCCGTGGGCATATCTACCCAGCGGTGAGCGCATCAACATGTACGCCGACCCAACTGCATTCTGCATTGCGCTCGGTCTGCAACCCAGCGGACAGGTCACGGTGGGACAGGCGAAACTGGCCGTTCACCAGATGCTCGGTTCGATGGCTCGCGCAAATAGCAGTTCCTCGGCTATGACCGTTGGTTCGTCGTTCGGCATCACAGACGACAACGCGCCGCCGAGTCAGCGAAACGTCCGATTCACGATGACGCATATCGAGCCAGCATTGCGGTACGCGAGCGCAACGGGTGATATGTCGCCGCTCGAAGGCTATACCGACATCGTTGTTGGCCCTGACGGTCGCCCGGCTATTGACGCCTCGCAAGGATATGGCGTAACCGGAACAACGAGGGGCTTCGGTGCGTTAAAGGCGGCTAAGGAGGAAACACATCAGCGTGACGCGATTGTGCAAGCGGCGGCGCGTGACGTTGCCGCATCAAACAGCACGGTTATCGAGCGGTGATTTTCGCCGTGCGCGAACGGCACCGAATTTGTCGCGCCCGCGAAGGGGCGTCGATCAACGAGCGAAGGGAACACATATGGACATCAAGAAGATGAATAGTGACGAACTGAGAAGCGCACTCGCACAGGCAGAGAAGGATGTTGCGCTGTACGCACGACTCAAAGCGGCGGGAAAGTTGTTGGCCGAACTGCAAGCCGAGCAACGTGCTCGGGCCGAGGCGTACGCACAGGAGCAGGCGAGCAAGCTAGAGCGCGCAGTCATCCGCTGGGAGGTTCGGGGTATTGAGTTCAAGTATGCGACCGAGACGAAAATCACGGATGCGCGACAGGTCACGATGTTTGATAAGGATGCACGAACCGAAGTGAAGATCGCGCTGGAGAACATGGATGCCTTCCAAAAGGCGGCGTTGTTGCGTGTGCCCGAGAAGCTGCCCGCAGACATTCTCGCACTTGCCGACACGCCGGAAGCGGCCCTCGAACGCTGGCTTGTTGCTCGTCGCCGTGGTTTCCTCGCACAGGATCGCGCATATGTCAGCACGCTTATCTGAGTCGGCTATGAAGGCGACGAACAAGGCGACCACGCGCAGCGTGAAGCCGCCCACGCGTCGGGTGTCGCGCAGCATGCCAGTGCAGCCGCTAGCCACGGTGCAAGTCCGGCCTCGCACGCTGAAGGCATCACCGAAGCGTGAGGTGTCTGATGCTTTGCATGCGCTGCGCGAGGAACTGCGCGACGCGGAGGCGTACTGGACGCGCCAGTATCGTTGGGTCGCGGAGGTCAAGCGGATGACGCCTGAGCAGATCATGCGGGCGTGGCAAGTCGCAGAGGACTGGCAACTGCGCAGTCTCGCTCTACAAGCGCTCGAAGTTGACCCGTTGTTACGCCTGGAACTCACCCTGTTCAAGGAGACGGGCGGAAAGGGTGCTGATGGGGAGTACAGTCCGCCCAGCGAGACACTTGCGCAAGTGCTTGCCGTGATGGTGGATAAACATCCGGTACGCCATCCGTGCGTCATCAGTCGCGACATCCTTAACGTTAAGAACGGACTGGCCGCATAACTCGTCCCTTAGTGGGGCACGTCATCATTATCATTAAAGAGGACTACAAATGGGTTTCCTTGGCAATCTTTTCCACGCTCTTACCAATCCTAACCCCTTCAAGGCAGCGTCTGACGTTGGCAAGTTGCTGGGCATCGACCCGCAGGCGCAGGCCGATGCTATTCGACAGGCGGCAGCGACGCAGGCCGCAGCAGAAATTCAGGCTGCGAATACGCAGGCAGAGGCGACGCGTCAGGCGTCGCTGGCACAAACCGCGATGCTCAACCAACAGGCGCAGGCCGCCGCACAGGCGCAGCAGGCAACGATTAACCAGACAATCCTTTCCAACAAAATTGCTGCCATGCAGACACAGCAGCCGCAAACGCAGATTGACCTGACGAGCAGCACAGTTGGTGATGGCTCCGATCCACGAAGGAGATATATGGGTAACGGTGCAGGGTCGAGCGTCGGTGCTAGCAGCGGCGGCATGGGTATTCGCCTCACCTGATAGGCCGTCAAGGGCCATAACGTTCGGGGGTACAGTAGACCGCGCTGCAATGTGTCAACAAACAATGTGGGACACCGAAATATCTTGACCTCCATTTCCACGCGCTCGTAAACTTTCTCTGTCGCGCAATCATGCGACCGGGTTTGGCGACCCGCATCATGTAACATTCGGCTGCTTAGCTGTATTGCATTGCGTGTTCTACGGACGGGCAATGGCGGGGAGACCTTGCGGTCTGCCGGGTGCTTACGTGACCGGTTCGCCAACCTCGCTATATGCCCGTCCACCTCGTTTGGCGACGAGAGCGGGCCAACTCACGTAAGGATCGCAGCCATGCAAACTACCGCCGCAGTTTCCCAACAAGTCACCCTGTATTTCCCCCTTTCCCGTCTCGATGGTAAGCCCGATAACACTCCGCTGACTATCGCGGCAGAGCTGGCAGCGCGGGGCTTCGCGTTTACGTCGGGCGAAGTGTTCGAGGTATCACACGGGCATGGTATTGAACGTACACTGGCGCTGACGGGCACAACGCCGCCCGGCTCGCGTAGCGTGTGGATGCCTCGCCTTGCGTCTGCGATGCGCAAACTGTGCACGTACTGTATCGACATCGACGAGGACGACACCGCCGAACTCACAGCAAAGCTCGACGGCACGGTCCTGACTAACTGAGGGGTGGGCGCGGCTTACTCGCCGCCCGGCTTCCTGTCCAGCTTCCTTGCGAGGTCGCCCATTTGTAGATGGGTGTAGCGCTTCAGCATTTGCAGCGTTTGATGCCCTGACATTTGCGCGACCTCCATCGGATTCAATCCCTTCTCGAACATCCGGCTGATCGCTTCGTGCCGCAAGTCGTGAAACCGCAAGTCTTTGATGCCTGCGCGGCGGACAGTGCGCTCGAAGCACTCCCCGACAGCCACAGGGGTAAGGCCCGGAAACACGCGAGGCGGCACCTCACAGCATCGCCGTCGCGCCCACTCCCGAAGCTCGTGCAGTATCTTCAGTAATTCGGCAAGCGCTCGCGATGACAATCCAACGCCACGAGACGCCCCGGTCTTGGTCTGCGTGAGATGGACTCGACGTTTGTCGAAGTCGATTCGCTCCCATTCAAGTTCGATGATTTCCTTGCGTCGCATGCCCGTCTCGACGGCTAACACGATGATGCGTTGCATGTAGCTGCTCGCAGCCTCGCACGCTTGCAGCAGCCTTGACTCCTCGGCGGGCGCGAGGCGTCGTTCCCTCGGTGGATTCTCGCGTGGGCGTCTTATCAAACGGAACGGATTGCAGTCGATTTTGATGCCCCATTCGATACGGGCAATCTCGATAACATGACCAAGCAGATTGATGTCTCGATTGACCGTCGAGCCGGTAACGCTCTTGAGGCGCCAATCTCGCCACTCCGCAACCTGAATCGGACCGAGGGTGATAACGGGACACCGGGCAAGCGGGTGCTTCAGAAGCCCACGGATGCGCCAACCTTCTTCAGCTGCGGCGCGTTTATCGGGCGTGACGCGCTCCACGTACCGCTCTAACAGGTCTCCCAGTGTCAAGCGATCCGGCGGGGCGGACTCGGCGATCTTGCGGAGAGCTATATCTACGGCGCGTTGTTCGTCCCGTTTGTCTAGCTCGTTCTCTACGGCCTCGGCCCATAGAACGGCCTGCATCCGGCCCGGAAAGCTGCGAGAGAGGGGAGGGTAGCCCGATCGGCGAATACGGACCTGAAACGTGACGTTGCCGCGTGTGTCGCGGCGTTCGGTGATAGTTGCCATAGTGGGCCTCCAAGAAAGATGAAGGACCCACGGATGTACTTCCCGTGTTTTCGCCTGCTCGTGGACTGCCGCAGCGCGAGGTCAATTGCGTAACGGCAGTATGCACTGTCGCATGTGGCAAACGCGTGAACCAATTGCATCGCAAACTGCTACTAAAGTTTGACCTTCTACTGCCGATAGCAGTATTGCGAATGCTTGAAATCACGTCCAACACGAGAGAGAGGGTCACACAATGAGTAATCTGGTCTGCCCGCATTGCCGCACGCAGGTTCCGAGAGGCGCGACTGTTTGCACCGGCTGTCAAGCAGAGGTCAAGTACGGTCCAGCTAATGGCTTGTTTGGTGGGGCGCTGGTGGTTGCGGCTTTGATCGGCCTCAAGGCTGGGCACTTGCTTTCGGGTGTGCCATACAGCGGCTGGGTCACCGGTCTAGTGGTGTTTGGCGGGCTGTCGATGCTGATTAATAAGGTCTACAGTGACAGGGTGGTATTCCATCGCGTCTATCGGACCTGAACGCGCAGCGGCTTCGCTTCGATGAGAACGGAGCCGCTTGCCTCACATCAACCGAGGCGCAACGCCAGTTCCTCGGCTCGCAAGTGCGTGTAACGCTTTAGCATTTGCATGGTCTTGTGCCCGGTGATCGACGAGACCTCCATTGTGTTGAAGCCCTTCTCGAACAGTCGGCTCGTGGCCTCATGGCGCAGATCGTGGAAACGTAAGTCAGGCATACCGGCCTTGTCTCTCGCTCGCATGAAGGCGTGCCGGATCACCGTAGCGTCGATATGGGCGAACGGGCCGTCAACGCGTTCAAGGGAAACGCCCTGATATTTGTACTGTCGCGCCGTCTTCATTTCCTCTATCGCCGCGAGGGCGCGAGAGGAGAGCGGCACAACGCGAGCGTCGCCGTTCTTTGTCGTCGGCAGCACGGCATATCGCCGGGCCGTGTCGATATGCGCCCACTTCAACGCCCGAATTTCGCTCTGTCGCATCCCTGTCTCGATGGCAACAATGACGGCGGGCGCGAGGTAGGGACAGCGCGAGGCACGGCAGGCCGCGAGCAACCGGGCCTCCTCGCCATCCTCCAGCCGTCTATCGCGTGATGCGTTAGCCTTGGGCCGTCTGACCCTATGGAAGGGGTTATAGACGAGGTGCACGCCCCACTCGGTGCGGGCGGTCTCGATTGCGCGGCCTATGACGTTCATTTCTGACGTGACAGTTGAGCCGCTGACGTGCTTGATCCGCTCGTCTCTGAAATCCGCTGCCGCTCGGCGCGTGATGTTCGCCAGCGCAAACTGCGCGATGGGCATGGCGATCAACTGCCGGATTCGGTAAGTCTCGGGTTTCGCGCCTTTGTGGTTCGGCACAACCTCGTCGAGATACCGCTGCAATACCTCCTTGAGTGTTGTCTCGCGTGCGTCCTTCAAATCGACGGCATGACCTTTATCGTACGTTTGCTCGGCCTCGCGTGCCCATAGTTCGGCTTCTGTCTTCGTCGCAAAGGATTTGCTCAGCGTCGGAAAACCCTTGCGCCTAACGCGGGCCTGCCAGCGGCGGTGCGGTGCTTGGTCGGTTCGTTTTGTGATGGTTGCCATGTTCACTGTCCCAGAAATGTCCCAGAATGAACAAGCAACACCGCGCAAGTACAGCCGAGCCGCCTGTGGCAAGGCTGAAGGGACCCGTCGTATCAAACCTGTCATCGCCGCTTCAAGGCGTGGTATCAGTCCGGCGTGCTCAAGCGCGTCATGGAACAGTTGTTCGGCGCCGCCAGCGAAGAACTGTGCGCAATGATGGAAGCACGCATGCGCACGCATCTGAGCGCGGAAAAGAAAAACGTCGCTGCAGCGCAGAAAGCGCCGGCTCCGGTGGCCCCTGCGGTATATACCCCGCCGCCGGTCAATCCGTTGCCGTCGTCTCCGTTTGCTTTCACGTCGCCCTTCAAACACGCTGCATGACGATTCAAATCACGCGACATCACGTAGAAAAAACGGCCGAACGATCATCTCGTCGGCCGTTTTCTTTTTTCGCTCGCGCGCCGGGTTAGCGCGTCTTCGCTACTGCTGACGAACCCACGTTTGCGAGCGCCCGAGCAGCGACACGCCAATATACCCGCGCACCACCAGCTTGTTCCCGCCGTCTTCCAGGTGCATCTTGCACTTGTAGAGCTTGCCGTTTTCCGGGTCGAGAATCTGCCCGTGATCCCAGGCATCGCCGTCTTTTTTCATGTCATCGATGATCGTCATGCCGAGAATCGGCTGATCCTTGCGCGCATCGGTGCAGGCGGTACAACGGCGATCGGGTTGGTCGTTCGGACCGAGACCCTTGATCACCTTGCCGCTCAGCGTGCCGTTGCCGCTGTCGACGATCTGCACGAGCGCCTTCGGTTGGCCGGTGTGATCGTCAATGGTCTGCCAGGTGCCCACAGGCGTGTCGGCTTGCGCCATCGCGGTGACGGCGCTCGCGAGCAGCACGCCGGCCAGCGCGGCCTGTTTCGCTGTACGAAGCGCGATCGCGCGGGCACGTTGGGTGAACTGCATCATTGTCTTCCTCCTTGATAAAAGACGGCGCGATCGTGGTCGCGCAGCGTTATTGGCATCGCGTGAGGCGCGAGCCGCGTGATGCCGCGTGATGCCCGGTGATGCCGCGTGATGCCTTTAGGTTCTCCCGACGCGCGCCGCACACGGGGCTCGGCTGGCGGCTCTGGCGCGGCCGCTTGATGCGATCGATGCAGAATACGTGATGTGCGCGCGAAAGTGCGCGCACGGTTTGATAGTGGAACCTCTAATCGGAGCAGGGCACTCGCCGCTCAATTGAGCTGATACGAGAACGTCGCATTGATGCGCGGACTGCGCGACGCGCTTTCCACTGGAGCATCGCCGACCGCCTTCGCCACGGAAAGATCGAGGCTGTAATACTTCGCGTCGCTGATGCGAAAGCCGAACGCAATCGACGCAAGCCGCGACGGCGACGGCGTGCCCGCGTGCAGATAGACGCGCGCCATGTCGAACGAAACGTAGGGCGTGAACGTGCGCAGATAAGTGAAGCCCGGCGTGAACGCACGGTTGATCTCGAACATGGCGCCCCAACCCGAATCGCCCGACGCTTCGCCCGGCTGATAGCCCTGCGCAAAACGCTGCGCGCCGAAGGCGATCTGCTCGGACGTGGGCAGCGACACCGCACTGTACTGCCCCGTCAGCGAAATCGCCGTGCCGATCTTCAGCGGCCACTCGTTGGTTTGCGAAAAGCTCGCACCTGTGCGCACGAAATTGATCGAAGCTGGATTGTTGATGCTGGTGCCGGGCACGTTCGAATCGCCCGATTTCGACGCGCCGAGAATGTCGAACGCCTTCGCCACGTTGATGCTCGCGCGGCGCACCTGGCCGGTTCCGACGCTCGCGTAATCGGCTTGCAACTGCATTACGCGCACTTGCGAGCGCAGACCGATCTGCGCGCCGTTCACCTGATTGTGATAGCGGTCCTCGTTGCGCGACGCGTAGACGGAAGCCGTGCCGATCACGCTTTGCGTATTGCTCAGCAGAAGCGGATACGCGAGCGAGCCGCCGATCTTGTCGTTGATGACCGTGCGCTCCACATACGACGGCAAACCCGGATTGTTGACCGGATTGCCGCGATAGTGCGACGCGTCGAGCTTCGAAATCAGGCCGTTGCTGCCGATCGGCACGGCGGCATGCGCGGCCAGATAGGTGACGTTGTCGCGGCCTTTCGGCAGCAGCGCCGACACGCTCAGTTGCTCGCCGAGCGCGGTGAGGCCGTTCTCGGTCGCGGTCAGCAGACCTTGCACGCCGGGATGATTGAAGTCGATGCCCGTACTGACGTCGAAAGGCTTGCGCTCCACGTTGAGCGCGAGCGTGGTCGCGCCGTCGGTGTTTTGCGGCGGTGGCACGTTGGCCGCGACCTTCACGCCGGGCAACAGTCCGAGCACGTTGATGTAGCGCTCGAAGGTCGCGCGCCGCAGCGGCCGGTCGGCGGTGATGTGATCGGCGATCGCGCGAATCCGGTCTTCCACGGCGCCGGCCCTGCCGGTCACCTTGACGGCGGACACGTAGCCTTCCACGACGGTCACGCGCACGACGCCGTCGTCGAATGTCTGCGCGGGGATGAATGCGAACGAGAGCGCGAAGCCGCGGTCCTGGTAGAGCTTGGTCACGCCATTGGCCACCTGGATCAGATCGCCGATGGTCGTGTCCTTGCCGACGAGCGGCGTGAAGCGCTGCGCGACGTCGTCGAACGGAATGGACTTGACGCCTTCGACCTGCACGCGCGTCGGCGTGAGATGGCGCGCGAGCAGTTCCTGGAGTTGAGGCGCCTGGGGCGCGACCTGCACGGTCACGTTCGGGCCTTTGTCGGGCGCCTTGATCTGGGGGAGGGAGTCGAGCGGATTGCCGCCCAGCGTACTACCGCCTGCCGTCGGTGCCGGGCGCGATTGCGCGTGCGCCGGTGCTTGCCATGCACTCGCGGCGAGCGCCGCGAGCACGAAGGTCCAGGTGCTGCCGTACCCGAGTTTCATCGGATTGTCCTCGTATGCCATCTTGTTTTACGGGCGCCTGTCGATGCGCGGCATGGCCTTGCCGCCTGACGGCGCCCGCTTATGTATGGCCGGACGAACTTTGCCGTCCCACCATGTATTACGTCATGCAGTGCACGAAGCTTGAATGCAGCGCCCATCGCGCGGAGTGTCGCGGGCATCGACGGCGAGCCTCGCAGCCGCACAATCGAAGCGTGTTCGTTTCAGCAGGCGTCGCGCGATGAGTCTCACTGTCTTTGCGAGCGGCATCGGCGGGAACCGTGGAGTGTTCCGGCCGATGCCACGCGCGCCGCATCCGCGCCTCAGCACCGCTTATGCGGACTACTTACGATTAACCGGCAGGAGGCCGCCGACCAGCGTCGTCAGTCCGCTCGCCGGATTGCCCGACGCGCCAGCGGAACCGCCGGAAGCCGTCGAGCCCGCCGCGCCGCTCAATGTGCCGGTAAGTTGCCCGACGAGAGCCGTCACGGGCCCGAGCGCCTGAGCGCCGCCGCCGGAACCGCTTGCCGTACCGCCTGCAACGCCGGACAGCGCGCCGCCCAGCGAGGACAGCGACGACAGCGGGCTCGCTGCGCTGCCCGTGCCGCCGAGCGTCGATGTCAGCGAGCCGAGCGGTGCGCCGCTCAGGCCGGAGCCGAGGCCGGCGAGAGGCGTGCCTCCGAGCAGCGTCGACACCGAGCCGAGCGGATTGCCGCCCAGACCGAGACTGGCCAGCACGCTTTGCAGCGGGCTCAACGGGCTGCTGTTCGACGGCGGTCCGTTGGCCACGCTCAGATTCGTGTTGCCGACGAGGCTCGTAATCAGGCCAGGAATCGGCAGTGCGCCGTTCGGGCCGTTCGGATTGACGAGGCCGCCGGCGTTCGTCACCGTGTTGCCGAGCGAGGCGACCAGCGCGCCCGCATCCGCGCCGACCGGATTGCCGCTCGCCGCGCCGATCTGCGAGCCGGCCGAGCTGAGCGCGCCGCCCACCTGAGCCAGCAGACCGCCGACCGGCGCGCCCAGGCCCGTCTGCGTGCCGGCCGCCTGGGTGACGAGACCCGCGGTCGTGACGATCGGCGTGATCGCGGTGCTGAGCGGCTGCGTGACCTGCTGGACGGGCACGGAGCCGAGCGTATTGCCGAGCGTCGCGCCGCCCGCGTTGAGCGCCGTTGCGGTGGTCGAGAGCGCGCCGGCCAGCGGCGTCGTCACCGGCGACAGCGGCGCGAGATTACCGCTGCCCAGGCCGTCGACGGCGGTGCTCAGTCCTTGCACGACACCGCTCGTCGAACTCACCACGGAGCCGAGGCCCGCGACGGTCGCGCCGACCGGGTTCGGCGTCGCGCCGATCTGGCCGACGCCGCTCGTCACCGCATTGGCAAGCGAGTTCAGCGTGGCGCTCGTGCCCGACACGGCGTTGCCGAGGCCTTGCGTGACTTGCGGGCTGAGGCCGGGAATCGTCTGCGCGGCGATCAACGCGCCCAGGTCGTTGGTCGTCTTGGCCGCGCCGGTAACGGCGCCGGAAGTCCCGGTCGTGGTCGTCGTGGTGCCTCCGCCGCCCGTCGATCCGGAGCCGCCGCCGGTGCCGGTGCTCGCTGTCGGCGGCGAGTTGACGGTGCTGCCGCCGCACGCGGCGAGCAGGCCGGCGACGGCCACCGCGATCAACGGAGTGCGCAGCGACAGAAAGGCGCTCGCGGCGGGGCGGCGGTTAAACAGGCGGTGCGTGGACATGTGTGCTCCTCAATGCCTTTTCTGGCGATCGTGTTTGCTGCTGGAACGTGCCGTTTGTGTGGTGGGTGGCGGCGCGTGGTGTTTAAGGCCGGGTTCGAAGCCGTGTTCGAAGCTGCATTCGAAGCCGTGTGTCGAGCCCGGTTGGAAGCGTGCTCAAAGCCGTATCTGAAGCCGTGTTCGACGCTGTGCCCAAACCCGTGAAACTGCATTCAAAGCGGGCGCGAAGGCCGCCGTTGAACATCGCTGTCCGTGCCGCAGGCGAGCTTGTGCGGATGTGCGTCGATTGCAGGTTCATCTCGCGTTAGTCGCCGCCCGGCGCGTGCCGCGCCAGCCGCACTGAGCGCGCGGCGACGCGCGAGCGGTTGCGCTTCTTACTTCTTCGACAATCCGCCGAGCAGACCGCCCACCAGCGAGGTCACGGGCGCGAGCGGATTGTTCGTGGTCGCATTACCCGAGGTCGCCGTGAGCGACACGCTCGCGGGCGCGGCGCCCGGCGCGCTCGACGTTGCCGCTGCAGGCGCAGTGGCGCTGCCGATGGCGCCGGTCACGGTCGACAGCAAGCCGGTGACGGGTGCAAGCGGGCTGCTGGTGGCGCCGCCGCCGGCAGCGCCGCTGAGTCCGCCCGTCACACTGGAGAGAATGCCGGTCACGGGCGCAAGCGCGTTGGTGCCGCCCGATGCGCCGCCGACCGCGCCCGTCAGGCCGCCGACCAGGCCGGCAACAGGGGCGAGCGGCCCGCTACCCGTTCCGCCCGTCAGGCCGCCGAGCACACCGGTAACTGGCGCAAGAGGCCCGCTACCCGTTCCACCCGTCAGGCCGCCGAGTACGCCGGCAACTGGCGCAAGCGGCCCGCTGCCAGCGCCGCCCGTCAAGCCGCCGAGAACACCGGTAACCGGCGCAAGTGGCCCGCCGCTAGTGCCACCCGTCAACCCGCCAAGCACGCCGGTAACCGGAGCCAGCGGCCCACTAGCCGTTCCGCCAGTAAGCCCACCAAGTGCACTCGTCAGCGGCGCAAGCGGCCCGCTACCGGTTCCCCCCGTCAAGCCACCCAACCCACCAAGCGCCCCCGTCAGCGGCGCGAGCGGGTTGCCGCCCGTTCCCCCCGTCAAAAGACCGCCAACCGACGCGACCGTCGCGCCCGTATCCGTCACCGTGCGTCCGAGCGCGGTCGTCACGGGATTGCCGCCGCTCGCGCCGAGCAGTACGCCGGCGTGGCCGAGCCCGCCGCCGAGCGTCGACAGCAGTGTGTTGACGGGCGCGCCGAGACCCGTCGTGTTGCCGACGGTCTGTGTCGTCGATGCCACCATCGACGTGATCGGCGTAATCGCCGTGCTCAGCGTCTGCGTGACCTGCTGCACCGGACCGGTCGACAGCGCCGTGCCGAGCACGCTGCCGCCGTTCGTGACCGCGCCGCCCAGCGTGCCGACCGCGCCGCCCAGCGGCGTCGTGAGTGCCGACAACGGAGCGAGCGGGCCGCTGCCGAGGCTCGTCACGAGCTTGCCGGTTTCCGTCACCGCGCCGCCGGCATGTCCGACGACGCCGCCAAGGCTCGACACCGTGGTCCCGACCGCGTTGCCGCCTGTGCCGAGCTGGCCGAGCCCCTGCGTGACGCCGCCGCCGAGCGTGGAGACGGCAGCGCCGACTTCGTTGACGATGCCGCCTGCGGCCTGGGTGGTCTGCGGGCTCACGCCCGGCAGCGTCTGTGAGCCGATTACCGTGCCGACGCCCGAGACCGTCGAGCCGACGTCGCCGATCACGCCGCCCGAGTTGCCGACCACGGTGCCGATCGCATTCGCGACCGGCGTCGTGCTCGGGTCGGTGCCGGGATCGGTGTGCGTGTTCGGATCGGTATTCGTATTCGTGCTGGTGTTTGTATTAGATTGGCCGCCCGAACCGCCGCTACCCGAACCGGCCGAGCCCATCGAGCCGCTGCCGCTCCCGGTCGACAGCGTACCGCCTGCCGAACCGCTGCCGTTGCTGCCGGTGCCCGAGCTGAGGCTTCCCGAGCCTCCGCACGCGCCGAGCGAAAGCAGCGCCGCCACGCCGGCCGCGATCAGCGTGGTGCGCAACGTGACGACGTTCGCCGCCTTCGTGATCCGGATTGTTCCGTTGAGGTTGGTCGTGTGGTTCGTGCCGATTGTTTGAATGTTCATGTCGCCCTCGCATCGCATGTGTTGTGTGTGGTCCTGCTGCGGGCTCTCTCTGCACGACCCATGCCATTTCGACTGACCAATAGCGAAGATTTTCGAATGGGCGTCGCAATGCCTTATCGAATAAGGCGTTGCCGAATTCGATGGAGCAAGCGCTAAATCAGAAAATGCATGGGAAAAAGGCGCCGCGGCGCATTGGCGATAGCGGCGTAACGTAACGGGCCGGGGACGCCGTTACGGAATTCGCCGTAACGCGAGCGCATATCGCGGCGTGTTCCGCTTGAAACATCCTTTCAAATAGTTAATTAGTGCACCGATTCAAAATTATGGTTAATACTATGTGCTGCAACGCACGAACAGCCGTTAACCTATGTGTACGGGAAGAACCAACGGGCAATCATCCGTGCGGGCACACGAGAATTGCTTAAAAAAGATTGTTCAGCTATAAAGCCCAAAAGCCGGACGGATTCACGAGGGAGGTGGGTTATCGAACAGACAGCTCATGCACATCCGTTTTATTGGGGGCGGCCGCAACGCTCAGATGCTGCACGGTAGCAACGCGCACCGGAACGAGAGACCAACGGTGCAGTGCGTGCTGGACCTGGCTGCAACACGCGGCACACAGAATGACGAATAAATCGAAAATCGAGGGTAACAATGAAAAAGTTCACCGCAAGCTTCCTGAGAGATAACCGGGGCGTAACAGCGCTGGAATATGGTCTGATCGCAGGTCTGATCGTCGTCGTTATCGGTTCGACAGTGCAGGGTCTGGGCACGCAGCTCAATACGGCATTCCAGACGATCGCCGGGCTTTTGCCTCATTAGCAAATAAAGCAATGGGGTCTCGGCAAGCACGGCGTAAGGCATTATTAATTTAACGTTTTACGTTCTTATTCCTGCCGGGATCTTGCCTGATAGGCGCACCCGGATTGCGATTGCAATCCGGGTGAATTGATGCGTCTGTCGAGTTCTAATATGCAAGTATCCTTCGCGCTTCTCGTATTCATGCTCTGGTGTGCGTGCGTCGCCATTTGCGATTACCGCAGCCGGCATATTTCCAATGCGCTTGTCGTTGTCGGTTTAATAACGGCGGTTTTGTGCGCTCTATTTAACATTTCTCCGTTCGGTATTTCCGCCGCTCAGGCCGCGGCCGGCGCCGCCGTCGGCCTCATCGCCCTGTTGCCGTTTTTCGCGCTCGGTGTGATGGGCGCCGCGGACGTCAAGGTGTTCGCGGTGCTTGGCGCGTGGTGCGGCGTTCATGCGCTGCTCGGGCTGTGGGCGGTGGCGAGCGTCGCCGCCGGGCTGCATGCGCTGTGGGTGCTCGTCGCGACGCGCACGCGCGTGGCCGCGCTGCTGCAACGCCGGGCGCCTACCTTCGAGCTGGCCGGCCGGCGCTCGACGCCGTTCGCCACATGCCTCACCGTGCCGTTGATGGTATGGCTCGCCGCGCAACTCGTTGTAGGAGGCGCCCGATGATCGCGCGTCCGCAACGCGGCAGGCAGGCCGATTCGAGACCCGCCTCGAGACTGGCCTCGATACCCGCCAACGGTATCGACGCCGCGCCGCGCGTCCCCGCACGCAACGCACACGCACGCAACACACACCCCCGCCGTTCCCAGCGCGGCGCTACCGCGATCGAATTCGCGCTCGTGTTCCCGCTCTTCTTCTGCGTGTTCTATGCGATCGTGACCTTCAGTCTGATCTTCGTCGCGCAGCAGAGTCTCACGCTGGCAAGCGAGGAGGGCGCGCGCGCCGCGCTGAACTATCAGAAAGCGAACGACGTCCCCGCCGCCATCAATCTGCGCGCCGCAGCCGCGTGCACGACCGCCACAAACATGGTCGCGCAGATGATCAGCACCGCCGCATGCCAGACCGTGCCCGCCGCATGCAGCTACCAGCCGGCCATGACCTGCATTGCCGTGACCCTGACCTACAACTACGCGGCGCATCCGCTCGTGCCGAACCTGCCTCTGCTCGGGCTCGTGCTGCCCGACAACCTGACCAGTACCGCCACGGTGCAACTCAATCCGGTGAACATACTTTGACTGACGCACACGCTCCGATTCCGTCGACTCCGGCTCGCTCGTCCGCGCATGACGGCCGCATGGCCTCGCGCGATTCATGGCGCGCCCGGCCATGCTGAAGCTGACCCGCATCGTTGCCGGCGCGCTGATTGCCGTCGCGCTGTTGCTCGGCGTATTCGCCGTGATGTTGCTGCGCCGGCCCGCGCCCGCGCCGGTCGCGTCCGTCAAGCAAACGGTGTTTCCGGTGGTGGTGGCGATGCGCGTGCTGCCCGCGGGCAAGCCGATCGGCGCCGATGCGCTGCGTGTTCAGCCGTTGCCGATCAACCCCAACGGCGCGTTCGCCGATCCTTCGCTGGTCGCGGGGCGCGTGCCCGCCGCCGACATCGGCGCGGACTCGCCGGTGCTCGAGGAGCAACTGTCGTCCGGTCTCGCCGAGCGGATCGAGCCGGGCGAGCGCGCGGTCGCGGTGCGCGTCGAGGAATCGAATGCGGTCGGCAACCGCTTGCGGCCCGGCAATTTCGTCGACGTGTTCTTCACGCTCAAGCGCGACGGCAATATGGGCAGCGGCGGCGAGATCGAGCGTACCCAGGCGCGTCTGTTGATGTCGAAGGTGCGCGTGCTCGCGTTCGGCAACGCGACGGCTGCCGGCGACACGTCCGGCGATCCGAACGGCATGGTCAGGACAGCGGTTCTCGCGGTGCCGGTTGCCGATGTCGACCGTCTGACGCTCGCCGAAAGTTCGGGGCGGCTCGTGTTCGCGCTGCGCAATCCCAAGGATGCCGAAGTAATCGACGCCGCCGCCTTCGCGCCGCTGCCCGCGGTGTTGAAGACAGCGACGCGAGCGGGCGACGCCGCGCCGTCCGGCGATTTAACGCGCGCGGCCGCCGGCGTCTCGCTCGACGCGCTGTCGGGCGGCGCGGGCAATGCCGCGCCACGCACGCCGGCCGCACCGCATGCAGCGCCGCCCGTCACGCGCGTCGTGAATCATGCGGGAAGCGCGGGCGGCGTCATCGAAGTGATACGGGGTGGGCGCGCCGAGACGGTCGCCCGATAGCGGTTTCAGGGAGCCGCGCGGCCACGCGCGTCCATAAAAAAATGAACAAACGCATTTTCGGGTACGGATTAACGGCGCTGCTGTGCGGCTCGTCGATGGCGATGTCGTCCGCGAGTTTTGCAGCGGGCGGCGCGGAGCAGCTCGACATCGCGGTCGGCTCGCAGCAGTCGCTTGCGGGCGGCCATACGCTGCGGCGCGTTGCGATCGGCGATCCGAGCGTCGCGGACGTGCTCATCATCAAGGGCGACAAAACGGGCGGCGTGCTGCTGATAGGCAAATCGCCGGGCACGACGAACGTCATGTTGTGGGAGCAGGGCAAGGACGCGCCGTTGTCGTACGTCGTGAACGTGAGTTCGCCGGCCGCGAAAAGTTTGCTCGGGCCCGGCACGCCGTCCGTGAAGGTGCTCGGCGACACCGCACTGATCACGGGCGCCGCGCCGACGATGGAAGCGCATCACCGCGCAGCAGCCGCCGCCGAGATCGAGGCACATCAGCGCGCGGCGCTGGGCGGCGCGGGCGGCATCGGCGCTGTGAACGGAGCAAAAAGCGGTGCAAACGGCGGACCAAACGGCAGCGCAAACAGCGCCGCAAACAGCGCCTCAAACAGCGCGCAAATCTACGACACCTCGACAATCGCGACCCGCTCGGTCGTCCAGGTCGACGTGCGCGTGGTGGAGTTCAGCCGCACGGTCCTCAAGCAGGTCGGCCTGAACATTCTCAAGCAGAACAACGGCTTCACGTTCGGCTCCTTCGCGCCGTCGGCGCTGACCTCGGCGACCTACGGCTCCACGCCGTCGTTCAGTTCGGTCGCGCCGATTTCGTCGGCGTTCAATCTCGTGTTCAACTCGGCCACGCACGGCCTGTTCGCCGACCTGAGCCTGATGGAAAGCAACAACCTCGCGCGGATTCTGGCCGAGCCGACGCTCGTCGCGCTGTCCGGTCAGAGCGCGAGCTTTCTTGCCGGCGGCGAAATTCCGGTGCCGATTCCGCAAGGTCTCGGCACGACGTCGATCGAATACAAGCCGTACGGCGTCGGTCTCACGCTCACGCCGACTGTGTTGAGCCCGCAGCGCATCGCGCTCAAGGTCGCGCCCGAAGCGAGCCAGCTCGACTTCGCGAACGCGGTCACGATCAGCGGCGTATCGGTGCCCGCGATCACCACGCGCCGCACCGACACCACGGTCGAACTCGGCGACGGCGAGAGCTTCGTGATCGGCGGGCTGATCGATCGCGAAACGATTTCGAACGTGGCCAAGGTGCCGCTGCTTGGCGACCTGCCCGTGATCGGCGCGTTCTTCAAGCAGCTCAACTATCAGCAGAACGACAAGGAACTGGTGATCATCGTCACGCCGCATCTGGTGTCGCCGCTCGCGAAAGGCGCGACCTTGCCGGCCACGCCGGGCGAGCAGTCGGAGCAGCGCAACGCGCCGGTGTGGCGCTCGCTGATCGGCGGCGTGGCGGCGCGCGACGCGGCGCCGGGATTTTCGAAATGAACGCGCGCGGCCAGGCGGCAGTTCGCGGCGCGCGCACGGCTTGCCGCTGCAAGATCGGCGCGCGTCTGCCGCAGTTAGGCTGCGGCGGGCAACGAAAGGCAAAGGCACGCGTCGTTGCGCCGATGCCGCAAGAGGATGGGCACGATGAACGCAAGAACGCACTCGTTGACTGACCGGGCCGTCACCGACTATTTCATGTTTGCGTCGCTCGCCGACGAACATGTGCACTGGCTCTCGGAGACCTTGCTTGCCGCGGGCGCGGTCGAGGCGGTCACGCTCGATCCGTCGATTCTTACGCAGCGTATCGCGACGCTCAACCCGTCGCTCGTATTCGTCGACTTTTCGGGCGGACGCGGCGCGGCGGCGAGCGCGGCGACGAACGCGGTGCGCGCGCAGTATCCGGGGCTCCAGATCGTCGCGATCGGTTCGCTCGCCGAGCCGGAGAGCGCGCTGGCTGCGTTGCGCGCGGGCGTGCGCGACTTCATCGATCTGACCGCGCCCGCCGCCGACGCGCTGCGCATTACGCAGCAGGTGCTCGACAACCTGGTCGAACCGGTGAGCCGGCATGGCCGCGTGACGGCGCTGCTCGGCGCGCGCGTCGGCATGGGCGTGAGCACGCTCGCGACCAATCTCGCGGTCATGCTGCAACGGCGCGACGCGCAGCAGGGCAGGCAGGCGGCCTTGCTCGATCTCGGCTTGCCCGCCGGCGACGGCCTGCTGATGCTCAACACCCGCAGCGACTTTCATTTCGTCGAAGCCGTGCGCAATCTGCGGCGCTTCGATCAGACCTTCGTGCACACGGCGCTTTCGCATCACACGAGCGGCCTCGCATTCACCACGCTGCCGCCGAATCTCGCCGACATGCGCGAGATTTCCTATTCGTCGTCGATCAGTCTCCTGAACCGGCTGCGCGCGTTTTTCGACCAGCAGATCATCGACCTCGGCGGCTTCTCGAACATCGAATTCATCGCGCACGTGGTGCGTGCTTCCGACGAAGCGTGGCTCGTCTGCGATCAGGGCGTGGCGTCGATCGTATCGGCGGTCGGCGTGCTGGAGGCATTGCGCGATGCGGGCACGGACACGACCAACGTCAGGCTGATCGTGAACAAGTTCGACCCGGATCTCGGCCTCGGCGCCGCGCAGATCGCGGAGCGTCTCGAGATTCCGCTCGTCGCGAGCTTGCCCGATCGCCGCGTGGCGCTCGGGCAGACGGCGAACCAGGGCTTGCTGCTCGCCGATGCCGCCGCGCGCGACCCGTACGTGCGCGCGCTCGAGCCGCTGATCGAGCGGCTCGCGGGCCCGGCACACACGAGCGCGCCGGCGCGCGGCAAGTTCGCGTTGGGCGCGCTCAAACGCTTCATCCCAACTTCTTCCAGACGGTCATAGACGATGGCAAAAGAAATCGAATTCGCCGACAACGCGCCGTCGTTTGCGCAAAGCCAGCAGTTCCAGGACATCAAGAACGCCGCGCACGAACATCTGCTCACGCGTATCGAGGAACTCGGCTCGGAGTTCGGCCGCTGGTCGCGCAACGCGATCAATCAGTTCGTCGATCTGGAAATGGACAGCTTCGTGCGGCTGCGGCGCGTGCCGATCAACGAGGCCGAGGTGCGCGCGATTGCCGACGCGTTGACCAAGGAGCTCGCGGGCTTCGGACCGATCGAGGATCTGCTCAACGATCCGGCCGTCGAAGACATCCTGATCAACGGCTATAACGACGTGTACGTGTCGCGCCACGGCATCCTCACGAAGATACCGGTGCGTTTCGCCGACAACGCGCATTTGCTGCGCATCGTGCGGCGCATTCTCGCGCCGATCGGCCGGCGTCTGGACGAATCGAATCCGATGGTCGATGCGCGCCTGCCGAACGGCGGACGCGTCAACGTGGTGATCGAGCCGCTGTCGATCGACGGGCCGATCGTGTCGATCCGCAAATTCCGCAAGGACCCGCTGCGTCCCGACGATCTGCTCGGCAACGGCACTTACAGTCCCGAAATCGGCGCGCTGCTCGAAGCCGCGGTCATGGCGCGCTGCAATGTGCTGGTGTCGGGCGGAACGAGTTCGGGCAAGACGTCGCTGCTCAACGCGCTGGCCTTTCACATCCCCGAGCCGGAGCGTGTCGTGACGATCGAGGACACGGCCGAACTGTCGCTCAACCATCCACATGTGGTGCGGCTCGAAAGCCGTCCGGGCGGCTTCGACGGTGCGGGCGTCGTGACGATCCGCGACCTGCTGCGCAATACGCTGCGCATGCGCCCGGACCGCATCATCGTCGGCGAAGTGCGGGGCGGCGAAGTGCTCGAAATGCTCCAGGCGATGAACACGGGCCACGACGGCTCGATGGGCACCGTTCACGCAAGCTCGCCGCGCGAGTGTCTGTACCGGCTCGAAATGCTGGCGGGCTTCGCGGGCTTCCAGGGCACCGAGTCGAGCCTGCGCCGTCAGATCGCCAACGCGATTGACTTCATCGTGCAGATCGGGCGGCTTTCGAACGGCCGCCGCCGCATTCTGTCGATCACCGAAGTGACGGGCCCGTCGGACAACATCATCGCGACGCAGGAGTTGTACCGCTACGAGCCGGTGCTGTCCGCGGACGGCGAAGAGCTCGATCAATGGGTGTCGCTCGGCATTCATCCGCATTCGCCGAAGCTCGCGCGCTTCCGTCAGCCGCTCGGGGGTGTGGGCTTCGGCGGTAGCGGCGGTGGCGGTTTTAATGGCGGCGGTGGTGGCGGTTTCGGCGGCTTCAATGTCTAGCGCCGCATTGATCTTTGCCGCGCTCGCGCTGCTGTGCGCGGCGCTTGCGCTGCTCGTCCTGCAGCGCGGCGCGCAACGCAAGGAGCAGGCGAGCGCGGAGCGCTTTATCGACAGCCGGATGAGCGTCGCGTCGACTGCCGCGATGAGCGGCGCGGCGATGGCATCGGGCGCAGCGGGTGCAAGCGGTGCTGCAAGCGCGCCGCGTGGCGCATCGTCTTCGGGCGGCGCTTCGTCTTCGTCTTCGTCTTCGGGCGCGGCCACGGGATCTGCGTCCGCTTCCGCACGCCGCGCCGCGCCCGGCGTCGCGTTCGCGCCGCGAGCGCCGGCCGCCGACGCGGGCTGGGACGCGCATCTGCGTTATCTGGGCGCACGCGTGCGCTATGCAATCGGCGCGAGGCTCAACCGCGCCGGACTGCGCAACGCGCGCGCGTCGCTCGCCGCGGTTGCGGCCATCGTCGCGACCTTGTGTCTCGTGGCCGGCAGCCAGGGCGGCCCGCTCGCCGCCGGCATCACGCTGCTGGGCTGCGCGGTGTTCCTCTACTTCGTGACGTCGATGCGCGCAAGCCGGCGCCGTCAGGCGATCGTGCGGCAACTGCCGTCGTTTCTCGACGGCATCGTGCGTCTGATCACGCTCGGCAACAGCGTGCCCGCCGCGTTCCAGGCCTCGCTGCAAACCACCGAGGCGCCGCTGCGCGAATGCCTGGACCACGTTTCGCGGATGCTCAGATCGGGCGTCGAGATCGACCGCGCGCTGTCTCACGTCGCGGTGCTGTACGGCGCGCGCGAACTCGAACTGGTGGGCGCGGTGCTGCGGCTCTCCGTTAAATACGGCGGCCGCGCGGACGTCATGCTCGACCGCATGTCGTCGTTCATGCGCGATCTCGAGCAGGCCGAACGCGAACTCGTCGCGATGTCGTCGGAAACGCGGCTGTCGTCGTGGGTGCTTGGCATGTTGCCCGTCGGCATAGGCGGCTTTCTGATTCTGACGAACCCGCGCTATTTCGGCTCCATGTGGTTCGATCCGGGCGGCCGCCAGATTCTCTATCTCGCGTTCGCGCTGCAATTGACGGGCGCGTATCTGCTCTACCGGCTCGCCCGGTTGAAGGCATGACGATGCGCCCGAACGAACTCTTCGCTCTTGCGCTTGCGTTCGCCGCCGCGGGCTTGCTGCTGCTTGCCGGCTTGCTGGTCGCGCGTCTTGCCGCGGCACGCCGCAGCGCTCGCACGCTCGCGCACGCACTCGACGGACGCGCGCTGCAAAGCGCGGCGGCAGCGGGCGCTCGTGGGGCGCAGGCGGGCAATGCGGCGAATGCCGCGCAGGGCGGCGGTGCTGCGAACGCATCGAGCGCGGCAAGCGTGGCAAGCGTGGCTAATCTGGCTAGCGGGTCGCACGCGTCCAACGCATCGTCCTCGCGCGGCACTTCGGCCAACGTCAAGCGCGCACGCGGCATGAAAGGCCTGCTCGAACGATGCGCCGACGCCGGCACGCGCTGGCTCGACACGTCGATTGGCCGGCAGGTCGTCGCGCAGGAGGACCGGCGGCTTCTCGAACAGTGCGGTTTCGTCGATGCCCGCGCGCGCGGACTGTTCCTGATGGCGCGGATCGCGGGCGCGATTGTGCTGCCGCTCGTCGCCGGCCCGATCGCGCACGCGCATGTCGACGGTCCGCGTTATGTGCTCGTCGTGATCGTCGCGTTCATGTGCGGCGTGATGGCGCCGAAGCTGGTGTTGCGCCGGCGCGCGGCGGCGCGTCGCGGCGCGGTCGTCGACGAATTGCCGATGCTCGTCGATCTCTTGCGCCTCTTGCAGGGCGTCGGTCTCTCGCTCGATCAAAGCCTTCAGGTGATGGTCAACGATTTTCGCGGCGTCTTGCCCGTGCTCGCGAGCGAACTCGAAATCGCGCAAGGTCAGTTCGCCGCGGGCCGCACGCGCGAGCAGTCGCTGTCGCGACTTGCGTCCAGCTTCGACAACGAAGACCTGCGCGCCGTGGTGCGCCTGCTGATTCAGGTGGACCGCCACGGCGGCGCAGTGCAGGAACCGCTCAAGCAGTTCGGCGACCGCCTGCGCGAAACGCGCCGCGCGATGCTGCGCGAACGGATCGGCCGAATGGCGGTGAAGATGACCGGCGTGATGATCCTGACACTGCTTCCCGCGCTGATGATCGTCACCGCGGGGCCGGGTGTGATGTCCGTGTCCCATTCGCTGAAGTCGATGCATCGGTAAGGAAACAGCAATGCAATTGATCAAGATACCGAACTATTCCGCGCGTGCGATGCGCTGCGCTTGCAGCGCGTTGGCGCTCGCGTTGCTCGGCGCGTGCGCGTCGCAGCAGTCCGGCTACGGCATCGGTCCGCAGGCCGAGCGGCAGGCCATGCTGCAGCGGACCAATCGCGATCCGGCGCCGGACACGCCGGGCATGTACCTGGGTCTGATCGACCGGATGCAGTCGCAAGGGCTTTACTTCGCGTCGCTCGCGCATATCGACGCGTTCGAGAAGCAGTACGGCGTCACGCCGGATTCGATCCTGTTGCGCGCGGACGCATTGCGCATGACCGATCAGCCGGAGGCGAGCGCGGCCGCTTACGCGCAGTTGTTACAGACGCCGCTGGCGGCGCGCGGGCATCGCGGGCTCGGATTGATCGCGGGCGGACAGGGCGACTTCGGCCGCGCGGCGAGCGAGTTGCAACAGGCGGCGCAGCTCGCGCCGACCGATGCGACGGTGCTCTCCGACCTCGGTTACGCGCGCCTGCGTGCGGGCGACGTCGCTGGCGCGCGCGTGCCGTTGATGAAGGCGGCGGAACTCGATTCGACGAACCCGAAGGTCGTCAGCAATGTCGCGCTTTTTCTGCTGGCGAACGGGCAGGCGGCCGCTGCACAGGCGCTGATGAACCAGCAGAAGCTCGCGCTCGACGTGCGCGCGGCGATCCGCAGCGATGCGGCGAAAGTCGCCGCCGCGAGCCGCGACGGTGCGCATGCGGGCGCTGCCGTCACCGGCATGACGGTTCCGTCGAGTGCGCGAAACGCGCCGGCGGGCACGGTCGCGAGCATGCAGAACACGATGGAACCGGCGCCGCGTCTCTTGCAACGGTTCGCACAATAACAGGCGGCGCGGCCGCGGAGGGTAGCGTGAAAAATAACGAAAGAATCGGGATGCGGTGGCGCTGGTGGTGCTTTGCAGTGCGCGCGTCGGTGTTCGTGCTGGCGGCGGGTGCGGCCGTGCACGCGAGCGCTCAGTCGGCGGCAGCGGGTGAGCCCGCCGTCGTAAGCAGCGAAGTCGGGCATTCGACTTCAGCATGGCTCGAGCTTCAGCGCAGCAACGCGCAAGCCGCAGCCCCTCAGCCGATGCTCGGCGAAGAGGCGGGGCTCGCCTATCGGCGCTACATGCAGTCGTTCAAATCGCGCATTCCCGATCTGTACGGTTCGGCGCTCAACCAGGGCAGCGGCGGCGGGCAGGGCGGCGGGCTCACGGGCCAGTTGCCGCAGAACTGATATGCGATCAGCCGATTCCGTCCACCGCCGTTTGCGATCGCTGCGCACGCATCGTCGCGCAGGCGCTGCCCTTGCGCTCACCCCGCGCCGGCAGCGCGGCGCGATCGCGCTGCTGGCGGCGGTGTTCGTGAGCGTCGCGGTGATCGCGCTCGGCGCCGTGGACATCGGCCACTTCTATTACGCGCGCCGCGATTTGCAGCGAACCGCCGATCTCGCCGCGGCGGCCGGCGCTCAGGTGATCGGCAGCGCGGGCGGCTGCGCGGCGGCCGCCAACACGGCGCGGCTGAACGCAACCGCAAACGGTCTGCCGGCCGACGGCACCGTCCAGGTCACTTGCGGACGATGGGACCCGTCGGCCAATGCGGGCCAGTCGTATTTCGTTGCGTCGGGCACGCCGCTCAATGCGGTGCAAGTGGTGGCGAGCCGGCCCGTGCCGTTTCTGTTTCTGATCGGCCAGGCGCGCGACCTGAGCGCGAGCGCCGTCGCGCAGGCGACCAACATCAGCTCGTTCTCGCTGAGCACGTCGGTGGCGAGCCTTTCCGGCGGTCTGCTCAACGGATTGCTGAACGGCTTGCTCGGCACCAGCCTGAATCTCGACGTCGGCTCTTATCAGGGGCTCGCCACCGCGCAGGTCAAGCTGGCGGATCTGGCGGCCGCATTGGGCGTCGCGTCGATGTCGCAGTTGCTGCAGACGCAGGTGACGGTGAGCCAGCTCGCCACCGCGATGGCGACCGTGCTCGGTCAGAGCAAGGTGGCGAGCGCGAGCGCGACCAGCGCGCTGGGCGCGATTGCGAGCGCATCGACGGGATCGACGGCGATCCGGCTCGGCGACACGACGAGCGCAAACGGCTTGCTCGCGATCGGTCTGGCGAACCCGGAGGCGGCCGCGTCCGCCACCATCAACGCGCTCGACGCGCTGATGATCGCCGCCGAGATCGCGCACGGCAGCTCGGCGGTGAACCTGGGCACCGCGCTCAATCTGAGCCCGGTCGCGAACGTCACGGCGCAAGCGCGGGTTCTGAAGCCGCCCGTGATCGCGGTGGGCGAGGCCGGCACCTATCCGGACGGCCGCTATCGGACGAGCGCGCATTCGGCGTCGGTGCAGCTTTATCTGAACGTGCAACTGGTCAACGCCAAGCTCGGGCTCGGGGCGGGATTTCCTTCGCTTGTCAACGTGAGCCTTCTCAATCTGCCGATTTACCTCGAAGTCGCGCCCGGCACCGCCGGCTTGCAAAGCACGCAGTGTTCGACGCAGAAGTCGACGAGCTATAGCGGGATCGACGTCAGGCCAGGCGTGCTGTCGATGTGCGTGGGCGGCGACGCGTCCAGCAACCTGACCAATAGCAGCGTGCCGACCACTTGCTCGACGCCCGCGTCGCTGACTTCAGTGAGCGTGCCGTTGCTGAGTCTCGGCGTAATCGACGTGACGGTCGGCAGCAGTTCGCCGGCGAACGGCTTCAACCTTCATATACAGCCGCAGTCGAGCGTGCTGCGCTTTAACAACGTGGCCGGCGATGCCGACGACTTTCAGAGCACCAACACCAACGCGCTCGGTTCGGCGACGAGCGGTCTTGTGGGCCAGCTCGCGGCCGGGCTCGCGGGCTCGATGCATGCGAGCGCGCTCGGCCTCGACATCACCGTTCTTGCCGCGCCGCTCGTTGGCGCGCTCGCCGGGACGCTCACGCCCGTACTGAATTCGCTCGACCTGCTGCTCGTTCCGCTTCTGCAACTCCTCGGCGTGCAGGTCGGCGTCAGCACGGTTCACAGCCTCGGACTTGCCTGCGGTCAGGCACAACTGGTTTATTGATTCGGCGACCATGAGAACCACCACCAAAATCGAGGAACTCGATATTTACGTCTGGGAGGGCAAGGCCGACATCGTCGACCGGGTCGCGCGCTGCATGGCGAGCTTCGACGTCGAAGTGATCCGTGCGGATGACATCGCGATCTCGCCCGAGCGGACCGCGCAGCGGCCGTCGCTCGCGATCATCAGCGTCTCGGTGATCGACAGCGGCGCGCTGATCGTGCGCGACTGGCAGGCCGCTCACGGCATTCCGGTCGTGTGGGTCGGCGCGGCGCCGCGCGACCACGATCCGTCGATGTATCCCGCCGAGTATTCGCACATTCTGCCGCTCGACTTTACGTGCGCCGAGTTGCGCGGCATGGTGACGAAGCTCGTGCTGCAAATGCGCGCACACAGCGCGAAGACGCACGAGTCGGACGCGATCATCGCCAACTCCGAATGCATGCAGGCGCTGCTGCACGAAGTCGATACCTTCGCCGACTGCGACACGAGCGTGCTGGTGCACGGCGAGACCGGCGTCGGCAAGGAGCGCATCGCGCAACTGCTGCACGAAAAACATAGCCGCTACGGCAAGGGCCCGTTCGTCGCGGTGAATTGCGGCGCGATTCCGGATGGCCTGTTCGAGTCGCTGTTTTTCGGGCACTCGAAGGGCTCGTTCACGGGCGCCGTGGTCGCGCACAAAGGCTACTTCGAGCAGGCCGACGGCGGCACGCTGTTTCTCGACGAGATCGGCGATTTGCCGCTTTATCAGCAGGTCAAGCTGTTGCGGGTGCTCGAAGACAGCGCCGTCACGCGCATTGGGTCCGCGACGCCCGTCAAGCTCGACTTCAGGCTCGTCGCGGCGACCAACAAGCATCTGCCGCAGCTCGTGAAGGACGGCACTTTTCGCGCGGACCTCTATTATCGGCTGGCGGTGATCGAGCTAAAAATCCCGTCGCTGGAAGAGCGGGGCGCCGTCGACAAGATCGCGATCTTCAAGGCGTTTATCGCGCATGTGGTGGGCGCCGAGCGCCTCGCCGGCTTGCCGGATTTGCCGTACTGGCTCGCGGACGCCGTCGCCGATACGTATTTTCCGGGCAACGTGCGCGAACTGCGCAATCTCGCCGAACGGATCGGTGTGACGGTGCGGCAGATCGGCGCATGGGACGCCGCGCGTCTGCAGCGTCTGCTCGCGCTTGCCCGCAGCAGTCAGCCGGTGCCGGCCGAGAGCGCGGCCGAAGTGCTGGTGGACCGCAGCAAATGGGACATGGCGGAGCGCAACCGTGTGATCGCCGCACTCGACGCCAACAGTTGGCGGCGTCAGGACACGGCGCTCTATCTGGGCATCAGCCGCAAGGTGCTGTGGGAGAAAATGCGCAAGTACCAAATTTTCGACGAAGAGCCCGAAACCCGCGAAAGTGAGTAATAATGAGACGATTGGGAACTAAAACAAAAACTGTCGAAGCAGGAATTACATGGACCAAAAGTCGAAACTACGACAGATCGCCGTTGCCGCGATCATGGCGTTGGGGGTAGCACACGGCGCATGCGCACAGGCTCAGTCTTTGCCTCAGTCTCAGTCTCAGTCTGACAACAATGGCGCATCCGGCGTCGTTTCCCAACCGGGTGCGACAGTCGCGCTGCCGTCGACGCAGCCTGCGCAGCCTCAGGTTCAGACTTCCGCGCTCACGCCGGACGAAGCGAAGCAATCCGCCGCGGGCAACGTCGCCGAATTGCAGCAGATGATCAAGGGCTCGGACCTCAGCGAACTGCGCACCACGTACAACGGCAGCTACGGCGCGAGCTTGCTGTTCCACGGCAAGGAGATGACGTACTACGTCGCGCTCTTCCAGCAAAAGAACTTCTGGCGTGTCATCAAGACGCAGGACGCGGCGCGCGCCGAAATGATCTACCGCGATTTCGCGCGCCAGACGCTGCAACTGTCGGACGTGGAAATTCGCCGCACGCAACTCGAGGCGCAAAAGGCGTTCACCGAACGCATGATCGCGCTGTCGCAGAACCGTGCGAATCGCCTGCAGGCCGACCTCGATGTTGCGCGCCAGCAGCAGACGATCGTGGCCAACCAGCAGCAACAGACCCGCGCCGAAGCCGTGGCGCTCGCGCAGCAAAAGGCTGCCGCGCAGGAGCAACTGCGTGCGGCGCAGCGTCAGGTGCGCGAACTGCAGCGGCAGCTTGAAAGCGGCTTGCCGGTGCATTGAGGCGGAAGCGGCTGACCGTCTGACGGTCTGCTCGCACCAGATAAGCCGGGTGGGCGATGCTCAATACGCTCGCTCGGCTTGCTTTCATACGAGGCGTTACTCGACCGGCTTTGTCCTTGGCATAAATCAGCGTATCTGTCGGCCGGCGTCATCACGGCGCGCGTGCCGAAGGCGCTTGCGAATTGCGCACTGTGCCTGCGCGCGCCATGCGTTCGTGGCGCGCGACTGCGTTGCCGTTGCGCGCTAGCGCCGCTTCTTCTCTTCCCCTGGCTTCTGCGCTTGCCCCGGCGAATGCGGTTGCGCCTCCGACGCACGAGGCGCGTGATTCTCGTGGACGGCAATCGGATCGCTCGCGGGGAAGCTTTCTTCCAGCGCCTCGTCGAGGCGGCTTTCCGTAGAGTCGAGCACCCGCTCCGGCTGGTTTCCGGTGGACGGCGGCGCAGTGTGCTTCTTGCTCGTCATGACGGGCTCCCTTAGACGTAATCGACGATCCAGCATAGCGCAAACACTGCGCCGGCGACATTAGCCGGATGGCATAGGACCGCGACGCGCAACGCCAACACCGCGCCATCTAGTAAAGAAAAACTTCAAACGTAGGTTCGCCGGCTCGTTTTCCGTGTGTCGCAGGAATGCAGTGCGGAAAACAACCATCATCGGACGGTCGCGTGGACCGGCCCATCGCACCGCATGCGGCGCAACGACACTGTCCAGCTTCGGGAGGGGCGCAAACTCAAACGACCAACAACAAGGCAGCGAACACCATGAACACGAAACACGTGCGCACAAGGCGTTTCAACGCTTCACACGTGGTGGAAGCAGAACTGGATCATCTGGATTGGGCAACGAAACAGCCGACGCAACGGATGCTGGACGCCGGCTACTGGCGGCGTCGTCTGTTGGCGGTCAAATGCAGGTTCGAGCTGTCAGAACAACAGGTGGCGAGGGTGGAGAAAATTCTGCAGCGGCTCGGCCCTCTGCAGAAGTAAGCGGCGCTGCGCGCCGCTTATTGCTTACTCGTGGCCGCCGTTGCCGTTGCCATTACCGTTGCTGCCGCCACTGCCGTGATTGCCGTGGTTGCCGCCGTCGCCGCCCGTGCCGAACAGACGGCGCCGGCGCGTGACGACCACCGGCGTATCGGACGAACTGCCGCGCTCCGATGCGGGCCGGTCAGACGGTGCGCCGTACGATTCGCGCGGTTCACGCGGTTCCCGATGCTCGCGCGGCTCACGCGAGCCGTGCGGCCCGCGGGTGGTGTGCTCGCCATGCGACGGGCGGCCCGCGCGCGGAGCCGGACGGGTTCCGGTATCGAGCTGGATCGTCGAGATGGCGCGCTTGTAGATGCCCTGCAGGCCGACGGGCGTGCGCAGCATCACCAGATATTGGTCGAACGACTCGATGCACCCTGTCAGGCGGATGCCGTTGACAAGGTAAATCTCAACGCGCTTTCGTTCTTTGCGCGCGGCGTTCATGAAGTCGTTTTGCGGATGCGATTCTGCGGAAGCCATGGACAATTCAGGTTAGAAAGACGGTTGTTCGCCGCGATTCTACCCTGTGCGGGGCGGAACGCGTCGGCGGGCGAACTGCGTCCACTATAACGGCTTGCGCCCACATAAGCACCTGGTAACTATGGGCTGTAACGTTGAGTTACCAAATCAGCCGATGATTGACCGGCTTCTTCGGCCAGAGCGGGCGCTTCCCGATGCCGATGGCGGAAAAAGCTGGCCCCGCGGGATGCATCGTCGGAATAAATCGCCTGGCTGCAGCGTTAAGAGAGGGACGGTGCAGGAAAGATGAGCACCGAGTTTGATCGACAGCCTCGCATGGGACGGAAGTAAGCGCCCTGCATGACAACGGAGACTCACATGAAACGCACTCGCATCCTCGGCATGATCGTCATGCTTTTCACACTCGCATTGGGTTCGCTCGCCACCACGGCGTGCTCGTCGACGGACAGCGGCGCGTCCAGCAGCGGCACGAGCGGCGGCAGCAGCAGCGGCGGCTACTGAGCGCTGCGCTCGGGGTGAGCTTCGAAGCGGAAGTGATTTCGTGGCTCCCGCAGTTGCGCCGCTATGCGCGCGCGCTGACGGGGGACCGCGCGTGGGCCGATGACCTTGTGCAGGACACGGCCGAGCGCGCGCTCGCGCGCTGGGCGGCGTTCCGGCCGAACAGCAATCTGCGCGCGTGGCTCCTGACCATCCTGCGGCATCTTTATATCGATCAGCTGCGCGGGCGCCGCGAAATCGCCGTCGATGAAGAAAGCGCCCCGTGGCGCAATCTCGAGGCGCCGCAACGCGAGGTCGACGGTCTCGTGCTGCGCGATCTGCAGCGCGCACTGTATCGCCTGCCGCTCGAACAGCGCGAGGTGCTGCTGCTCGTGTGCGTCGAGGAACTGACGTATCAGGAGACGTCGAAGGCGCTCGGTGTGCCCGTCGGCACGGTGATGTCGCGGCTGTCGCGCGGGCGCGAGCATCTGCGCGCGTTGCTGGAGGGGCCCGCGCAAGGGCCGGCGCGCAAGCCGCCGCCGTTGAAAGTAGTGAGAAATCCGCGATGAATAACGACCACGACGACCACGATTCCAGCTTGCCCGACGGGGTGGACCTGCGAGCGCTGTCGGCGTTCGTCGACGGCGAAATGCCGGATCACGAGCGCGAGCGCATCGCGGCGCTCGTCGCCGGAAATCCGCAAGCGGCCGCGCGGGTGGCCGCGTGGCGCGCGCAAAAGGCCGCGCTGCGCGTGTTGTGCGGCGTGTCGCCTGGCGAAGCGGAGCGCGTATCGGCGGATTATGCCGAGCCTGGCGGCCCCGATGAACCTCATGCCGCCGACGACCCCGCCGTCATCGTGCTGCGTCCGCGCACGCCGTGGTGGCGGCGCGTCGGCGTGGCCGCGTGCTGGCTCGCGGCGGGCGCCGGCCTCGCGCTCGCGCTCGGCCCGCTCGCGCCGCGTTTGACGGGCGGCGCGTGGAACGGTCTCGGTGCAAGCGCGCCCAGTTTCGCCGAACGCGCCGACATCGCGTATGCGGTCTATACGCCCGAGCGGCGACATCCGGTGGAAGTGGCGGCGAGCGAGGAAGAGCATCTGATCGCCTGGCTCTCCAAGCGTCTGAACCGGCCGCTTTCGGTGCCGTCGTTGCAGGAATACGGCTACTCGCTCGTGGGCGGCCGCCTGTTGCCCGGCGAGGCGGGACCGGCCGCGCAGTTCATGTACGAGAACCGCGGCGGCGCGCGCCTCACGCTGTACGTGACCGGCACCGCGCGCGACGAGAACGCGTTCCGTCTGCTGCGCGACGGCAACCGGCGCACCTTCTACTGGATCAGCGACGGCATGGGCTACGCGTTGTCCGGACCGATCGCGGAGGGCAAGCTGCGCTCAATTGCCGTCGACGTCTGCAGCGCGCTCGGCGGCAAGCCGGAAGCGTGGCAGTAGCGACGCGCGCGCCACAAACGGAGACCCCTTGAACCGCACCCTGCCGCCGAACGTTTCCGCCGCGCAGTTCGACGCTGCGCTGGCTGCCTGGCGCGCGATCGTCGGCGACCAGCATGTGGTGAATTCGGCGACCGCGCTGTCGACCTATCTCGACCCGTTCGCGCCCGGCGAGCGCGAGGCGTTCGCGGCGAGCGCCGCGCTGCTGCCCGCATCCGTCGATGAAATCCGTGCGGTGCTGCGCATTGCCAATCAATATCGCATTCCGTTGTGGACCGTTTCCACCGGACGCAACTTCGCGTACGGCGGCGCCGCGCCGCGTCTGACCGGCTCGGTCGTGCTCGATCTGCAACGGATGAAGCGCATCGTCGAGGTCAACGAATCGCTCGCGTATGCGCTCGTCGAACCGGGCGTCAGCTACTTCGATCTGCACGCGCACTTGCGCGAGAAAGGCTATCGGCTGTGGGTCGATCCACCGGCGGCGGGTTGGGGCAGTGTGGTCGGCAATACGCTGGAGCGCGGCTTCGGCTACACGTCGTATGGCGACCATGCGGCCACGCAGTGCGGCATGGAAGTGATACTCGCCAACGGCGACGTGCTGCGCACCGGCATGGGCGGCATCGACACGAGCACCGCATGGCAGCTTTATCAGCCGGGTTACGGGCCGTCGTTCGACGCGATGTTCATGCAGTCGAACTACGGCATCGTCACCAAGATCGGCGTGTGGCTGATGCCCGCACCGCCCGCGTATCTGCTCGGAGAAATTCAGTTTCGCCATGAAACGGATCTCGAAGCCATCGTCGAAATATTGCGGCCGTTGCGGCTCGACGAGACGATCCGCAATCATGCGGTGATCGGAGGCGGTTTGCGGCGCGCTGCCGGACTGTCGGCTCGCGCGCAGTGGTACGACGGTGCGGGCGCGATGCCGGAAAGCGCCATCACCGCGATGCTCGACAAGCTGAACGTCGGCCGCTGGAATCTGCATTTCGCGCTGTACGGCACGCCCGAGCTGGTCGACGCACGCTACGCGATCGTCGAGCGCGCGTTCGCGCGTGTGCCGCAGGCGCGAATCTTCGCGAAGCGTTATGCGGGCGACGCCGAGCCCACCGCGGGCGGCGATCGCAATCTGGCCGGCATCCCGGCGATGAGCGCGTTTCGCATGCTCGACTGGCGCGGCGGCGCGGGCGCGCATGTGGACTTCGCGCCGGTGTGCCCGGCGACCGGGCGCGATGCGCTGCGCCAGTACTTCATGGTGAAGGCGCGCGCGGCCGAATACGGCTTCGATTACTACGGCGGATTCACGGCGGGCGTGCGTCATCTGCATCACATCTTCGCGGCGATTTTCGATCGCGACGATGCGAACCAGGTCGAGCAGGCCGGCGCGCTATTGCGCTCGCTGATGAGCGACGCGCGCGCGGCCGGTTACGGACAATACCGCGCGCATCTCGCGTATATGGATTTCGCCGCCGCGCAGTACAGCTTCAACGAAGGCGCCTTGCTGCGGCTCTCGGAAACGATCAAGGACGCGCTCGACCCGAACGGCATTCTTGCGCCGGGCAAGCAGGGTATCTGGCCGGCGGCGTGGCGCCGACGGCGCGGCTATACGTAAGCGCAACATGAGCGCAAAGTGGAGCGCAACGTGGAGCGCAAAGTGGAGCGCAACGTGAACGCAACGTGAGCGCAAGCGGCGAAATGAGCCGCATCGAACAACCGGAGCACGAGCATGGACCGGCGCACTTTCATGATGACGAGCGCATGGCTTTCCACCACGGCGGGCTCCGTGTGGCCCTGGCTCGGCCACGCGGCGGCACGCGGCGACACCTTCGCGATCGCCGATTCGACGCTGCCGGCTAGCGCCGCGTTTGCCCGCTACGCCGCCGCGATGAACCTGCCCACTTTCGAAACCGGCGACGACATCGGCTTGCTATGGCACACCACGCTTTCACCGCTGCTGCACGCATCGGCTGCCAATGCAAACGCGGCGCGCTGGCTGATCGGCGTGACGCGCGCGTCCGATTACTTCGTGTTGAGAGAACTCGCGACTCGCGCGACGCATCGCATCGAGCATAGTCACGAACAGGCCGCGCAGTCCGCCGATGCCAAGCCCGCTCACGTCAGCTTCGTATTCGCGCCGCGTTGAGCCGCGACGACGCTAGGACTAGAATTTATAGGCCTTGTTTTGCGGGTCGAAAGTCGAGTCGTCGAAAGTTTTCGGCGTGATGGTTTCGAACACGATCTTCTCGAAGATGCGGCCGTCGTTGTCATAAGACTCGACGGTGCGGAAATACGGATGCCGCAAATCGAGCCCGAGCGTCTCCTTCTTCGCGTAGAACTGCGGCTGACCGGTCGGCGTCTCGAACGTGAACGCGACCACGCGCACGCCGTCGATGGTCTGCACGTCGATCTGCATCGAGCGCGGCAAGCCGGCCTCGATAAATTTCTTGCCCTCGGCGAGGTACTGCTGCGCGATGTATTCGGTGCCGAGATCGCGCACCTGGTGATTCGATTGCGAGCGGGCGAGCGCGCCGTTCAACGACGTCCATAACGGCATCACGTTCATGATGCCGCCGAGGTGCCCATACATTTCGTCGCTGCGCTTCGATTCGTCGTAGATGATTTCCTGGCCCGCGTGCCCGCCGTCGGGCAGCCACTTTGCGTAGATGCGCAGCGGGTCGTGCGCGACGCGCACCAGCATGTGATCGGGCTTGTCGGGCCACTGGCCGCGAACGCGCTCGGAGCGCGACATCGTGAACTCATACGACGCGTAGCCGTTCGGACCTTCCTTGATATAGCGAGGCAGCGCGAGCGGATCGAGCGACTTGAATAGCGCGACCAGTTGCGCGTCGTCGAGTGCTTCGAGCGTGCCGCTTTGCTGAGCGGCGCGCAGCCATTTGACCTGCTGATCGAGCGTCAACTTGCCGACTTGCGAAGCGGGCGTCGAAGGTGGCTTGACCGCGCTTGCGGTTTCGAGCGGCGGCGGCTTGTCGTCGTTTTGTGCGAAGGCGGGCGAGACGCCGATGCTTACGATTGCACATGCTACGGCGCACGCGACGAGCGCGCCGGACCGCAGCTTGCGAAACGGCAGCTTGTCGCGCTGAGCCGGCGGCGCGCAAACAGCGGCTGTCGCGTTCAAGCGCATCGCGCGAAACAACCGCAAGCGTGCGAACAGGCAAGGCGTCATCAAAACTCTCCCGAAAGGTGGCGCAACGCTTCACGCGAGCGCCTTGGGAGTCAGGCAGACTTTTGCTTCGCGAGTTCCTCGTCCCGCAGCGCGCGGCGCAGAATCTTGCCGACATTGGTTTGCGGCAACTCATCGCGGAACTCCACGACCTTCGGCACCTTGTAGCCCGTCAGATTCTTGCGGCAATGCGCGATCACCTGTTCGGCGGTCAACGACGGATTGCGCTTCACGACGAACACTTTCACGCGCTCGCCCTGGGCGTCGTCGGGCACACCGATTGCCGCCACTTCGCGCACGTCGGGATGCGCCGCGATTACGTCCTCGATCTCGTTCGGATAAACGTTAAAGCCCGACACGAGGATCATGTCCTTCTTCCTGTCGATGAGACGAATGAAGCCGCGCGAATCCATCACGCCGATGTCGCCGGTCGCGAGCCAGCCTTCGTCGTCGATCACCTTGGCGGTCTCCTCAGGCCGGTTCCAGTAGCCCTTCATGACCTGCGGGCCCATCACGCACAATTCGCCTGCCTCGCCGATGTCCGCCCAACTGCCGTCGTCTTTTCTGAAGCGCACTTGCGTCGACGGCGCGGGCAAGCCGATCGAGCCTTCGAAGTCGCGCAGGTTCGACACGTCGACGGGATTCATCGACACGATCGGCGAGCATTCGGTCAAGCCGTAGCCTTCGATAATCGGCTTGCCCGTCACCGCCTTGAAGCGCTCGGCCACCGACCTTTGCGTCGCCATGCCGCCCGCCATCGCGAGCTTGAGGTCGGAGAAATCGCGCTTGCGAAATTCCTCGTTCTCGAGAAACGCGTTGTACAGCGTATTGACCGCGGTCATGCCGGTGAACTTCTCATGACGGATGATCATCATCACGCGCTTCATGTCGCGCGGATTCGCGATCAGGATGTTGCGCCCGCCGAGTCCCATGAAGATCAGCGCGTTCACCGTCAGCGAATAGATGTGATAAAGCGGCAGCGGCGTGAGCACCGTTTCTATCTCGCCGCTCAATTGACCTTCGGACCACGCCTTCGCCTGCAGCAGATTGGCGATGATGTTGCGATGCGTGAGCATCGCGCCCTTCGCGACGCCCGTGGTTCCGCCGGTGTACTGAAGAAACGCGATGTCGTGATGCGTCGGGCGAACCGGTGTGAGCGGCCGCGCATAGCCGACGGCGAGCGCCTTCAGAAGCGGCACCGCTTGCGGCAACTGATACTCGGGCACCATCTTCTTCACATGACGCAGCATGAAATTGAGCAGACGTCCCTTGATATTCAGGCCGTCGGCGAGCAGGTCGCCGAGTCCAGTCACGATCACGTTCTGTATCTTCGTGCCCGGCAGCGCGTCCTGTACCGTCTTCGCAAAGTTCTCGAACACGATGATGGTTTGCGCGCCGCTGTCCTTCAACTGATGCGCAAGCTCGCGCACTGTGTAGAGCGGGTTCACGTTGACCACCACGGCGCCCGCCTTGAGCACGCCGAACAGCGATACCGGATACTGGAACGTATTGGGCAGCATGATCGCGACGCGTTCGCCGGGCTTCACGCCGATGCTCTGCAAATACGCGGCGAAGGCCGTCGCCTTGCGGCCCAGTTCGCCATACGTCATGCTCGCGCCGACGCTCACGTACGCAACGCGCTCGCGAAACTGCGCGATGCATTCGTCGAAGAATTGCACGAGCGACTCGTACTTGTTGACGTCGATTTCATGCGGCACGCCGGCCGGGTACGACGCGTACCAGATACCGTCGGTGTTGGGCGCGCGCCCGGCACGCCCGCTTGCCTGATTCGCAGCGGCGGGCGAGGGCGAGGCTTGAGTGGGCTCGGTCATCGGTCGTCTCCTGAAGCCGGGGCTTCATGTGTTTGTGTGCTGTTTGTGCAGTGCTTTGCTTATGGTTCGCGCGACGCCGGTCAGCGCTCCAGAATAGCCACCACGCCCTGGCCGCCCGCCGCGCAGATCGAGATCAATCCGCGCGCGGTGCCCGCGGGCTTATCGAGTTGCGCGAGCATCTTCGCAAGACCCGCGACGATGCGCCCGCCCGTCGCCGCAAACGGATGACCCGTCGCGAGCGAGCCGCCGTTGACGTTGAGCTTCTCGCGATCGATCGCGCCGAGCGGGCCGTCGAGGCCCAACTGCGTGCGGCAATATTCGTCATCCTGCCATGCCGCGAGCGTGCACAACACTTGCGCCGCGAACGCTTCGTGGATCTCGTAGAAATCGAAGTCCTGCAACGTCAGTCCCGCGCGTGCGAGCATGCGCGGCACCGCATACGCAGGCGCCATCAAGAGGCCCTCTTTCTTGTCGAAGTAGTCGACGGCCGCCGCTTCCGACCAGCTCAGATACGCCAGCACCGGCAGCCCGCGGCGCGCGGCCCAGTCCTCGCTCGCGAGCAGTACCGCCGATGCGCCGTCGGTGAGCGGCGTCGAATTGCCGGCGGTCAGCGTACCGGCGTCGCGATCGAACGCGGGCTTGAGCGAAGCGAGCCTTTCGAGCGTGAGGTCGGAGCGCAGATTGTTGTCACGCGCAAGGCCGCGGTACGGCGTCATCAGATCGTTGACGAAGCCGCGCGCGTACGCTTCGGCGAGCTTGCGGTGACTGTCGTAGGCGAGCACGTCCTGCGCCTCGCGCGAGATGTTCCAGCGCTTCGCCATCAGTTCGCAATGCTCGCCCATCGAAAGACCCGTGCGCGGCTCGCCGTTGCGCGGCAACAGCGGCTTGAAAAACATGCCGGGCCGCAGCTTCGCCAGCGCGCCGACGCGCTGACCTGGGCTGCGGCCGCGGTTCGCCTCGAGCAGAATCTTGCGCAGGTTCTCGTTCACGCCGATCGGCGCATCCGAAGTCGTATCCACGCCGCCTGCGATGCCCACGTCGATCTGCCCCAACGCAATTTTATTGGCCACGAGGATCGCGGTTTCGAGCCCCGTGCCGCATGCCTGTTGCACATCGTACGCGGGTGTTTCCTTCGCGAGTGTGGTGGACAGCACGGATTCGCGCGTGAGATTGAAGTCGCGCGAATGCTTGATGACGGCGCCCGCCGCGACTTCGCCGAGACGTTCGCCATGCAGGTTGTAGCGGTCGATCAGTCCTTGCAGCGTGAAGGTCAGCATGTCCTGATTCGACGCGGTCGCGTAGGCCGTATTCGAGCGGGCAAACGGAATCCGGTTGCCGCCGATAATCGCGACGCGGCGCACGGGTGGCAGCGGGTGAGGCATGCTCGGCTCCTTCTTGTGGCGTGTTGGATTGATGTGGCTCGCGTAGACAGCGGCAAGCGCCGCTATCGTTGTTCCGGCGCGGGTCTGATTGCAGGACATGCGTTCATTGCAGTCTCCATTGCATGCGCCCGCGCAAATGCGGCTTTTCTCCAGCGATGTCGCGCACCTCGATATCGCGTTCGATCAGCGAGGACGACGCGCTCCATAGCGTCGCTTCGCCGGGCAGCAGCATCGGCAACTTGAATTCGGCGCTGAGCGTGGCTTCGGCAAGCGGCTTCGGCGGCTGCAATGACGATGCGGCGCGCGCAAGCGTCCACATGCCATGCGCGATCGCACGCGGAAAACCGAACGCCTTCGCGGAAAGCGCGCTCATATGGATCGGGTTGTAGTCGCCGGACACGCTCGCATAATCGCGGCCGAGTTGCGGCGCGAGCTGCCAGCGAGCGATGCGCTGCAACGCGGCGGCATCCACCACGAGCGGATCGAGCGGCGCGCCGCTCGCCGCCACGCCGCGCTTCAGATAAACGCTGTCGCCGTCCCACACCGCTTCGCCGCGCCGGTAAATGCGCGTATGCAGCAGGAACGCCTGGCCCTTGTCGTGACGCAGCAGCGCGCCGAACTCCACCTCGATACGCAAAACGTCCTTGTACGCGAGCGGCCGGCGCAGACGCACATGATTGGCGAGATGCAGCAGCCCGACCGCGGGCCACGGGAACGCCGGATCGGTGAGCATCAGCAGATGCAGCGGAAACGCGAGCAGATGCGGATACGTGAGCGGCACGCCGTGTTCGGGAATGAATCCGCACACGCGCGCGTAACGCCAGGCCGGCCCGGCATCGAGCGCGACGGCGGGGCGCACCAGACGCAACGCCGGCAACTGCGCTGGACGTCCGCGCTTGACGACGCCCGACAACGCGCGCGCATAAAGACGCGCCGGCGTGGGCAAGGTATCGATAACGACGGTCTTCGGCCGGACCGCATCGCGTTGCGCGAGAGTCGACGCGTGCTGGCCGCCGAACGGATCACCGGGTTCTTGCATGGTCACGCTCCGATCAGGCTTTGTCCGCACACGCGCACCACCTGGCCGCTGATGCCGCCCGAGCCCGGATGCGCGAGCCACGCGATGGTCTGCGCGACGTCGACCGGCTGGCCGCCCTGGGCGAGCGAATTCATGCGGCGGCCGGCCTCGCGAAGCGTGAACGGCATCTTCGCGGTCATCTGCGTTTCGATGAAGCCCGGCGCGACCGCGTTGATCGTGATGCCGCGCGCGCGCAACAGCGGCGCCATGCTTTGCACGCGGCCGATCACACCCGCTTTCGACGTCGCGTAGTTGGTCTGCCCGAGATTGCCCGCAATGCCGCTGATCGACGACACGGCGACGATGCGGCCGCCGTCGCGCAGAATGCCGGCCGCGAGCAACGCGTCGTCGATGCGCTCCTGCGCGCACAGGTTGATGTCGATCACGCTCTGCCACATAGCGGCGGTCATCTTCGCGATGGTTTTGTCCTTCGTGATGCCGGCGTTGTGCACGATGATGTCGATGCCCTGATCGTCGAGCGCGGCGGCGATCTGCGCGGGCGCTTCGGGCGCGGCGATGTCGAAGGCGAGCGCGGTGCCGTTCAACTGGCGCATGGTCGCGTCGAGCGCGTCGCGTGCCGACGGAATGTCGATGCCGATCACATGCGCGCCTTGCGCCGCGAGCACGCTTGCAATGGCCGCGCCGATGCCGCGCGCCGCGCCCGTCACCACCGCGCGCTTGTTCGCGAGCGGCGCTTGCCAATCGAAGGCCGCGGCTTTGCCGTCTTTCGTAAGCGAACGCGTGGCGCTCGAGTCGGGGCCGTCGGCGGTAATGTGCACGACCTGACCCGACACGTACGCCGAGCGCGGCGACAGAAAAAAGCGCAGCGTGGCCTCGATCCGCGCTTCAGCGCCTTCGCCGACATAGACCAGGTTCGCGGTGATGCCGCGCCGCGCTTCCTTGCCGAGCGATCGCGTGAGGCCTTCGAGCGCGCGCTGCGCGGTCCATTGCCGCGGATTCGCGCAGTCTTGCGGCGGCCGCCCGAGCACAATGATGCGCCCGCACTTGCCGAGCGAGCGCAGCGTGTCGTGGAAGAACGCATGCAGCGGCTCCATCTGGCTGCTGTCCTCGATACCGCTCGCATCGAAGATCAACGCGGCAAGACGCGTGGCCGAGCCTGCCTCCGCCGCCTGAAAACGCCCCGTCATCAGACCGTGACGATGCGCGAGCGGCATCCACAAGCCGGCGCTTTCATGCGCGACGCTCGTCACGCCGATGCTTGCGACGAGATTCGCGAGCGCATCCAGCAGATGCGGCCCGCGTCCCGCGCCGATCGCAATCAGGCCGTCGAACTCGGGGCGATCCGCGCGATAGCGGCGCAGCACCTCGGGCTTCGGCAGACCCAGCGAACGCGCAAGACGCGCGCCGAACGGCGAATTGACGAAGTTCAGGTAAGAGTCGTTCATGTTGTTGGTTGCTCCGCTGGACACGTCCGCACGTCCGTCAGTGTGCACTGAGTTTCGCGCATCGGCGTGTTTCGCAGCGAGGTTTTTTCATGGCGAGGCCCGAGCCCTGCTGCGCGTCACAGCGCGACTTCGAGCGCCGTTTCGAGTGCGTCCTTGCGTCGTTGCAGACTGGCGAGCAGGTCGAAGTCGGCGGGGAAGTCGTCGACCTTCACGACGTGTGCCGCGTAGCGCGCGTACTCGTCGAGCACGCGGCGCTCGTCGGCGTCGATCAGGCCTTGCTGCAGCGCGGCGTCGGCCCATGCGCCCAGTTGCACGACGCTCTGCGGCATCGGCTCGAGGCGGCGCGCTTTCACCGCTTCGCGAAGCTTCTGCTCGATCTGCGTGAAGCGCGGGTTCAGCTCGAACACGAGTTCGCCGTAGCCCAGCGCATCGACGTCGGGATGCGGCACGTACGAGTCGGACACCAGCCGGTTGCGCGCCGCGCCCGGCGTCTGCATCAGTTCCGCGATCGCGCTGCCGAGGCGGTCGGACGGCTCGCGATGCGGCAGGCCGAACGGGAAGGCGAGCACACGCACGAGGCCGGCGGCAAGGCGATTCGGATAATTGGCGAGCACGCCGTCGAGCGCCTGTTGCGCGCGATACAGCGAGTCCTCCACGCCCCAGCGCACGAGCGGCAGATCGTCTTCCTGACGGCCTTCGTCCTCGAAACGCTTCAGCGTTGCGGAGATCAGATAGAGCTGCGAGAGCACGTCGCCAAGACGCGCCGAAATGCGTTCGCGGCGTTTCAGATCGCCGCCGAGCACGAACATGGAGACATCCGCGAGCAGCGCGAAAACCGTGGCGATGCGCGTGGCCGCGCGATAGTACGCGTGCAGCGGCGCATGCGCGGCGCGCGGCGTGGCGATGAAGGCGCCGCCCGTGATGCCGTACACGACACTACGCACGACGTTCGACAGCGTGAAGCCGACGTGGCCGAAGAAGGCGTCGTCGAAATCGCGCAGCGCTTTGGCGCGGTCGGCTTCGCGCGTTGCGCTCATTTCCTTCAGCACGTACGGATGGCAACGAATCGCGCCCTGACCGAAGATGATCAGGCAGCGCGTGAGAATGTTCGCGCCTTCGACGGTGATCGCAATCGGCACCTGCTGATAGGCGCGTGCGAGAAAATTCGACGGCCCCATGCAAATGCCCTTGCCGGCGGTGACATCCATTGCGTCGTTGATGACCATGCGCGCGCGCTCGGTGATGTGATACTTCGCGATCGCCGAAATCACCGAAGGCTTTTCGCCGAGATCTACCGCATGCGCGGACAGGCGGCGCGCGGCGTCCATCACGTACAGATTGCCGCCCATGCGGCCGAGCGCTTCCTGCACGCCCTCGAACTTGCCGACGGCCGTGCGGAACTGGCGGCGCACGGCGGCATACGCGCCCGTGCCGCGCACGGCGAGCTTCGCCATTCCCACATTCGACGACGGCAGCGAAATCGCCCGGCCCGCCGCGAGACATTCCATCAGCATGCGCCAGCCGTTGCCCACTTGCGCGCGTCCGCCGATCACCCACTCGAGCGGAATGAAGACGTCCTTGCCGGAGTTCGGGCCATTCTGGAACACCGCGTTGAGCGGCCAGTGACGGCGCCCGATGTTCACGCCCGGATGATCGGTCGGAATCAGTGCGCACGTGATGCCGGGTTCGTCGTTCGAGCCGAGCAGACGGTCGGGATCGAGCGCGCGAAACGCGAGGCCGAGCACGGTGGCAATCGGCCCGAGCGTGATGTAGCGCTTGTCCCAGGTGACGCGAAAGCCGAGCGTCTCGCGGCCTTCGTGCATGCCTTTACACACGATGCCGACATCGGGAATCGCGGCGGCGTCCGAGCCGGCGTAGGGACTCGTCAGTGCGAAGCAGGGGATTTCATCGCCGCGCGCGAGACGCGGCAAATAGTGGTTCTTCTGCTCGTCGGTGCCGTAGTGCATCAGCAGTTCGGCGGGGCCGAGCGAATTGGGCACCATCACCGAAACGGCCGCGGCCGAGCAGCGCGTGGCGAGCTTCATGATGACCTGCGAATGCGCGTACGCGGAGAACTGCTTGCCGCCATACTGCTTCGGAATGATCATGCCGAGAAAGCCACGCTCCTTGATGAACTGCCACGCTTGCGGCGACAGGTCCTGCCACACCATCGTGGTTTCCCAGTCGTTCGCGAGGTCGCATAGCTGTTCGCATTCGTTGTCGAGAAAGGACTGCTCTTCGGCCGTCAATGTTGCTGGGCCGTAGCCTAGCAGCGTGTCCCAATGCGGACGGCCGGAGAAGAGTTCGGCGTCCCACCAGACGGTGCCGGCTTCGATCGCGTCACGCTCGGTCGGCGACATGTCCGGCAAGATCTTGCGGAACGTGTCGAGCACCGGCTTCGCGAGCCACGCGCGGCGCAGCGGCTTCACGGCGAGCACGAGGGCGGGCAGGACCAGCACGATCGCGAACAGCGTGGTCGCGGCCACGCCCGCCGCTCCGCTCACGCGCACGGCGGCGACCCACGCGACCATGAAGACCAGCCACCAGAGCGCGCGCGCCTGAACGTACACGAGCGCAAGCGCGCCGACGACCAGCAGTAGAACGAACCACGACATGACGTTTCCTCCCTGTTTCGATGATGCGCGCGAACGCATCCACGGCGCGTGGACGGTTCGCTTTTTTGATGTTGTGCGAGCAGGCTTGGCGTCGATTGGCGCTTGGCCTGCTTTTTGTCGAACGGCGTTTTTATGTCGCGCCGTGCCACACCTGCTGCAACGGACAGGCTTCTATCGCACTGCCGCGAGACTCGCCGTCGAGGCTCGCATGTGCCGGTGTATGTGCATGTGTATGTGCATGTACATGTGCTGATGCAGCCGACATGCCTGGGTTGCCTCGCGAAGCAGATGACCTCGCTGAGTCGTCAGCGTCGCGATGTGCTTCGTTCGCGGCATCGTTCGTAGCGTGTTGGCTGTTCTGCGCGGCCGTGGCGGTGCTCGCGTCGCTGTCCGCATCCGCTTCGGCATCCGTATCCGTCGCGTCGCCGAGCACCGCCGCGAACATCGCCAGTTGCGACGCGTCGGGCAGCGGCGCCTTCAGTGCGGCGACCATCAGCGATGCAAGACGGGCGATCAGTTGCAGGTCGTTCATCGACTTGCCCTGCGAGAACTCCGCGATCAGGCTCTCGGTGTCGGCGCCTGCCAGCACGCCCGACAACGCGCCGATCGCAAAGTGCAGACGCCAGCCGAGTTCCTCGCGCGGCAGATGCGGCAGCGCGCGCTGGAACGCGTCGAAAAAACGCACGGCCACCGACGCATAGTGCGCATTCAGAAAGTCGCGAATGAAGGCGGACGGGTCCGTGTAAGCGCGGCCGAGCAAGCGCAAAAATGCCTTGCCGCCGACGCGCGGATCGCGCGACAGCCGCAGCGCCGGAATGAACATCGCGCCGAGCACATGCTCGCAGGTGAGCCGTTCGCCGAGCATCTGATCGAAGCGATCGAGCAGCTTGACGCGCTCTTCGTTGAGGCGGTCGAGCCGGCGCGACAGCATCGAGTGAATCAGCGATTCCTTGCTGCCGAAGTGATAGTTGACCGCCGCGAGATTCGCTTCGGCGCGCGAAGTGATCTGCCGCAGCGACATGGCCTCGTATCCGCAATCGATGAAGAGCGTCTCAGCGGCGTCGAGAATGCGTGACTTCGTATCGCCGGCGTGCCGGCTTGTTGTGCGACCTGCCATGTTGCGTCTCCCAGTTGCCGGGCGCCCGGCCCGCAAACAGGCGATTCAAATGTCAATTTGAAACAGCCGTTTTTTTCAGGATATGAAGGATGGTGAAGCTGAGCAAGGGTTGCGTGTCGATTAACTCCTCTAGAAGACTCAAGGTTGGGCGCAACGCTTCGCGCGCGAAAAATAAAAAGGCCGTTCCGACGAATCGGAACGGCCTCGTATGAATCGGTGCTGATCGGTACTCTGTTTGGCCTGCGCTTATGCGCTAGTTCAAGCGGCACGCGCGCTATGTATGCCGTGGTGCTCTGTGCATACAGGCTGCGTGCCGTGGCGGTTCGAGCCGCCTTGTCGTCTATTGTGCCCGATAACCGCGCGGCGAAACAGTTGTTTGGTTCGAACGCTTAAAGCTGTCCTCCAACGGGGCGGCCTTGCACGTGTTCGCCGACATGCGCGGCCGACTGCGTCATGTCGATGCCGCGGCGCTCGCGGCTAAACGGAATCAGCGCGCAGATCACGAGCGCGACGACGCCGATCACGACGGCCATCACGAGTGCATAGTTGTTGCCGTGGGCTTCGGCGGCGCTCGCCTGCAGCGGTCCGTTCACGGACGCAATCAGATTGCCGAGCTGATACACGAGACCAGGGAAGGTCGCGCGGATTTCATCGGGCGAGATCTCGTTCAGATGAACCGGTATCACGCCCCATGCGCCTTGCACGGAGATCTGCATCAGGAACGCGCCCACCGCGAGCAGCACCGGCGTGCTCGAAAAAGCCCACAGCGGCAGCACCGGCAGAGCGATCAGCGCGGCGATAAAGATTGCGCGCTTGCGTCCGATCTTCTCCGACAACATGCCGAAAAAGAGCCCGCCGCAAATCGCGCCGATGTTCAGCGTGATCGTGATGAGCGACACCGTGTGCGCGTCGAACTGATGCTGCACGCGCAAGAAAGTGGGGTACAGGTCCTGCGATCCGTGAGAGAAGAAGTTGAACGCGGTCATCAGCACGATCGCGTACAGCGACAGCTTCACGTTCTTTTTCAACGTGGCGACGAGGCCGGGCCGTGCCTGCTTTTCGAGTGTCTTGAACGCGGGCGATTCCGGCACGTGCGCGCGAATGTACAGCACCAGCAGCGCGGGCAACACGCCGACGAAGAACATGCCGCGCCAGCCGATATACGGAAAGAAGAGGCCGAACACCACCGACGCGAGCAGGTAGCCGCTCGGATAGCCCGCTTGCAGCAAACCGGAGACGATGCCGCGCGACTTCGGGGGCACGGTCTCCATCGTCAAGGCGCCGCCCACGCCCCATTCGCCGCCCATCGCAATACCGAACAGCGCGCGCAGCACCAGCAGCGTGGCGAGGTTAGGGGAGAAACCGGATAGCAATTCGAGCAGCGAGAAGCACGCGATGTTGACCATCAGCGTGGGCCGGCGGCCGTAGCGGTCGGCGAGCCAGCCGAAAATGAGCGCGCCGACCGGCCGCATCATCAGCGTCAGCATAATGCCGAACGCGACATCGGGGATTTTCGTATTGAATTCCGCTGCAATATCTTTCAATACGAAAACCATCAGAAAGAAATCGAATGCGTCGAGTGTCCAGCCGAGATAGGCGGCGATCGTGACGTTTCTCTGCTCGCGTGTCCAGCTCATGGATTGTTCTCCTGGTCTCCATTCCGTTTTCGGTAAGCCGCGCGCGATGCCGATGACCGACACGCCCGTGGCATGGTCTTCGAGCGCGAGTGTACGCCGACCTTTAAGCGTCTGCAGGAATCCGCGCAGCGTTATCGGTGTTAATCCTGGAGCAATTATCGTGCTGAATGCGCAATTGAAGCCGAGTGTCGGTTTAATGTAATTATTGTATCGGGCTTGTTTGCGAAAGTGCATGCGATATGTAATGGAATGAATCGCGGAATGAATTGCGGAATGGATTGCCGATCAATTGCCCGATCAATTGCAAACGCGGCCTCATCCGGTCGCAATGACTTCGCCGTTTTGCGTAGCCCCGCAAGCTTTTCCGATGCGCCCGCGCCGCAACGGTAGAATGCAATCGACCGCCGACTGTCGGCATCCACGAATGGATGTGCCCGAAAACGCAATGAGCGATTCAACACAAACGACAAATCAGACGGCAACGCCCGCGCCGCTCCAAACACCGTTCTCCGTCCTGTTCGTCGACGACGATGAGATGTCGCGCAACCACTTCGCCCGCGCCGTCCGCGACGATTACCGCGTGCATCTCGCGCGCGACGCCGACGAAGCGATGGCGCTGCTGCACGATCTGGGTCCCGAGATTGCCGTGCTCGTCACCGACTTTCGCATGCCGGGCCGCGACGGCGGCCATCTGCTGCGCGAAGTCGGAGAAACGTATCCGCAGATCGTGCGCATCCTCGTGACCGCGTATGCCGACAAGGACATGCTGCTGCAAACCTTCAATACCGGCGACCTGTTCCGCATCCTCGAAAAGCCGCTTCGCGTGGAGTCCGTGCGCGAGGTGCTGCGGCAGGCGGTGACGCGGTACGCCGAGCGCGAAACGCGTCAGCAGCGGCTGCTCGCGATGGACGAGACGCTTGCGTTCCTCGCTCACGAACTGAACACGCCGCTCGCCGCGATCTCGCTCTTTGCGCGCTCGGTGGAGAACGACGTCGCGCAGGACTACGATCCCGAGCGTCAGCGCGAGATCGGTCTCGCGGCCACGTCCATGCTCAACAACGCGCAGTATTGCCTGACGCTGATCTCGTCGTTCTGGGCGACGGTGCACAAGAGCGGCGGCCCGCAGCCGGCGTCGGGCAGCGCGGCGCGCGAGGTGAAGGCGACGCGCCTCATCGCCACCTTGCTCGACTCGTATCCGTTTGCGGGCGCACAGCGCGAATGGGTCGCCGTCGACGCGCGCGGCGATTTTGTCATTCACGCGATGCCCAATTGCGTCGCGCTGGTTCTCTCGTCGCTGATCTCGAATGCGTTGCGCGCGCTCGACGGTTGCCCCGCGCCTTCGTTGCGTGTCGAAGTGGTAAGCGAACCGGAGCCGGAAATTCGTCTGCACGACAATGGTCCGGGCATCGAACCGGAGGTCAAGGCGCGCTTGCTGCTCGATCCGGTGACGACGCACGCCGGCCGCGGCGGTCACGGCATGGGCATGATCTTTTGCAACCGCATCATGCAATCGTTCGGCGGCGGGCTGCGGATCGAATCGGCGGTCGGCGAGGGCACGACCGTGACGATGCGCTTTCCGGGCATCAGAGGCCGGGTGCAGAGTGGCGTCGGCGAAGCGCGCGACAGCGGCGCGATCTGACTCGATAGTTTGACGCGGACGCCTTAGTCTTAGTTAATGCTCGCGCATCGCGATGCCGTTCGCGCTTGCCGACGCGGGATCGCCTGACGATTCGGGCGGGCCAGGCCTTACTGTCACCGACTCGAGATACCGACGCAGCGCCTCGGTCGAGCGCTCGCCGAGTTCGCCGATCCGTTCCAGCCAGTCGGGTTCCGCGGGCCATGCGCCTTCGAGCGTGCGTGGATAAATTTGCCGCGTGTACTGCTGCAACGCCTTCGCGCCGATGTTGCCGCTCGCGCCGAGCAGCAGATGCAGCGCGCCATGCGTGGCGTCCAGGTCGCGGTCCGCGGCGTGCGCACGAAGCTGCGAAATCAGCGTGCGAATCTGCTCGATACCGCTTGAAAACGTCTCGTCGATGAGGCCGAGCGCGGCCAGCTCGCGCAGATGGTTCGTGTCGAGGAGATCGTTCTCGAGGATTGCGTTTTGCGTGTTGCCGGAGTCGAGCAGCGTCGGCAAGCGCCGCAGCTCGACCGCAGCGCCGGCACCGTTGCCACTTTTGCCACTCTTGCCGCCACCACCGCCACCACCACGCTGTTGCGCAAACTGCCTCGTCAGACACGCGTACAACGACCCGCCTTGCACCGGCTTGACCATGACCTCGTTCATCCCCACGCTCATGCACGCCTGCACCGAGCCAATATCCGACTGGCTCGTGAGCGCGATGATCGGCACGCTCGCGTGCGCGTCGGTGCGTGCGCGAATGGCCGCGGCCGTCTCGAGCCCGCCCATGCCCGGCATGTTCATGTCCACCACGATCGCGTCGATGACGGGCTCCTCATCGAGCCGTTCCAGCACCGCCTGTCCATGCTCCGCTTCGACGACGCTCGCGCCGAAGCGCTCCAGATACGCCTTGGCGACGAGCCGGCTGTAGGTGTCGTCGTCGGCGACGAGAATCGACTTGCCGGAGAAGTCGTCGAAGCGCTGGTTCAGATGGCGCCGGTTGCCGTTCTCGAACAGCGCCTGCAGCGACGTGAACAGTTCCATCACGCTGCACGACTTGCTGATCATGTCGTCCATGCCGGCACGGCGCGCCAGCACTCGCGCGATGTTGCCCGGCTCCGACGTGTACGCGGCAACCAGCACGTTCCAGTTCGGATGATCGCGGTCCGCGCGCAACTGTTCGGTGGCGGTGTAGCCGTCGAGCACCGGCATGTTGACGTCCATCAGCACGAGGTCGTAAGCCGTCGCTTCGCGCAGCATCGTCAACGCGGTATGGCCGTTGTCGGCCTCGCTCACCTGCATGCCGACCTTCGATAACGTGCGTCGCGTGCGCATGCGCTGAGCGGCGTCGTCGTCGACGAGAAGAACGTGCTTGCCGTCGAGCACCGTCGTTGCGCGCGCAACGACAGCGCGCTCGTGCGCGGCGACCTCGCTTTCGGTGACGGGCGGGAACTGCAGCGTGAATTGCGTGAACTTGCCGGGCTCCGACTTGCACGCGATGCTGCCGCCGAACGCACGCATCGCGCGCTGGCAGTACGCGAGCCCGAGGCCAGTGCCGGCCGAATTGCCGGCGGTGCGAAACGGCTCGAACAGATGCGGCAGGATTTCCGGCGCGACGCCGCTGCCGGTGTCGTGCACCGTGACCGTATGCCGGTCCACCGTCAGCGTGAGCGTGGCCGAAGCAAGCGGCGCAATGTGATGCAGCGCGTTCTTGATCAGATTGAAAAGCGTGAACAGGTAGACGGTTTCGTCGACCTTGAACATGAAATCCTCGAGCACGACGAGGCGAACCTTGCCGCGCTCCTTTTTATCCGCGAAGCCGTATTCGTCGAGCGCCTTGCGCGTGGTGGCCGCCGCGCTCAGGTAAGTGAGCGAGTCGGAGCGGATCTGTTTCGCGCTGACTTCGTCGAGCGTCATCGCAATCACGCGCAGGCCGCGCTCGATCGACAACTGCCCATGCGCGATATGCCGGTACAGCAGGCCCGCGCCTGCACCGGACAGAGCGGGCCCGCGGCCGGTTTCGGTGAGCGCGGGCAGCGTTTCTTCGACGCGATCCAGAACGTGCTTCAACTGGCTGAGCGGGTTGCGCATTTCATGCGCGATCGACCCGGCGAGCGCCTGCAGCGCGCGATTTTTCTCGACAAAGATGCGTCCCTTGCTGATCGCATGAGCGAAGGCCATGCTGCACAGCACGACGACCGGCAGCACCGCGAGATCCGATTGATTCGCCGTACTGAGCACGATAGGAGCGGGCGAACTGGCCACCGCGGCCCATGCGCCCGACAGCATGCCGATGCCGATGCAGCCCATCAGCAGGAAAGGGTTGTCGATGCACAGCGCCATGATGAAGATCATCATGACCTCCGTCATCATCCACATGGTGGAGAACGAATTCCGGATAGCCAGGAACGTGCAAACGAACGGCAGCACGTAGATCAGGCAGATGTGCCAGTAGATCAGCAGGTACTGGTTGAAGCGCTTCGGCCAGCGCGCCTGGAAGATCAACGGAATGCAGAGCAACGCGGCGCTCAGACGCAGCGCCAGGTTGTCGTACGGCTGCGGCAGGATGTAAGTCCAGACCAGGTAATAGATGGGGTGGCACACGAGGCCGAGTACGCCTCCCCATCGAATTGCAAACCGGCTTCGTTCAAGCACGTCCTGCATGCTTTCGCGCGGTATGATCATCTGGCCTCCAGAGACATTGACGACCCGGTCAAGTCATATTTGCAGTCACGCCCAGATCGAGGTTGATCGCCGAGCCGTCTTTGCCGTGAAAAGGTCCGACCGAGAATCCGTACTTTTTCAGCAGGCCATGAGTATAGGAGACGGACCACACAGGCGGACTGCCGATGATGAAGTCCGAAGCAATCCCTTCCTGCCAGGCGGCATAGCCCTCGGCGAAACAGGTATAGCAGTCGCGCGTGGTGGGCAGTCGGAACGGGAACCTCGAATCGAGACCGGCGGGGCCGCGCGCGAAGCATTCAATATATAGCGTATGTCCGCGCGACGCGAGTTCCGCTTCCACGCTTGCCGCGCGCGGATGCGAGTCGTCGATCCAGAAGCGCGCGCGCTTCAGATCGGCGGCGGTGAGATACGGCACGCTGGTGCTGCTCGCGAGGATCGCGCCGTCGAACTGCGGCAACGGCGTGTCGGGGCTGAAGGTGTGGACCGATACCTTCGTGCGCCCGAGCAGGTCGGCCGCCATCAGTTCGCGCGCCTGGTCCGCCAGCAGATTGACCTTGTCGGGCAGGTCGATCAGCACCAGTTCCGTCGGTGTTTCCTTGTACAGCAGATATTTCGCCACCGTGGTGCCGAGCCGTCCGGCCGCGCCGAAGAGCGCGAGCTTGGTCTTGCCGAACTCGAGGTCGAGTTCGTTGCAGCAGTGAATCGCCCAGTCCTTCAGCATGGCCGCAGTCGCTGCATGGCCCGTGGTGATGTGGGGCGGCTTCGTCTGCCGCGGCAGCGCCCCATAGTTGCAGGCATAAGGCGTCGAGGCGCCCATTGCCACCATGTTCAAGCCGGCCTGCCTCGCCAGTTCCAGCGCGGGGAAGAATTGCGTTTCGCGAAACCGCTTGATGCCGCGTGGACTGCCGAGCCAAAGCTCGAGCGGCACCGGGCAGGCAATGTTCGCGCCGATCATCTGCGAGCCCGAATAGATCGGCGACGCGATAAAAGGCTTGGTGCGCCAAAGCTCTTCTTCGAATGACTCGCTTCGGGTTTTGACATTGTGAAAGGAGAAAGCAAGCGTATCCCAGTCTGTAGCGTGAAAGAGAAAGCCGACACCGCCCTGGCCCGCCGGCAGATTGTCGCGAATCTGCTCGGGGTGGATCGTGTGCTTGAGTGTCAGCGGCGCACCGGATAGATGCAGCCTCGAGGTGCCGTGCCCGTGTTGGCCGGTCGATCGATCTTTGTAAAGAGACGTTCCCATTTGTTTTTCCCTGGTTTCCTCTGGATGACCCGCGCTGCGTGTTAGCGCGGCTTCGCCAGCCGCCATTGGCCGGCGATCCATCAACTCTAGAGAAATCCAATAGTTTTTGTCCGTGTGTTCGTGCGCATCGCCCGCCGTTGGGGGGATTGGGCGGCTTGGACCGCGCCGGCTTGGCGGGATTTGCGGCTCGGGCGGGCGGTCGGCTGACGGCCGGCTTGCTGCGAATCGCGCGCGGCTGGGCATAGGCGATGCTGGCTTTGATCAGGCTGGGCCTGAGCCTGAGCCTTCGACGGCGCCGCCGCCAGGCAACCCGCCGTGCGGACGCGTCAGCGCCGCCTCGCCTTGAAACCGAACCGCCGCGCGAAGCCGGACTGCCACGCGCCGGCCGCGCCCATCCGTGGAGGAAACCCGTATGAACCGACCTGCCGCGTGCGGCTGCCGCCGCGCTTTCACGTCGTCGATACTCAAAAGCGTGCTGCTGCTGCCGTTCGCGAGCCTCTTCGTGCCCGAGGCGCGGGCGCAGCACAATCTCGGCGTGCCGCCGCCGGGGTCGCAAAAGAGCGCAAAGAGCAAGGCGCTCGACGCGGGCGCCGACGTCTTGCAGAACCGCAAGCCGATCGACGCGATGAGCGCCTACCTGAACGGCTTTCATTTTTACGCGGACGACATGGGCCGCCAGGTCGAGGCGCATCACTTCTGCACGCATGTGACCGAGGATTTTCACCAGTGCGTGATCTTCGATTCCAACGAGAGCAACGCGAAGCTGATCGGCATCGAGTACATCGTCAGCGAGCGCATTTTCAAATCGCTGCCCGACGACGAAAAGAAGCTCTGGCACAGCCATCATTACGAGGTGAAGTCGGGCGAACTCGTCGCGCCGCGCATTCCCGAACTCGCCGAACATGCGCTGATGCAGGACCTCGTGACGACCTACGGCAAGACCTGGCACACATGGCAGATCGACCGCGACGCGAGCCTGCCGCTCGGCATCCCGCAACTGATGATGGGCTTCACACGCGACGGGCAGATCAATCCGCCGATGCTCGACGCGCGCGACACGCGGTTTCGCACGTCGACCGTCGAAGAGAGACGCAAGCGCGCCGACATCGCCGAGCCGCAAGTCGTGAAGGGCGCGAACGCGTGGGAAAGCGGCAAGACCGTGCAACTGACGTTGGCCGAAGTTGACGTGAGAAATCTGCGGCGCTGACACGCATCGGCACGCGAGGTTTGCCTAATACCCGCGCCTGCGAATCGCGAGCGCATTGGCACCGAAACACTGCGGCGCGACGCTGCTGCCCAAGCAGAAAAACCGCAGCCGGAATGCGCTTTGCTGCTCATCATGCAGGACGCGCGACGCGAGAGCGCGTTGCGTCGTCGATTGAAAATTCGACTCGTCAGATGGAGGTCACCATGACGCACGAACAGTTTCAGTCCTGTATTTCAGCCTGCGATGCGTGCGCGCTCGCCTGCGGCCACTGCGCCGGCTCTTGCCTCGCGGAAGAGGGCGTGGCCGACATGACCCGATGCATCGAACTCGACATCGATTGCGCGGCGGCTTGCCACTTCGCATCGGCTGCGATGGCGCGCGGCAGCAGCGAGGCAGCCACGATCTGCCGCATGTGTGCCGACATTTGCGACGCCTGCGCAGCGGAATGCGAAAAGCACGAAGCGCAGCACTGCAAGGATTGTGCTGCGTCGTGCCGCGCGTGCGCGAAAGCGTGCCGCGCAATGGCATCGTGATGCGTGAAGGCCCATGATGGACGAATCGACAGTCAATGAAGAGGCGTTCGACGAAGCGCGGCAGCAGATGGTCGAAAGCCAGATCGCCGCGCGCGGCGTGCGCGATGCGCGCGTGCTCGACGCGATGCGCGAGGTGCCGCGGCATCTGTTCGTGCCGCCGGAGCTTGCCGAGTTTGCCTACAGCGACACGCCGTTGCCGCTGGACGATGGCCAGACCATCTCGCAGCCGGTGATCGTCGCGCGCATGCTGGAGGCGGCTCAGTTGTCGCCTGGCGATCGCGTGCTCGATGTCGGCACCGGTTCGGGGTATGCGGCGGCCGTCGCGTCGCGGATCGTGGCCCACGTGGACAGCATCGAACGGCATGCGTCGCTCGCCGACAGCGCGCGGCAAGCGCTGCACGAGCACGCTTTCGACAATGTCGTCGTGCATCACGCGGACGGCACGCGCGGCTGGCCCGCCGCGGCGCCGTTCGATGCGATCATCGCGGCTGCCGGCGGCCCCGATGTGCCGCAGGCGTGGCGCGAGCAACTGGCGATCGGCGGCAGGCTCGTGATGCCCGTGGGGGCGTCGACGGAGACGCAGCGGCTTATCAAGGTCACGCGCCGCAGCGACACGGAGTTCGACGAAGAGGACATCTGCGGCGTGCATTTCGTGCCGCTGATCGGCGAGCAGGGCTGGCCGGAGGAAGACGGCGTTGCGGCGGCGGGTGCTGAGCAGTCGAGTGAAGCGGGTGGTGGCGTTTCGGTGGATGAGCCGCAGGGGCAAGAACGAGGGCCAACCCGAGGGCGAACGCAAAGACCAACGCAAAGACCAACGCCTAAGCAAGCGCGAACCCAGCGCCAACCCCATTCGCTCGCCGGCCTGATCGCAGCGAGCGCGCGTCCGCTGCCTGAGCCCGAAGACGAAACCTTCGCCGACGCGTTCGATCATCTGCGCACGAAGCGAGTGGTGCTGCTCGGCGAATGCAGTCACGGCACGTCGGAGTTTTACCGGGCGCGTGCGGCGATTACGCGGCGGCTCGTCGAGCGGCATGGCTTCATGATCGTCGCAGTGGAAGCGGACTGGCCCGATGCCGCGGTCATCGACAGTTACGCACGCGCGCGCGAGCCGCGCAACGGCGAGCCGCCGTTCCAGCGCTTCCCGGTATGGATGTGGCGCAACGAAGAGTTCGCGGCGTTCGTCCGCTGGTTGCGCGCGCATAACGAACAGCAGAGCGACGGGCGGCGCTGTGGTTTTTATGGGCTCGACATGTATAGCCTGTCGGCGTCGATTGCCGCCGTGCTCGATTATCTCGATCGCACCGATCCCGAGGCAGCCAGGATCGCACGCGAGCGCTACGGCTGCCTCACGCCGTGGCAGAAGGACCCGCAAGTGTACGGACGCGCGGCGTTTTCGGCGGGCTTCAGGACTTGCGAGAATGCGGTGATCCAGCAGTTGCAGGACCTGTTGCGCAAACGGCTCGACGAGGCCAACGTCGACGGCGAGCACTGGTTCGATGCGACGCAGAATGCGCGGCTCGTGGCATCGGCGGAACGTTATTACCGGACCATGTACCGCAGCTCCGCCGCAAGCTGGAACCTGCGCGACACGCACATGTTCGAGACGCTCGAAAGCCTGCTCGACTCGCAAGGCCCCGACAGCCGCGCGGTGGTGTGGGCGCATAACTCGCACATCGGCAACGCGGCCGCGACCGAAATGGGCCGCGTGCGCAACGAGCTGAACGTGGGGCAGCTATGCCGCGAACGTTTCGGTGACGCCGCGGCATTGATCGGATTCGGCACGCATGCTGGCGACGTCGCCGCCGCGTCCGACTGGGACGGACCGATGGAAATCAAGGCGGTGCGGCCTTCACGCGAGGACAGTTACGAGTATCAGTTTCATGCGTCCGGCGAGCCGCGCTGCGTCGTGGACCTGTCGAACGGCGCGGACGCGCTGCTGCGCGCGCGCTTGAGCGAGGCGCGGCTCGAACGCTTTATCGGCGTGATTTACCGGCCCGAGACCGAACTGCATAGCCACTATGCGGAAGCCGTGTTGCCCGAGCAATTCGATGCCTATGTCTGGTTCGACACGACGCGCGCCGTCGAGCCGCTGGCCACGCGCGCGACCGAACGCGCGCCGGACCTGTATCCGTTTGGCGTATGAAGGGTGGAGCCGAAATAAATTTATCGTGCGATGGAATAGCTGCCCACACGCGCTGTTAACGCCCATGACAGTGCCGATTTTTTGCAGCTATCCACCACGAGGCCGCCTTGAATTACGCCAGAATTCGTCATGCCACGATTCAACCCGCATGGGTTCGGATCTCACACTGGGTCAACGCGCTCGCCGTCACGCTGATGGTGATGAGCGGTTGGCGGATCTATAACGCTTCGCCGATCTTCGCGGGTGTGCGGTTTCCTGCCGCCATCACGCTGGGCGGCTGGCTCGGCGGCGCGCTGCAATGGCATTTCGCGATTATGTGGATGCTGGTCGCGAATTTCGCCGTGTACGTCGCGCTCAATGTTGCTTCGGGCCGTTTGCAGCGCAAGCTGTTGCCGCTCAGCATGCGCTCGCTGATGAGCGATCTCGCCGCCGCGCTGCGCGGCAAGCTCGGGCACGACGACCTCGCGCATTACAACGCGGTGCAGAAGTTCGCGTACCTCGTGGTGATCGTCGATATTGTGCTCGTTATCCTGTCGGGGCTCGCGATCTGGAAGTCCGTGCAGTTCCCGCTGCTGCGCACGCTGATGGGCGGATACGACAACGCGCGGGTCGTGCATTTCGTCGGGATGAGCGTGCTGGTGGCGTTCTTCGTCGTGCATGTGGCGATGGTCGCGCTGGTGCCGCGCTCGCTTCTCATAATGATTCGGGGGCGCTGATCATGACGCTTCGAAACAAGTCAGGAAGGCTAAGCGAATTTGCTTCGTCGCATGCCGAGAGCATCATCAAGGATGCGCGCAACGAGCTCAAGAATCCCGCACGCCGCCTGCTCGGCAAGCGCATTCTCACGCTCGGCGGAATCGCGATGCTGTCGGGCTGCGATCTGTCGAACGACAAGTCCGTGAACAGCATGTTGCGCAAGATGTCGTCCTTCAACGACGACGTGCAGGCGCTGCTCTTCAGTCCGACTACGCTCGCGCCGACCTATCCGGAGTCGATGATCACGCGGCCGTTTCCGTTCAACGCGTTCTACGATATCGACGACGTACCCGAGGTCGACGCCGCGAGCTATCGGCTGCAAGTGAGCGGCCTTGCCAACGGCAAGCGCGTGTGGACACTCGACGAACTGCGCGCGTTGCCGCAGGAAAGCCAGATCACGCGCCATATCTGCATTGAAGGCTGGAGTGCGATTGGCCGTTGGGACGGCGTGCGCTTTGCATCGTTCCTCAAGCAAGCGGGCGCCGATCTGACCGCGAAATATGTGTCGTTTCATTGCGCGGACAACTACTGGACCAGCATCGACATGCCGACGGCGCTGCATCCGCAGACGCAACTCACGCTCGGTTACGACGGCGAGACGCTGCCGCCGAAATATGGTTTCCCGATGAAGCTGCGCATGCCGACCAAGCTCGGCTACAAGAATCCGAAGCATATCGTCGCGATCAGCGTGACGAACGACTATCCCGGCGGCTACTGGGAGAACCAGGGCTATAACTGGTTCGGCGGTTCGTGATTTGCAGCGGGCCGTTCAGGGTGTTGCAGTTTCGGTTTGCATTGTCGTTTTGCAGTCCCCGCTTTGCAGTTCTTTTTTGATCGTTTTCGATCGTTTCTCACGGAGCATTCATTCATGTCTATTCGCCTGAAAATCGGCATCACGCTCGCGACGCTCGCCTTTGCCGGCGCCGCGCTCGCACAGACGCCCGCCGCCAAACCGTCGCGCATTCGCGGCGATATCGTTTCGCTCGACGGCGACGTGCTGAAGGTGCATCGCCGCAGCGGCGACACGGTATCGATTGAACTGAAGCCGGCTGTCGCCGTGTCGGCGGTCAAGTCGATGCAGCTTTCCGACATCAAGCCGGGCTCGTTCGTCGGCACGGCCGCGACGACCGGCACTGACGGCAAGCTCACGGCAACCGAAGTCGTCGTCTTCCCCGAAGCCGCGCGCGGCACGGGCGAGGGTCACTATGGCTGGGACCTCGGCCCCAACAGCACGATGACGAATGCGAACGTCGACACGGTGGTCCAGGGCACGAGCGGCCGCAACCTGAAGCTCTCGTACAAGGGCGGCAGCAACGAGGTGACGGTGCCGCCGAACGTGCCTGTCGTGACCTTCACGCCGGCTGCCCGTTCGGATCTGACGCCGGGCAAGAAGGTGTTCGTCGTGGCAACCGCCGCATCGCAGGGCGGCGCGTATGTCGCTCAGCGCGTGGTCGTCGAAAAGGATGGCGTCGCGCCGCCGATGTAATGGGCGCTAGTGCGGCAAGTGCGGCAAGCGCGGCGGCGCGGCGAGGGCTTGAGCATCAGAGCCCGAGACAAACCGCGCCGGCCGCGACCACCACGCAGGCAAGCCAGCGCTTGCCGTTGACCGTTTCGCCGAGGAACACGCGTCCGATCAGCACGGCGAACACCACGCTGGTCTCGCGCAACGCCGAGACGGTGCCCATCGCGCCCGACTGCATCGCCCAGATCACGATGCCGTACGCCGCCACCGACACAAGCCCGCCCACGAGCGACGAGCCGACCGCCGCCGGCGCCGAGCGTATCGGCATCCACAGCGCGGGCAGCCCGCGCCTCGCGATGAACAGCAGCGGCATCAGCCAGTAGAACAGGAACATCCACGCGGTGTAGGCAAGCGCCTCGCCGCCGGACAGCCGCACGCCGATGCCGTCGATCACCGTATAGAGCGCGATGGTCGCGCCGGTCGTCAAGGCGGCCAGCACGCCCGCGCGCGACACGCGCCCCGCTTGCAGTGCAATGGCGATGATGCCGCCGGAGATCATCGCGATCCCGAGCGCGTGCAGCGGGCCGATCGCCTCGTGAGCGAAGAGCGCCGCGCCGAGCGTGACGAGAAGCGGCGACGAGCCGCGCGCGACCGGATACGCCTGCGCCAGATCGCCGCGTCGGTACGCGTGCACGAGGCTCGCGTTGTAGCCGATATGCACGAGCCCCGATGCGACCACATACGGCCACGCCGCGGCGGCCGGCAGCGACGTGAACAGAACGATGACCGTGCTGACCGCCGCGATGGCGATGCTCATCCACGTCATCGACAGGAAACGGTCGCGGTTGCCGTGCAGCAACGCGTTCCAGCTTGCATGAAGCAGGGCCGCGACGAGGACGAGACCGCCGGTATAGCTGAGCATGCGCGGGTCAGGCCAGGGGTACGGGAAGCGGACTTGCAGGCGCGAAAGCGGGGACAACGGCTTGAGCGATGTTCATGGTTTTTCTGTTGCAGCGTGGTTGGCGTAAGGCGGATCAGGTGCCGACGCGCGAGCGCGCGTGAGGCCGCGCGAAGCGTTCGATCTTAAACGGAATTCACAGGGATTGCCCGCGCGTCTCGCAAGGGCCTGCACGGCGGAGGAGCGTCGGTGCGCGGCAAGCGCTCGACGTTTCGCCGGTGTCGCTTGAGGAGCAGAGCCGCGAGTTGAACGATGCGGTGGCCGTGTTTCGTTTGAAGGGAGACGCGGTGGTGCGGTGAGGCGAAGCGGCCTTCTTTGCTGTTATCGATGGGTGCGTGGTTCGCCTCGCCTGGCCGCGTTGCGTTGCGTCGCGTTAGGAAACGTGCGCTAGTTTTTTCGCTCGTGTGGGTTTGGTGTGTCTCGCTTGTCTTGCTTGTCGTCGTCACGATGGCGGTCGTCGTCGCTCCGCTTTTCGTCGCTCATGTCGCGATTGTCGACGAACGGCGAATCGGTATCGCTGCCGCCTTTGCGCAGCGCGACGCGCGCATCTTTCGCGAGATTTTCGTACTGTTTGCGAAAGCGCGTGAGGTCTTTCTCCTCCAGTTCTTCGAGATCGAGCAGTGCGTTATGCGCGCCTTCGATCGCGCGGATCAGTTCGTCGAGCTTGATCTGCATCGCGGCCGTATCGCGGTTCTGCGTGTTCTGGATCAGGAAGACCATCAGGAACGTGACGATCGTCGTGGATGTGTTGATCACGAGCTGCCACGTGTCGCTGTAGTGAAAGAACGGCCCCGTAACGGCCCACACGATCACGAGCGAGACGGCGATGACGAAGGTGCCCGGCCGGCCGGTCATCGTCGAAAGATAGCTCGCGAAGTTCGAAAACCATCTGCTGCTCATGGCGATCTCCCTGAGGTCTGGTCTGGTTCATAGGATGATCGCATAGAGATGCGAAGGGATCGGATGTTGAGTGGCGATTCGGCGCGGTGGGGATCTGTATGGTGTTGTGTGCCGATGCTATGCTTTTTGTTTGCTGCGGGCTGGGCGCGCAGAGCAGAGGTTATGGCGCGGAGCTTTCCGTGCGTGGGTTGCCGCGTACTGAGACTGCGGTGCTGCGCTCTGTGCTGCTGCTCCCCCAGCCGGCGATGAAGCGAAGCACACGCATCGCATAAATGAGGAGGATCGGCGATCATGAACGAAGAGCGAGAGCTGGCACCCGACAGCACCGCGGCCCGCGTCGCCCTGTGGCGTGCGTTGCATACCGAGGCAGACGCCGCGCCGCATGTTTTCGACGATTCCATTGGGCTGAAGCTGCTGTCTCCTGGCGACGACTGGCGTCAGCGCGGCGACATGGACCCGCAATTCACGCGTCCGTTTCGCGCATCGATCGTGGCTCGCGCTCGCTTCATCGAAGATCTCGTGGCCGAGCAGGCCGCGCACGGAATCGATCAGTATGTGATACTTGGCGCGGGCCTCGACAGTTTTGCGCAGCGCAGGCCCGAGCTTGCTTCACGCCTCACCGTGTTCGAGATCGATCAGCCTGTGCCGCAGGCGTGGAAACGTCGGCGGCTGATTGAGCTCGGCTTCGGCATTCCACAGTGGCTGCGTTTCGTGCCGGTCGATTTCGAGGCCGGCGAAGCGTGGCGCGAGCGGCTGATGGCCGAGGGCTTCGACAGCAGCAAGCCGGCAATCGTGGTCTCGACGGGCGTGAGCATGTATCTGACACGCGATGCAAACGCGGCCACGCTGCGCGAAGTCGCGGCCTTCGCGCGCGGATCGACGCTCGCCATGACTTTCCTGCTGCCGCTGCAGATGGCAGACCCCGAGGTACGCCCCGGACTGGAAATGGCGGAGAAGGGCGCGCTCGCAAGCGGCACGCCTTTTCTCAGCTTCTTCACGCCGGCGGATATGCTGGCTCTTGCGTACGAAGCCGGGTTCACGCAGGCCCGGCACGTTTCGGCGGCAGATCTCACGCAGCGCTACTTCGCGGACAGGACCGACGGTTTGCGTCCGCCGAGCAATGCTGAAGAGCTATTGGTCGCGAGTATGTAAGGCTGTTTTTGGCGGACGCCGCTGAGCGGCCTTCCGCGCTTAGTGTCGCGAGTACCTGGCCCGCTCTTGACGGACGCCCGCGAGGCAGCGGCGTTTCGCGCTTCATGCTGAGAGTACTTGGCCCGCTCTCGACGGAGGCCACGATGCACCCGCCTTCCGCGCTTCATCTCGCGAGTACCTGAACCGTTCTTGACGGACGCCGCGACGCAGCAGCGTTCCGCGCTTCATGCAAGCAGCCGGAACGCGAGCCCTGCCGCGCCGCACGTCAGCACCACCGGTATCACGCCGGCCTTCAGCCGAAACAGGGCAAGCGCCGCCGCGAACCCGATGACGAGCGACGGCCAGTCGAAACTTCCATGCAGGCCGTGCGGCCACAAAACGTGCAACGCAAAGAAGACCGCGAGATTCACGATGACGCCGACCACGGCTGCGGTGATCGCCGTCAGCGGCGCGGTGAATTTCAGGTTGCCGTGCGTGGTCTCGATAAACGGGCCGCCAAGCAGAATGAACATGAACGAAGGCAGGAAGGTGAAGAACGTCACGACCGTCGACGCGACGACCGCGGACAAGAGCAGCGCGTGCGGACCGAATATCGCTTTCGTCCATCCACCGACAAAGCCGACGAACGCGACGACCATGATCAGCGGGCCGGGCGTCGTCTCGCCGAGTGCGAGGCCGTCGATCATCTGAAGTCCCGTGAGCCAATGCTGATGCTCGACCGCGCCCTGATAGACGTACGGCAAAACAGCGTAGGCGCCGCCGAACGTAAGCAGCGCGGCCTTCGTGAAAAACCAGGCCATTTGCGTGAGCGCGCCGCTCCATCCGTAGAGCGCCGCCAGCGTACCGATCGCCGCGAGCCATAAGGCGACGAAGCTCGCGAGCACAATAGAAAAGCGCTTCCACGTGAAGAGCGCATGGCGAGGCGTCGGCGTGTCGTCGTCGATCAGCACCGGACCATGAAGCTGTGCGGCGGCGGCGTGTTTCCCGCCCATCGCGAAGCGGGCCGGCGCATATTTGCCACCCAAGTACCCGATGATGCCGGCGACGAGAACAATCAGCGGGAAGGGCACATTGCCGACGAAAATCGCGAGAAACGCGGCGGCGGCGATCGTCCATAGCCACGCGTTCTTGAGCGCTCGCGAGCCGATGCGATACGCGGCGAACACGACAATCGCCGTCACGGCCGGCTTGATGCCATAAAGCACGCCGGCCACGGCCGGGACGCTGCCGAACACGAGATAGACCCACGAAAGGCCCATCAGAATGAAGAGCGACGGCAGCACGAACAGTCCGCCCGCGATCACGCCGCCCCACGTGCGATGCATGAGCCAGCCGATGTACGTGGCCAGTTGCTGCGCCTCCGGGCCCGGCAGCACCATGCAGAAATTCAGCGCATGCAGGAAGCGCTTTTCCGAGATCCAGCGCTTTCTTTCGACGAGTTCCTCATGCATGAGCGCAATCTGGCCCGCCGGACCGCCGAAGCTCATGAAGCCGAGCCGCAGCCAGTACCAGAACGCCGTGGAAAAAGGGACCTGCGCGACGTCGTCTTTCATTGAGGTAGACCTGTTGTTTTCTCTGCCAGAACTTCTGGTTTTTCTGCAATTTCACGTTGCCGCCCGTACTGTATGAATGTACAGTATTCTACGTAGACGGTTTGGTACGGCAAGCGTTTTTTTGGGGGGGCGGCAGTGCGGCTTTCGCGCTCGCAGCACCCCCGAGTCAGTTAATGGCCAGTTAATGTGAAGGAGGATCCGTGTAGATGCCGGCTTTCACCACGCAGGAGCAAGATGCCTGAACAACTGTGGTTGCCCGGGCTCGAGGCGCCGCCAACCCCGACCGACGGTCTGTTCTTCGCTGTGTTTCCGGACACTAGCACGGCGGCCAGCATTTCAAAGCTCGCGCAGGAGCTTTGCGGGGAGGCGCGCGCCCGCGGCAAGCCGCTCGCCGCCAATCGGTTGCACGTCACGCTGCGTCACCTCGGCACTTTTGCAGGCGGGCTGCCGCAGGCCCAGGTGGCGGCGGCCATGCAGGCGGCCGCGTCGGTGCGCGTGGCGCCGTTTACCGTCGAATTCGATACGGTCGAGAGCTTCGCTTCGAAGCCACGGCCGGGGCCATTGGTGCTGACGGGAACTGAGGGCGTCGTCGGCCTGCATGCGCTTCATGATGCATTGCGCAGCGCGTTGGAGAGCTGCGGCCTCGACAGTCATCGGGGCTCGGGGGCCGTGGCTTTTACGCCGCATGTGACGTTGGCTTACGGTTTGCCGTGGGCTGCGCCGCGCCCGGTCGAGCCGGTCTGCTGGAATGTGCGCGGTTTTGCGTTGATACATAGCTTGTTGGGGCGTACCCGGCATATCGCGCTTGCGCGGTGGCCGCTCGAAGCTGCCGAGTCATAGGGGAGGGAAGTCCGCATCGTGGGCTCTCGGGCTTGCTGTGGATCGTACGAGGGCCCGGCGCTACCGCGGAACTGGGCTCGAATTGATTGCACGCTCGGCGCGCTCACATGGCCGGCTTGCGTCCACAAACGCCGCATACACAGCATCCACGAAATGTCCGCGCAAGATGCGAAGGGGCGGCGGCGCCGGTCGCCCCGGCGGAGGCAACCGTCGCGCGCCCTGATAGAATGCCTTGGGCCGCAACGTAGTGGATTGCAGATGAGATTGCTTGATGCGTTAGTCGAACAGCGTATTGCCGCCGCCGCGGCGCGCGGCGAGTTCGACGATTTGCCGGGCGCGGGCGCGCCGCTTTGCCTCGACGACGATGCACTCGTCCCGGAAGAGGTGCGCGTCGCGAACCGGATTCTGAAAAATGCGGGTTTCGTGCCGCCTGCCGTCGAGCAGTTGCGCGCGTTGCGTGACTTGCAGGCCGAGCTGAATGCCGTGAGCGACAAGGCTACGCGCTGTCGCCTCCAGGCGCGCATGCTGGCGCTCGATATGGCGCTGGAATCGCTGCGCGGGAGCGCTATGGCGTTGCCGCGCGAATATTGCCGTCGGATCGCCGAACGGCTGTCCGAGCGTGCTTCCAATGACGAAACGTCTCGATTGGAAAGCGCGGCGTCGGTTGTGTCCGGCGCGGAGAACGTCGCTGCGAGGTCGCGGTGAGCGAGCCCGTCGTCCATCGGGGCGCGGCGCATGCCGAGCCGGATCGGATCGAGGGCAGCAAGGCGTCGGATGGATCGCCTGCTGTTGTCGAGGGCGTTGACACGGCGAGCGGTGCTTGCGCGGGGGGCACGCCGCGCGTCGACGCCACTGGCGTGTCCGCGCCAGGGCGGCCGCTGGTCGCGCAGTCGGCCGTCGCTGAGCCTTCACCCGCAACTACAACGGCCTCTGCTGAAACCGCTGGGTCTGGTGCTCCTGCTGCAACTGCCGCGATCCCCGCAGCCGCTGCGACTGCCGAAACTGCTGCACCTGCCGAAACCGCTGCCTCTGCTGAAACCGCTGCCTCTGCCACAACTCCGGCAACTCCGGCAACTGCCGCAACTGCCGCAACTGCCGCAACTGCCGCAACTGCCGCAACCGCCGCAAGCGATCCGGCTGCACCGCCCACCGGCATCCCCACCCCCATCTCCGACCGCGACCGCCGCTTCATGGCGCTCGCCCAGGCCGCCGCCGAAGAGGCGCGCGCGGCCGGCGAAGTGCCCGTCGGCGCAGTGCTGGTGCGCGGCGACGAAGTAATCGCGACGGGCTTCAACCATCCGATCGGCGCGCACGATCCGTCGGCGCATGCGGAGATGGTCGCGTTGCGTGCCGCGGCGCAAGTTGCGCAGAACTATCGCTTGCCGGGCTGCGAACTGTATGTGACGCTCGAGCCGTGTTTGATGTGCGCCGGCGCGATCATGCATGCGCGCATCGCCCGGGTTGTGTTCGGCGCACGCGATCCGAAAACGGGCGCGTGCGGGAGCGTCGTCGATGCGTTCGCGAACCCGCAGTTGAATCACCACACCGAGGTAACGGGCGGCGTGCTCGAAAGCGAATGCGGCGCCGCACTGAAGTCGTTCTTCGCGGAACGGCGGCGCGCAAGCCGCGAAGCGCGGGCGGCGGCGCGCGCCGGCGTCGGTGCGCAAAGCAAGCCAGGCGAGCCGCTCTGAACAGCAACCGCGCGCACAACTCCAACCAGCAACCTCGATCAGCAACCGCAACCAACAACCGCAACCAACAACCGCAGCCAACAACCGCAGCCAACAACCGCAGCCGACAACCGCAACCAACAACCGCAGCCAACACCATAACAAGGTCCCGCCGATGACTGTCCACCGTACCTTCGATCTGATCGCACCGTCCGGCTACCCGCCTGACTCCGAGGTGCTGAATCGGGCGTTGCAGCGCCTGCGCGGGCAAGGGCATCGGGTGGAGGGCGTCGACGCGACGCGGCGTCGCTATCAGCGCTTCGGCGGTACGGACGGCGAGCGCGCTGCGGACCTGAACCGGCTCGCGGATGCATCGCGCGCGTTGCCCGATATTGTGCTGGCCGTGCGCGGCGGATACGGCGCGATGCGTCTCCTGCACGGCCTCGATTACGACGGGCTGCAACGCCGGCTGACCGATCAACCGGTCGCGCTCGTCGGCCATAGCGACTTCACGGCGATTCAGTTGGCGCTCCTCGCGCGCGCCGGGCTGAAAACGTTCAGCGGGCCGATGCTGATGAGCGACTTCGGCGCGGAACACGTCAGCGAATTCACGATGCAGCACTTCTGGTCCGCGCTGACAAAGCCCAGCGTGACGATCGCGCGAAACGTCCCGCAAGCGCACGCGGTCGACGTCTCCGGCACCTTGTGGGGCGGCAATCTGGCGGTGCTGACGTCGCTCATCGGCACGCCGTACATGCCACCAGTGCAAGGCGGCGTGCTGTTTGTCGAAGACGTCAACGAGCAACCGTTTCGTATCGAGCGGATGCTTTATCAATTGCATCTGTCGGGCATCCTGGGTCAGCAGCAGGCACTCGTGCTCGGCGATTTTTCGGGCGGCAAGTTGTATGACTATGACAACGGCTACGACCTGCAAGCCATGATCGAGCACATGAGATCGGTGATCGGCATTCCGATCGTCACTGGCCTGCAGTTCGGCCATGTGCCGGACATGGTGACGCTGCCTGTGGGCGCCGACGCGCACCTCATCGCCGACGCCCGCGGCTTCAGGCTGACGTTATCCAACTATCCATTCCTGGGTTGAATGCCCGGGCACCTAAGAAGCGGGCTGCGGCCCGTTTTTCATGGCGCGTCAACGCAACTAACGGCCTCATCCGAACGCCCGTTCGGGCAACGAAGGCAGCGGTGAAGTAACGATTTTGTCGACAAAATAGCCGCTCAAAGACAGCGACTGTGCTCGCCGGCCGAGCGGCGCGTCCTTGCTGACAAAGCCGCCAAATCACCCAGGCCAATTCACGCCGCACCGCACCACGAAAAATTGTCGATGATCGCCGCAAAAATTGTTGACAATCTTTATGTCCATCCTAATATGACCAACATACCGAGACACACATCATGTCCGACACCGACACCGACACCGAATCCGTCAGCGTAAATAGTTCGAAGCCCGAAGCAATTGCCGAGCGCATTCGTGCCGCGATTCTCGAGCATCGGTTGGCGCCCGGAGCGAAGTTGACCGAAGCACAGTTGTGCGAAGTATTCGCGGTGAAGCGTGGTCCGATCCGGCAAGCGTTGGCGCAACTCGCGACGGATCGTCTCGTGGATCTTGAGCCGAACCGCGGCGCGTTCGTCGCGAGTCCGTCGCTTCAGGAAGTGCATGAGGTGTTCGAGATGCGCCGCATCATCGAACTGGCCGTCGTCGAAAAGATTTGCAACGGACACGGCATGCGGCGGTTAAAGAGCATCGGCGGCATGATCGGCCGCGAACGCAAGGCGTTCGAGACGCGCGACTTTTCGTCGTGGATTCGTTTGTCCGGCGAGTTTCATACGGAGCTGGCTCAACTCACCGGCAACACCGTGCTGTGCGATTGCCTGAACGGACTGGTCGCGCGCTCCACGCTGATCTCGGCGTTGTACGAGTCGCTTGGACGAAGCCCGTGTTCGTTCGAGGACCACGAAGCGATTCTCGCCGCGCTCGACGCCGGCGATGCCAAAGAGGCGGCGGCACTCATGTCGCGCCATCTGCAAAGCGTCGAGTTGAAGATGCTGGAGCGGCCCGCACGCGGCGCAGCCGACCTGCATGAAGTATTCGGCGCGCTGAGCGGCGGCATGAGCGGCATGAGCGGCATGAGCGGCATAAGCGGCGCAAGCAGCGGCGCAATGAGCGGCGCACCACGCGGCGCCGCGAAAACATCGCGTGAAGAATCACCCAAAGCGTTATCCAAACGCAAGTCCGCGCCAAGCTGAGGCAAGCGGCCGGCGTGCGCCCGTTGCTGGTGCGCGCCGCACTGAACTGAACCGATAGAGCGAGCGTTGCAAGGCGGCCCGGCGCGGGCGCTGCCGGCCGGCGCACGCGCGTCCGTCGCCAACGCGCCGGACGAAAGTAGCAGCAGACCCATTGCCGGACGTCCGCGGAACGCCGGCAATGCGATAACCACAAGTACTTCAGTACGGAGACATCCGCGGCGTGGCCATCGCGGCGGCCCGAGTCTGTTGCGCTTGCAACGACAGCAGGCGCGGGACCGGCAGCAAAGCCGCAAGTGGCATGGCCAATGCATTGCCCTTCGATTCGCAATCGACGGTCCCATCACAAGGAGGAATCATGGCTCAGTTCAGTGCAGCGCCCGGCAGTTCCGCAATCCCCCCTTATGCAGACGGCGACGCATCCGGCAATCCCGCCATGCCGGCCGGCTACAGCGAGCGCTTATACAACGAGGATCTCGCGCCGCTGCGTCACCAGACCTGGGGCGCCTACAACATCTTCGCGTTCTGGATGTCGGACGTGCACAGCGTGGGCGGTTATGTGTTCGCCGGCAGTCTCTTCGCGCTCGGTCTGACGAGCTGGCAGGTGCTGATTGCGCTGCTCGTCGGCATCGGCATCGTCAACGTGTTGTGCAACATGATCGCGAAGCCGAGCCAGGCGAACGGCGTGCCGTATCCGGTCGCATGTCGCGCGACTTTCGGCGTGCTCGGGGCCAATGTTCCCGCCGTGATTCGCGGGCTGATCGCGGTCGCGTGGTACGGCATCCAGACGTATCTCGCGTCGAGTGCGCTGGTGATCGTCGTGTTGAAGTTCGTGCCGCAACTGCTGCCGTACGCGGACGTGCATCGTCATGGCTTTATGGGCCTCTCGACGCTCGGCTGGTCCGGCTTCATGCTGCTCTGGGTGTTACAGGCGCTGGTGTTCTGGCACGGCATGGAGACGATCAAGAAGTTTATCGACTTCGCGGGTCCGGCCGTTTATGTCGTGATGTTCATCCTCGCCGGTTACATGGTGTATCGCGCGGGCTGGCGCAACATCGGCATCAATCTGGGCGGCGTCAAATATCACGGCATGGAAGTGCTGCCGGTGATGATCACGGCGACCTCGCTGGTGGTGTCCTACTTCTCCGGGCCGATGCTGAATTTCGGCGACTTTTCGCGCTACGGCAAGAGCTTTCGCAGCGTGCAGCGCGGCAACTTCTGGGGACTGCCGGTCAACTTTCTCGCGTTCTCGCTCGTCACGGTGATTACGACGGCGGCCACGCTGCCGGTGTTCGGTCAACTGATTACGGACCCGGTGGAAACGGTCGGCCGCATCGACTATCCGACCGCCGTGATTCTCGGCGCGCTGACTTTCACGATTGCGACCATCGGCATCAACATCGTCGCGAACTTCGTTTCGCCGGCCTTCGACTTCTCGAACGTCGCGCCGCGGCTCATTAGCTGGCGCGCGGGCGGCATGCTCGCGGCGGTTGCGTCGATCTTCATCACGCCGTGGAATCTGTTCAATAACCCGGCCGTGATTCACTACACGCTGGATGTGCTCGGCAGCTTCATCGGACCTTTGTACGGAATCCTGATCGTCGATTACTACCTCGTGAAGCGCCAGAAGATCGTGCTCGACGATCTGTACACGGTCGCGCCGACGGGTTCGTACTGGTATCGCAACGGCGTCAACTATCGGGCCGTTGCCGCGTTGTTGCCGGCCGCGCTGATCGCCGTGTTGTGCGTGATGGTGCCGTCGCTCGACGGCATGGCGAACTTCTCGTGGTTCATCGGCGCGGGTCTTGGGGCGTTGTTCTATCGCCTGCTGGCACGCTGAGCTTCGGTAGGTGAAGGGCAGTGCCGGTGCATTGCCCATGCAGTCGAAAGAGGAGACGAGATGCGTATCAAACTGATCAACCCGAACACGACCCAACGCATGACCGATGCAATGGGCCGCTGCGCGCGCGAAGTCGCCGCGCCGGGCACCGAGGTGATCGCGGTCAGTCCGACGATGGGGCCGCCGTCCATTGAAGGCTATTACGACGAAGCGCTCGCGACGCCGGGCCTGCTCGCCGAAGTGATGGCGGGCGAGCGCGAGGGCTGCGACGGCTACGTGATCGCGTGTTTCGGCGACCCTGGTCTCTACGCGGCGCGCGAGCTCGCGCGTGGCCCGGTGATCGGCATCGCGGAGGCGGCCATGCACGCGGCGAGCGTGCTCGCGCCGGGCTTTTCGGTGGTCACGACGCTTGCGCGCACTTGCGGCATGGCGTGGCATCTCGCCGAGCGTTACGGCATGCGGCGTTTTTGCCGCAACGTGCGCGCGACCGACGTCGCCGTGCTCGACCTCGACAAGCCTGGCTCGGCGGCGCGCCGCATCATCCTCGACGAATGCCGGCGGGCGCTGGCCGAAGACGGTTCCGATGCAATCGTGCTCGGCTGCGCGGGCATGGCCGAGTTGTGCGCGGAGATCGAGGACGCGCTCGGCGCGCCGGTGATCGAAGGCGTGACGGCCGCCGTCAAGTGGACGGAAGCGCTCGTCGCACTGCGGCTGTCGACCGCCAAGCGCGGCGACTATGCGCGGCCATTGCCCAAGCGCTATGACGGCGCGCTGGAATCGTTCAGTCCGTCGGCAGCGGACCCGAATCCCGCGCCGCCGCGCGTGAGCCATGCCGATTCGCTGCGGGTAAACACCAGCGAAGCAGAGCCGCACATACATTCAGTCTGACACGCACTATCTGCGCCGGTGTATGGGCGCACCAACGCGTTTTCGCTACACTGGTCCAACTCGCCGCGGGCCGTCCGACGTGCTGTGCGCTGCCTTGTGGTGGCCGTTGTGGTGGCCATCTCGGTGGCCATCTCGGTGGCCGTCGCGACGGTTATCGCGGCGGCGCCGCACAAGGCTTCAACAGATCCTGCAGCGCGCTTCGCGAGCCCACACGTATCGTCACTACGCATTCGTCAAACCATGCCACTCGACCCCAACTATCCACGCGATCTGATCGGCTACGGCCGCCACCCCGTGCAGGCCAACTGGCCAGGGCGAGCGCGCGTCGCCGTGCAATTCGTCCTCAACTACGAGGAGGGCGGTGAAAATTGCGTGCTGCACGGCGACCCCGGCTCCGAGCAGTTCTTGTCGGAGATCGTCGGCGCGGCTGCGTATCCGGCGCGTCACATGAGCATGGAGTCGATCTACGAATACGGCTCGCGCGCGGGCGTGTGGCGCATTCTGAGCGAATTCGAAAAGCGCGGCTTGCCGCTCACCGTGTTCGGCGTGGGCATGGCGATCGAACGGCATCCCGAAGTGGCGCGTGCATTCGTCGAACTCGGCCATGAGATCGCGTGTCATGGCTATCGCTGGATTCACTATCAGGACGTATCGCCGGAAAAAGAAGCCGAGCATATGCGGCTCGGCATGCAGGCGATCGAGCGCGTCACCGGCGAGCGGCCGCTTGGCTGGTACACCGGCCGCGACAGTCCGAACACGCATCGGCTCGTCGCCGAATACGGCGGCTTTCTATACGACTCCGATTACTACGGCGACGACCTGCCGTTCTGGATGGACGTCGAGGTCACAGGCGGCTCGACCGTGCCGCAACTGATCGTGCCGTACACGCTCGACACCAACGACATGCGCTTCGCGAGCCCGCAGGGCTTCAACACCGCGGACCACTTCTTCACGTACCTGCGCGATGCGTTCGACGTGCTCTACGAAGAAGGCGACGAAGCGCCGAAGATGCTGTCGATCGGCATGCACTGCCGGCTGCTCGGACGCCCTGGGCGTTTCCGCGGACTGCAGCGTTTTCTCGACCATATCGAACAGCACGATCGCGTCTGGGTGACACGGCGCGTCGACATCGCGCGGCACTGGCGCGAACATCATCCGTATCAGCAAAACAACCGCGAGGCGGCGGCATGAAGGCGATGCAATACACACTGGACCAACTCAACACCGTTTCCACCGACGCATTCGTCGCGGCGCTCTCGGGCATCTTCGAGCACTCGCCGTGGGTCGCGGAAATCGCCGCAAATGAGCGGCCATTTGCGAGCATCGACGAGCTGCATCGCAAGATGTCGAAGATTGTCGAGACGGCGGGCGAAGACAAGCAGCTCGCGTTGATCAATGCGCACCCGGAGCTCGCGGGCAAGGCGGCGGTGCGCGGCGAACTCACCGCGGAATCCACGCGCGAGCAAAGCGGCGCGGGCCTTGCGCAATGCACGCAGGCAGAGTTCGACAGGCTGCTTGCGCTGAACGCGGCGTATCGCGAGAAGTTCGGCTTTCCGTTCATTCTCGCGGTGCGCGGTTATGACCGTCACGGCATCATCGCGAACTTCGAGGCGCGCGTGAACAACAGCCGCGCCGACGAACTGCGCGCGAGCCTCGATCAGATCTACCGTATCGCACGTTTCCGGCTCGAAGACCTGATTAGCGCGTGAATGGACGTTTGAATCAACGCGCGGCTTCACGGAACGTTTTCTCGCACTAACAAACACATCAAGGAAGACAAAGATGGCACTCCCGACTCTCGACCCCAACGCACCCGAATTCACGCGGCGTTACGTGAATCTGGCGGACCCGCGCCTGGGCGCGCAGGCGCTCGAGGCCAGCGACGAATTCTTCGCGCCGAAGGACCGCATGCTGAACCCGGAGCCGGCCGTCTTCATTCCAGGCAAGTACGACGAGCACGGCAAGTGGATGGACGGCTGGGAAACGCGCCGCAAGCGCGTGACCGGCTACGACTGGTGCGTCGTCAAGCTCGCGCGTCCGGGCGTGATCAAGGGACTCGATCTCGACACGAGCCACTTCACCGGTAACTTTCCGCCGGCCGCTTCCGTCGAAGCCGCGCGCGTGGTGGACGGCGTGCCGAATCAGTCGACGCAATGGACCGAAATCGTGCCGTCGATCACGTTGCAAGGCAACAGCCATCACTATCTCGAAGTCGGCGACACGAATGCGTACACGCACTTGCGCGTGAACATCTATCCGGATGGCGGCATTGCGCGGCTGCGTGTGTACGGTCAGCCGCAAGTCGACTGGGCGGGCGCCAGCCGCACGCAGCAATTCGACCTCGCCGCGATGGAGAACGGCGCGTATCTGGTCGCGGCGAACAATCAGCACTTCGGCGCGGCGTCGACGATTCTGATGCCGGGCCGCGGCGTGAACATGGGCGACGGCTGGGAAACGCGGCGCCGTCGCGAACCGGGCAACGACTGGGCGATCGTCGCGCTGGCACAGCCGGGCGTGATCTCGAAGATCGAAGTCGACACCGCGCACTTCAAGGGCAACTATCCGGACCGCTGCTCGATTCAGGCCGCGTATGTGACGGGCGGCACGGACAGTTCGCTGATCACGCAAGCGATGTTCTGGCCCGTGCTGCTCGGCGAGCAGAAGCTGCAAATGGACAAGCAGCATTACTTCGAAAGCGAGATCGCGGCGCTCGGTCCGGTGACGCACGTGCGCTTTAACATCATTCCGGACGGCGGCGTATCGCGTCTGCGTTTGTGGGGCACGCTGGCATCATGAAAACGCTCGCTATCGAACCATTGACGAAGGAAGCGTTCGCCGCGTTCGGCGACGTGATCGAACTCGAGGGCGCGAAGCAGATCCCGATCAACCTCGGCACGACGATCCGCTATCACGACCTCGCAAAGGTGGACGTGACGGACGAGAACGGCCGCACGCTGATCAACCTGTTTCGCGGACAGCCGCGCACGCTTCCGTTCGAAGTGAAGATGCTCGAACGGCATCCGCTCGGCAGTCAGGCTTTCGTGCCGCTGAACGACAAGCCGTATCTGGTGGTGGTCGCGCCCGCGGGTGATCTCGACGAATCGAAGATTCGCGCATTCGTGACGAGCGGTTGGCAGGGCGTTAATTATGCGAAGGGGGTTTGGCACCATCCGCTGATCGCGTTGGGCGAAGTGAGCGACTTTATCGTCGTCGATCGCGGCGGGGAGGGGCTTAATCTTAACGAGCAGGATCTTGTGGAGCCGCTGTGGTTGACTGAGGATGCGTTGAGTGGGGTGGCGGTTTAGCGTTCCTGTTCCGGCGTAATTGGCAATTGACGAGCAGGATGATGGTAAGGAGCTCATGGCAGAAATGCCGTGGGCTCTTTTGGTTTTTGACGGTCCTCAACATCGGCGAGTCGGCTTCGACTTGGCCAGCGGCGGCATCACTGAGAACGTGCGTTAGCCGGCGCCTCGGCTGCGGCCATGACTGGTGAAACCAACGTCGACCGGCAGCAGGCCGTACAGAATGCCTGCGGGACAGAGGAAGCGTCCAGCAAGCAATTCAACCATCACCGCGCAGCAAACAAAAAACGGGCTTCCCGCTTCCGCGAAAAGCCCGCTCCATGATGCTGAGCGACCTCGGCCCCAACGACCTCACATCCGGCAAAGGCCCAGTCCCGCCATCACTTCGCCGCACCCCCCTCGAACCACGCAGCGATCTTCATCCGTTCGTCGTCCGTCATATGCGTGACATTGCCAAGCGGCATCGCCTTCAGCGTCACCGCTTGCTGATAAATCCGCTGCGCGTTCTGCGAGATCTCGTCCGGCGTATCGAGCAACACCCCAGCAGGCGCGCTGCCCATCATCGTCGGATGCGCGGAGTGGCATGCCACGCAACGCTGCTGCAACACCGGCGCGATGTCGGCCACTTTCACCGTCGGCGCATTCGCCGCTTGCGCCTGCGGGACCATCGGCTTGGGCATCGTCCAGAAGAGGGCGCCGAACATCAGCGCGATGCCGGCGAGCGGCAAATACCACAGCACCTGGCCACGATGACGCATCACGAAGAACTGACGGATCAGTGCGCCGGCCAGCATGATGACGACGAGCACCGCCCAGCTGTGCGGATGCGTGTACGTCATCGCGTAGTGATTCGACAGCATCGCGAAGACGACGGGCAACGTGAAATACGTGTTGTGCACCGAGCGCTGCTTGCCGCGCTTGCCGTAGATCGGGTTCGGCGTGTCGCCCTTGAGCATCGCGTCGACCATCTTGCGCTGGCCCGGAATGATCACGAAGAACACGTTGGCCGACATGATGGTCGCGAGCATCGCGCCCATGATCAGATACGCCGCGCGACCCGCGAAGATATGGCACGCGAGCCACGCCGCGATCAGCACATACACGCCGACGCAGATGCCGAGCACCTTGTCCTTGTTGCCGAGAAGGCGGCACAGCGAGTCGTAGACGATCCAGCCGGCGGCGAGAAAACCGAGCGCCGACGCGACCGCGACCACGGGGCCCATGTCGAGCACGTTTTTGTCGATCAGATACGTGGACGGCGAGAACAGATACAGCACCGTGAAAAGCCCGAAGCCCGACAGCCACGTCGTGTACGACGGCCACTTCGACCAGTGCAGGTCGTCCGGCATTTCCGGCGGCGCGACAGTGTACTTCTGCATGTTGTAGAAGCCGCCGCCGTGCACATGCCACAGTTCGCCGAACACGCCGCGCTTGCGCTGGTTCGGGTCCTGCGGCGGTTTCAGGCTGTTGTCGAGGGCGACGAAATAGAACGACTCGCCGATCCATGCGATTGCGGCGACGACGTGAAACCAGCGAATCGCGAGATTCAACCAGTCGGTGATAAAGCCTTCCATGAAACTCCTCCACTTCTGATTCGTTGCTCGCGCGGCGGCGTGGTGTGCGTCACGCCGCCCCGCGGACTGCGGGGTGAAAGACGCGGTGCGCTCAGTTCGCACGGCGTCGTCGTTCACTCGTCTCTAAGGTTTGTTATTGCGCTTCTGCAATCGACCGCACGCTTTTGCGGTTCCCGATCGATCAGCTGCCGCGATAAGTGCTGTACGACCACGGCGATACGAGCAGCGGCACGTGATAGTGCGCGTTGGCATCGGCGATACCGAAGCGCAACACGACGCGATCCACAAAACGCGGCTCGGGCACCTTGGTGCCGATCGACGCGAAGTAATCGCCCGCGGCGAACACGAGTTCGTACTCGCCCGGAACCAGCGCGTCGCCTTGCAGCAGCGGTTCGTCGCAGCGGCCGTCGTCATTGGTGAGAGTGGTTTTCAGCGCGCGGCGCGTGTCGCCCGAAAGCGCGAAGAGTTCGACCTTGATGCCCGCGCCGGGACGGCCGTTCGCGGTGTCGAGCACATGGGTAGTGAGCTTTCCCATTCGCAGTTTTCCTTGTGTGTTTGCGAGGTTTCGGCGGCAGCCCGATCCAGATACGTTGCGGCGGATCGAGGCTCCACGTCAGTGGCTACATACCCGTCGGCGAATTGAAGCGAGCGCCGTGGCAGCCATTGTAAAAACTTGTTCTGTCGAGCGCGCGCGCGATAAGAAAGATAATAGCTGGCGCATGAACGACAGTCTGCTGAAATCCTCGGCGGATGCGTTCGCGCGGCCTTGCCGTGTAGACGATCCCCGTTGGATCGTACCGTCGTCAAAAATGACCGACTATATCGCCGGCCTGAGGATGGTTATCGCAACGGCGCGAGTTGCCAGCGTTATTTTGGCCGTCGAAGGTTACGTCTGTGCGCCGCAGCAATAAGGCCCGAGCAACTCAAGGCTTATGCGCGGCACACGTCCCGAAGACGGCGGAGCACGCCGGGTAACCGGGCCAACGGCGTTCGACGGGACGCGGCGGCGCGGCGACACGGCTCACGCGCGGTCACATCGCGTTCGAACGACTTTGCACGGAAGCAATCAGGCGGAGAAAGCGGATGACGATGGAACAGGCAGCACAAGAAACCAACAATACGAACAAACCGAACAGAACGATGCTGGTCAAGCACGCCGACGTGCTCGTCACGATGGACGGCGCACGGCGCGAACTGCGCGACGGCGGCTTGTATATCGAGGACAACCGCATCGTCGCGGTCGGGCCGACGGCGGAACTGCCGCCCACCGCCGACGAAGTGCTCGACATGCGCGGACATCTGGTGATTCCCGGCCTCGTGAACACGCATCATCACATGTACCAGAGCCTCACGCGCGCGCTGCCCGCCGCGCAGAACGCCGAGCTGTTCGGCTGGCTCACGAGCCTCTACAAGGTGTGGGCGAACCTCACGCCGGAGATGATCGAAATTTCGACGTTGACCGCAATGGCCGAGCTGTTGCTCTCGGGATGCACGACGTCGAGCGATCACTTGTATATCTATCCGAACGGCAGCCGGCTCGACGACAGCATCGTCGCGGCGCGCCGCATCGGCATGCGTTTTCATGCGGCGCGCGGCAGCATGAGCGTGGGGCGCAAGGACGGCGGCCTGCCGCCGGATTCGGTCGTGGAGCGCGAGGCGGACATTCTGAAGGACACGCAGCGGCTCATCGAGAGTTACCACGACGAGGAGCGTTACGCGATGCTGCGCGTCGTCGTTGCACCATGCTCGCCGTTTTCGGTGAGCCGCGATCTGATGCGCGAATCGGCGGTGATGGCGCGGCACTACGGCGTATCGCTGCACACGCACCTCGCCGAGAACACGAACGACGTTGCCTATAGCCACGAGAAATTCGGCATGACGCCCGCGCAATATGCGGAAGACCTGGGCTGGGTCGGGCGCGACGTATGGCACGCGCACTGCGTGCAACTCGACGACGCCGGCATCGAACTGTTCGCGCGAACCGGCACGGGCGTCGCGCATTGTCCGTGCTCGAACATGCGGCTCGCGTCCGGCATCGCGCCGATCAAGCGGATGCGGCTCGCGGGTGTGCCGGTGGGTCTCGGCGTGGATGGCTCGGCGTCGAACGACGGCGCGCAGATGGTCGCCGAAGTGCGCCAGGCGCTGCTGTTGCAGCGCGTCGGCTTTGGGCCGGATGCGATGACCGCGCGCGAAGCATTGGAGATCGCCACGCTCGGCGGCGCGAAGGTTCTGAATCGCGACGACATCGGCGCGCTCGCGCCGGGCATGGCGGCCGACTTTGTCGCGTTCGATTTGCGTCAACCGCTCTTCGCCGGCGCGTTGCACGATCCGGTGGCGGCGCTGGTGTTCTGCGCGCCGCCGCAGGTGAGCCATAGCGTGATCGGCGGCAAGGTCGTGGTGAAGGACGGACAGTTGACGACGCTGGAACTCGGACCGGTCATCGAGCGGCACAACCGGTTGGCGAAGGCGCTTTACGAAGCCGCGGTGTGAGGCGAAGGCAAAAGGCGGCCGCGTGCGGGGATGCAGATGCACGAAATCGCCGTCGACCGCTCGCGCGGCCACAAAAGCTTCAAGGCTTGTCGATCAACGTCCTGGTCGCTTCCGCGACGAGGCTGCGCAGCCAGCGCACTTCGTCGGAGTAGTGAACGCGCTCATGCCAGAGCTGGTAGTACTGCATCGGCGGAAAATCGAGCGGTGCGGGCACCACGGTCAGCGGCAAAAACTTGGCGTAGTAATCGGCGAAGAGACGCGTCGTCGTGAAGATCAGATCCGATTTGATCAGCACGTACGGCGCGAGATTGAAGTACGGCAGCGTGACGACCACATGGCGCTTCAAACGCTCGCGCGCGAGATGCACGTCGATGGCGCCGCGCTGGCCGACCGAATACGGCGTTGGCGCGAGATGCGGCGCGTTCAGATACTGATCGAGCGTGAGCCCGCCGCGCTTCGCGAACGGATGCGTGTTGCTCATCAGGCAGACGATCTGGTCGACGAACAGGTTCGACAGATGCAGCTGCTCGGGCGGCTCCGGCCAGTTGCCGACGACGATGTCGAGCTTGCCGTCTTCGAGCGCGAGTTCGTAGTCGAACGCGGGGCCGAGCGAATGAAATTCGAGCGTCGCGTTCGGCGCGGCCTGGCGAAAGCGTTCGACCACCGTCGGCACGAACAGCACGTTGAGGTAGTCCGGGCAGCCGATCCGGTAGCAGCGGATCGACGTCGCCGGATCGAAGTTGTGTTGCTGGAACTTGATGCGCTCGATTTCGCGCAGTGCGTTCTGCACCGGTTCGAGCAGGCGCAGGCCGTACTCGGTGGGCACCATGCCGGATTTGCCGCGCACCAGCAGCGGGTCGCCGGTGATGTCGCGCAGGCGGCGCAGCGCGGCGCTAATGGCCGGTTGCGATTGATTCAGTTTGACGGCCGCGCGCGTGACGCTGCGTTCCATCAACAGGGTGTGCAAGACGCGTAAAAGATAGGTATCGATCGCCTCGCGTTGCTGACTCATGACTTCTCCGAAATATATGTTCTGGCTGATCGATGGGGTGCAGGGGTATATGCGTTTTAATATGAACGAAAAACGGCGTCAAGGGAGGCATACCCGCAGAGCTTGCTGTGGCGCGGGTTTCAGCGAATTTTGTCGGCTCGACTGAGCGGGGCGAATTAGGTATTGTCATCCGGTTGTGGTGACGGATCGGCCGCCGGGAAGGTGGGCGAACGCACGGCGACCGCAGTCACTGACGCACTACGGAATCACATGAGCGACTCTTCTTATAGCGACGGCGCGGCCGCGCAGCCGGCAGCCGGATCGGAACCCAGGCCGGAACAGGCGGCGCCCCGGTTGATGCTCAAGGGCATCACCAAACAGTATCCGGCCGTGCGAGCCAACGACGACGTCACGCTGATCGTCGCGCCGGGCGAGATCCATGCGGTGCTCGGCGAAAACGGCGCGGGCAAGAGCACGCTGATGAAGATCATCTACGGCGCCGTGCGGCCCGACGCAGGCGAGATTCACTGGGAAGGCGAGGCGCTCGACATCGCGAGTCCCGCGGCCGCGCGCAAGCTCGGCATCGGCATGGTGTTTCAGCACTTTTCGCTGTTCGAGACGCTCACGGTCGGCGAAAACATTGCGCTCGCACTCGACGAACCGTTCGATCTGAAAGCGCTGTCCAAGCGCATTCGCGAAGTGTCCGCCGACTACGGCCTCGACATCGACCCGCAGCGTCACGTGCATAGCCTGACGGTCGGCGAGCGGCAGCGCGTGGAGATCGTGCGCTGCCTGCTGCAGAACCCGCGGCTGCTCATCATGGACGAACCGACGTCCGTGCTCACGCCGCAAGCGGTGCGCAAGCTGTTCGCGACGCTGCGGCGGCTCGCGGCCGAAGGCTGCAGCATTCTCTACATCAGCCACAAGCTCGACGAAATCCAGGAACTGTGCGACACGGCCACGGTGATGCGCGGCGGTCGCGTGACGGGCCATGTGAAGCCTAAACAGGAAACGCATGCATCGCTCGCGCAACTGATGGTGGGCCACTCGCTGCCCGATTACACGCGCCGCGAGCACAAGCCCGGCGACGTGCTGCTCGAAGTGAAGGCGCTTTCGGTGGCAAGCGACGACCCGTTCGGCACGTCGCTCGATAACGTGTCGTTCGCCGTGCACGCGGGCGAAATCTTCGGCATTGCGGGCGTGTCGGGCAATGGTCAGGCGGAGTTGCTGTCGGCGTTGTCGGGTGAGAAGCGGGGCGTGCGCGCCGATGCGGTGACGATCTGCGGCAAGCCCGCGGGCCGTCTCGGCGCGGGCGCGCGGCGCGCGCTCGGTTTCGGCTTCGTTCCGGAAGAGCGGCTTGGCCGCGGCGCAGTGCCCGCGATGACGCTCGCTGAAAACGCGCTGCTGACCGGGCATCGGCAGAAGATGGTGCGCTCGGGCTGGATCAACGCGGGCGCGATGCGTGCGTTTGCGAAGCGCTGTATCGAAGCGTTCGACGTGCGTTGCGGCGGTTCCGAAGCGCTCGCGCAGAGTCTGTCGGGCGGCAATCTGCAGAAGTACATCGTGGGCCGCGAGATCTTGCAGGCGCCGAAGGTGCTGGTGGTCGCGCAGCCGACGTGGGGCGTCGACGTCGGCGCGGCCGCGTTCATTCGTCAGCAGTTGCTCGATCTGTCGGCGCGCGGCGTGGCGATCCTCGTCATTTCCGAAGAGCTGGAGGAACTGTTCGACATCTGCGACCGGATCGCAGTGCTCGCGGGCGGCAGACTCTCGCCGGTGCGCGCGACAGGCGCGACCAACGCCGAGGAAATCGGCCGCTGGATGGCGGGGCTTTTCGGCGGCCGCGAAGGCGCGGCGCCGTCGGCGGAACAGCCGGCGCATGCCTGAACCGCGCCTGTCCACGCGTTTATCCGTGCGTTTATGCGCGCCTTGCGTCCAATAACAGAACCCGACAACACGACACGCTACTCATGATTCTTCCGTATCGACTCGAAGCGCGCACGACGCCCTCGCGCACCATGCAGATCGCCGTGCCGCTGATCGCCGCGTTGCTCACGCTCGCCATCGGCTTCGTGATCTTTGGGCTGGTCGGCCGCGATCCGCTTCAAGCCATGCACGCGTTTTTCATCGAACCGCTGTCGAGCGTGAACGGCTGGTCCGAGCTTCTGCTGAAGGCGTCGCCGTTGTGCCTGATCGGCCTCGGCCTCGCGATCGGTTATCGCGCGAACGTGTGGAATATCGGCGCCGAAGGGCAGATGCTGCTCGGCGGCATTGCCGCGAGCGGCGTCGCGATTTATTTCGATCAGGCGAGCGGCTGGTGGATTCTGCCGTTGATGATGCTGGCCGGCGTGATCGGCGGCATGCTGTGGGCGGCGATTCCCGCGCTGCTCAAGAGCCGTTTCAACACCAACGAAATTCTCGTAAGCCTGATGCTCACGTACGTCGCGACGCAGTTGCTGATCTATCTGGTGAGCGGCCCGTGGCGCGATCCGCAGGGCATGAATTTTCCCCTCTCGGAGATGTTCAGCGGCGACGCGCTTTATCCGACGTTTTACGGCGACTGGCACTGGAAATGGCTGCGCGGCACGCGGCTGAACGCGTCCGTGTTCGTCACGCTGATCGCGATTCCGCTGGTGTGGATCTTCATGCGCAAGAGCTTCGCCGGCTACCGGATGAACGTCGGCGGTCTCGCGCCGCTGGCCGCGCGCTACGCCGGTTTTTCCGACAAAAAAACCATCTGGATGTCGCTCCTCATCAGCGGCGGCCTTGCGGGTCTTGCCGGCATGGGCGAGATCGCCGGGCCGATCGGTCAGTTGCAGGCGACGTGGTCGCCGGGTTACGGCTTTACCGCGATCATCGTGGTGTTCGTCGGACGGCTGCATCCGCTCGGCATCGTGCTCGCCAGTCTGCTGATGGCGCTGCTGTATCTCGGCGGCGAAGCGGTGCAGACCTCGATGCAATTGCCGCAGGCGCTCTCCGGCGTGTTCCAGGGGCTGCTGCTGTTCTGCCTGCTCGGCGCCGATCTGTTCGTGAATTACCGTGTGCGCCGGCGCTCCGTTGCCGCGCAAGCCCACTGACCCGCTCACCGCTTCGCTCACGCCATTCATGGATATTCAACAAGCCAGCGCGCTCACGTCGAGCGCCGTCACCGCCGCGATCCCGCTGATGTTCGCGGGCGCGGGCGAACTCGTCGCCGAAAAGTCGGGCGTTCTCAACCTCGGCGTCGAAGGCATGATGCTGATGGGCGCCGTCACCGGCTACGCGGTCACCGCGATCACCGGCAACCCGTGGCTCGGCGTGCTTGCCGCGATTGGCGCGGGTCTCGCGATGTCGCTGCTGTTCGCGTTTCTCACGCTGACCATGCTCGCCAACCAGGTCGCCACGGGCCTCTCGCTGACGATCTTCGGCATTGGCCTCTCCGCGTATGTCGGCAAGCCGTACACGTCGGCGGCGGTGCGCGCCACCATCGACACGTGGACCATTCCGGGCCTCTCGAAGATTCCGGTGCTCGGGCCCGCGCTTTTCAGTCTGACGCCGCTCGATTACCTCGCGTTTGCGATGTTCGCGGCGATCGGCTGGTTTCTGTATCGCACGCGCGCGGGGCTCGTGTTGCGCTCGGTCGGCGAGTCGCCGCAGGTCGCGCATTCGGTCGGCTTTCCGGTGGTCGGCGTGCGCTATGGCGCGGTCGCGTTCGGCGGCGGCATGGCGGGACTCGCGGGCGGCTACTACTCGATCGTCAATCTGCACTTGTGGCAGGAGCAACTGACGTCCGGCCGCGGCTGGATCGCGCTTGCGCTCGTCGTGTTCGCGACGTGGCGGCCGGGGCGCTTGCTAATCGGCGCGCTGCTGTTCGGTGCGGTCACGGGCCTGCAGTTCTACGCGCAGGCGATCGGCGTGCCCGTGCCGACGCAATTCCTCGCGATGCTGCCGTATGTCGCGACGGTCGTCGTGCTGGTGCTGATTTCGCGCAACCCGAACACGATTCGCCTGAATGCGCCGGCGTCGCTCGGCAAGCCGTTTTTCTCGGCGGGCTGACGCGCCGCTTTCATAACCAGACATCGCCATACGTTTCAATGACTAATCACACGACTGGAGAAAACATGAAGAAAAGGAATCTGCTGACGGCTTTCGCATGGGGCGCCGCCTCGCTCGCGCTCGGTGCAGCCGTGACGGCGCCATTCGCGCAATCCGCGCAGGCGGCGGATGCACCGGGCGTCGCGTTCGTCTATCTCGGCAATCCGGGCGATGCCGGCTGGACCTTCGCGCACGACCAGGGATCGAAGGAAGCGGAAGCGAAGTTCGGCAACAAGATCAAGATCACGCGTATCGAGAACGTGCCGGAATCGGCGGACTCGGAGCGTGTGTTCCGCGATCTGGCGAACAAGGGGAACAAGGTCATCATCGGTTCGAGCTTCGGCTATCAGGACTTCGAACTGAAGGTCGCGAAGGACTTCCCGGACACGGTGTTCCTGCATGCAACCGGCTACAAGAAGGCGCCGAACTTCGGCACCTACGACGTGCGCATGTACCAGGGCGCGTATCTGGCCGGCGTCGCCGCGGGCTATGTGACGAAGACCAACACGCTCGGCTTCGTCGCGTCGGTGCCGATTCCCGAAGTGGTCCGCAACATCAACGCGTACACGCTCGGCGCGCGCTCGGTGAATCCGAAGGTGCATACGAAGGTCATCTGGATCAATAGCTGGTTCGATCCCGGCAAGGAAAAGCAGGCCGCTGAAACGCTGATCGGCCAGGGCGCCGACGTGCTGTTGCAGAACACGGATTCGAGCGCGACGCTCGCGACCGCGTCCGAGAAGCACGTGCATGCTTTCGGCTGGGATTCCGACATGAAGAAGTTCGGCCCGAGCGCGCATCTGGGTTCGGTGGTCGCGCACTGGGGCGTGTACTACAACTCGGCGATCCAGCAGGTGCTCGACGGCAAGTGGAAGAACGATCCGGTGTGGTGGGGCATTCCGCAGAAGGCGGTCGATCTCGAGGACCTGAACACGTCGGCGATTCCGGCTGACGCGCAGAAGAAGGTTGCGGGCAAGCGCGAAGAACTGGCGAGCGGCAAGTGGGATGTGTTCGCCGGTCCGATCAAGGATCAGTCGGGCACGGTCAAGGTGCCGGCCGGCAAGACGCTGACGGACCCGGAGTTGCAGCGGCTGAACTGGTATGTCGAAGGTGTCGACGGGTCGTTGCCGAAGTAAGCGGGTGATGCCGGGCGGGTTGTGCTGCTCGCCTGGTTGATTACTTGTTGAGAAAGAGCTGCATCCGTTGTTGGCGGATGGCAGCTCTTTCGGTTTACGGTTTTGTGCTTGTGGGGCTGGGCGTCAGCGCGCCACATGCGCGACGTGCTCTGCCTCAATCGTCGATGCGCAGCCCGACCTTGATCGTCACCTGCCAGTAAGCGACGCGGTCGTTTTCGATCTGGCCCCGCGTTTCCGTCACTTCAAACCAGTGCAGATTGCGCAGCGTTTTCGACGCCTTGGCGATGGCGGTGCTGATCGCGTCGTCGATCGATTTCGTCGATGAGCCGGTCAGTTCGATCTGCTTGTAGACGTGGTCTGACATGAAATCTCTCCTTTAATCTTCGTTGGCGTTCAAAAAGTATAGGTAACGCGGACGGTTGCGCACGGCCGCCGTGTGAACGCGTTCTATCGCACGTCGCATGCCCGATACGCCGGACGCCCCCAGCCAGCAGGGCGCGGCGCGCGCCGAATTCCCGTCCGGTTGAAATCCCGGTAACCTGCTAAAATATTGGGTTTTTCGCCGATATCACATTCAAAGGGACGCGCCGTGCTGTCTACTGCCAACATCACCATGCAATTCGGGCCAAAGCCCCTGTTCGAGAACATCTCGGTCAAATTCGGGGGAGGGAACCGCTATGGCCTGATCGGTGCTAACGGCTGCGGCAAGTCCACCTTCATGAAAATCCTCGGTGGCGACCTGGAGCCGAGTTCCGGCAACGTCATGCTGGAGCCGAACGTGCGCCTCGGTAAATTGCGCCAGGACCAGTTCGCGTATGAAGACGTGCGCGTGCTCGACGTCGTGATGATGGGCCACGCAGAAATGTGGGCCGCGATGACCGAGCGCGACGCGATCTACGCGAACCCCGACGCGACCGACGACGACTACATGCACGCCGCCGAGCTCGAAGCGAAGTTCGCCGAATACGACGGCTACACCGCCGAAGCGCGCGCGGGCGAACTGCTGCTCGGCATCGGCATCGCCATTGAAGATCACAACGGTCCGATGAGCAACGTGGCTCCGGGCTGGAAGCTGCGCGTGCTGCTCGCGCAGGCGCTGTTCTCGAAGCCGGACGTGCTGCTGCTCGACGAGCCGACCAACAACCTGGACATCAACTCGATCCGTTGGCTGGAAGACGTGCTCAACCAGTACAACTCGACGATGATCATCATCTCGCACGATCGACACTTCCTGAACCAGGTGTGCACGCACATGGCCGACATGGACTTCGGCACGCTGAAGGTCTATCCGGGCAACTACGACGACTACATGCTCGCGAGCACGCAGGCGCGCGAGCGTCAGCAGAACGCGAATGCGAAGGCGAAGGAGCGTGTCGCCGACCTGCAGGACTTCGTGCGCCGCTTCTCGGCGAACAAGTCGAAGGCGCGTCAGGCAACCAGCCGTCTCAAGATGATCGACAAGATCAAGATCGAGGAATTCAAGCCGTCGTCGCGGCAGAATCCGTTTATCCGTTTCGAGTTCGAGAAGAAGCTGCACAACATCGCAGTGGTCGCCGAAAACATTTCGAAGAAGTACGAGCGGACCATCTTCAATAACTTCAGCATCAGCGTGCAGCCGGGCGAGCGCATTGCGATCATCGGCGAGAACGGCGCGGGCAAGACCACGTTGCTGCGCTCGCTGCTCGGCAATCTGCCGCTCGATCACGGCACGGTGAAGTGGGCGGAAAACGCGAACGTCGGTTATATGCCGCAGGACACGTACGAAGAGTTTCCGCAAGACGTCACGCTGATGGACTGGATCGACGCCTATCGCAAGGAAGGCGACGACGAGCAGATGGTGCGCGGCACGCTCGGGCGGCTGCTCTTTAATGCCGACGACATTCGCAAATCGGTGAAGGTGCTGTCGGGCGGCGAGAAGGGCCGCATGATCTGGGGCAAGCTGATGCTCGGCCGCCACAACGTGCTGATGATGGACGAGCCGACCAATCACATGGACATGGAATCGATCGAGTCGCTGCAAATCGCGCTCGACAAGTTCGAAGGCACGCTGATTTTCGTCTCGCACGACCGCGAGTTCGTGAGCGGGCTGGCGAACCGGATTATCGAAGTGAAGACGGACGGCACGCTGAACGACTTTGGCGGGAATTACGAGGACTTTTTGGCGAGCCAAGGCGTGCAGTAAGGGTCCCGGAACGCCTATTCATGTGACGCCGTTGTCCTGCGGGATTGTCCCGTTGGGACAATGGCGGCCGACATATCCGCCGGGAAGCCGCCGCGTGGAATCGCTACTCCGTTGGGGGCAGCGCCGCCTTCAGCGCGATCAGTGCGTCAACAAAGCTCTCTGCATCTTTCTGATTCTCCACGTACACGTCAGCAAGCTTTCGTCCTTGCCCTGTGCGCGGCTCGACTATGTACCAGTGACCCTTCAACGAAGCACGATCTAACAGCTTTACGTCGGCCATCGTTCGATAGTAGAGCCTCGTTACGTCCTTCTTGGACGAATGGTTGAACCCGGTCAGCGTCTCGCGAGACGAGCCTTTACTGCCGGCTCCGAATTCCACATAGTCATCAGTAACATCGACGTATTCCGGCCGTTTGCTCCCGGGCTGCTCGTACATAACGCGTTCCACGATTTTCTTCGGATCACCTTGGACCGGCCCGGCTTTGTATTCGGTCGGGACGTAGACACAAGCGGTAAGCGCGAGAGCGGATAGAGCTACGGACAGAACGGCTTTCATTTGGTCCCTTTTATGTTTGTCGACGGCATCGTAGCAGAGGTAAGACGGGAGCTAGGCGGCGATCAAACTACAAAATAGTGCCCTTATCCGCGGGTACTTCGCCGCATGCCGGCAACTCACCGCCCATCTCGCCCACCGAACCCTTCCCCCGACGCTGGCTAAAATAGAACAACCACCATCGGAAGCCAGGGCCGACATCATGAAGATCTACGACAAACTCTACATCGACGGCAAATGGATCGCGCCGTGCGGCACCGGCACGATCGACGTGATCGACTCCGGCACCGAGGAAGTCATGGGCCGCATCCCCGAGGGCGTCGACGCCGATGCGGAAAGCGCGATCGCGGCCGCGCGTGTGGCCTTCGACGGCTGGGCCGCCACGCCCGCCGCCGAGCGCGGCCGATACCTCGAGCGGATCGCCGAGAACCTCAAGGCGCGCACCGACGAACTCGCCGCGCTGATCGCAGGCGAAGTCGGCATGCCGCTGAAGCTCGCGCGCGCGATCCAGGTCGGCAGTCCCGTCTACAACTGGAACGCCTATGCGAAGCTCGCGGGCAGCTTCCAGTTCGAAGAACGCGTCGGCAATTCGCTCGTCGTGCGCGAACCGGTCGGCGTGGTTGCGGCGATCACGCCGTGGAACTATCCGCTCAATCAGATCACGCTGAAGGTCGCGGCCGCGCTCGCGGCCGGTTGCACGGTGGTGCTGAAACCGTCGGAGATCGCGCCTTTGAATGCGTTCGTGCTGGCCGAAGCGATCCACGAAGCGGGGCTGCCCGCCGGCGTGTTCAACCTCGTCAGCGGTTATGGGCCGGTGGTCGGCGAAATGCTGGCGAGCCATCCATCGGTCGATATGGTGTCGTTCACCGGCTCGACGCGCGCCGGCAAGCGCGTGTCGGAACTGGCATCGGCGACGATCAAGCGGGTCGCGCTCGAACTGGGCGGCAAATCGGCATCGGTCATTCTCGACGACGCCGATTTCGCCGCCGCGGTCAAAGGCACGGTCGGCGCGTGCTTCCTCAACTCGGGGCAGACCTGTTCGGCGCACACGCGCATGCTGGTGCCCGAAGCACGCTACGACGAAGCGTGCGCGCTCGCGAAACAGGCGGCCGAAAGCTACGCGGCCGGCGATCCGCGCGACGAGAAAACGCGCCTTGGCCCGCTGGCCTCCGCCGCGCAACAGGCGCGCGTGCAGCAGTACATCGCGAAGGGCATCGAGGAGGGCGCCGAACTCGTGACGGGCGGCGCGGGGCTGCCCGACGGCGTGTCGAAAGGCTTTTTCGTCAAGCCGACGGTGTTCGGCCGCGTGCATCCGAAAGCGACGATCGCGCAAGAAGAAATCTTCGGCCCGGTGCTGTCCATTCTGACTTACAAGGACGAAGACGAAGCGATTCGGATTGCCAACGATTCGCCATACGGACTCGGCGGCGCAGTGTGGGCCGGCAGCGACGAGCGCGCGCAACGCGTCGCGCGCCGCATCCGCACGGGGCAGATCGACATCAACGGCGGCGCGTGGAATATGGCGGCGCCGTTCGGCGGCTTCAAGCAGTCGGGCTTCGGACGCGAGAACGGCGTCTTTGGACTCGAGGAATATCTCGAACTCAAGTCGATGCAATTCAAAGTCTGACGCGGATGACCGGCATCAACGAACCCGCGCGCGCCGCAACGGCATGCGCGCGCCGCTTGATCTGACGCAACCCCGGCCGCGCCCGACCGACGATTATCCACGCTTTGATAATCGTCCGTCGGGTCAGCCATGCTCAACTCTCATTCGTTTTCTCCGCTGGTCATTCGCGGCCGCTCGCTCTTGCCGATCGTGCAAGGCGGCATGGGCGTCGGCATTTCGGCGCACCGGCTCGCAGGCAGCGTCGCGCGCGAGGGCGCGCTCGGCACCATCGCCAGTATTGATTTACGCCATCATCATCCCGATCTCGTCGAACGTTGCCGGCAGTCGCCCGACCGTGCCACGCTCGAAGAGGCGAATCTCACCGCGCTCGCGCGTGAAATTCATGCGGCGAAGAAGCTGAGCGAAGGCCGCGGCATGATCGCCGTCAACGTGATGAAGGCGGTCAGCGCGCAAGCCGATTACGTGCGCGCCGCCTGCGAAAACGGCGCCGACGCGATCGTGATGGGCGCGGGCCTGCCGCTCGATTTGCCGGAGATGACGCAAGGCCACGACATCGCGCTGATTCCGATTCTGTCGGACAGCCGCGGCGTCGCGCTGGTGCTGAAGAAGTGGATGAAGAAGGGCCGCTTGCCCGACGCCGTCGTGATCGAACATCCGGCGCATGCGGGCGGCCATCTCGGCGTCACGAACATCGCCGATATGAACGATCAGCGCTTCGACTTCAGGCGCATTCTCGATGAACTCGAGACCGTGTTCACGTCGCTCGGGATCGATCGCAAGCAGGTGCCGTTGATTCTCGCGGGCGGCATCAATAGTCATGAGGCCGTGCGCGCGCTGCTGAACGCGGGCGCGAACGGCGTGCAGCTCGGCACGCCGTTCGCCGTGACCGAGGAAGGCGACGCGCATCCGAACTTCAAGCGCGTGCTGGCCGAGGCGGCGCCGGATGACATCGTCGAATTCGTCAGCGTGACGGGTTTGCCCGCGCGTGCCGTGAAAACGCCGTGGCTCACGCGCTATTTGCGGCATGAAGCGAGGATTCGCGAGAAGGTCGGCGCGCTCAGGCAGGCGTGCCCGACGGCGCTCCAGTGTCTGAGCGTGTGCGGGTGGCGCGACGGCGTCGAAAAGTTCGGGCACTTCTGCATCGACACGCGGCTTGCCGCGGCCTTGCGCGGCGATGTGGCCAACGGCCTCTTTTTCCGCGGCAAGGAAGCGCTGCCGTTCGGCTCGGCGATTCGCAGCGTGCACGACCTGATCGAACTGCTGCTGACTGGCGCGACGCGACCGGCTGTCGCAGGGCGGCTGGCTTTCTCGCTCGGTTGATGGGAGTCAAACTGACGCGCGGCGGGAGCTTCGACAATCCCCGTAGATCAACAAAAAGGGGAAGAAAAATGAAGCTCTCGCTCAGCAACACCATCAGGACGGCTGCGTTGGCATCGGGGCTGCTCTGCGCCGCCGCGCTCATTCCGCAGGCGCATGCCGCCGGCGACGATTCGATGAGCGGCATTCACGCCGGCGACGTGATCGTTCGATTGCGCGCGATCAGCATCATGCCGAGCGTATCGACGACAGGCACGCTCTCCACGCTGAACACCGACGTCAACAACGCGATCGTGCCGGAACTGGATCTGACCTACATGATCCGCGATTATCTCGGCGTCGAACTGATTCTCGGCACGTCGCGTCATCAGTTGACTTCGAGCATCGGCCCGCTTGGCGGAGTGAACGTGCTGCCGCCCACGTTGCTGCTGCAATATCACTTCAATCACGCGGGGCGCGTGCGTCCGTATGTCGGCGCGGGTCTGAACTACACGTTGTTCTATAACAATGGCTTGCACGCCGGCGGGCAGCCGGTGTCGATCCGCAATCACAGCTTCGGTCCGGCATTGCAGGCAGGCGTCGACGTGCAGGTGACGAAGACGCTCTTCGTCAACGCGGACATCAAGAAGATCTGGATGCACACGGATGCCTCGCTCGGCGGGCAGCCGCTCGGCCGCGTGAGCATCGATCCGGTGGTGGTGGGGCTCGGCGTCGGCATGCGCTTCTGAGCGAAAAGCTCAGAGCTTGTCGTTCTGAAAACGCATGGCCGTGCCTTCGCGTTCGATGCGGGTCCACACGGCCCGCTTTTCTTCATCGCTCATGAATACCCAGTTCGATACCTCGCCGGCCGTGCGGCCGCAGCCTTTGCAGACTTCGTCGAAAAGTGTCGAACACACGCCGATGCACGGGCTGTCGGGTAGAGCGTGGAGATTGGAAGCCATCGGAAACCTTGCAGCAGAAAAGCGGAGGTCCGCTATGTTAACCGATACGGGACGTGAAGCCGCCCGAGCCCGTCCGCGAGGCCGATACTGCGCCGCCGCCGAGCGCGGCCCGCGTCGGCCTCACCGCGCGATGCTGTAACCGATTCGCGCCATCCAGTGCTGACGGTTGTTGTAGTCGAGCAGATCCTCGCCGTAGCCGTTGAAATAACCGATCCACAGATAGCCGCCCCACGCGCTGCCGAGCAGCTTCGCGAGCGGATAGGTGAATTGCGTGTCGACGCTGCCGTACCAGTGCTTCGTGCCTTTGCGCAGCGTGGTCGCCAGTTGCCAGCCATCGGGGCTGCCGTATTTGACGAGCAGATCGACATAGCCGCGATAGTCCGCAATGTCCGGATTACTGGACGTGCCGACGTAGTAATAAATTTTCGGCGACACCGTCAGATGGTTGGCCGTCAGATCGCCGAATTCCCACGTCGGGCGGATGAACGGCATGTTGATGCTGCGCGAATCGCTTCCGCCTTTGCCGTTCGATTCATGCGCGACGCCCGCCGCAAAACCCATGCGCGTGAAGAACGGACTGCGCCAGCCCGTGTCCGGCACGTAGTAGAAAAGCTGCGGCGAGTACGTCGTGTCGCGAAACGGACGCGAGTCGGCGGAGAGATCCCAGATCGACGTCTGCGTGTAGGCGAAGTAGAGGTTGTCGGTGAAGGCTTTGGAGCGCAGGTCGTCGGGAATGCGCAAGCGATACTTGAAGCTCAGTTGCAGCCGCGCATTGGTGTCGCCGTTGTGGCCGACGCCGATATACATCGGGTCGTAGTAGGAAACGTGCGCAAGCACGCCGCGTCCGGTCGTCGATAGCGAGTCGCCTGGCGGCGAGATCGCGTCGCCCGAGGGGCCGTCGAGCGCGGCAGCCGTCGCCGCGGCCTGGGCCGGCGTGCGGGCCTGGCTTTCGCTGCGCTCGGCCTGCGCTATGGCGTTCTGGTTGGGACCGCGATTGATCACGACGACCGCGGGCGAAGCATCGAAACCGATCGGATCGACACGCACTTCTCCGCGAGCCGAGTCCGGCCAAGGCGCGGAAAAGCGCACCTTGCGGAACTGGCCCGGCCGCAGACGCAGCGTGTCGGGCACGCCCGCTTCGCGCGCGAGTTCGAGCGGCTGCGGAGACTGCTCGCCGCCGCTCAGGTTGACGCGCAGTGTTTGCGGCACGGCGACGGTGAGCGGCGCGGCGTCGTCGGCGGAATAGAGCAACGTGATCTGCAGCGGCTCGTTCGCAGCGGCGATGCGCGCCGGCTGCAGCATCGCGACCGTGGCCGCAACCTCGCCGGAAAAGGCGCTCGACAACAACAGCGCAGCGAGGACGCAGACGAACCTGCCGCGGCCGAAGCGGTGGCCGGGCACGCGCAACGGTCGGTTGGAGGCGCGATGGGTAAGGCGATCGAATGGAGCAATGAGGAAAGCCGGAGGCAAAGCAGGAAGCGGCATGGGCTGTCGTCCAGGAGCAAGGGCGGTGAGCAAAACGGCGCGCCGCGTGTCGACTGAAGTCATGCTCGGGGCATGGCGTCATCGCCGCCGCCTGGCGGATACGGCACGCAGACGGCACAACGCGGTGGCAAGACAAACAAGCGAATGGCCGCCGCAATAGCGCAGGCAGCCATCGGGACTACGGCGAAGGCGGCGCCACGGCCAGCGGCGGCGCCGTTCAACTCGAAATACTAAAAGAATATTTACAACTGCGTTGCAACGATTGGCGAATGGCCTCGCGGCTCGCGAAGCGGCTCACTCACCCAACGCAACCTGCCACAACAGCGCGCCGTTAAGCAGGATGATGAAACCCGCCGACATCCACGCCAGCACCAGCGGCACGCCGTGCACGCGCCAGTCGCGCATCAGGCTGGCATCCGACGCATAGCGGATCAGCGGCACGACCGCGAGCGGCAATTGCAGGCTCAGCACCACCTGGCTTGCCACCAGCAACTGATTCGAGCCTTCCTGGCCGAACATCGTCACGGCCACCAGCGCCGGTCCGATTGCCAGTGCGCGCGTGAGCAGCGCACGCTTCCAGCGCGGCAGACGCAGTTGCAGGAAGCCTTCCATCACCGCCTGGCCGGCCAGCGTGCCGGTGACGGTCGCGCTCAGTCCGCAGGCCAGCAGCGCCGCGGCAAACAGGATGCCGGCCCAGCGCGTGCCGAGCAGCGGCGCGATCAGACGATGAGCGTCCGCGAGATCGGTGACGTCGCGGTGGCCGCTCGCATGGAACACGGCGGCGGCGACGATCAGCAGCGCGGCATTGATCACGAAAGCAAAGAGCAGCGAGCCGATGGTGTCGATATTGACGACATGCAGCGCGGCCTTGATCTGCGCGTCGCTGCTGTCGGGCGCGTGATGCTTGACGAGCGACGAGTGCAGATAGAGGTTGTGCGGCATCACCGTCGCGCCGACGATGCCCGCCGCGAGCCACAGCATGCCCGCGTTGCGCAGAAGCTCGGGGCTCGGCGCGGTGCCCGCCAGCGCCGCATGCCAGTCGGGCCGCGCGAGCGCCAGTTCGATCACGAAGCACAAGCCGACGAAGCCGATCAGCAACGCGATCACCGCTTCCAGCTTGCGGCCGCCTATCTGCTGAAGCGCCAGCAGCGCGAACGTGCATACCGCCGACATCAGCACACCCACGGTCAGCGAGACGCCCAGCAGCAATTGCAACGCGACGGCGCTGCCGACCACTTCGGCGACATCGCAGGCGATGATCGCCACTTCGCTGGTCAGCCACAGGAAGATCGTGCGGCGCGGCCCCGAACGCTCGCGGCAAACCTGCGCGAGATCGCGTCCGGTCACGACGCCGAGCCGCGACGACAGCCATTGCAGCAGCATCGCCATCAGGCTCGAGAGCACCACCATGCCGAGCAACTGGTAGCCGTAGCCGGCGCCCGCGCCGAGCGCCGTCGCCCAATTGCCGGGATCGATATAGCCGACGGCAATCAGCGCACCCGCGCCGACGAACGAGAACCAGTGCGCGGGTCCTCCTTCGGGCAGACGTCGACGGCGGTTTGGGCGCAGCGCGAACGGATTGGTGTTCATGGATGCCTGAGGTCAAAGACTGCCTGGTTTCGCAAGGCTTGTGCCCGCCGCGCGCGTTGCTGCCGATCGAGCCCGCGCCTCGCCGCTGTTGCCCCTTGTCCGTTGTCAGCTATTGTGCTCCGTCGCCCGGCTTCGCGTTTGGCTTGTCATGCGCGTGGGGAGCCTGCGTGAGGCCGCCGCCAGAGCGCCTAAGCGTGGCGGCGTTTTTTTCGGGTAGACACGCGCCCATAACCCGCTAAAATTGCGCCCATTTTCCGGCGGCGCGGCTTACGCTGTACCGTTTGCGCGACAGTGCGGCATTTTTTTTGGACCGCGCAATAATTGATGGTAGTTTTCGGGTTTTTCAGGGGAGCCGCTAGCGCAGCATGGCGCTGCTCGCGGCGTGCGTGAGGACGGCCGGCTCGGACCGGCACGATCGGAGAACGGGATGAAAAGACGGGTAGTGGGGCAAGTGGCTGCGCTGGTCTTGTGCGCGGCGCCGTGGTTGACGGCGGCAGCGAAGGATACGCAGCTCAACGTGTACAACTGGTCCGATTACATCGCCAAGGACACCATTCCGAACTTCACGAAGCAGTCCGGCGTCCAGGTCAAATACGACAACTACGATAGCGACGACACGCTGCAAGCCAAGCTGCTGACCGGCAATTCCGGTTACGACATCGTCGTGCCGACCAGCAATTACGCCGGCAAGCAGATCGCCGCGGGCATCTTCGCGCCGCTCGACAAATCGAAGCTGCCGAACCTCAAATACCTCGACCCGTCGCTGATGGCGCTCGTGGCCGGCGCCGATCCCGGCAACAAGTTCACGGTGCCCTGGGCATACGGCACGACCGGCCTCGGCTACAACGTGACGAAGGCCCAGCAGATTCTCGGCAAGAACGTGCCGCTCGATAACTGGGACGTGCTCTTCAAGCCGGAAAACATCTCGAAGCTGAAGGCGTGCGGCGTGTCCGTGCTGGATGCGCCGGATCAGATGTTCGCCGCCGCGCTGCATTACATCGGCAAAGACCCGATGAGCACGAATCCGGCCGACTATCGCGAGGCGCTCGCGATGCTCAAGAAGATTCGCCCGTACATCACGCAGTTCAACTCGTCGGGCTATATCAACGATCTGGTGGGCGGCGACGTGTGCTTCGCCTACGGCTGGTCGGGCGACGTCGTGATCGCCAAGCATCGCGCGATCGAGGCGAAGAAGCCGTACAAGATCGAGTATTACATTCCGAAGGGCGGCGCGCCCGTATGGTTCGACGTGATGGCGATTCCGAAGGACGCGAAGAACAAGGAAGCCGCGCTCGAGTGGATCAACTACATCGAAACGCCGCAAGTGCATGCCGCGATCACCAACGCCGTCTACTACCCGAGCGCGAATCTCGAAGCGCGTAAATACGTCGATAAGGACGTCGCGAACGATCCCGCCGTGTACCCGCCGCCCGAAGTCATCAAGACGCTGTTCCTGTTGAAGCCGTTGCCGCCCGAAGTGCAGCGGCTGCAGACGCGGCTCTGGACCGAGTTCAAGTCCGGCCGCTGAAGCGCGGCCGGAGTGAACGGGTAACAGCATCATCAAGAAGCCCTCGGTGTTCACCGGGGGCTTTGTTCGTCAAACGCCGGAGTGAAGCATTGTGATGAGTAGTGAGCAGCCGGGCGCGCTGGACCGGACGGCCGTGCCGCCCGCCGGCGGCAACGCCGCGATCGACGACGCCGCCGATAATTTCGTGCAGGTCGTCGACGTCGTGAAGAAATTCGGCGAGACCGTGGCGGTCAAGCAGGTCAATCTGTCGGTGAAAAAGGGCGAGCTGTTCGCGCTGCTCGGCAGTTCCGGCTGCGGCAAGTCGACCTTGCTGCGGATGCTCGCCGGCCTCGAGACCGTGACCTCGGGCAAGATCCTGATCGACGGCGAAGACCTTGCGCAACTGCCGCCGTATCGCCGGCCGGTCAACATGATGTTCCAGTCGTATGCGCTTTTTCCGCATATGACGGTCGAGTCGAACGTCGCGTTCGGTCTGAAGCAGGAAGGCGTGGCCAAGGCCGAGCTGAAGGACCGCGTGCAGACCGCGCTCGAACTCGTGCAGATGGGCCGCTTTGCGAAGCGCAAGCCGCATCAGCTTTCCGGCGGCCAGCAGCAGCGGGTCGCGCTGGCGCGTTCGCTGGTGAAGCGGCCGAAGCTGTTGCTGCTCGACGAACCGATGTCCGCGCTCGACAAGCAGATTCGCCAGCGCACGCAGATCGAGCTCGTCAACATTCTCGACAAGGTCGGCGTGACCTGCATCATGGTCACGCACGATCAGGAAGAAGCGATGACGATGGCGGGGCGCCTCGCGGTAATGAGCGAAGGCGAGATCGTGCAGCTCGGCACGCCGCACGAGGTGTACGAGTATCCGAACAGCCGCTTCTCGGCGGAGTTCATCGGCTCGACGAATCTGTTCGAAGGCCATACGGTCGAGGACGAGCCCGATCACGTCTTTATCGAAACGCCCGATCTGACTTGCCGTTTGTATGTGAGCCACGGCATTACCGGTCCGCTCGGCATGCCGGTGACGATCTCGGTGCGGCCCGAGCGGATCGCGCTCACGAGCAAGCCGCCCGAGGGCGCGTTCAACTGGGGCAAGGGCGTCGTGTCGAATATCGCGTACATGGGCGGCTATTCGCTGTATCACGTGAAGCTCGACGGCGGCAAAACCGTGATCGCGAACGTGACGAGCCTCGCGCTGACGGAGATCGATCCGCCCACTTGGGGCGACGAAGTGTACGTGCGCTGGAGCGCATCGGCCGGTGTGGTGCTGACGTCATGAAGCGCCAGTTCCATTCGGTTCTCAATTGGCCGGTGCGGCGCTTTAACCTGACGGGCCGTACCGCCGTGGTGGCCGGTCCGTTCGTCTGGCTGCTGCTGTTTTTTCTGGTGCCGTTTCTGCTGGTCGTGAAGATCAGCTTTGCCGATTTGCAGCTCGGCATTCCGCCGTATACCGAGCTCACGAGTTTCGCGGACGGCGCGATCAATCTCAAGCTCGATCTGTCGCATTACGCGTTTCTCGTCACCGACAGCCTGTATTTCGCGACGTATGTGAATTCGGTTGTCGTGGCCGCAATTTCGACGCTGCTGTGCCTGCTGATCGGTTATCCGATGGCGTATTACATCGCACGTTCGGATCCGGCGCGCCGTAATCTGCTGATGATGGCCGTGATGCTGCCGTTCTGGACGTCGTTCCTGATTCGCGTGTATGCGTGGATCGGGATTCTGAAAAACAACGGGCTGCTGAATAACTTCCTGATGTCGATCGGTCTGATTCATTCGCCGATCGAGCTGTATCACACGAATACGGCGGTTTATATCGGCATGGTCTATTCGTATCTGCCGTTTCTCGTAATGCCGTTGTACGCGCATCTCGTGAAAATGGACATGACCTTGCTCGAAGCCGCCTACGACCTGGGCGCAAGACCCTGGAAAGCGTTCTGGCAGATCACATTGCCGCTTTCGAAGAATGGCATTATCGCCGGTTGCCTGCTGGTGTTTATCCCGGCGGTGGGCGAGTACGTGATTCCGGAATTGCTCGGCGGCGCGAATACGCTGATGATCGGCCGCGTGATGTGGAATGAGTTTTTCGACAATGCCGATTGGCCGATGGCTTCTGCCGTGACGTGTGCGATGGTAGTGCTGCTGTTGGTGCCGATGGCGTTTTTCCAGTACGCGCAGGCCAAGGCGATGGAGGAAAAACGCTGATGAAGCCGAACCGGATTTTGCAGTTCACCGCGTTGGCGCTGGGCTTTCTGTTCCTGTATGTGCCGATTATCAGTCTGGTCGTCTATTCGTTCAACGAATCGCAACTCGTCACCGTATGGACGCGTTTTTCGACGCGCTGGTATGCGGCGTTATTGCACGACGACGAACTGATTGCGGCGGCGTGGCTGTCGTTGAGAGTAGCGGTGCTGACGGCGTTTGCGTCGGTGATTATCGGCACATGGGCGGGTTTTGTGCTCGCGCGCATGGGGCGTTTTCGCGGCTTTACGCTTTATACCGGCATGATCAACGCGCCGCTCGTGATCCCCGAAGTGATTCAGGGCATATCGCTGCTGCTGCTCTTTATCGAAATGGCGAAGTGGCTCGGCTGGCCGGCGGGGCGCGGCATTTTCACGATCTGGATCGGGCACGTGATGCTGTGTATTTCGTACGTGGCGATTATCGTGCAGTCGCGTGTCAAGGAGTTGCATCCTTCGCTCGAGGAAGCGGCGCTCGACCTCGGCGCGACGCCGCTGCGGGTGTTTTTCTCGATCACGTTGCCGCTGATTTCACAGGCGCTGGTGTCGGGCTGGTTATTGTCTTTTACGTTGTCGATCGACGATCTGGTTTTATCCGCGTTTCTGTCGGGGCCTGGGTCAACGACATTGCCGCTGGTGGTTTTCTCGCGCGTCAGGCTGGGTTTGAATCCCGAGATGAATGCGTTGGCGACGTTGTTTATCGCGGTGGTGACGGTTGGCGTGGTGGCGGTGAATTATTTTATGCAGCGGGCGGAGAGGAGAAGGGTGCAGGTGAGGGGGTAGGTGACGGGGCAAGTGCGCTTGCCCTGTTTCACGAATTGCAGCTTAAACCCTATACCCAATCCGAACCCCGCCCCAATGCCGCCCCTGCACAAAAACCGGCGCGGACGCATCCTTCATCAAAACAAACTGTCCACCGCCCATATCGCGCCGATACGTCTGCAGTAAAAACTTCTTCGTATGCGACCCGGCAGCCAGTCCAGTGCGGTCGTTAAAAATGCGCCGGTTCCGGCAATTGGCCATATTCCACACGACATCGTCACGCTGCGGCAAAGAGAACTTCAGGTTGTGCGTCGGCAGATAACCGCGCACGTCGATTGCGGCAGAGAACGCGACCCGCGGATCGAGATCGAGTAGCGGCTCCTGAATCGCCGGCAAAACGCGATCGGTAAAAGCCGTGAACCGCGTCATGAACTGCTGTGGATTGCTGCCCGGCACGGGCACGTAATGCTGATCGAACAGATCGTCGAGCGAAATCTCGCCGCGCGCGACCGCCGCCTCGAACAGCTTGCTCACCGCCGCCGCCGCGTCCTGCACGGCTTCGATGAAACGCGTGTCCGGCGTCTCCACGCCCGCCGCCGCCGTCAGTTCGATCAAGGTCTCTGAGACGCCGAGCAGATTGCCGAGCCGATCCTTCGCCTGCACGAAGTTTTCGCTCGAATCCTCGACGCCGCTCGCCATTTCCAGCACCTGCGCCTCAAGCCCGCCGCACTGCGTCTCGATCTCGCCGGTCAACGCGGCGATCTGCTCGGCCTCGTTGTTCAGATGCGCGATGGCGTCGCCCGTCGAATGCACGACGTCGCCGATCTTGCGCGTGCCCTCGCGCACCCGATGCGCCCGCTCCGTATTCACCGAGCCTTCGTTGATCAACTGCTCGGTCTGCTGCGTGAGTTGCGCGAGCGTGGTCTCGATCTGGCCGGTCGCCTGCGCGGTCTTCGCCGACAGATTCTTCACCTCGGCCGCCACCACCGCGAAGCTTCGGCCGGATTCGCCGGCGCGCGCGGCTTCGATCGCCGCGTTCAGCGCGAGCAGATGCGTTTGCCGCGCGATCAGCGAGATTTCCTCGGAGACGCGGCTCACATGCGCGAGCGCGCTGCGCAGCGCGCCGATCTGGCTCTCGATCACGGTCACGCCTTCCACCAGTCCGTGGATGTCGGCAAGCGACGCCTCCAGCGTCTCGTGCGACTCCTGCACGCCGGTCGCCGCTTGCGCCGACACGTCGCGCATACCCCGCGCGGCGGTCGCGATCCGATGATTGCCGGCGAGCGTCTGCGCGGCGGATTCGCGCAACGCCCGGCACACCTGTGCCTGATGCTGCACGCGCGCGGCGACTTCATCGACGTGGCCCGATACATCGCAGATTTCGATACCCAGTTTGCCCGCCTGCGCGGCAATATCGCCGACGACCCCTTGCGGTCGGCCCGTCCGGCGAAAGCTGAAACGCGACATGAACGTCTCCTTGATGACGCTAGCAACGCTGCCGGTCACGCGCTCGTCGAGCACGAACACAGCCTCTTCTCGACGCGTTTACGGCTGGCTTTCGGCGGACTTGATACGGGGTATCCCGCAGTCGCTACGCCGCAGTCGTTATGATGTCCGGTTTGGCGCCGCGGCAAGCGCCGCCATTCCTGACCAACTTTAACGATGTTCGATTCCTTCGCGCGCGCTTCGGGCTGGCAACAGCTTTACCATCTGTGGGAGCTGATCGTCATGCTCTTTAAATTTCTCTGGGACTTGCTGCGCTTGCTCGGAGGAAGGGGCTAGACGCGCGCGACGGTGCCTGCTTTCGGAGCGGCATGCGTGCCGAGAAACGCCCGCAGGTCGGTCAGCACGCGCTCGGGCGCTTCCTCCATCGGAATGTGTCCAAGGCCCGGATACATGACCGATTTCGCGCCCGGAATGCGCTGCGCGAATTCAGCCGCGTGCGCGGTCGGAATCCAGCGGTCCTTCGCGCCCCACAATACGAGCGTCGGCAGCGCGAGTGTTGTCAGCACATTCGTATCCAGTTCGGCGAAATCGAGCGTCGGCACCATCTTGCCGATCGCGGCGCGCGTGCCTTCGCCGTGAAAAAACTCGACGTAGCGCCGCAGCGTGACGGCATCGATTTTGCGCGGATCGCCATACACGTTGCGCACCGCGCTTTTGATGATCGCTTCCGGCAGCCAGCGCGGCGAACTCGCGCGCACCAGCGCGCTGTTGAAGAGGCCAATATAGATGGGCAGCCGCATCGGAAAGCCCGCGGAGTCGATCAGCACGAGCCGCTCGACGGCCTCGCGATGCCGCACCGCGTAGTCCCACGAAATGAGCCCGCCAAGCGAATTGCCGATGAAAGTCGCGCGCCTAATGCCGAGTGCCTGCAAAAAAGTGTCGATGAAACGCCGGTAGGTCGGGAGGTCCATCGTTTCGATCGCGCCTGTGCTGGAGCGCAGCGGCCCAGTCACGCCGAACGGCGGCAGATCGAGACGAATGATGCGGTAAGCGTGCTTCAGTTCATCCGCGACACGATTCCATGTGTGCAGCGACGACGCGAAGCCATGAATCATCACGATGATGTCGCCGCGGCCTTCGTCGACATAATGCACGTCCGCGCCCATGATGCGGATGAACTTCGAGCCGCTTTGCGTGTAGCGCCGCCGCAGTTCGTCGCGCGGCACGCTGGTGATGCCGAGGCGCGCGGCGAGCGAGCGGGGCGGCAGCGCCGCGACTGAACTGTGCGTCAACGAGTTCGACGAATTCGACGAACGAGGATCGATGCTTGCCATGTTTTCCGTCTCCCTTTTTTATTTGAATCGGGATACTAAATAATCGCCATCGGATCGGGCGACGTGACTTGCAATCGCACCGCGTGAGCGTCATTCCTCAAGGCAGAAAGCGGTAATCGCCTGGCCGCACGCGGCGCGTCCTTTTGCGAAAGCTGAACGTGAATCCCGGCCACAGCGCGGTCACTTTGCCGCTTCGCGTCTGATACCAGCTATGGCAACCGCTCGACCACACCGAGCGCCGCATATCGTGCTGCAGGCGCGCGTTGTAGTCGCGCTGCACGTCGGGCCGCAGGTTCATCGTGCGGGCGTTGCGCCGGCGCAGCGTCCGCAGGCAATCGGCGATGTACTGCACTTGCGACTCGATCATGTAGATCAGCGAGTTGTGGCCGAGTCCTGTGTTCGGGCCGACGATCATGAAGAAGTTCGGAAAGTCGGCGACGCTCACGCCGAGATAGGCTTCGGGGCCGTCGCGCAGCCACAGCGCGCCGAGGTCCGCACCGCCGACGCCGGTCACGTCGAACGGCGCGCCGACGTCGTTGACCTGAAAGCCGGTGCCGCAAATGATTGCATCCGCACGATGATGCGCGCCGTCCTCTGTCACGATGCCGTCCGCGACGATTTCGCGGATGCCCGTCGTGATCACGTTCACATTCGGCTCGACTAGCGCGCGATAGTAGTTGCTCGACAGCAGCACGCGCTTGCAGCCGAGGCGGTAGTTCGGCGTGAGCGTCGCGCGCAACTCAGGGTCTTTCACGCGCCGCTCGAGATAGCTGAGGCACAGCTTCATCGGGCGCTTCATTAGCTTTGGATGACTAACGAAAGCGACCGCCTGCGATTCGAGCTTCCAGTAGATCGCGCTGCGCACGAATCGCTGCGTGAACGGTAGATGTTCGAAAAGCCAGCGCGCGCGTTCGCCGATGCACTTGTCCGGCTTCGGCATGATCCACGGCGCGGTGCGCTGGAACAGATCGAGCCGGGCGACGCGCGGCTGGATTTGCGGCACGAACTGAATCGCGCTCGCACCCGTGCCGATCACGGCGACGTGCTTGCCCTCGAGCGGATACGCGTGATCCCAGCGCGCGGAATGGAACAGCTTGCCTTCGAAGTTCTCCAGTCCCGCGATGCGCGGCATCGCCGGCCGCGACAGCGGACCGCTCGCCGCGATCAATACGTCGGCCTCGATGTTCTCGCGCATGCCGCCGGCATCGAGTTCGATCTGCCACACATGACGTGCTTCGTCGAAGCGTGCCGCCACCACGCGCGCATTGCAACGCACGTAACGGTCCACGCCATACTTGCGCGCGCAATGCTTCAGATAAGCGAGAATTTCGTTCTGGCCGCTGAAGGCGCGCGACCACGCCGGGTTCGGCTCGAACGAAAACGAATACAGATGCGAGGGCACGTCGCACTCGGCGCCCGGATAGGTATTGTCGCGCCATGTCCCGCCGATGTCCGCGGCGGCTTCATAGAGGGTGAACGACGTGATGCCCATTTTTTGCAGCCGCACCGCCATGCCGATGCCGGAGAAGCCGCTCCCCACAATGGCGATGCGCGGCGCGACAGCTTGTGGTGATGCAGCGGATGCAGCGGATGCAGCGGACGTCACGTCGATCTCCTGCAAGTGGAAGTCGGGCGCTGCCTGCGCACACGGCAAGCCGCGTAGCCGCCCAAACGTAACGCGCAGGGTAGACAACTGTACACCTCGCGTCAAGATCGTTTAGAGTACGTCTATCAAACGCGCGTCCCGCGCGGCGATTGAAAGTCACCATGAACGCGATGAAATCCGTATCGGAAACGGCGCGGCAGCCCGCGCGCGACGCTGCGGCAGAACAGGAACTGCCGCCCGGCAAACGCAAACTGATCGAAGCCGCGTTGCGCTTGACCGCGGGCGGGCGCGGCTTCGCGAGTCTGGGTCTGCGCGAACTCGCACGCGAGGCGGGACTCAATCCGAACACGTTTTATCGGCATTTCGGCACGCTCGACGAGCTCGCGCGCGAGGCCGTCGATTCGGTCAGCCGCCGCTTGCGGCCGATGCTGCGACGCGAGCGCTGGCTCGCCGCGCACGACGAACCGCATAGCGTGCCGCGGCGCGCGTGCGTCGCGTTCTTCATGTTTGCGCTCGAAAACCGCGATGCGTTTCTCAGTGCGTTAGCTGAATATCACGGCACGTCGCCGGCACTGCGCGAAGCGGTGCGCGCGACGCTTCATGCGGTGTCAGCGGAAATGGCCGACGACGTCGTTCAGTTGCAGCTAATGCCCACACTTTCGCACGATGTCGTCGATGAAGTCTGCACGCAGATCGTGCTGCAACTGTTTCATCTCTCCGCCGAGTATCTCGATGCCGACGCCGCGCGCCGCGATGCGCTCGTCGGCTATGCGGAGCGTTTTATCGTGAGGCTTTTTGCGGGCTCGGTGCTGCTCGCGCAGCAGGAGGAGGTGCGGGCGCCTGTCTCGCGGCGCGCGTGATTTTCGCTGAACGTGCAGGCAAAAAAAACAGGCTCCGTGTAGGAGCCTGTCTTCAATGCACACGCGGAGAGTGCCGCGACTGAAAGAGCGCGAGGACTCAGGTATTGTCGTCGCTCCAGCCGCCGGAATCGTCGTTGCTGCCCATGTCGATGCCGCCACCGCTGTTGTCGTTCCAGTCGTTCGAGCCCTGGCCGAAATCGAGCCCGCCGCCATTGTCGCCTGAGTTGCCGCGCCTGCGCCCTTCATCGTCGACGATGACGTCGCGCTCCACGACGCGTTCACGCCCCGAGTTCAGCGCCTCGCCGAGCAGCACGCCGGTCAGCAGCCCGCCCATGCCGCCGCCGAAACCGCCGCCTTGCTGCACGACAACAGGCGGTTGCTGCTGATACGGACCTTGCTGCGGATAGGGCGCTTGCGGCGGATTGCCGAAGCGCTCGGCTTCGCGCGCATACGGCGACTGCTCGTTGCCTGCCGCGGCTGCTGCGTTCGGATCGGGCCGGCCTTCGGCGCGTGCGCGCAGGCTGCCGATACGCTGCTCCAGTTCATCGAGCTGATACGGCGGCACCGGATTCTTGCTGTTCGACAACGCTTCGACGAGCGTGCGCAACTGGTCTTCGGTTGCTTCGACTTCCTTTTCGAGCGCTTCGTGACCGGGCGCAGTGGAGAGCTTCACGTCGAGTTTCAGCGAACGCACGGTGTTGAGCAGGTCGGTTGCACGCTTGAGTTGCACGCGACGATCGTCGTTCGCGCGCGTGTCGTCTTGCGTGCGGGCGCGGCGCAAGGTCCAGCGCAACACGAGCGCAATCACGCCCACGATAAGCAGAATGCCGACCCACATACCGATGCCCGGGCCGTGGCGCTCAGGCGCTTGCGGCACTTGCGGCGCGAGTCCGGCCTGTTGCTGCACGGCCGGTGCATTCGCGTTTTGCTGGGCGAACGGGTTGTCCGCGCGGCTCGTCGATTTGGCGTTGGCGTTGCCCACCCGTTCGGCGTCCCGACGAATGCGCGCCTCGACTTGTGCGAAGCGCGTGGGGTCGGTGAAACGGATTTGCGGGTCGAGCGTCTTTGCCTGTTGAAGCTGCGCGAGCGCGTCGCCATAGCGGCCTTCACGGTCGAGCACCTGGCTGTACAGGTAATGCGCGCGCGCATTGTTCGGATGCGCCTGCAGCACTTCGGACAAGCCGGCGTCGGCCTGCTGCCAGTTGCCTTGCGACATCGCGGATTCGATCTGCTGCACGGTCGGCACGGCAAACGCCGCGGCCGAAACGAGCATGAGCGAGACGAATGCGCTTGCGATAAGTTTTTTCATTTGCGGACCGGGCGTCATACGCCCGTCTCCTTCAGTCGATTGCGCCGGGCCGGCGATCCGGCGGCGGCCGGCGGCCGGCGGCCGGTTAAACATCCACGCTCACCGGCCTGCCGTCAGACACTACTCACGCAATTACTGGGCCGGCGTATTGAGCTGCTTCTTCAGCGCTTCGAGACGGTCTTCCACCGACGGGCCGCGGTTCAGATCCGCGAGCTTGTCGTCGAGCGCCTTGCCGCTTTTGACGTCGGCGGAATTCAGGCGTGCGTCCGACCGTGCATTCGACAGTGCGACCTTGTCCTCGAGCTTCTGAAAATCTTCGGAAAGGTTTTTTCCGCCGATGCCGCCGAGCGCCGTCGCAGCGACGTCTTTCGCCTCGGCGATTTGCTGCTTGGCCTGGAGAATGTTGGACCGCGCGTTCAGATCGTTGCGGCGCGCGCGCATGTCTTCGATCTGGCTCTTCAATTGCGCGACCGACGGCTCGAGCGTGGCGAGTTCCTTCGTCAGTGCATCGCGTTCCGCCTCGGCGGTGGCTTGCGCGCTCAGCGCTTCACGCGCGAGCGCTTCGTCGCCGGATTGCAGCGCACGCTTCGCGCCGTCTTCATACTTCTTCGCCTTGTCGGCGGCAACATCGCGCTTGCTTTGCTGCGTGGCCACCTGCGCCTGAATCTCGATCAGCGAATTTTCGGCCTTGCCGATGCTCTCGTCCAGTTCGCGCACGATCTGGCGCGAGTCGCGCGACGGGTCCTGCACGGAGTCGGCCGCGTCGTTCAGGAGACCTTTTAGCGTGCGCGAAATGCTGTCAAAAAGCGACATGAAAACCTCCAAAGAATGGTGTCGGCGCTGAATAGTTCACGCGCGTTCGATTGCTTGCCACTGCTACTTTACGCCGCCGCGCGACAAGCAGCGCAGCGTTCGGACCGGAGGTCGGGGCGCGCGTGCGGAATGCAATAGCACGAGCGCAAATTGTCCGGCCGGTTCGCGCATGCGTCGCGTGATGAAGCGGCAAGCTTCGATGATAAACACGCGAGCGCGTCCCTCCAGCGGCTCGCGGATATTACACCACGGGCTCTCTTAAAATGCGCTTAAAGGGCACGATGCGCGAGCCGCTCAGTGTGCGAGCGGCGAGTGTCGTCGGCGTGAATTGAGCGATGGTTGCGAAAGCGTAAGCGCGCGGAGACGATGAGCTTGCATCGTACATTCGCCTTACACCTCCATTGCGTTTCGCCGGCGCTAGGCGAAGCGTCCGCCTTCGGGGCCCAGATCGCCTTGCGGATCGTCGTCATCGCGCGCGATGTCGAGGCGAGGGCGCTTCAATACGCTCTTTATGTGCGTCTGTACTTGCGTCTGCGTGGTGACGGCAGCGGGCGCCGGCTTCTGATCGGCAGCCGCTCGGGCCGCGGCGACTCGCGCGACGGCTTCGGCCGTAGCGACGGCGTCTTCATCGACATCGGCAGTGAGCGCGGCCAGCACATCGGCGGGCAGCAGCGGGGCGGGTTCGGAAGGAGCGGGTTGAGATGCGTGCGGCGCGCTACCCGCAAGCGCTTTGCCTGACGACGTCATCGGCTCATGCGCCGCGCGGTTCGCCGCATCGGGCAGTGCGTGGTTTGCGTCGGCGTTCGCGAGTCCGCTCGCCTCGCTGCTCGCGCGCGTGCGCAAGCCTGGCGGCAGCGCCGCGCGCGCATGCTCCGTGTCCTGCGCGACGCGCCGCAGCGCGGCGTCGAGCGCATCCGGTGCGCGCGGCGCATTGAGCCTGTCGACGATGCTCGCCGCTTTCACCTGCTCGCTCGTCGCGTCGAAACTCAGCACCGCGCGCCGCATGAGCTCGCTGACGCTGATGCCGAGCTCGTCGGCGGTGGCGGCGATCGCGCGTTTCTGCGCGGGCGTAACGAATACGACGATGCGTTCGCTGGGCTTTGTCATGATCGGCTCGCATACTTTTGTTGGTGTGGCGCTTCGCGGCGCGCATCGGCGTGCGCCGAATCCATCATATGACGAGTTGCGCCGATCGCAAACGGGCGCGTCGTGAAAATGCCGTGACATCAACGGCTTGTGGCGTTTTTGGTGGGCTTGTCCACAGGCTTGTGAACGTTTTCTGTTGATAACTCGCGCTGTGTGCGCAAGCGCATCGAAAGCTTGCCGAATCTACTCAAGCCCGCGCCGCCGGGGCCGCCGCGAAGGGAATTCTTACAAAAAAACTGCGTTGAGCGCGGCTTGATTTCTTTAAAATGCGCTGTTACGTTGCGCCGGACACTGTTCGGGCGCGCCGTGGCGACTCGCGGGGGCAAAGGGTCGCGCGGCGGTTTGCGTCCCGGACAACGCCCGCTCAGGATTCATGCGCGCTTCAAGCGCGAGAACAAGGCGTTGAATCATGGCATCCGGTCATGGCATTCAGTCATCCACTGAGTCATGAGACTGAGTCACGCCATTGATTCACGCGCCCACTATTCCAGTCATGCCAATCATCAAACGACCGCATTCTTCGCATTCTCCCGCCGGTCAAGACCGGGACTCCTACCGCCGCACCGAGGGACGCAACGCCGCTTCGCGAGATCGCGAAGAACGCGGCCGCCCGATCGGCGCGACCATCGCGATCTGGTTCGCGAGCTTCGCGGCGATTGTCGCCGTGGTGGGCGCGCTGATCGTCGGCTATGCGCTCGTCGTGATGGGGCCGAACTTGCCCTCGCTCGACGCGCTCACCGACTATCGTCCGAAAGTGCCGCTGCGCGTCTACACGGCGGACCATGTGCTGATCGGCGAATTCGGCGAGGAGCGGCGCTCCCTCGTGCGCTTCCAGGACATCCCCGACCAGATGAAAAAAGCCGTGCTCGCGATCGAGGACTATCGCTTCTACGAGCACGGCGGCGTCGACTTTCTCGGCATCTTGCGCGCGGGTTTCGCGGACCTCGCGCACGGCGGCGCGTCGCAGGGCGCGAGCACGATCACGATGCAGGTCGCGCGCAACTTCTTCCTGTCGAGCGAAAAGACCTACACGCGCAAGGTTTATGAAATGCTGCTCGCGTACAAGATCGAGCGCGCGTTGACGAAGGACCAGATTCTCGAGCTGTACATGAACCAGATTTATCTGGGTGAGCGCGCGTATGGTTTTGCCGCGGCGGCCCGCGTGTACTTCGGCAAGGATCTGAAAGACATCACGCTCGCGCAGGCCGCGATGCTCGCGGGTCTGCCGAAAGCGCCGTCCGCGTATAACCCCGTGGTGAACCCCAAGCGCGCGAAGATCCGTCAGGAATACATTCTGAGGCGCATGTTCGAGCTTCGCTATATCAGCCAGGAGCAGTACGACCAGGCGGTGAAGGAAGAGATTCACACGCGCAATCCGGGCAACGAATACAGCGTGCACGCCGAGTACATCGCCGAAATGGTTCGGCAGATGATGTATGCGCAGTACAAGGACGAAACCTATACGCGCGGCCTGAACGTGACGACCACGATCGATTCCGCCGACCAGGACGCCGCGTATCGCGCGGTGCGCAAGGGCGTGATGGATTACGAGCGGCGCCACGGTTATCGCGGGCCGGAAGGTTTCGTGCAATTGCCGGCTGCGGGCGACGACCGCGATCAGACTATCGACGACGCGCTCACCGATCATCCGGATAACGGCGAACTCGTCGCCGCCGTCGTGACGGACGCGAGTCCGAAGCAGGTGAAGGCGCAACTCGTCGACGGCACGCAAGTCACGATGAGCGGCGAGGGCTTGCGTTTTGTGGCGAATGCGCTGAGCGCGCGCGCCGCGTCGGCGACGAAGATCAAGCCCGGCTCGATCGTGCGCGTGATGAGCGACGACAAGGGCAACTGGCAGATCACGCAGCTTCCGCAAGTGGAAGGCGCGCTTGTGTCGCTGACGCCGCAGGACGGCGCGATTCGCGCGCTCGTCGGCGGCTTCGATTTCAACAAGAACAAGTTCAACCACGTGACGCAGGCATGGCGTCAGCCGGGTTCGAGCTTCAAGCCGTTCATCTATTCGGCCGCACTCGACAAGGGCCTCGGACCGGCGACGATCATCAACGACGCGCCGCTGTACTTCCCGTCGAGCACGCCAGGCGGCGACGCATGGGAGCCGAAGGACGACGATCAGCCGGATGGTCCGATGCCGCTGCGTCTCGCGTTGCAGAAGTCGAAGAACCTGGTGTCGATCCGCATCCTGTCGTATATCGGCACGAAGTACGCGCAAGACTTCGTCACGCAGCGTTTCGGTTTCGATACCGACAAGACCCCGCCGTATCTGCCGATGGCGCTCGGCGCGGGGCTCGTCACGCCGTTGCAATCGGCGGGCGCGTATTCGGTGTTCGCCAACGGCGGCTATCGGATCAACCCGTATCTGATCAGCGAAGTCACGGACGCGCGCGGCGAGCCGCTTTCGAAAGCCCAGCCGCTCACGGCCGGCCGCGACGCGCCGCGCACACTCGAGCCGCGCAACGCGTACATCATGAACAGCCTGTTGCATTCGGTCGCGACGGCGGGCACGGGCGCGGGCACCAACGCGCTGCATCGTTCGGACTTGCAGGGCAAGACGGGTACGACCAACGACGCAAAGGACGGCTGGTTCGCCGGTTATCAGCAATCGCTCGTCGCCGTTGCGTGGATGGGTTACGACCAGCCGAAGACGCTCGGCAGCCGCGAGTTCGGCGCGCAACTCGCGTTGCCGATCTGGGTCGAGTACATGCAGCGCGCGTTGCGCGGCGTGCCGCAAAGCGAGCCGGCGCAACCGGACGGCGTGACTTCAGTCGACGGCGAGCTGTTCTATTCGGATATGACGCCGGGGAATGGTTTCGTGGCGAGTATCGGGCTCGATTCCGCGAATCCGACGGCCGGTGTGAGCGATGCGGTCGGCGGCGTGGGCCCTGCGGGTATGACGCCGCCGGCGGTGCCGCCGCCGAGCGTGTCGTCGAACGAGAAGAAGCAGATCATGGATCTGTTTGAGTCGAATAAGCCTTGAAGATGGGAAGCGCGTGCGAGCGGTGCTCGCACGCGCTGTGTTCTGTGCAGACCGCAAGGCAATGCGGACTTATGCGCGGGTCTGCCGTGTCGCTGAGACTAAGCGGAGGGCCGCGGCGTGCAATGCCGCCGAACATGGCCCGGTGCAGGTTCTCTTTCAGTAGCCTGCCTCTCGGCGTATCTCTTTCAGTTGTGCGTAACTGATTATCTGAAAATGCTGATCGTCGTTAAATTGGGCGATGAGCTTTGAGTCGTCGGGTGGCGTTTCTCCAAACATCTGGTAGTGAAATGCAAGCGTGGTCACATAGTTGACAGTTGGCACGATTGAGTGGGCTCGCGTGTAGCCACCGGTCTTCACGGCACGCCAGAAAACCCTGTCGCCGACGATGCTCTCAGACGAGTCCTTGAAGAGCCAGACTGCGCATGCGGGAAACGCAGCTCGCGTCAGGAAATAGCAATTCGTGTCGTTGAAATCGATCCCGTTGGATTCCTTGCAGATGCCAAGCACGCGGCCGTCTGCCGCAATTATTGTGCGAGTAGCCGTGACCACCTGCGCACCCGTCATCTGTACTATTGAGCGCATCGTTTCGATGTGGTTTGGCTCGTACCAGTTGTCGGCATCGAGAAAGCAGATCGCATCGAAACCATTGGCAGCCGCGCACGCGGCACCTACTCCACGAGGAGTGTCTCCATAGTCACCGTGATTCGGAATCTTGATGTGGACGACGTTTTCCCAGCTATCGACATCGGCAGCAGGGAACCCATCGGCGACCATGAAGTGAGTGACGTCCCCTTGCTGTCCAAGGACGCTCTCGTGGCACCTTCGTAGAACGTCAAGCGGCTCTTTATAGTACGGGCTAATAACGGCGACTCGCATGAAGAATTCCCGAGGTATCCATGGAGCGGCGAATTATATATATCGGTAGGTCGCAGAAGGCTATCTCGATTAATGGTCGCGCGAGGTCTACGTCTTTAAGGCAATCCCCGCCGCTTATGCTTCATTCCGCACCGCTGCCGATAACCCCAGCCCGCTCAACGAGTTAGCCTGCTTATCAGAAAGTTTTCAACAGGCTCATGAACATCAACTGGGGATAACTCCGGCCGACTAATTCGTACCACCAGGTTTCGCCTCTACTCCCCGCGAAACCTCGCCCAAACTCGCCTGCCCACCGTCACCCCCCACAGGCGGATTCCCCATCGCCTGAAACAGCGCCGCCGTATCCGCGAGCCGTGCGCTCGTGTAGCGAATCTCATCGAGCTGCGCATTACGAAACTGCTGCTCGCTGGTCCGCGTCGACGACACCGGCACGGCGCCGAGCCGATAGCGCCCCGACGTTTCATCGAAAACACCCTGCGCCGAACGCGCCGCCGTACTCGCGGCATCCAGCGCCTGCGCGTCATGCTCGAGCGCGGCGAGCGTATCGGCGACGTTCTGGAACGCGGCGAGCACCGTTTGCTTGTATTGCGACACCGTGGCCTCGTAGGTGTTCATGGCCGCGCGGCGCTGCGCCATCAGCGCGCCGCCGTGAAAGAGCGGCTGCGACAGTGACGCGCCGATGCTCCAGATCGCGCCCGCGCCCGAAAGCGCGACCGGCCAACTGAAGCCGCCTTGTCCCATCGACGCGCTCAGCGACAGGCTCGGATACATCTGCGCGGTCGCCACGCCCACATCGGCGGCGGCGGCTTTCAACGCGGCGTCGGCGGCCTGAATGTCGGGCCGCGCACGCAAGAGTTCGCTCGGCACCACGACCGGCACCTGCTCGGGCAGATGCAAGCTCGCGAGTTGGAGATCGTCCGGTGCGGCGTCCGGCGTGCGGCCCAGCAGCACGGCGAGCGCGTGACGCGTCGTTTGCCATTGCTGCCTGAGCCCCGGCAGACTCGCCGACAAACTCGCCGCACTTTGTTGCGCGCTCAACTGATCGGCATGCGAGACGGCGCCAAGCGCATAGCGCCGCGCGGTGTCGTGAGCCTGATCGTTCGCGAGCGTGACGAGCCGCTCGGTTGTGTCGATTTGCGCGCGCAATGCCGCGCTCGTGATCGCGGCGCTCACGATGTTCGCAGCGAGCGCGCGCCGCGCGGCGTCGAGTTGATAGGCCTGCACGTTCACGCGCGCGGCGAGCGCGGCATCGGCGAGACGCGCGGCGCCGAACAGGTCGATCGTATAGTGCGCCTGCAATTGGCCGACGAAGATGTTGTACAGAAACGTGTTCGGGCCGATCTCCGGAATCGCCAGCGCGCGATTGCGGGTTGCCTGACCGCCCGCGTCGATGGTGGGCAGCATCGAACTGCCGATCTGCGCGCGCAGTTGCTCGCGCGCGGCGGCAAGCGTCTGTTCGGTGGCGGCGAGCGTCGGGCTATTGCGCAAGCCTTCGTCGACGAGCGCGTTCAACGCATCCGACCGATACAGCGTCCACCACTCGGGCACCGGTTTGCCGCCGACCATGAACTGCTGCGCGACGCCTTGCGCGGCGACGGTTTGCGCCGGTTGCGCCTCGCTGCCGTAGTGGAGCGGCTGCGGCATCGCCGGCGGCTCGCCGTTCGGTCCGAACGAACAGCCGGCAAGCGAAGCGGCGAGCGCGAAGGTGAAGCCCGCAAGCGCCGTGCTGCGCGAGACGCGTGCCGGCGAGAAAACCGCCAACCTGCGCAAGAGGCGGGAATGTGCGAACTGGTTCATGTTCAATTTCCCGTGTGCGCCGCGCCGGATTCGGGCGGCGTTTGCGGCTCGCGCTCGTCGTTGCGTACGCGGAACGACAGCGCGTAGAGAGCCGGCAGATAGAACAAGGTGAGGACGGTCGCGCTCGTGATGCCGCCCATCAGCGCGGTGGCCATCGGCCCGAAAAAGTTCGAGCGCAACAGCGGAATCAGCGCGAGCACGGCGGCGGCAGCGGTCAGCGTGATCGGCCGGAAGCGCCGCACGGTCGCGCCGACAATCGCGTCGAAGCGCTTTTGCCCCGAGGCGATGTCCTGCTCGATCTGGTCGACCAGAATCACCGAATTGCGCATGATGATGCCGAACATCGCAATCACGCCGAGCATCGCGACAAAGCCGAACGGCTTGCCGAACAGCAGCAGGGTGAAGACCACGCCGATCAATCCGAGCGGCGCCGTCAGCACCACCATCAGCACGCGCGCGAAGCTCTGCAACTGGATCATCAGCAATGTGAGCACGACGACGATCATGATCGGCATTTGCGCATTGATCGACGCCTGGCCTTTGCCGCTTTCTTCGACGGAACCGCCTATCTCGATCCGGTAGCCGACAGGCAAGCTCGCGCGAATCGGCGCGAGCGCCTTGTCGACGGCATGCGTCACGTCGATGCCTTGCGCGCCCGGCGCGACGTCGGACTGCACGGTGATGGTCGGCTGACGGTCGCGTTCCCAGATCACGCCGTACTCAAGATCGTTGCGCAGATGCCCGAGCGTGCCGAGCGGCACCGCGCCGTTCGGCGTGGGCATGGCGAGCGTGACGAGCTTCGCCGGGTCCACGCGCTCGGCTTTCGGCGCGCGCAGATCGACGCTGATCAGCTTGTCGCGCTCGCGATACTGCGTGACGGTATAGCCGGACAGCGTCATCGCGAGGAAGCTCGAAATGTCGTCTGAACTCACGCCCAGTTCGCGCGCTTTTGTCTGGTCGACTTCGAAGCGCACCGAGCGTTCGGCCGGCTCGTCCCAATCGAACTGCACGTTGCGCGTATCGCGGTCGGCGCGCAGCGTCGCGGCGACTCGCTCGGCGATCGAGCGCACCGTCGCGATGTCGTCGCCGCTCACGCGAAACTGCACGGGATAGCCGACCGGCGGCCCGTTTTCGAGGCGCGACAGGCGCGTGCGAATCGCGGGAAAGTTATTGCGCAGTTCGGGCTCGAGCCATTGCGCGAGCTTCTCGCGCTCTTCCACGGACTTTGCGGTGATCACGAACTGCGCGAAATTCGGCTGCGTCAGTTGCTGGTCCAGCGGCAGATAAAAACGCGGCGCACCGGTGCCGACGAAGTCCACCGAGTGATCGATTTCAGGGCGTCCCACAAGTACCTTTTCGAGCCGTTTCGCTTCGCGCAAGGTCGCGTCGAACGATGCGCCTTCGGGCAGCCGCACGTCCACCAGCAGTTCGGGCCGGTCCGAACTCGGGAAGAACTGCTGCGGCACCAGCGCGAAGCTGGCCATCGCCACGACGAACAGCACGATGGTGATGGCGAGCACGATGAAGCGCCGCTCGATACACCAGCCGATCCAGCCGCGCAGACGCTTATAGAAGCCCGTGTCGTAGATGTCGTGTTCGTGATCAGGAGCGTGGTGCGCCTCGCGCTTGCGCTCGGGCAGCAGGTGAAAACCGAGCAGCGGAATCAGCACGACCGCCGCGAGCCACGACGCGATCAACGCGATCGCCGAGACTTCGAAAATGGAGCGCGTGTATTCGCCGGTGCTCGACTTGGCCAAGGCAATCGGCAGAAAGCCCGCGACGGTGACGAGCGTGCCGGTCAGCATCGGAAATGCCGTGCTGGTGTAGGCGAACGCCGCGGCGCGCGTGCGGTTCCAGCCCTGCTCGAGCTTCACGGCCATCATTTCGACGGCGATGATCGCGTCGTCGACCAGCAGGCCGAGCGCAAGCACGAGCGTGCCGAGCGATACCTTGTGCAGTCCGATGTCGAACATGTACATGCACAGCGCGGTGACGGCGAGCACGACCGGAATGGAGATGACCACCACCATGCCGGTGCGCACGCCGAGCGACACCAGGCTCACCACCAGCACGATCGCGATGGCTTCGGCCACGGCTTCCAGGAAGTCGTCGACGGAATGAGCGACGGCGTGCGGCATGCTCGACACTTCGGTCAATTGCAAACCGGCGGGCAGCGCCTTGCGCAGGCCGACCATTTGCGCGTCGAGCGCCTTGCCGAGACGGATCACGTCGCCGCCCGGCTGCATCGTCACGCCGATGCCGAGCACCGCCTTGCCGCCCGCGCGCATCTGCGTGACGACCGGATCGTCGTAACCGCGCTTGATCGTCGCGATGTCGCCGAGACGGAACGAGCGGCCGTTGATGCGGATCAGCGTGTCGGCAAGCGCGTTCACGTCCTTGAACTGGCCGGTGGGACGCACGAACACGCGGTCGTCGGTCGTGGTCAGCGTGCCCGCCTGCGACACCGCGTTCTGCGAGTTGATCGCCTGCCCGAGTTGTTGCGGCGAAATGCCGAGCCGCGTGAGCTGCGTGTTCGTGATCTCGACGTAGATGTGCTGATCGGGATCGCCGAAGTAATCCACCTTGGCGACGCCGGGCACGCGCAGCAGCACAGTGCGCAACTGGTCCGCGTAATCGTGCAGTTGCGCGGGCGAGAAGCCGTCGCCTTCGAGCGTGAAGATGTTGGTGTAGACGTCGCCGAATTCGTCGTTGAAGAACGGACCCTGAACGCCTTGCGGCAAGGTCGCGGCGATGTCGCCGACTTTCTTGCGCACCTGATACCAGGTTTCGGGCACGTCCTTCACGGGCGCGGAGTCTTTCATCGTGAAGAACATCAGCGACTCGCCGGGGCGCGAGTAGCTGCGCACGAAGTCGATGGCGGGCGTTTCCTGCAGCTTGCGGCCGATGCGGTCCGTCACCTGTTCCTGGACCTGGCGCGCGGTCGCGCCGGGCCAGAAGGTGCGGATCACCATCACGCGAAACGTGAACGGCGGGTCTTCGGATTGCGCGAGGCGCGTGTAGGCGAGGGCGCCGAACGCGGTGGCCAGTGCGATCAGGAAGACGACCAGCGCCTGATGGCGCAGCGCCCACGCGGACAGATTGAAGCGTCCTTCTTCGTGCGTCGCGCTCATGAAGCGAAGTCCTCGGGATGCAGTGGCGCAATCGCGCGGACTTTCTCACCGGCGCTGACCGTATGCACGCCTTGCAGCACGACGTGTTCGCCGTTCTTCAGGCCCTGGCTCACGACGATCGTGCGCTCGTTATAGCGCGCGACCGTGACGCGGCGCAGCTCCAGCGCGCTGTCCGCCGCTCGCACGACCCACACGGCCGGCTGCGTGCCGTCGTGAAAGAGCGCGGTGGACGGCAGCACGAAAAAGCCGTGCTCGCCTTCGGCGTTGCTCGCCGCCGAAGACGAACGCGCCGACAGCGCGATGTCCGCGGTCATGCCGAGGCGCACGTCGGGCCCAGGATTCTCGAGCGTGAGTTTCGCGCGATAGGTGCGGCTCTGTGGATCGGCGGCGGGCGACAGTTCGCGCACGCGCGCCGTGAACTTGCGGCCAGGCAGTGCGCCGAGCGTGACGTTCGCCGTTTGCCCGACGGAGAGGCCGGCGAGCGCGCTTTCCGGCACGTCGCAGACCACGTCGAGTTCGCCGCTCCACGCGAGGTTGTAGACGGCCTGGCCCGCCGACACGTTCTGACCTGTGTCAGCCTGCTCGGCGGTGATCACGCCGGCGTGATCGGCGGCGAGCGTCGTGTATTGCAACTGATCTTTCGACAACGCCGCCTGCTGCGCCGCCTGATCGCGCTGCGCAGCGGCCGACGCATATGCGTTGGTGGTCTGCTCAAGTTGCGCGGGGGCGATCAGATTTTCCTTGGCTTGCGCCCGGTCGCGGTCGAGCTGCTGCTTCGCGTATTGATAGCTGTGCTCGGCGGCGGCGAGCTGCGCCTGCGCGCTCGCAGCGTTCTTTTGCGCATCCGCGGGATCGAGGCGGGCGACGATCTGGCCGCTCTTCACCACGTCGCCAAGACGCACGCGCCGCTCGACGATTTTTCCGCCGACGCGAAACGACAGCGGCGTCGAATAACGCGCCTGCACCTCGCCGGGCAGCGACGCGACGGGCGCGGCGTTGCCGTCCGCATGAACGGCGACGGCCACGACGGGCCGCGGCTCGGGCGCCGCGGCTTCCTTTTTCGAACACGCGCTCAACGCGACGACGCCCGCAAGCGCGAGCGCAACGGCGAGGCGGCGCGCACGCCGTTGCCCCGCGAGGCGAGGAGACTGCTGGCGCATCGCTTCAGATGCGCGGAAACCGGGACGCTTCACAATGACCCCAACCGGAAACAGCGAAGAACATGGCAGGCCGCAGCGGCATACCAGCGAAGAGCGCACGCCCGGTCATGCAATTGGCATACGCATCTGATTTTCAATGATGCCTCGCATTCTAATACATACCTGTATCTGAATGTCGATGTGAATTAGAATTCTTTTCGGTGCTAGACTTGCGCCCATGAAACGGCAAAGACTCACACGCGAGCAAAGCAAAGACCAGACGCGGCAGCGTCTGCTCGACGCTGCGCAGGCAACTTTTATGAAGAAGGGCTTTGTCGCGGCGAGTGTCGAGGACATCGCCGCGGCGGCGGGCTACACGCGCGGCGCGTTCTATTCGAACTTCCGCAGCAAGAACGAACTGTTCCTGGAACTGCTGCGGCGCGACCACGAGGCCATGCAGGCGGGCTTGCGCGCGATTTTCGAAGAGGCGGTCACGCGCGAGCAAATGGAAGAGCGCGTGATGCGCTACTACAGCAACCTGCATCGCGAGAACAAATGTTTTTTGCTGTGGGTCGAGGCGAAGCTGCTGGCGGTGCGCGACGGCCGCTTCCGGCTGCGGTTCAACGCGTTCATGCACGAGAAGCTCGAGCAGCTCGCCGCGTATGTGAGCGAGTTCTCGGAGCGGGTCGGCACACCGCTGCCGCTGCCGGCCGCGACGCTGGCGCTGGGCTTGATGGGTTTGTGCGACGGCGTGCAGTTCTTCTACACGGTCGATCCGCAGAATGTGCCGAGTGAAACGGCAGAAGCGGTGCTGGCTGGATTTTTCGCGCGCGTGGTGTACGGGCGCAGCGCCTGAGGGCGCGAGGTGCTTAAAGCGCGCGAGGGCGCGTGAAGCGCGAGCATGCGTGGGGCTGAAGATGCCCCACGCCTTTGCGCATAAGTCCCGCTGCGGGAATCAGTTTGTCGTGAACTGCGTGCAGGTATCGACGACGGGGCTCGCGCACACGAACGAATATTCGCCGCTGTAGCGCAGGACTTCTTTACCCGCATGAAGAACGACCTTGATGTCCGGGCAGCGCTCGTAAGCGATAAACGCCGAGCAGGCTGCGGCGGACCAGCAGACCAGAGAAAACGCGATTTTTTCGAGAAGCTGGAAACGGTGTGGCATGGCTAGAGGCTGACGAAATAGCTAGCGGTGAAATTGTTCAGGCGCCATCTTACCAGCATCTAAGGGTTTATACCTAGTCTGACTCCGCAATCACGGGTGAAACGTCGCGCGCACGCATCGGCCAAGCTGGCGGGATTGTCATGTAGAGGTCAGGGTTGGGACAGGTCGGGTCGATACAATCGATTCGTTGGGCAAATCCGCGCGAGCCTTGCCGCGCGGGGTGATGGAGGCGGCAGCGCGCGCCCGGCCCGGCATCTCGACGCAGGAGTCGCCCCATGAATCAATTGCAGTCCATGCGCGTGTTCGTCAAAGTGGCGGACCTCGGCAGTTTCGTCCGCGCGGCAAACGCGCTGGATCTTTCCACCGCTGTCGTCACGCGCCATGTGGCCGATCTGGAAGCGCGCCTCGGCGCCCGTTTGCTCAATCGCACCACGCGCCGTCTGTCGCTGACGGAGTCGGGCGCGACCTATCTGGAGCGCGTGCGTCATCTGCTCGACGATCTCGAAGGCGTCGAGCAGATGCTGGCCGCGCGCCATCACGAGCCGGTCGGCACCCTACGGATCGTCGCGCCGGTGGTGTTCGGGCTGCAAAGCCTCGCGCCGGCCGTGCAGTCGTACGCGGCGCGCTATCCGGACGTCGTGCCCGATGTGACGCTCGCCGACCGCCAGGCGGATCTCGTCGAAGAAGGTTTCGACGTGGGCATCATGGTCGGGCGTCCGGCGCGCAGTGCGAGCATCGTCACGCGGCGACTCACCACCTGTCAGCTAACCGTTTGTGCGACGCCGGCCTATCTCGCGCAGCACGGCACGCCGACGCGCCCCGACGATCTGTTGCGTCATCCGTGTCTGAGCCGGGCGCCCGAGCAGGGCGGCGAGGAGCGTGTGTTCAGCGGACCGGAAGGGCTCGTGCGCGTGAGGACCACCAACGCGATTGCCGCGAACAATAGCGAAATGCTGCGGCAGTTCGCGCTGCTCGGCATGGGCGTCGCGATTCTGCCGAGCTATCTGATTGGCCGCGACCTGGCGTCGGGCCGGCTTGTCGAACTGCTCGGCGATTACCGCCTGCCCGAGATCGAGATCACGATTGTCTATCCGAGCCGCCTTCACTTGCCGGCGAAGGTGCGGACTTTCGTCGATCACCTCGTCGAGCATTTCGAGTCGGACTTCACGGCGCCGGCGCGCGATTCGCGACATGCGAAGCGTGCAGGTGCGCTCGCGGGTTGCGGAGTCCGGCATGTGCGGCCACGAGCGGGCGCCGCCGCCGGTCTCGCAACGGCGCCGGGCTAGATCCAGAGATCGTTGACGGCCGTGCGTTCGTTGGTTGCTTCGCCAGTGTTCTTGACGCCGCGCGGCTCGATCAGCAGCAGCTTCACTTCGCGCTCCGCGAACGGCTTGTGTTCGGTGCCTTTCGGCACGACGAACATTTCTCCCGCCGACAGCGTCACGAAACCGTCGCGCATGTCGATGCGCAACTGGCCGTCCAGCACGATGAAAGTCTCGTCGGTGTCGGCATGCTCGTGCCACACGAAATCGCCTTCGATGCGCACGACCTTGAACTGATAGTCGTTCATTTCGGCAACGACGCGCGCTTGCCATTGGTCCTGGAACAGCGCGAGTTTTTCAGCGAAATTGATCGCGCGGTAGGTTTGTTGTTCTGGCTGGACGTCGGACATGTGGTGCTCCTTCCAAAGAGGGTTGCTGTCTCGGGAAAGAGCATAGCGCGCGCGGACGAGGCGCGTCTGGAACGTTTGTGCGCGGGAGCGGGGCGCGAGCGGCGGCGCTTAGGTCGCGCTTAGGTCGCCTTTAGGTCGGGCTTTTGACCGCGCTCACCTGCGCCCGCACTCACCTGCGGACAAACTCACACACTGAGTCCCGGCCCGAAATTGCCGCCGATCAGCCGCGTGACCGAATCGACGTCCGCGTAGTCCTGCTCAGGCAGGCCGTCGAGCATCGACAGGACTTCGTTGCTCGCACCTGCCTCGCGCGCCGCGTCGACGAGTGCGTCCTTGTTGGCGGGGAAATGGATTTCGCTGAGTACGTCGGAGATCTGCAAGTCGATGGATTCCCCGGGGATGGACGATGCCGTCATGCAAGCGCTCCTGCAGATAAAGTTGGAATGAATCGCGGCGCCGCCCGAGCCGCACAAGCCGCCGGCGCCGCTCAAGCCGCACGCGGACCGCCGCGAGCCGGAACTCCGTATTGCCGGCCGGTTCGCCGCACTCGACCCCTCGGTCGAAGCGGACCGAGCAAAGCCACGCAACGGGCGCTGCTGTCAGGTCTGCAAGCGCTCATTGCGCGCCGCAAACCCACGCTCCGGATGTCGCGACTTCGGCAGGACGATATGCTGCCATTGCTGCGGACGATTGTCGTCCGTGACGGCCACGTCAGGCGCTGCGGGGGCGACTGGCGCGGCGTTCGCGCGTTCGGCGAGGGTGCTCGCCGGCGTGCCGTCCTGCGCGGTGTGAACCGGCGCGGCAAAGCACGAAGCGGACAGCGTCACCATGGTCAACAGTGTCGAGGTTTTCATGCCCGACCTCCTAAGCTCATGCGGCGCTAAGCATTCAGCAAGGGCTGTGCCGTCCCCGCGTCGAAAGGAAAGCGCAAGCCGCGCGAGGCCGGGCTGCAAAGGCCGCGCGCTTTGGTCGGGCGGGGCGCGTAATGCTTGCCCAGCGGCCTGCAAAGCAAGCTTGCCGCGCGCCTCGTGACCACCCATTGTAAATCGCCGATGATGGCGCGGGAATGGCAGTCAAAAGGCAGTGGTGTTCAGCAGTTTGCAGGCGCGGCGGCGCGGCACGGCTGATCGCGCGAGCGGCTGTTCGCGCGTCGCGAAGCTCGCGTCGCTCCATCCTTGCACGCCGCCGCTACCTCAGCACATCGAAGCGCGTCCACGGCCACGACGGCCGGTCGCGCATATAGCCGTTCAGCCAGTTCCACTGCGGATGCCGCTTCATGAACGCCTGGGCGTCGAACGGCCGGCCGCACGGATGTCCCCAGCGCGCCGAGAACGCCATGTCGCGCGCCATCTCGCTGTCGACCACCTTGCCGTCGTTCGCGCCCCACGGATTGAACGGCCCGTGATCCGAGCCGCCGAAACGCGCGTCGTCCAGTTCCAGATGTCCGCAGATCGTGCGCGAACACGGGTTGTCGTTGCGATCGAGATAGACGTCGTGATGATCGGCGATCATCGCCTTCGCGAGCTCGACGTCGATCTTGCCGCGGTGCATCTCCTCGAGCTGCATGAAGCGCAGACGCCGCGCGCCGTTCTTGCGCACGTCGGTATAGTCCTCGCCTTCGCCGATGCATTCCTGGTTGCGGATCTTCAGATCGGTCGCCGTGTTGTAGCCGCTGTAGAAGCCGTCCTTCGTGCTCTCGAAGCCGGAGTAGTGCAGCCCCAGTTCATAGCGCGCGATCTCGCCGGTCTTGATGTCGCCGAGCAGCCAGCTATTCGCGTAGCCGCCGTTGTTCGCCACGGCAAACATTTCGCACCATTCGCCGATGCTGTTCGCGTATTGCGACGCGCGTCGAGAACGGTAGAACTCGGGCGCGCCCGCCGCGTTGTAGCCGACGAAGTTCGAGATGGTCGTCTCCGTCACCATCAGTCCCGCGGCCGTGACCCAGAAATCGGTGAGGCTCGAAATGCAGCCCGGCAGGCCCTGCATCAGAATGCGGTTGCCCTCGTCGGGCACGATGTCGAAGATGACGTTAAACGCGTCGCCCGCGGCGTAGCGGTCCCACGAGTTGTGCGCCATCACGATGCGGCCGTCGCGCGTGGCGTTGCCCGTTGCGATGAACGCGCTGCAATGATGGCCGCGCCGGCCGCGCCAGGGCTTGAGTCCGAGGCCGGGCTTTTGCTGGGCCGCGTGCGCGGGCCACCAGCTTTGCAGCAGGTCCATGTAGCCGTTCCACGCGAGCACTTCGGCGAACGGCAGTTTCGCGCCGTCCGCGATGCCCTGAATTTCGTCGGCGAATTCGGTGTCGAGCTTGTTGGCGAACTGCGAGACGGCGGCCTCGACGAAGGTGTCGAACTCTTCGCCGGTGTCCCATTTCGCAAGGTAGCGGGCGGTGCGGATTGCGTTGCGGATTTCGGCTGCGAGCAGTTGGCCGTGCTGTTCGCCGCGATCGTACGGCTCACCTTCGATATGCAGGAAAATCCAGCCCGCCTGGTCGCGGCGCGCGGCGTCAAGGGACGGTTCGCTCATCTTCCCTCCGATCGGATGGCGGGCGTCGCGCTCGCCCGGCCTGGCGTAAGCTCGCGCTGCCGATGCCGCCACAGCGTCTTTTCATTGTAGAGATTCTGCGATGCTTTGCACGGGCGCGCCGCCCGCGTGCGGAGCCGTGCTCAGCGCGTCGGATTCATGCGGAAGTACGCGTCCAGCAGCGACGTTTTATAAACCACGCCCGCAAGCCGCGGATGCGCGGCGCTTTCGACAACCGGCAGGCGCTCGCCCTGGAACGCCATGAAGTGCTGCAACGCGACGCCGAGCGGCATGTCGGGCGTGAGCACGTCGAAGTGCGGCTGAAGATAGTCGGCGGCGGTTCGCGTCGAGGTATCGCGCTTGTCGAGCAGATCGGACGTGATGTCCTTCAGCGCGACGACGCCGAGAAACGCGCCCGATTCGTTCGCCACATACAGATACTTGACCGGATATTCGAGGAACACGCGCGTCATGTCGTGCACGGTCGCATTGGGCGGCACGACGGTCTGCGCAGGGCGGATCAGCTCGCGCATCTGCGTCGCGCGCAGGCGCGTGCGTTCCTGCTCTTCCTGATTGCGGCGCAGCGTGATTTCGTACATCGACGTCTTGCCGATCGCCCGCGAGACAAAGTACGCGACGACGCACGAAAGCATGAGCGGCAACACCACCTGGTAGCTGAGCGTCATCTCGAAGATCATCAGGATCGCCATCAGCGGCGCCTGCGTCGCGCCCGCGAGGAAGGCGCCCATGCCGACCATCGCATACGCGAACGGCGCCGAGGTGCCGTGCGGCCACAACGCGTGCATGCTCTGCCCGAACAGCGAGCCGACCACCGCGCCGACGAACAGCGTCGGCGTGAACACGCCACCCACGGCGCCCGAACCGGCAGTGGCCGCGGTCGCCACCAGCTTGAACACCAGCACGACGACGAGCGCGGTCCACGTCCACGGCGAATGCAGGATGGAGTTGACGACGCTGTAGCCGTTGCCCCACACCTCGGGCGTCCATACGGACAGAATGCCGACCACGAGCCCGCCGAGCGCAAGCCGCGCGGGCAGCGGCAACGGCAGCTTGCCGAACAGCGCCTTGGAGCCGTCGAGCAGCCGCAGAAACTGCGGCGCGGCTGCGCCGCACAGCAGACCGAGCGCGACGAACAGCAACACCTCGACGCCCGCCACCGGCGGAAACACCGGCATTTCATACGGCGGCTTGTAGCCGGCGAATTCGCGCATCGTGATGTTGGCGACGACTGCCGCGACGACCACGGGCCCGAAGCTTTCCATCGCGATCGAGCCGAGCACGATCTCGGTGACGAAGAACGCACCCGCGATCGGTGCGTTATACGCCGAGGTGATGCCGGCCGCCGCGCCGCAGGCCACCAGCAGGCGCAGCCGCGGCGGATCGAAGTGCACCCAGCGCCCGATCAGCGAGGCCGCGAGCGCGGCAAGCTGCACCATCGGACCTTCACGGCCGATCGAGCCGCCGCTTGCAATCGTGAACAGCGACGAGACGCTGCGCCACAGACTCAGCTTGACCGGCACCACGCCGTCGCCGATCGCCACCGCCTCCATGTAGTCGATGTGATTGCATTTGTCGGCGTGACGACGGGCGATCAGCAGCAGCGAACCGGCGATCAGGCCGCCCGCCGCCGGCAGCCAGATGCGCACCGTCCACGGCAGGCTGCGCGCCATTTCGACAAAGCTGCCGGCCTTGCCGGCCACCAGCAGTTGCAGGATCTCGATGCCGCGGCGAAAGGCGATCGTCGCAAAGGCGCCCGCGACGCCGACCACCACCGACCAGACCAGCATCGTATGGGCGTCGGAGAGACGGAAAAGATCTTGCGCGCGGGTGCGCAGCTTCAGCAGGAATGAAAGCACGTCGGCGGTACGGAGCGGGAAGAAGCGTTGAAAAGCGCGCACGGTAACAGCAGCGCGCCCGCTGGACGAAGCGGGCGCGCTGCCGGACGTGAACGGGGAAGGGCGGCGCGGCTCAAGCCGCCGCCTTGTCGAGTTCGGGATAGTGCCTGAAGATGCACGCCTCGTTATGTTCAATGCGGCGCTCGGACTGCAGATAGGCGGCGATATTCGGCCGCTCCATCACCGCGGCATGCAAGGCGGCGAGCCGCGGATACTGCTCGCCGAAGCGCTTCAGCGCGCGCGGGAAGGCGTAAAGCAGTCCGTCGATCAACTGGAACATCGAGAGATCGACGTAGGTGAGCGAGTCGCCGACCATGAAGGTGTCGCCGGCCGGATTCTGTTTCAGCACGCGCTCGAAATACTTCATGAACTTCGGAATCCGGTTGTCGATGAAATCATGCGCGCGCGTTTTCGCGGCGTCTTTCTGGTCTTCGTAGTAGAGGCTGGCCGCAAGCGGGTGATGCGTGTCGTGGGCTTCGGTCACCACGTCGGCGATAGTCAATTGCAGGCCGTTTGCGACGTAGCGCAAGCTTTCCACGGACGGCGCGAGATTCAGGCGCGGTCCGAGATAAAAGAGGATGTTCGCGGTCTGCGCGATCACCAGGTCGCCGTCTTTCAGAAACGGCGGAGCGAACGGCGGATAGGGCTCGTCCCTGCTTTTCATGACCGCCATCATCGCGCCGGTGCCGAGACCTTCGGACGGCTCGCCGCGCGCCACTTCGACATAGTCCGCGCCGGCTTCTTCCAGCGCGAGCCTCACAAATTCGCCACGGCCTTGCAGGCCGTCCCAATAGTAGAGTTCCAGGCTCATCGATCTGTCCTCATTCGGGTTGCGGGAAGGGTGTGCGGAACGCGTCGCGCTTGCTGCTGCGGGCGCTGGCGATGCTGTTTTGCGTCGTTCGCGTCGTTTGCGTTGTTCGCGTTTCTCGCACGCCAGCCAGTATGCCGCGCGGCGCGGCCGGATGCTTTCCCAGACGCACGAAACCCCGCACGCGGCGGGGTGTGTTCGGGCGAAGTGCGGCTTAGCCGAAGAAGTGCTGGACAGCCCATGTGATACCCAGTCCGCCCGCAATCAGCCACACGTACAGGATGAAGCCCGTGGTCAGCGCACGCGGACCTGCCTCGCGGATTTGCGAAATGCGCGTTTCGATGCCGAGCGCGGTCATGGCCATGGTCAACGCGAAGGTGTCGAGCGTGTTGAGCGTGCTGGTGGCGGCTTGCGGCAGCACGTGCAGCGAGTTGATCACGACGAAGGCGAGGAAGCCGAGCGCGAACCAGGGAATCGCGAGCTTGCCCGGACGACGCTGTTGAACCGAAGCGCCTTGTTGCGAGCTGGCAGACGATGCGTCAACGTCGCGGCGCGCCGCACGGTTGACCCACAAGCCGACCACGAGCAGCACCGGCACGAGCAGCATCACGCGAGTCATCTTGACGATGGTGGCGATATGCGTCGCTTCCGGGCTTACGTTGCTCGCCGCGCCGACCACCTGCGCGACCTCGTGAATCGTGCCGCCAAAAAAGAGTCCGGCGCCCGTCGTGTCGAGATGCAGCCAGCCCGCCTTGAAGAGAACCGGGTAGAGGAACATGGAGAGCGTGCCGAACAGCACGACGCTGCCCACCGCCATCGCGCTTTTGTGCGGCTTGGATTGCAGCGTCGACTCGAAGGCGAGCACGGCCGCGGCACCGCAGATCGCGCTGCCCGCAGCGGTGAGCAGCGCGGTGTCGCGGTCGAGCTTCATGATTTTCATGCCGGCCCACGTGCCGATTACGAGCGTGCTCACGACGATCAACACCGATTCGGCGAGGCCCGGCAAACCGACCTGGGCGATTTCCTGAAGGCTCACGCGCAGGCCGAAGAACGCGACGGCGATGCGCAGCAGCTTGCGCGCGGAAAAATTGACGCCGGCCGCCCAGCTTGCCGGCATGCCGTCGCGCAGCGCGTTGCCGTAAATCGCGCCGGCGACGATACCGACGATCAGCGGGCTCAGCCCCAGCCCCGCAATCGCAGGGATCTGGGCGATGCGCGTGACGGCGGCGGCGAACAGGGCGACGAACAGAATGCCGTTGAGCTGGCCGCGGGCGGATGACGCTTCGGCGGTGGCGGCGGTGAGGCGGGCGGTGGTCATGGGTGCAGCCTTTGGACTGACTGAGTCGATGGGTCTAATCCTAAGTTAGATATATGAATATGAAAAATCGTGATTTAGAATGGAAACTATCCGCGCTGCCGATAGTTCGTTGCGATGACCCCTGATCAGCTTATAACGTTTGCCGCCGTCGCCGAGCATCTGAACATCAGCCGCGCCGCGCTGGCTCTGCATTTGTCGCAGCCGGCGGTGTCGGGGCAACTGCGCCAGCTTCAGGATGAATTCGGCGAGCCGCTTTATCAGCGCGACGGGCGCGGCGTGCGTCTGACGCCCGCGGGCGAGCAACTCGCGCAGTACGCCGCGCGGCTGCGCGACACCTGGCGCCAGGCGCATGCGTACCGCGACGCGCTGCGCGGCCTCGAACACGGCACGCTGCGGATCGGCGCGACCACCACGCCCGCCAGTTATCTGCTGCCTTACCTGATCGCGGATTTTCATCGGCAGTATCCGGACGTGACGCTGCATACCGCCGACGGCAATACGACCGACATCGTCGGCGCGCTCGGCTCGGTCGACATCGCACTGATCGAGGGGCCGGTCGGCACCGACCTGCCGCCGGATACGGCCGTGCACGCGTGGCGCGAGGACGAGATCGTGGCGATCATGCCGCGCACGCATCGGCTCGCGGAGGGGATGGGAGCAGACGCGGCAAATGCGGCAAATGCCGGGCTTGACCTTGCCGCGCTCGGCGCGGAGCCGCTGATCGTGCGCGAGGCGGGCTCGGGCGTGCGGCAAGTCGTCGAGCGTGCGTTTGCCCGCGCGGGCGTGCCGATGCGCGTGGCGCTGGAAATTGCCGGCGTCGAAGGCGTCAAGGAAGCGGTGCGGGCGGGCATGGGCATCGGCTTCGTCTCGGCAATGTCGATGCGGCACGAAAACGGCGCGCTGCGCGTGTTCTCGCTGAGCCCCGAGCCGCTGACGCGGCGGCTGTCGATTGTCGTGCCGCACGCGAGCGCGCCGTCGCGTGCGGTCAAGCGGTTTTTGGCGTTGTGTCTGGAGGATGGGGCGTAGACACCGAGCGCTGCGGCGCGCCGTGCCAACACAGCCCACAGCCCCGCCTGGGGATTTCCACTATGGTCTCCGACACGAACCCAAGCGCACTATTCGCCTATCGCAAGCGCTTCGGCGCTTTTTTGAAATCCGCCTTTGGAACCGGTTCCATAGATGGAAGCGGGACGAAACACACGGTAGTGACGACATGACGGATGCAGTGGAAGTAGCGATTGTTGCCAGCGCTTTCGGCGCCGACGCGGTGCGCACGGCGGGTCATCGCAAGTGGGCGGAGGCGAGCCGGCGCGCCCGGGCGACCGGTTTCGAAGTGCGTCGCGAGCTGTTCGGCGACGAAGCCGACGCGGAGCCGGCGTGCCTCGCGGTACTGGGCAAGCAGATTGCGGAGCTGGGCCTGTGGTCGGTGTACTCGACACCGGCGTCGCTGTACGCCGGAGACGGTCAGCTCGACGCGGCCGCGCTGCGGCGCGCAGTGGATGAAGCGACGGCCCTCGGCGCGCGCTTCGTCAAACTGCAACTCGGCGGCTTCGCGGACCGCGCGCACGGCGACGCGATCGCCGCGCAATTGCACGGCGCGAACGTTCGGCTCGTCGTCGAAAACGGGCAACTGACGCAGGGTGGTTCGCTGCATCAGTTCGTCGGCCTGTTCGACGGACTGCAGCGCGAAGGTCACGCGGATCTGCTCGGCATGACGTTCGACGTCGGCAACTGGGCGTGGTGCGGCGTGCCCGCGCTCGACGCCGCTGTGGCGCTCGCGCCTTACGTCGAGTACGTGCATTGCAAGATCGCGGCGGGCGAGGGCGCGCGGCGTTTTGCGGCCGCGCCGGCTGCCGACGATGCGCGCTTCGCCGCCGTGCTGGACCGGCTGCCGCGCCGCGTGCCGCGCGGGATCGAGTTTCCGCTCGATCCCGCCTGCATCGACGACGACGCCACGCGGCGCGTCGCCTGGTTGGCCGCAGCGTAGGCGGTGGCGAGGACTGAGGCCCGAGAGTCAGCAGCCTAGAGTCAGCGGCCGAGAGCGAGCAGCCAAGAGCCGAAAGCGAAAAGCCGACAGCCGAAAGCCGAGAGCCAGAACCTGAGAGAACGAGCAGCAAACAAGACATAACAACAGAAGCAACAGCAGCAACAGCACCAAGGCACCAAGGCACCAAGGCACCAAGGCACCAAGGCACCAAGGCACCAAGGCACCAACCGCAGCAACCGCACCACCGCACCACAAGCCCGACGCACAAGCAGGAGCAACGCATGACCAACCCGCCCGCAGCACTGGACATCATCACCTACGGCGAAGCCATGGCCATGTTCGTGGCCGCCGAAACCGGCCCGCTCGCGCGCGTCGGCCAGTTCACGAAACGCATCGCGGGCGCCGACCTGAACGTGGCGATCGGCCTTGCGCGGCTCGGCTTCAAGGTCGGCTGGATGAGCCGCGTCGGCAACGATTCATTCGGCCAGTACGTGCGCGACACGTTGACGAGAGAAGGCATCGACCAGCGTTGCGTCACCACGGACGAGCGCTATCCGACCGGCTTCCAGCTCAAGTCGAAGAACGACGACGGCAGCGATCCCGCCGTCGAATATTTCCGCCGCGGCTCGGCGGCGAGTCACCTGTCGGTCGCGGATTACGTGGCGGACTACGTGTTGCCCGCGCGTCATCTGCATCTGACCGGCGTCGCGCCGGCAATCTCGGAGAGCTCGCGCGAACTCGCGTTTCATCTGGCACGTGAGATGCGCGCAGCCGGAAAGACCATTTCGTTCGATCCCAACCTGCGCCCGACGCTGTGGCCGTCGCGCGCCGCGATGGTCGAAGGCTTGAACTCGTTGGCCGCGCTCGCTGACTGGGTGCTGCCCGGCATCGGCGAGGGCGAGATTCTGACCGGCTACACGCAGCCCGAGGACATCGCCAGCTTTTATCTGGAGCGGGGCGCGCGCGGCGTGATCGTCAAGCTCGGCGCCGAGGGCGCGTACTTCCGCACCGCCGACGATGCCGCGATGATCGCCGGCCAGCCGGTCGCGAACGTCGTGGATACGGTCGGCGCGGGCGACGGCTTCGCCGTCGGCGTGATCAGTGCGCTGCTGGAAGGCAAGACGCTGCCCCAGGCGGTCGCGCGCGGCAACCGTATCGGCGCGCTGGCGATTCAGGTGATCGGCGATTCGGAAGGCTTGCCGAGCCGCGCCGAACTCGATGCGCTCGAACGCGATGATGCGGCGAGCGTCGCGCATGCGGCATGACGCGCAGGCGCGGCGAACGTGGCGCAGGCGCCTCGGCGGCAGAGGCGGCGCGCACTGGCGAGCGCGCGCACGCACCGGCAGCCAGCGGCACACGCATGCATCGAAACGGCAAGCACACGCATCGAAGCGCCGCGCGCAACGAAGACAGATCCAGCAAAGCACGGCGCGAGCCGCGCACCGATAACAGCAAGAGCGCTCGACAAGCGCCGCACCAGCTCCGTCCATCATTGTTTCGGGAAGCCGTAAAAGGAGACACCCCATGACTTCATCTCTCGCGATCCGCCGCTGGTGGACGATCATGCCGATCGTATTCATCACCTACAGCCTCGCTTATCTCGACCGCGCGAACTACGGTTTCGCGGCGGCCGCCGGCATCAACCAGGACCTGGGCATCAGCAAGGGATTGTCGTCGCTGATCGGCGCGCTGTTCTTCCTCGGTTATTTCTTCTTCCAGATTCCCGGCGCGATTTACGCCGAGCGCCGCAGCGTCAAGAAACTCGTGTTCTGGAGCCTGGTTCTCTGGGGCGGCTGCGCGGCGTTGACCGGCATGGTCAGCAATATTCCGTCGCTGATGGTGATCCGCTTCGTGCTCGGCGTCGTCGAGGCCGCGGTGATGCCGGCGATGCTGATCTTCATCAGCAACTGGTTCACGAAGAACGAGCGCTCGCGCGCCAACACGTTCCTGATTCTCGGCAATCCGGTGACGGTGTTGTGGATGTCGGTCGTGTCCGGTTATCTGGTGCACTCGTTCGGCTGGCGCCATATGTTCATCGCCGAGGGCGTGCCCGCGATTCTGTGGGCCGTGTGCTGGTGGTTCATCGTGCAGGACAAGCCGCAGCAGGTGTCGTGGCTCACGCAGCAGGAGAAGGACACGCTCGCCGAAACGCTGCGCGCCGAGCAGGCCGCGATCAAGCCGGTGCGCAATTACGCCGAGGCGTTCCGCTCGTCGGCGGTGATCAAGCTGTGTGCGCAGTACTTCTGCTGGAGCATCGGCGTGTATGGTTTCGTGCTGTGGCTGCCGTCCATTTTGAAGAACGGCTCGACGCTCGGCATGGTCGAAACCGGCTGGCTGTCGGCGCTGCCGTATCTCGCCGCGACCATCGCGATGCTGGCGGCGTCGTGGGCATCGGATAAACTCAACCGCCGTAAAGTGTTCGTGTGGCCGTTCCTGCTGATCGGCGCGGTCGCGTTCGCGGCATCGTATGCGCTCGGCTCCACGCATTTCTGGCTCTCGTATGCCGCGCTCGTGATTGCCGGCGCCGCGATGTACGCGCCGTACGGTCCGTTCTTCGCGATCGTGCCGGAACTGCTGCCGAAGAACGTCGCGGGCGGCGCGATGGCGCTGATCAACAGCATGGGCGCGCTCGGTTCGTTCGTCGGCTCGTATGTGGTCGGCTATCTGAACGGCGCGACGGGATCGCCCGCGGCATCGTACGCGTTCATGAGCGTCGCGCTGATCGCCGCCGTTATCCTCACGCTGATCGTGAAGCCGCAACAGCAGGCGGCAGCGCCGCGGCACAAGCTCGCTACACCGTTGCAAGGAAAATAAGCTGATGAAGAAGATCGTCGCGTGGAAGTCGTTGCCTGAAGACGTGCTTGCGTATCTGCAACAACATGTCGAAGTGGTGCAGGTCGACCCGGCCCGCCATGATGCGTTCGTCGCCGCGTTGCGCGAGGCCGACGGCGGCATCGGCGCGAGCGTGAAGATCACGCCGGCCATGCTCGAGGGCGCGACGCGATTGAAAGCGCTCTCGACGATCTCCGTCGGCTTCGATCAGTTCGACGTCGCCGATCTCACGCGGCGCGGCATCGTGCTCGCGCACACGCCGGACGTGCTGACCGAATCCACCGCGGACACGGTGTTCTCGCTGATCCTCGCGTCCGCGCGCCGGGTGGTCGAGCTTGCCGCGTGGGTGAAGGCGGGGCAATGGCAGCACAGCATCGGGCCCGCGCTATTCGGCGTCGACGTGCAGGGCAAGACGCTTGGCATCGTCGGCCTGGGACGCATTGGCGGCGCGGTCGCGCGGCGTGCGGCGCTCGGTTTCAACATGCAGGTGCTCTATACGAACCGCAGCGCGAACCCCGAGGCCGAAGCGGCTTACGGCGCGCGCCGCGTCGAGTTGGCCGAACTGCTCGCCACTGCCGATTTCGTCTGTCTGCAAGTGCCGCTCACGGAAGAAACGCGGCACATGATCGGCGCAAAAGAACTCGCGTCGATGAAGAAAAGCGCGATCCTCATCAACGCGTCGCGCGGCGCGATCGTCGACGAAAGCGCGCTGATCGACGCGCTGCGAAACGGCACGATTCACGGCGCGGGTCTCGACGTGTTCGAGAAGGAACCGTTGCCCGCCGACTCGCCGCTATTGCAGATGGCGAACGTGGTCGCGCTGCCGCACATCGGCTCGGCGACGCACGAGACGCGTCATGCGATGGCGCGCAATGCCGCCGAAAACCTCGTCGCCGCGCTCGCCGGTACGCTGACGACGAACATCGTCAATCGCGAAGTATTGCAACGGTGACGGCAGTCGCGATGAAGCGTTCGGCGGCCGGGTCGTTCGTTAAGCGACGCATCTTGCGTTGCACCTTGAGTTGCATGGGGCGTCGTATGGCATCGAGCGTGAGCACGCGATGAGCGCGACGCCCACATCTCAAGGCGCGCCGCGCCGCGCGACGATCACCGACGTCGCGCGCGAAGCCGGCACCGGCAAGACCAGCATTTCGCGCTACCTGAACGGCGAGATGAGCGTGTTGTCGCCGGAACTGCGCGCGCGCATCGAGGCGGCGATCGAGCGGCTCGACTATCAGCCGAATCAGATGGCGCGCGGCCTGAAGCGCGGCCGCAACCGGCTGATCGGCATGCTGCTCGCCGACCTCACGAATCCTTATACCGTCGAAGTGCTGCAAGGCGTCGAGGCCGCATGCCACGCGCTCGGCCTGATGCCGCTCATCTGCCACGCGGCGAACGAAGTGGAGATGGAGCGGCGCTATCTGCAACTGCTCACCACGTATCGCGTCGAAGGCGTGATCGTCAATGCGCTCGGCGTGCGCGAGGAAACGCTGCGGCCGGTGGGCGGCGGCGGGATTCCGGCGGTGCTCGTCGATCGTTCCGTCGAAGGCCTCGCCGCCGACATCGTCGGACTCGACAATCGCGCGGCGGCGGAACTGGGCACGCGGCATCTGCTGGACAGAGGCTTTCGGGAAATATGGTTCGTCGTGCAGCCGTTCGAGCAGGTCAGCTCGCGGCGGCTGCGCGAGGCGGCGTTTCGGGACGCGATGCGGGCACATGCGGATGCGGGTGCCCATGCCGATGCTGATGCAAGCGCTGCGCAAGGTCATACGCTCGTGCTCAATCTCGCCGACGTCGCGCAAACAGATCACAGCCTCGCCGAACTGGACCGCGCCATCGACACCGCGCATCAACGCGCAGGCAGAATCGGCGTTGATGCCCGCATCGCCGTGTTCGCGGCGAATGCGCCGGTCGCGCTGCGGCTCGCGCTGCATCTGAAGGCGCGTTACGGCGACGCCTGGCAGACACGCGTCGCACTGCTTTCCATCGACGACCCCGAGTGGGCCGAACTGACCGGCATCACGACGATTCGCCAGCCGACCTATGACATCGGCTATCGCGCGGTCGAGTTTCTGCATGAGCGGATCGAGGGCGTGCAGACCACGGCGCGCGATTGTCTGCTGCCGGGGGAGTTGATCGTGCGGGCATCGACGGCGAGCTGACAGGCTCACGCGCTGCGAGCGCACTGCGCGGCACTGCGCGACACCGCGCGACGTCATTCGCCCCCGCCACTCGCCGCACCCCCATCCTCGCGAACTTCGCCGCCCGTTTCCCGCCGATCTGCGATCATTCGGGCTGCGGCGCGCAGCGGGTGCGCGCCAGTCATCGCAAGGAAACTCATGGTCGTTGCACCGCTCACTCTGTCGAGCCTCGCGCTCGCGACGCTCGTCGTCGCCGCTTTGCCGTTTGTCATTTACCGCCGCCTGCGCCGGCCGCTTGCGCTGAAGCCGCGCCCGGCGATCGCCGGCATCGCCGTATTCGCGCTGTTCGCGATGGTCATCGAGCGCGCGCTGAACGATTATGTGCTGCATCGGAACGAGGCGACCGCGACGTTCCTGTCGCATCCGCTGGCCTTCGTCGTGTATGGCGCGCTGGCCGCGGGAATCTGCGAGGAAGTGGGGCGGTTCATCGGCATGCGCCTGCTGATTAAGCGTGCGTCTGCAAGGGCGGCTGCAACGCCCGCGTCCGCGCAACAAACCCCGCGCACCGACGACGGCACCGCGCTCGCGTACGGACTCGGTCATGGCGGCGCGGAAGCGTGGCTCGTCGGCGTAATGGTGCAGGTTCAATGGATTCTGTTCGCCGTGTTCGAAAACCGCGGCCAGCTCGACAGCTATCTGAGCAATCTGCCGACCGAATCATTGATGCGCATCCACCTGATACTCGCGAGTCTGACGCCGCAAACAGCCGGCATTTTCGCGCTCGAACGGATCGCGGCGCTCGTCTTCCAGATCGGTTTGTCGGTGCTGATGTGGCGCGGGCTGCGCGCCGGCTGGCGCGGCATCCTGCCGCTCGCAATCGCGCTGCATGCGCTCGTCGACGTGCCCGCCGCGCTGTTCCAGGCGCAGCTCGTGCCGCTTGCCGCGGTCGATGCGGTCTATGCGCTCGCAGCGGTCGTCGTCGTGGGATTGCTGTTCAAGACGTTGCGGCGTCCCGTCGCGGACGCTGTGACGGAACTGCCTCGCTAGGATGATGGCGTCGCTGCGGCCGCTGCGCCGCAGCGGCCTCGATAGCCGCTGCTTTACAATCGACGGCCATCCACCGCATGCCTATGACCTTCGGCACATCCATGGAAGCTTACCAATACGACTGCGCGAATCCCGAGTTCGAGGAATTGGCGCGCGTCATCAGCGATCTCTTTCCCGAGCAGACGCAGTTCATCCAGCGTGCCGCCGAAGACGGCACGCCCACGCTGGCGATTCACTGGGTCGCGATGCGCTTCGGCGCGACCGCGCGACGCATCGTGATGACGGTGCAGATCGCGCCGGCGGCGCTCGCGCGTTACCGCGCGCTGCCTGCACGCTTGCGCGGCCGCAGCTTCGCGGTGTTGCGCGCGTATGTCGAGGCGAGCATCGGCTCGCTCGAGGAACAGTATGCGAATGGCGAAGCGGTGCCGCGCGACGTCACCGTGGATCTCGGCGACGAATTTGCGTAACGCGCGCGTGACGTGCTTTAGTCCGCGAGACGGTAGACCTTTGCGAAGCGCGCGGCCTGCACGACGCCGTAATCGCCGGGCGCGTACTGCATGATCCAGTCGCCGGCCACGCCGCGCAGCACGTCGCCGCCGTTCGCCGAGCGGGCCAGCGAAAACGCTTCGTGCATCTCTTTCGCGAGCACGACGGCCGGGCGGTTGCGATAGGCGCCGGGCTCGCCGTGCGTGAGCGCGGCATCGGCGGGAACATACTTCGCGTCGAAGCGTTCACGCGACACGACCCAGCGGTCGCCGGTCGAGCCGGTGATCAGCGCGTCGCCTGGCAGATAGCGGTTCGGGCCTTCGAGGCTCATCAGTTCGCCTTGCGTGGCGGCGAATTCGACGTTGACCGTTTCGTCCTTGACGACACGCCGGGCGGCGGGGTCCTGGCTCAGGTCGAGATTTTTCAGGTGGTTCATGAAGCGGGGCAGAAGGTGTGTTGACGGCGGCGCCGCGATCTCGATGTGATCGAGCGCGGACTCGCATCATGCCAGACGCATCTTACGGAGCGCTTCTTTTGCGGTGCGACGTGCGGGACGCGATGCGATCCGATTCGACGTGATGCAATCCGGCGCACATCGCGAAGCGGGCGCGGCACTCAGAACAAACGGCGTCTAGCTTCGAACCGCGCCGCTTGCATCACGCACCGCGCCTGCAATCCGTTAAGGCTTCACCGTCGCATCGCTCGCCGGAGCCGGCGCCGCTTTGCCGCTCTTGCCCTTGCCGTGATGACGACGCCCGCCCTCAGCACCGCCTTCGCGATGGAACGTCGTATCGGCGAGCTTCTTCTGTTCCGGCGAGAAGCTGTTGTAGAGCGGATCGAATGCGTCCACCAGTTTCTTCACGCCGTCCGCATGGGCCTGCGCGATGGTCGCATACTGCTTCATGTCGTCGAGCGCGGACAGGTTTGTCGCGGCGCGGCGTTCCTTGAACAGTTCGCCCATCGTCTGGCCGTTGCCGCGCATTACGTCGGCGAATGCTTTCCATTGCGGCTCCTGCTCGGGCGTGATCTTCAGTTGCGAATGCAGATAGGCGATGCGGTCTTCGACATTGCGCTCATGCCCAGCTTTCGCGGCGGGCGCGGACGCGGCCGTGCCCGAGGGCGCCGCTGCCGGCGCCGAGGCTTGTTGTGCGAATGCGCCGCTCATCGCGACTGCGGAGGCCAGCAAGACCAGTGCTTTTTTCATCGAAACTCCTGATGTCTATTCGAATTGGGACGATTGGACCAGTGCGTGCGGCGAGCGTTCCGCGTCATGACGCGGCATAACGTGACATAACGCCGGATAACTCGCCAGGCGTCATGATGCGGATCGCTCGATCCTTACGGTCGCCGCTATTAGTATCACGATATCCCTACAATGCGGCTCTTGTGCGACAAACGCTTACAACCGAAACGAACAGGAAATAGCGGGTGGATAAATTCGTCAGCATGGAGATTTTCGTGGCCGTGGTGGAGGCGGGCAGCCTCACGGCGGCAGCGGAGCGCTTCGACATTTCGTCGGCGATGGTCGGCAAACACATCCGTTCGCTCGAGACGCGGCTCGGCACGCGGCTGCTCACGCGCACCACGCGCCGTCAAAGCCTGACCGAGATCGGCCGGCAATACTACGAGCAGTGCCGGCGCATTCTCGCGGACGTGAAGGACGCCGAGTCGCTCGCCGAAGCGATGGCCGCCGCGCCGCGCGGCGTGCTGAAGGTGACGGTGCCGCTCACCTACGGCGTCGAAGTCTTCTCTTCGGCGATGACCGATTATCTGAGCGCATGGCCCGACGTCACGCTCGAACTCGACCTGTCGAACCGCATGAGGGACCTCGTCGAAGAAGGTTTCGACGCAGCGGTGCGCATCGGCCATCTGCCGGATTCGAGTTTTGTCGCGCGGCCATTGAAGCCGTATCGCATGCGCGCGTGCGCGTCGCCGGCGTACCTTGCGCGCGCGGGCATTCCGCGCACGCCGGCCGATCTCGCGCATCACGAATGTCTCGGTTTCCTGCATTGGGGCCGCGAGGGGACATGGAGGCTCGGCGGCGAAAGCGCAACGGAAAACCCGCTCCGCGCAGGACGTTTTCGCGCGAATAACGGTCAGGCGCTCAAGGTCGCCGCATTGCGCGGCTTCGGCCTCGTGCTGCAACCGGAGGCGCTGCTCGCACGCGAGATCGAGAGCGGAGAACTGGTGTCGGTGCTGGAAGAGCATCTGCCGCAAGGCGCGCCCGTGCATCTCGTCTATCCGCGCGATCGGCGCGCCACGCCCAAGCTGACCAGCTTCATCGACTTCGTGATCGAGCGCTTCGGCGTTTGAAGACGCGCCGCATGGCACTGAAGACGCGCGATAATCCGCACCACTCCGACCACTTCTTCTTCCTTCTCCGATGAGACCTCCGCGCCTCGACCAACTCGACGATCTCGACCGCAACCTCGTGGCGCTGCTTCAGGCAAACGCGCGAGAAAGCGTCGCCAATCTCGCGCGCCAGCTCGGCGTTGCGCGTACCACCGTGATCGCCAGAATCGCGCGGCTCGAGCGCAGCAACGTGATCGCGGGCTACAGCGTGCGGCTCGGCCAGGACGTGCTCGATTCGAGCATCTATGCGTATGTGGGGATCATCATCGCGCCGAAGCATGGGCCCGCTGTGCAAAAGCGCCTCGGCAAGATGCCCGAGGTGCAACTGCTATGCGCGGTGAGCGGCGAATTCGACTACGTCGCCTGGCTGCGTGCGGATTCGCCCGATCGTCTGAACGATCTGCTCGATCAGATCGGCGGACTCGAGGGCGTGGAGCGGACCACGACCTCGATCATTCTCGCGCGCAAGATCGATCGCGGCATGGTGTGAAGCGCACGTTGCCGACGTTTTTTAGATGATCTTTTATGGCGCTTTTGACGCGTTCCTGACGTTTCGTCGGCGTGGCTCGTCAAAACGTCGAAGTTGATGGTCATTACGCAGCATTTTGCGCGTATGAACTGGTTTTGCTTCTCCCTACACTGTCGTTCGAGGGTTCAGCCCGCCGCGCGCCGCGCTCGATCGCGGCGCACCTGAAGCTGGAGACAGCGCACGAAATGAACCGGACGAGGTGCTCACGCGCCGCTCCGATCGACAAAGGAGAAGAACATGAAAGTTGCCATCGTTGGTGCAGGTCTGATCGGTCACACCATTGCGCATATGCTGCGCGAAACCGGCGACTATGACGTCGTCGCATTCGACCGCGATCAGCCCGCGCTCGACAAACTCGCCGCGCAAGGCATTGCGACCCGCCGCGTGGATTCCGCCGATGCCGCCGCACTGCGCGCCGCGATTCATGGCTTCGATGCGCTCGTCAATGCCCTGCCGTATTATCTCGCGGTGAACGTGGCGGCTGCCGCCAAGGGCGCGGGCGTGCATTATTTCGACTTAACCGAAGACGTGCGCGCGACCCACGCAATCCGCGCGATCGCCGACGACGCCGAACACGCATTCATGCCGCAATGCGGTCTCGCGCCGGGCTTCATCGGCATTGCCGCGCACGAACTCGCGAACCGCTTCACGGAGATTCGCGACGTGAAGATGCGGGTCGGCGCGCTGCCGCAATTCCCGACCAATGCGCTGAAGTACAACCTGACGTGGAGCGTGGACGGCCTCATCAACGAATATTGCCAGCCGTGCGAAGCGATTCGCGATAGCCGCACGCAGTGGGTGCAGCCGCTCGAAGGCCTCGAACATTTTTCGCTCGACGGCACCGAGTACGAAGCGTTCAATACATCGGGCGGTTTGGGTACGCTCTGCGAAACGCTGTCGGGCCGCGTCGAATCGCTCGATTACAAGTCGGTGCGCTATCCGGGCCACCGCAATCTGATGCAGTTCCTGCTCGAAGACCTGCGTCTTTCCAGCGACCGCGATACGCTCAAGAGCATCATGCGCCGCTCGGTGCCGTCGACCGCGCAAGACGTGGTGCTCGTGTTCATCACCGTGAGCGGCATGCGCGACGGGCAACTCGTGCAGGAAGTGTTTACCCGCAAGATCTTCGCGAAGACAGTTTGCGGCGTGCCGATGAGCGCGATCCAGATCACGACGGCCGGCGCGATGTGCGCGGTGCTCGATCTGTTCCGCGAAAAGAAGCTGCCGCAACGCGGCTTCGTGCGTCAGGAGCAGGTGTCGCTGCGCGACTTCCTCGGCAACCGCTTCGGCCAGCTTTATGAAGGGCAAACTCTGGACTCGCTGCAAACACTCGCGACGGTTTGACGAACCATCTTCGATAGAAGCTGAAAGCGCAAACGCCCCATACGTGGGGCGTTTTTGCGCGTTTTTTCGTTTACTGCGGCTCGCCGAGAATACGCGCGAGCAGCGCGTCGTAATCGGCCGCGCTCGGCGCCGTGTTATCGAACATCAGCAGATCGTTGCACATGTCGCCGGCCGGCACGAAGCGCCGCTGACGGTATTCGTCCCAGTGAGCGAGTTTGTACGCGTCGTTCGGATTGGCGCGCGCCACGATTCGCTGCTGCGCCGTCTCTTCCGACACATGCACCCACGCCACGCGCACGCTGACATCGTCGCCGACGCCGAGCCACGCGCGATCGAAAAGCCGCCGCTCGCGGACTTCGCGTGACAGCGGCCCGACCACCAGTGCGCTCACGCCGAGTTCGAGATTATCGCGCGCGGTGTCGATCAGCCCGCGATACTCCGGCTCGCGCAAATGCTCGAGGAAAAGCGGGCTGTCGCGATCGTTCGGGTCGCCTGTCAGCATGCCCATCGCGGCCGCGCTATAGCCGCCGTACAGCGTGTCCTTGTCGAGCAGACAGAACGGCGACCCGGTTGCTTTCATCAACCTGCCGATCAGCATTTTTGCGAGCGTCGTCTTGCCGGTGCCCGCGTGACCGCAAATAAAAACGAGGCGGCTCACGACAAGCTGTCCTCCATCCGAACCGCCGCGGCAATAGCGGGCATCGAATTCAAATACCACATTGCAGTCTCCTTACTGTCTTCCTTTGCATCGATCATGAAGAAGAACGCAGAGGCGCGCAAGCGCCGGGGCCTTTAACAAATCGATACATGAGCGCAGCCCGCAGCCCTTAACATGACGGTTACTTGTTCCATTCATGCAGAGGGGCTTGCACGCGTGTGCCGCGATGCAGCCCGCTCTGTTCCGCTTTCAGGGTAACCAACATGCTGATCAATTGCGCCGCCTATCAGGACGGCCGGAAGCTGGCAGACATCGACATCGATAGCATCAGCGACTACGTCGCGCGGCCCGAGTGTTTCGTGTGGGTCGCGTTGAAAGATCCGGGCCCGGGCGAGCTCGCGGTGATGAAGCACGAGTTCGGTCTGCACGACCTCGCAATCGAAGACGCGCAAAACGGTCATCAACGGCCGAAGATCGAGGAGTACGGCGAGTCGCTGTTCGCGGTCATGCACACTGTCGAGATGGACGAGGACGGCGAACTGCTGCTCGGCGAGGTCGACGTATTCGTCGGAGCGAACTATGTGCTGTCGGTGCGGCGCGGCACGCGCGCGGGTTTTCAGAACGTGCGGGCGCGCTGCGAGCGCGAGCCGCAGTTGCTGAAGGCGGGCTCCGCGTTCGTGCTGTATGCGCTTGCGGATGACATCGTCGACCGTTATTTCCCGATCATCGACGCGGTGAACACCGAGATCGAAGCCATCGAAGACCGCATTTTCGAGCGCAACAATTCGGCGGCATCGCGCGCGATCATTCAGGATCTGTATTCGCTGAAGCGGCGCCTCGTGATTCTTCAGCATCACATCGCGCCGCTGCAGGAAGCGATCAGCAAGCTCACGGGCGGGCGCATTCCGAGCGTCTGCGAAGGCATGCAGGCTTACTTTCGCGACGTGTACGACCACCTTGAGCGGATCGTGCGGATCATCGACGGACGGCGCGAAATGGTCGTAACCGCCGTGCAGGTGAATCTCGGCATGATTTCGCTTGCGGAGAACGAAGTGACCAAGCGGCTCGGTTCGTTCGCCGCGCTGTTCGCGGTGCCGACGATGATCGCCGGCATCTACGGCATGAATTTTCAGAACATCCCCGAGCTGCATTTCCGCTACGGCTATCCGCTTTGCCTAGGGATCATGCTCACCGTCGACCTCATCCTCTACTGGCGTTTTCGCAAGGCCGGCTGGCTCTGAGCGCAAAGCCGCGCTTGCGCGCCGGTCCTGCTTGCACGCGGCGCAATAAAAGTCCAGCATAGGCGGCCCGTCGGCGGCGGAGATTGCAGCCGACGGCAACACCGTCACACGCGGACACAAGCGAGGACCCATTGCCAACCATCGTCTGCCGGACCGTCTGCGAGGCGTTTCGGAGCCCGGCCGTCGGGCGCTCGTGCGAGCCGCCCCGACGCGCCGCACTTTTTGCGCGCCGATGCACTGCAACACTTTGGATCGTTGACAGTTTGGCCGCGATGCGCTGAGAATGAGTCCCGCAAACGTTTGCGCGTAACTAAAAATACGGCTCGACAGAGCCTGACAAACCCAGGAGATATGCATGAGCAATCGCATTCGCCGCCGCATCGTGGCGGCCGCAATCCTCGCCACCGCCAGCACCGCCTTGCCGTTTTCCGCCGCCTATGCCCAGACGGCGCCCGCTCATAAGCCGAAAGTCGCGCTCGTCATGAAGTCGCTCGCCAACGAGTTCTTCCTCACGATGGAAAACGGCGCGAAGGACTATCAGAAGCACAACCCGTCGCAGTTCGACCTGATCACGAACGGCATCAAGGACGAGACCGATACGGCGAACCAGATCCGCATCGTCGAACAGATGATCGTCTCCAAGGTCGACGCGATCGTGCTGGCGCCGGCCGACTCGAAGGCGCTCGTGCCGGTCGTGAAGAAAGCGGTGGACGCGGGCATCATCGTTGTGAATATCGACAACCGGCTCGACCCGGACGTGCTCAAGTCGAAAGACCTGAACGTGCCGTTCGTCGGACCGGATAACCGCAAGGGCGCGCAGAAGGTCGGCGACTATCTCGCGAAGAAGCTGAAGGCGGGCGACGAGGTCGGCATCCTCGAAGGCGTGTCGACCACGACCAATGCGCAGCAGCGCACGGCCGGCTTCAAGGACGCGATGCAGGCGGTCGGCGCCAAGGTGGTGTCCGTGCAGTCGGGCGAATGGGAAATCGACAAGGGCAACGCGGTCGCTTCCGCGATGCTCAACGAGTACCCGAACCTGAAGGCGCTGCTCGCGGGCAACGACAACATGGCGATCGGCGCGGTTTCCGCGATCCGCGCGGCAGGCAAGCAAGGCAAGGTGATGGTGGTCGGCTACGACAACATCAATGCGATCAAGCCGATGCTGAAGGACGGCCGCGTGCTCGCCACCGCCGACCAGTACGCCGCCAAGCAGGCCGTGTTCGGCATCGACACCGCGCTGAAAGCGTTGAGCGAGCACAAGAAGCAGTCGCAGTTGTCGGGCGTGGTGGAAACGCCGTGCGACCTGGTGACGAAATAAGCGCCGCCAGCGCATGACCGACTAGCAGGGCGCGCGGATTCGCGCCGCATCAGCACGCGAATCCGCGCCTACTATTCAATGAACGCTCAATAGCCGCTCAAGAAACCCGCCGGGCCGCCGTTAATTCAGAGGTAAGCGTCATGACGGCGGCCGTGCGGCGAGAGGGAGCGCGGCCAGAGCGCCTGCGCATTCCGCGCATTGGGCCGGCATTGACCGCGCGGCGCCCGGCGCCGTCTCGCCCGAGCAGATCGTGTGAGACGCGCCTCGCGCCGCGAAACAGGATCGCGATGGATTCAACCGACCACGACGCCTTGCCTGCCGTGCTGTCCGTCAGCGGCATCGGCAAGACCTACGCCGAACCGGTGCTCGCCGACGTGTCTTTGTCGCTGCGCGCCGGCGAGGTATTGGCGCTCACCGGCGAGAACGGCGCCGGCAAGAGCACGCTGTCCAAGATCATCGGCGGACTCGTCGAGCCGACCGCCGGCACCATGCAGCTTGCCGGCAAACCGTATGCGCCGGCGAGCCGCACCGAAGCCGAGGCGCTCGGCGTGCGCATGGTGATGCAGGAGCTGAATCTGCTGCCGACGTTGTCGGTGGCCGAGAATCTGTTCCTGAACCGCTTGCCGCGCGCGGGCGCGTTCAGCTTCGGCTGGATCGATCGCCGCAAGCTGCGCGAGGACGCGCGTCACGCGATGGCGCAAGTCGGGCTCGACGCGATCGACCCCGATACGCTCGTCGGCGAGCTTGGCATCGGTCATCAGCAGATGGTGGAGATCGCGCGCAATCTGATCGACGACTGCCGCGTGCTGATTCTCGACGAGCCGACCGCGATGCTGACCGCGCGCGAAGTCGATCTGCTGTTTGAGCAGATCGAGCGCCTGAAGGCGCGCGGCGTCGCGCTCGTCTATATCTCGCACCGGCTCGAAGAACTGGCGCGAGTCGCCGGGCAGATCGCGGTGCTGCGCGACGGCCGCCTCGTGCACGTCGACGCAATGGCCAATCTGACCAGCGACGAAATCGTCACGTGGATGGTCGGCCGCGAGCTTGGCGAGCAGATCGATCTCGGCGTGCGCAAGATCGGCGCGCCGCTCTTGCGGGTCGAGCGGCTTTCGCGCGGCAAGGTGGTCCGCGACGTGTCGTTCGAAGTCCGCGCGGGCGAAATCTTCGGCATCAGCGGGCTGATCGGCGCGGGCCGCACGGAGTTGATGCGGCTGATTTACGGCGCCGACCCGAAAGACGGCGGCACGGTGGCGCTGGCTCCGACGCCCGGCGCACCGCCTGCGCCGGTCAGGATCGATTCGCCGTCGGACGCGGTGCGCGCGGGCATCGCGCTCATCACCGAAGACCGCAAAGGCGAGGGTCTGCTGCTGCCGCAGCCGATCGCGGCGAACGTGTCGCTCGGCAACATCGGCAGCGTGGCGCGGCACGGCATCGTCGATGCGAAGCGCGAGAACGCGCTGGCGAAAAAGCAGATGGACGCGATGCGGATTCGCAGCTCCGGCCCGGCGCAGATTGTCGGCGAGCTGTCGGGCGGCAATCAGCAGAAGGTCGTGATCGGCCGCTGGCTCGCGCGCGATTGCCGCGTGCTGTTATTCGACGAACCCACGCGCGGCATCGACGTCGGCGCGAAGTTCGATATTTATGGCTTGATGGGCGCGCTGGCTCGTGAAGGGCGCGCGCTCGTCGTGGTGTCGAGCGATCTGCGCGAACTGATGCTGATCTGCGACCGGATCGGCGTGATGTCGGCGGGAAGCCTGACCGGTGTGTTCGAGCGCGGCACGTGGTCGCAAGACGCGTTGCTCGCCGCCGCTTTCGCCGGCTATCGCGGCCGCGAAGCGCTGCTGCACGACCTCGACGCCAATGAAGCAGGGAGTTTGTCATGACCGATCAATCGTTGCGCGACGCGCCGGGCGCGAAACATGGCGCGGATGGGAGCAAGGCCGCCGCGAATGCGAATGCAAACGCCGCGCCGCCGGCCGATCCGTCGGCGCCGCTCGCGAGCGGCAAACCCGCGGGCACCCGGCTCGGCTTTTCGAACTACCTCGGCCTCGCCGGTGCGCTGCTCGCCATGATCGTGCTGTTCTCGCTGCTGAGTTCGCACTTTCTGACGTACGACACGTTCAGCACGATCGCCAACCAGATTCCGGATCTGGTGGTGATGTCGGTCGGCATGACGTTCGTGCTGATCATCGCCGGCATCGATCTGTCGGTCGGGTCGGTGCTTGCGCTTGGCGCGTCGGTGGTGAGCGTGGCCGCGTTGAAGTGGGGCTGGGGCCCGCTGCCGTCCGCACTGCTCGGCGTCGCAGCCGCCGCGCTGACCGGCACGGTCACCGGCGCGGTCACGGTCGGCTGGCGGATCCCGTCGTTCATCGTGTCGCTCGGCGTGCTCGAAGCGGCGCGCGGCCTCGCGTATCAGATGACGAATTCGCGCACCGCCTATATCGGCGATGCGTTCGATTTTCTGTCGAACCCGATCGCGGTCGGCATCTCGCCGGCCTTCCTGATCGCGGTGGCGGTGATGATCATCGCGCAGCTCGTGCTCACGCGCACGGTGTTCGGCCGCTACCTGGTCGGCATCGGCACGAACGAGGAAGCCGTGCGGCTCGCGGGCGTCAATCCGCGGCCGTACAAGGTGATCGTGTTCGCGTTGATGGGCGCGCTCGCGGGCCTTGCGTCGCTGTTCCAGATTTCGCGGCTGGAAGCGGCTGACCCGAACGCGGGCGTCGGCATGGAACTGCAGGTGATCGCGGCCGTGGTGATCGGCGGCACGAGTCTGATGGGCGGGCGCGGTTCGGTCATCAGTACGTTTTTTGGCGTGTTGATCATTTCGGTGCTGGCGGCCGGCCTCGCGCAGATCGGCGCGAACGAGCCGACCAAGCGGATGATTACCGGCGCGGTGATCGTGGTCGCGGTGGTGCTGGATACGTATCGCAGCCGCCGCAAACGCGCCTGACATGTTCAGCGTAACGTGTGGCGGGTGCCAGAAGGGCGATTTGCGGTAAAGCGTAAGAATTCATGAGTACGGCGTGTTCGATGAGGACGTCCCGGGGTCGGCGCAAAGTCTGACTGGCGGGAAAAACAGGCGGGAGAGCAACAGGTTATGGCGACGATCAAGGATGTAGCAGCCGTGGCGGGCGTGTCCTTCACGACGGTATCGCACGTCGTGAACAACTCGCGGCCGGTGTCGGCCGACGTGCGCGCGAAGGTCGAGCTCGCCATCCGCCAGCTTCACTATGTGCCCTCGGCGGTGGCCCGTTCGCTGAAGGCGCGCGCCACCGCGACCATCGGACTCGTGGTGCCGAACAGCACCAACCCGTATTTCGCGGAACTGGCGCGCGGCATCGAGGACGGTTGCTCCCGCAACGGCTACTGCGTGTTTTTCTGCAATTCCGACGACGACCCCGCGAAGCAGCGCAACTATCTGCGTGTGCTGCAGGAAAAGCGTATCGACGGGCTGATCGTCGCGTCCGCCGGCGACGACGCGGTGCTCGCGCAGACGCTTGCCGACGCTCGCGAGCCGCTTGTGATCGTCGACCGCAATATTGAAGGCGTGAACGCGGACCTCGTGCAGATCGATCACGAGAAGGGCGCGTATCTCGCCACGCGTCATCTGCTGGAACTGGGGCACGTGCGGATCGGCTGCATTAGCGGGCCGGTCGACACGGCGGTGAGCGCGATGCGCGTGCACGGCTTCATTCGCGCGATGAGCGAGCGCGGCATCGAGATTCCGCCGGACGCGATCGTCGAAAGCGATTTTTCGGGTACCGGCGGCCATCGCGCGGCGGCGCAACTGTTCGACACCGTGAAGCCGTCGGCGATCTTCGCCTGCAACGACATGATGGGCATCGGCGCGCTGCGCGCGGCGGCGGAGCGCAATATCAGCGTGCCGCGCGACTGCTCGATCATCGGTTTCGACGACATCGAGCTCGGGCGCTTCACCTATCCGGCGCTGTCGACGGTCGGGCAGTCGGTGCGCGCGCTCGGCGACATGGCCGCGCAGACGCTGATCGAACGGATTGCCGGCAAGTCGTCGGCGAACGCGCGGCCGGGCGGGCGCAGGCGCGTCGTGTCGCCGCGGCTGATCGTGCGCGAATCGACGGCGACGTGGGCGGGCGCGGGAAAGCGTCATCTGGCCGCGTGATCGGGCTGCAGTGCAGCGCGGCGTATCGGCAGCTTAGAAGCAGGACAACGGGAGAAATGAGTGGCCAGTAAGGAAACGCGCTCACGCGTGGCAGTGGTCGGCAGTCTGAACATGGATCTGGTGGCGCGCGCGCCGCGTCTGCCGCATCCCGGCGAAACGCTGGCCGGCCGCACCTTCGCGCAGGTCGCGGGCGGCAAGGGCGGCAACCAGGCGGTGGCCGCGGCGAGGCTCGGCGCGCAGGTGTCGATGCTCGGCTGCGTCGGCGCCGATGCGAACGGCGCGCAATTGCGCGCGGGGCTGGAGGCGGAAGGCATCGACTGCGCGGCGCTCGAAACCGGGCGCGAGGCGACGGGCGTGGCGCTGATCGTCGTCGATGACGCGAGTCAGAACGCGATTGTGATCGTCGCCGGCAGCAACGGCGAGGTGACGCCTGAGACGATCGCGCGCCACGAAGCGGTGCTGGCTGCCGCCGACGTGGTGATCTGCCAGCTCGAAACGCCGCTCGCCACGGTGCACGCGGCGCTTGCCGCGGCGCGGCGCCTCGGCAAGACGGTCATTCTGAACCCGGCGCCGGCCACCGGGCCGCTGCCCGCCGAGTGGCTGCCGCTGATCGACTATCTGATTCCGAACGAGCTGGAAGCCGCGACGCTCACTGGTTTGCCGGTCGGCTCGCCCGAAGAGGCGGCGACGGCCGCTGCCGTGCTGCGCGCGGCGGGCGCGCGCAATGTCCTGGTGACGCTCGGCCCGCGCGGCGTGCAGGCGGCGCTCGAAGGCGCGGCGCCTGTGCTGTACGACGCGCCGAAAGTCGAAGCCGTCGATACGACGGCGGCGGGCGATACGTTCATCGGCGGGTTCGCCGCGCAGCTTGCGGAAGGCGCGGACGTGGATGCGGCGATCCGCTTCGCGCAGCGCGCCGCGGCGCTGTCGGTGACGCGCGCCGGCGCTCAGCCTTCGATTCCGACGCGGGCGGAGTTGGGCGGGTAGGTTGTTGGGGGCGACGCTGAACTGCGCTCGCCTGGTTTCTTCGTCGTAGTTCAAAGGCTTGTGTTCGGCTGCGCAGCGCAGACGCGGTGCGCCCAAGCGCGCGCGGGCCAGCTTGCCCGCTTAAACTCGCCATTGCCGCCCGAGCCGTAGACGCGCGGCCCAAGCCGCAGGTCTCCTTTCCCGCAACTCAAAGCCCTCACATTGCCGCTCGAGCCGCAGACGCCTCGCGGCAAGCTGCATTCGTCCGTCGCTCCCAGCTTGTCCCTGCGCAGCCTTGCAACTACCGCCCCCCCCGCTCAGCCATCCTCCCACCCACCTTGTAACTCTTTCCGCCTCATCTCCCGCCTTTCCTCAGACGTATAAAAACTTCAAGTCCGCATCGCAACTGCCGTTAATGCGGCTATCAGAGCGCCGACGAAACCAATAACAACCAACCGCGCGCAGGCCGTCATCGGACTTTTATTGCTGCAAAGCAGCCTCTCAAGCACAGGACACTTTATGTTGAACAAGGGCATTTCGATCAAGGCCCGCATTGGCCTCACGATGGCTTTTCTCGCCGCCTTGCTGCTGGGCATCGGCGCGTTCGGGCTGTTCGGCATGAGCCGTTCCAACGACGCCTACCAGGAAACCTTCACGAATTCGATGCCGAGCGCCGTGAACATCGGCAACGCCGAACTCTATGCGGCGCGCGAGCGTCTCGCGCTCGATCGCGCGGCCTTCATGATCGGCACGCCGGAAAGCGCGCCGACGCTGGAACGCGCGCGCTCGATGCGCACGACCTCCGACATGTGGTGGAAAAAGTATATGGATCTGCCGCGCGACGCCGACGAGGACCGTCTCGCGCGCGACGTGGTCAGCAAGCGCGACGCGCTGCACCAGCGGGCCGACGCGTTCGCCGCGGTGGTCGCGGCGAGCGACCAGAGCAAGCTGATCGACGGTGCCAAGCTTCTGCAAAGCGCCTACAACGAACTGGCGACCTCCGACGACGCACTGCGCAAATATCAGTTCGAGCTGGCGCAAGCCGGCTACGATGACGCGCAATCGAACTTCCATATGTTCCGCATGGTCAGCATCGGCGCGCTGATTGCCGGTATCCTCGCCGCGTTGCTCTCGTACGTGGCGCTCAGCCGCGCGATCGCACGGCCTCTCGCCGAGGCGCTCGACCATTTCGACGCGATCGCCGCAGGGGATCTGCGCCGCCAGGTCGTCGTCAGCTCACGCGACGAGATGGGCCAGATACTGGAAGGCATCTCGAAGATGCAGCGCAGTCTCATCGAAACGGTACGCGCGGTGCGCGGCGGCAGCGAATCGATTGCGACTGCCACGCGCGAGATCGCCGCCGGCAACATCGACCTGTCCTCGCGCACCGAAGAGCAGGCGTCGGCGTTGCAGGAAACCGCGTCGAGCATGGAAGAACTGACCGGCACCGTGAAGCAGAACGCGGACAACGCGCGTCAGGCGAGCGCGCTCGCGGCCAATGCGTCGGAAATCGCCAACAAGGGCAGCGCGGTGGTCGGCCAGGTCGTCGGTACGATGGGCGAGATCAACCAGAGCTCGGCGAAGATCGCCGACATCATTTCGATCATTGAAGGCATCGCGTTCCAGACCAACATCCTCGCGCTCAACGCGGCCGTGGAAGCGGCGCGGGCCGGCGAGGAAGGGCGCGGCTTCGCGGTCGTGGCGGGCGAAGTGCGCAGCCTCGCGCAGCGATCGTCGGCGGCGGCGAAGGAAATCAAGGAATTGATCGACACCTCGGTCGACCGCGTGCAATCGGGCTCGGCGCTCGTCGATCAGGCCGGCCGCACGATGAACGAAATCATCGGCGCGGTGCAGCGCGTGACCGACATCATGGGGGAAATCGCCGCGGCGTCGGAAGAGCAGAGCAGCGGCATCGACCAGGTTGCGCGCGCCGTCACGCAGATGGACGAAGTCACGCAGCAAAACGCCGCACTCGTCGAGGAAGCGGCGGCGGCAGCGTCGTCGCTCGAAGATCAGGCGGACAAGCTGCGCGGCGCGGTCGCCGTGTTCCAGCTCAGCGACGAAGGCAAGGCGTCGGGCGGTTCGTTGGCGAAGCACACGCCGACGCCTGCGCGTGCCGTCTCTGCTGCGCCGCGGGCAGTTTCCCGGACCGTCGCCCACGCACGCTCAGCCGCCGCGCCGCGTGCGGCCGCAGCAGCCCCTGCGCAGCCCGTGACGGCTGCGCACGCTCCGGCCGCCGCCTCGGCGCCTGCGGCACCGAAAGCCGCGCCGGCTCCGCGCGCGCCGGCGAAGTCCGCCGCCGTCGTCAGCGCCGGCAGCGATCAGGACTGGGAAACGTTCTGACGGCATCCGCGGCGTTTGCCGCACGGCTGCGCGAGCGCCGGACAGGCGCCGTGCAACCGGCGTTCCCGGCGCGACGGCGTCTGAATCGACGTCACGACGCCCGAGCCGCCTATATTGAAGACAGCAACGAAAAGACCGCGCCTGCTGACGCAGCCGCGGTCTTTTTTTATGGCGTGCGCATTAAGTCGCATTTGCGAAGCGGCGGGCGCCCTGGCGAGCCTCGCGATCCGGTACATTGACGGGCGGGTGACGGTAATTCGTAACCGGATCGCCGGCGAAGCACGGGTTGGCAAAGCGGCAGTGTGCAAGTCGGCGCCGCGCCCGACCAGTGCATCGCGCTCCACGTCACGTCACGCTTGCCGGTCAGCCGGTCAGCCGGTCAGCCGGTCAGCCGGTCAGCCGGTCAGCCGGTCAGCCGGTCAGCCGGTCAGCCGGCCAGCCGCTCGCCCTCACGCTTCTCACGCTTCTCATGCTTCAAACGCACGTTCAATGCGCCAGCCACAAAGGACCGACATGACGCCACACGACCTCGCGCATCGCCTCGTCGAAGCACGCCGGCAGCATCGCCCGATCGACGGGCTGCCCTCCGAACAGTTCCCGCCCGACGCCGCGACCGCGTATGCGATCCAGCAGGCGGTCATAGCAGGCCTCGGCGACTCCACCGGCGCGTGGAAGATCGGCGCGAAGGCGCCCGGCGGATCGACCTCGGGCGCGCCGATCCCGGCTTCGCTGGTGCGGGCTTCGCCGGCGCGCGTCGAGCATGCGGGCTTCTTTCGCGTACTCGTCGAGCTGGAGATCGCGTTCCGTTTCACCGAGGTCATCGAGCCGCGCAGCCGCGCCTATACGCGCGACGAGGTGCTCGCGCTCGTCGGCGTGGTGCTGCCGGCCATTGAAATCGTCGATAGCCGCTTCGCCGAATGGCCGAACATCGCGCCGCTCGCTCAACTCGCCGACGCGCAAAACAACGGGGCGCTCGTCACCGGTCATCCGGTCCCGTATGCGGGGCTCGCGCGCGGCTTCGACTTCGTGTCGCCGGAACTGGAACTGAGCTTCGACGGCGAGTCGCTCGTGCCCGACGCCACCGGCAATCCGGCCGGCGATCCACGCGAATTGCTGGTGTGGTTCGTCAACCATTGCGCCGCCATGGGCATCACGATCGAACCGGAATGGACGCTGACCACCGGCTCTTACGTCGGTGCGCATAAAGTGGGAAAGCCGGGCATCGTGCGCGGCCACATCGACGGACTCGGAGAGGTCGAGATCGAACTGACCTGATTGCGCGACACTGTGTCATGTGACACAGCGCTGCATTTCTTTCGACGCCGTCCTTGTAACGGCGCATTACAAACTCATCATCAAGCGGCTGCCCACGGGCGGCCGTTTTACATTTGACGCGTCGCCGAGGACTCCTTAGCCGTATACCCTATTGAAGCGGTTGCGCGCCGCGCCGTTATCCAGTTAACAAAGTTGAACGACAGTTCAACGAGGCATCGACAACGTAAAGCGGAGCAAAGCCGACCATGCCGTCGACGCGGTTATGCAAAGCATGTGAAGCATCGCATTGATAGCAAAGCATGCGCAGCGATGTGATGGAACAAAAGCTCGCGTGCATGGACGAACTGCATGAACGTGCGACGCCGAACGCCGCTTGCAACTTTGGTCGATCGACGTGTAACAGATGCGCACACAGGTAGACCAAATGCGTGTCAAAGCGTTAAGGAAGCAAGAGGCGAAAGCAGAAAAGAGTGGGGACGTAGCGCGAAAATGCGCGATGTGCGGCTGATGCGAGGCTTCAAGGTACGCGACGTGCGTGTGCAGGCAACGCGTGAATGTAACTGCTGATGAGTGCCGTCAAAGAAGTAGTGAAGCGACACTGTGAAGCGAGGTCGTCAAGCAACGTTCGCGGCACTGTTCGACGCGCAAGATTGTAGGTGGTCGAAACGGTGTTTCCAAGTGATGAATGTCGGGAGGCCCGCACGGCGCGATTTTCGCAACGTAGTTCGTGAAAAAAAATTTAAAAGGGTTTAGGATGAATTCGAGCGATGTCGTTTCCGAATAGCGCGCCGCGCACGACATCGGTCTAGACTTCGGCGAGGAGGTAGCATGGATATCTACAGCAGTTTCGCGACCCGCTTCGAGAAAACGCGAGAGGACGAACTCTCGCTCGAGGAGTACCTCGCGCTCTGCAAAGACAATCCCGCCGCGTACGCCACGGCTGGCGAACGCATGTTGACGGCAATCGGAGAACCCGAACAGATCGACACTCGCAACGATCCGCGCCTGTCGCGCATCTTCGCGAACAAGGTCATCAAGGTATACCCCGCATTCCGTGAGTTCTACGGAATGGAGGAGGTGATCGAGCAGGTGGTCGCCTACTTCCGGCACTCGGCCCAGGGGCTCGAAGAAAAGAAGCAGATTCTGTATCTGTTGGGCCCGGTCGGCGGCGGTAAATCGTCCATCGCCGAACGTCTGAAGCAGCTCATGGAGCGCGTGCCGTTCTACGCGATCAAGGGCTCGCCTGTGAACGAATCGCCGCTCGGTTTGTTCGATTACGACGAGGACGGTCCGATCCTCGAAGAGCAATACGGCATACCACGCCGCTACCTGAAAAGCATTCTGAGCCCGTGGGCGGTCAAGCGCCTGCACGAGTACAACGGCGACATCCGCAAGTTCCGCGTGGTGCGGCGCTATCCGTCCATCCTGCGGCAAATCGGCATCGCCAAAACGGAGCCGGGCGACGAGAACAATCAGGACATCTCCTCGCTCGTCGGCAAGGTCGACATTCGCAAGCTCGAGCAATACGCGCAAGACGATGCGGACGCCTACAGCTACTCCGGCGGCCTGTGTCTCGCGAATCAGGGCCTGCTCGAATTCGTCGAAATGTTCAAGGCGCCGATCAAGGTGTTGCACCCGCTGCTCACCGCGACCCAGGAAGGCAACTTCAAGGGCACGGAAGGCTTCGGCGCGATTCCTTTCGACGGCGTGATCCTCGCGCACTCGAACGAGTCGGAGTGGAAAGCCTTCCGCAATAACCGCAACAACGAAGCCTTGCTCGACCGGATTTTCGTCGTGAAGGTGCCGTACTGCCTGCGCTATTCGGAAGAGATCAAGATCTACGAGAAGCTGTTGCGCAATTCGTCGCTGGCTAATGCTGTCTGCGCGCCCGGCACGCTGAAGATGATGGCGCAAATGTCGGTGCTCACGCGCTTGCAGGAGCCCGAGAATTCGAGCCTCTTCTCGAAGATGCAGGTCTACGACGGCGAGAATCTGAAGGACACCGATCCGAAGGCGAAGTCGTACCAGGAATACCGCGACTTCGCGGGCGTCGACGAAGGCATGACCGGCGTGTCGACCCGCTTCGCGTTCAAGATTCTGTCGCGCGTGTTCAACTTCGATTCGACCGAAGTCGCGGCCAATCCGGTGCATCTGATGTACGTGCTCGAACAGCAGATCGAGCGCGAGCAGTTCCCACCGGAAACCGAGCAGAAGTACCTGTCGTTCATTAAAGACGTGCTCGCGTCGCGTTACGCGGAATTCATCGGCAAGGAGATCCAGACGGCGTATCTCGAGTCGTACTCCGAATATGGGCAGAACATTTTCGATCGCTATGTGACGTATGCGGACTTCTGGATTCAGGATCAGGAGTTCCGCGATCACGACACCGGCGAGAGCTTCGACCGCGCGGCGCTCAATGCCGAGCTGGAGAAGATCGAGAAGCCCGCGGGCATCAGCAACCCGAAGGACTTCCGCAACGAGATCGTGAACTTCGTGCTGCGCGCGCGTGCTGCGAATGCAGGGAAAAATCCTGCGTGGATCAGCTACGAAAAGCTGCGCGTCGTGATCGAAAAGAAAATGTTCTCGAATACGGAGGAACTGTTGCCGGTCATTTCGTTCAACGCCAAAGGTTCGGCGGAAGAACAGCGCAAGCACGAAGACTTCGTCAACCGGATGGTGGCGAAGGGCTACACGCCGAAGCAGGTGCGCTTGCTGTGTGACTGGTATCTGCGCGTGCGCAAGTCGTCATGATACGCACTGCGTGCCGCTCGCGCGGTCCGACCGCGCGAGCACCCTGCGAGCCGCAAGCTGCATGGACATAGCATCGGGCCATCCAGCGTGCGTCTCGCGCACCCGAATTTGGGCAGTATGGGAGACCGGGCGTGCTTCATCAAATCATCGACCGCAGGTTGGCAGGCAAGAACAAAAGCATTGCAAATCGCGAGCGTTTTTTGCGCCGCGTCAAGAACTACATTCGTCGCGCCGTTTCGGAAGCGGTGCGCGACCGCAGCATTAAAGACATTCAGAACACCCAGAGCATCACCATTCCGCGTAAGGACATCGCGGAGCCGTCGTTCCGGCACGGACCGGGCGGCCGGCGCGAAATGGTGCATCCAGGCAACTCCGACTACATCCGCGGCGACAAGATTCAGCGGCCGCAAGGCGGTGGCGGCGGAGGCGGCGGCAGTCAGGCGAGCAACGAAGGCGAAGGTCAGGACGACTTCGTGTTCGAGCTGAGCCGCGAAGAATTCATGCAGTATTTCTTCGACGATCTCGAACTGCCGCGGCTCGTCAAAACCCATCTGATGGCCGTGCCCACATGGAAGAGCATCCGCGCGGGCTGGGCGGCCGAAGGCACGCCGAACAACATCGACGTGGTCCGTTCGCTGCGCAGCGCGCTTGGCCGCCGCATCGCGCTCGGTGCGCCGCTCGTCAACCAGTTGCACGAAATGGAGCGGCAACTCGAGGTGCTGAAGGCCGACCCCGACGATCGCCGCGAAGAAATCAAGCTGCTCGAAGACGAGATCCACCATCTGCGCGGGCGCATCTGGCGCATTCCGTTTATCGACCCGTTCGACCTGCGTTACGTGAACCGCGTGAAGCAGCCCACGCCGTCGAGCCAGGCCGTGATGTTCTGTCTGATGGATGTGTCCGGTTCGATGGACGAGCAACGCAAGGATCTCGCCAAGCGCTTCTTCATCCTTCTTTATCTGTTTCTCAAGCGCAATTACGAAAAGATCGAGGTGGTGTTCATCCGCCACCACACGCGCGCCGAGGAGGTCGACGAAGACACGTTCTTCCACTCGACCGAAAGCGGCGGCACGGTGGTATCGAGCGCGCTCGAGCTGATGCAGAAGGTGATGGACGAGCGCTATTCGCCGACTGAATGGAACATTTACGGCGCCCAGGCGTCCGACGGTGACAACTGGACCGACGACTCGCCGAAGTGCCGCAAGATACTCTCGGATGACATCCTCGAGAAGGTGCGCTATTTTGCGTATATTCAGGTGACGCCCGAAGAGCAGAACCTGTGGCTCGAATATGCACAACTGGCCTTGAGCCAGCCGCATATGGCGATGAAGAAGGTCGAAACCGCGGCTGACATCTATCCGGTGTTTCGCGAGTTGTTTGAAAAGCAGGTGGCGTCGTCATGACGACCAAACATTTGCATAACGAAGCGCGCGGCTATCAGCCGGAGCGTGGGACAGGCGTGCCGCAGCGTGAGTCGGGGCATGCCGAGGCAGGGGCGGACGAAGAGCGGGCCGCCGCAGCCGGAGCAGTCGACAACGCTGACGCACGGGGACACACCGGAACGCCCATCGAGGGGCAAAGGGAAGTCCGTATGAACGTAGCCGATAGACGGCCTTTGCCGTGCCCGTCCGACTGGACCTTCGAGTTGATCGAGGAGTACGACTCCCATATTGCCCGTGTTGCAGAGCAATATGAACTCGACGTGTATCCGATCCAGCTCGAACTCATCAGCGCTGAACAGATGATGGACGCGTATGCGTCCGTCGGCATGCCGGTGAATTACCGGCACTGGTCGTTCGGCAAACACTTTCTCTCTACCGAAAAAAGCTACCGTCGAGGGCAGATGGGGCTCGCGTACGAGATCGTGATCAACTCGAACCCCTGCATCGCGTATCTGATGGAAGAGAACACGATGACGATGCAGGCGCTCGTCATCGCGCATGCGGCGTATGGGCACAACTCGTTCTTCAAGGGCAACTATCTGTTCCGGCTGTGGACGGATGCGCATGCCATCATCGACTACCTCGTCTACGCGAAGAATTACATTGCGGAATGCGAGGAGCGCTTCGGGCTCGACCGCGTGGAAGAACTGCTCGATTCGTGCCACGCGCTGATGAACTACGGCGTGGACCGCTACAAGCGTCCGCAGAAGCTGTCGCTGGAAAAAGAATTCGCCGCGCGTCGCGAACGCGAGGCGTATCTGCAATCGCAGGTGAACGAGTTATGGCGCACGCTGCCCACGCGACATACGCCGCTGCCCGAGGAAATCGAGGAGCGTTATCCGCCTGAGCCGCAGGAAAACCTGCTGTATTTCGCGGAGAAAAACGCGCCGCTGCTCGAGCCGTGGGAGCGCGAGGTGATCCGCATCGTGCGAAAAGTGGGGCAGTATTTTTATCCGCAGCGGCAGACGCAGGTGATGAACGAAGGTTGGGCCACGTTCTGGCACTACACGCTGCTTAACACAATGTACAACCAGGGCAAGCTGGAAGACGGCTTCATGATGGAGTTCCTCCATTCGCACAGCAATGTGGTCTATCAGCCGCCCGTCACCAAGCCGTACTACAGCGGCATCAATCCGTACGCGCTGGGTTTTTCGATGATGAGCGACATTCGCCGCATCTGCGAAAACCCGACCGAGGAAGACCGCAAGTGGTTCCCGGAGCTGGCCGGCAGTCCGTGGTTGCCCGCCATGCACTACGCGATGCGCAACTTCAAGGACGAGAGCTTCGTCGCGCAATATCTGTCGCCGCATCTGATCCGCGAAATGCGGCTGTTCTCAGTACTCGACGACGACATGCGCGACGCGCTGGAAGTCTCGGCGATCCACGATGACAGCGGCTATCAGTACGTGCGCCAGGCGTTGTCGCGGCAGTACGACATGCATCATCGCGAGCCGAACATTCAGGTGTGGTCGGTGAATACGCGCGGCGACCGCAGTCTGACGCTGCGGCATTTCATGAGCGACAACCGGCATCTTTCGTCCGATAGCGACGAGGTGCTCAAGCACATGGCGCGCTTGTGGCAGTTCGACGTGTATCTGGAAAGCGTCGACGAAAACGGCACGGTCAGGAAGCGTTACGAGTGCCGCTACGTGCCGCCGGCCGTGAGGGCGTGAGGACGTCTCACGGCGTGAGGGTCTTTTGGGCGCGCCCGCCACTGTCGTGGCCGGCGCGCCAGTCTTTATGGTGTCGAAGCCTGGCAGGCGATTCGCGCGCGGCCTGTCACGAGTTACGCGTGGGCACCCAGATCAGCCAGAAAATCGCGGGCGCGTTCCGACAAGCCCGGCGCGAGGTTTAGCGCCTGGGTGGCCGCCGTGCCGACCCGGCTGCGCGCGTTTTCCTCGAGTTCGTCGGCGGCTGTCGTCAACCAGTCTGGAAACTTCTCCGCGAGCGCGTCGATCAACACGGCGGCCTGCCGCCGGTCCTTGTCCGCCTTGAGCGCCCGCGACGGGTCGCGAAGCGTGCTGACGACAAGCTTGTGAAGCGCGAATCTGGCGGGGTCGGGCAGCATGACCGGCACCACGTGTTCCTTGCCGAGGATAAAGCCTTGCGTAGGGTTCGTTACCAGATACCTGAAGTAGGGAAGTCCGGTTGCGTGGGCGCGCAAGTGCGGCAAGGCCTTCGTCTCGTACGCTTCCGTACCCGGCACGAGCAAGTCCACCTTGAGGTGCTGTCCACGCGCCTTGAACGACGTGGACGGCTTTCGCGAGTGCAGTTCCGGCATCTCGAGAAACGGAATGCCGCTATCACGAAGGATGTCGAGAAAGCTGCGCTCTTCGGGGATAGCCACCGAAATGCTCCCGGCGCTGCCAATGTCGATATCTTCCGTCCGGTAGTTCGCAGGCAGCCGCACGCCCAGGCTGTTCAGAAGCGCGCCGAAGGCGTGGGAGCCGGCCAGCACTCCGCCGTGGCTGAAGATGCCCGCGTTGAAGAGCGTTGCCAGCGTGAGCGCCGAAGAGTTGTCCGCGGCGGCAAAGTTCGCCTTGCGCAGTATCTGGACCTCGGCGGCAAGCGCGCGCATCTCCGCGCTCTCGAGTAGTTTCGCCTCGAGCGCAGCCTCGGTAGCGGGCTCGCCTGCGCGGCCAAGCGACGTTTCCTTATGCTTTCCCGATGCCAGATAGACGCGCCAATAGGTGTACGTTTTCCCGTCGACGGTCTTCTGGGCCGCCGAGCCCGGAGAGTGCAGGGGAATATGACCTTGTGCGCCGGCGCGCTCGGTGACGGACGAATACAGCGTTTGCAATGCGTCGTTGTGGAAGCTGGCCATTGCTGGCGTCTCCTCATACCCTGTGATTGAGCATTAAGGTATAAATTCACAACAGTCAAATTTATACCTCACGATTAAACCCGAGGGATAAACCAGGAATGAGCTCCGAACTGTGCCGGGACCGGACTGGCGACGGCGCTCGCCGTAGCGCTTGCCAACAAACCCCCAACTTTTACTTGCGATTCTGTAAAATTCGCCCACGCTAAAAATCGCGTGCTGAAGGCGGCGCCACGACCGTCGCCTCCGTTCAAGAGACAAGGAAGACAACATGACCGACCTCACAGACCACAGCGTGGCCTCCGCCCACGACACGCGGCGCCGCATTTTCGCGATCGTCGGCGCTTCATCGGGCAATCTCGTCGAGTGGTTCGACTTTTACGTCTACTCGTTCTGCGCGCTGTACTTCGCGCCCGCGTTCTTCCCAAGCGGCAACACCACCACGCAATTGCTGAACACGGCCGGCGTGTTCGCGGCAGGCTTTCTGATGAGGCCGATCGGCGGCTGGTTCTTTGGCCGTCTCGCCGACAAGCACGGCCGGCGTACCGCGATGATGATCTCGGTCTTCATGATGTGCGGCGGCTCGCTGGTGATCGCCGTGCTGCCCACGTACGCGCAGATCGGCGCGCTCGCGCCGGCGCTGCTGCTCGTCGCGCGGCTGTTCCAGGGACTCTCCGTGGGCGGCGAATACGGCACCAGTGCAACGTATATGAGCGAGGTCGCGCTGAAAGGGCGGCGCGGCTTCTTCGCGTCGTTCCAGTACGTGACGCTGATCGGCGGCCAGTTGTGCGCGCTCCTCGTGCTGGTGATCCTGCAACAGACGCTCTCGACCGCGGAACTCAAAGCCTGGGGCTGGCGCGTGCCGTTCGTGATCGGCGCGATCGCGGCGCTGGTCGCGCTCTATCTGCGTAAATCGCTCGATGAAACCACTACCGCCGCGACGCGTCAGCGCAAGGAAGCGGGCACGCTGCGCGGCTTGTGGCAGCACCGCGTCGCGTTCATGACGGTGCTCGGCTTCACGGCGGGCGGCTCGCTGATTTTCTATACGTTCACCACGTATATGCAGAAGTATCTGGTGAACACGGCGGGCATGAATGCGAAGACCGCCAGCAACGTGATGACCGCGGCGCTCTTCGTCTACATGCTGCTTCAGCCGCTGTTCGGCGCGCTGTCGGACCGCATCGGCCGGCGTCGTTCGATGCTGTGCTTCGGCCTCTTCGCGACCATCGGCACGGTGCCGCTTCTGCATGCGCTGAAGGACGTGACGAGCCCGTATGCGGCGTTCGGTCTCGTGGTGCTGGCGCTTGCCATCGTCAGCTTTTATACGTCGATCAGCGGCCTCATCAAGGCGGAAATGTTCCCGCCCGAAGTGCGCGCGCTCGGCGTGGGCCTCTCGTATGCGGTGGCGAATGCGATCTTCGGCGGCTCGGCCGAATACGTGGCGCTGTGGCTCAAGTCGACCGGCAGCGAACCGATGTTCTACTGGTACGTGACCTTGATGTGCGCGATCGCCGGCATCGTCGCGCTGCGCATGCGCGATCCGTCGAAAGAAGGGTATTTGCGTCACGAACCGTGAGCCGAGGCGCGGGCTCGGGTGCGTGCTTAGGTGCGTGCTCAGTGCGTGTTCACGCCACCACGATTTCGGTGCCCAGTACGTGCAGAAGGTCGCGCAGCGCTTCGGCCTGCGCCATCTTCGCGTCGCTGCGCAGGTGGATCTGCACGGCTCGCCCGGCAATTCCGTCGATGGGTTGAGCGAGCCACAATTCCACCGCCAGTCCCAATCCCTCGGGCTGATTGGCGGCGACCGGCTCGATCACACGCGGCTTGAAACAGGCACTGTCGGACATGGCGAATCACCTCGGACTTGATGACGTGTCCGGCTCATCGTAATCAGCGGCGCGCGCGAGTCCAAGCAACAAATACGCCTTTGCTAAGCAGAGGATGCTTAGCAGAAAACGCGCTGACGGCGCATGTCGGCGACCGCCGACGACGTCGCCGCGATCAGCGCGATTCGGTCATATCGGCGGTGAGTTCCGCGACAAGCTCTTTGATGGTTGTGCCGGGTTCACCGGTCAAGGCTGTAACAGGAGCCGCCGTTGCCACGGCGGTTGCAGCCACCGTTGCTGCTGCCGTAACCGTGGCTGCGGCGCTCGCCCTCACCACGCTCTCCGTCTCCGCCATCACCACATCCCCCGCAGCAATCCCCGCCCGTCCGCGCGCATTCACCGCCGCTCGCGAAAGCATCAGCAGATGGTAGTAAAGCCGCGCGCTGAATCCATAGCGATACGCGAACAGATGACCCAGCGCGATCTTCAACCCGAGCCGCGCCTGACGATTCCTCGCATGCACCGACACGACGATCGGCGCGAGCCGCCGGAGCGCGAGCTTGCGCGAAGGCTCGAGCTGCGGCGGCAACTTCAGCTTCCTGACGAACGCGTAGGCGCTCAGCGTGGCTGCCGCCGCAGTCCCGCGCGTGCTGTGCGAAATCGAAGTCGCGGTCTTGCGATACACCGACACGTAATCGTGCAGATAAAAGACCTCGCGCGCGGCGAGGCACAGCTCGGTGCCGAACACGAAGTCGCAGCACGCGCCGTATTGCTCCTTATAGCCGACGCGCCTAACGAGCCGCGCGTCCGCCATCCAGCCGTTGTTCGGGAACATCTGAACGAGCCCGGTTCTGCCCGGCAGCGGCTGCAAGCCTTCGGCGTCCTTCGTGCGCCTGAACGCCGCGTTGAGCCGCGCGCTGGCCTCGACGTCGATCGCGCCGTCATGGTTGGCTTCGTACTGTGCGCCGAACGCCGCATCGAGCCGTGGATGCAGTTTCCACAGCGACACGAGTTTTTCGACGCCGTCGGTGGTGAGCAGGTCGTCGTCGTGAAGCAGCAGAATCTTGTCGCCGAGCGCGCGCTCGAACAGGCTCGCGACGTTGCGCGCCTGGCCAAGCGGCGGCTCGTTCCTCGCATAACGGATGCGCTCTTCGCTCAACTCGTGCGGATAACGCGACGCGAGCAGTTGCGCGGTGCGCGCATCGTTTGAATCGTCGCCGATCACGATTTCCAGATTGCCGTAGGTCTGCGCAAGACACGAGTCGATGCACTCGACGATCAGCTCCGGCCGGTTGCAGGTCGGCACGCAGATCGACACTTTGGCTGGCTCGGCGGAGGGCACGGGAATGGACATGGGCGTCGCCTTTGTTATCTGTTGAAGGGGCGGCAGCCGGCTGCTTGTTCGCATACATCGCTGCAAGCAGAAAAGTAGTGCATCGCGCCGAAAAAATATTCGGTAAAAAAGCGGAAAAAATGTCTGCTGTATGAAAGCTGCGGAAAGGGAAAAATTTATGCGGCTTTGCGCGCTCCAACGCAGCAAAGCCGCTTCCAGACCTGCGCTTAATTTCAGCCGACTGACGGCTCGCCTTCACCCGGCTTCTGACCCGGACGGTCCGCCGGCGACTGATCGCGGTCGGCGTCGCCGCGCTCCGGCAGCTTGCTCTTTTCGTTGTCGCTATGTACCGCGGGGTGCGGATGGGCGATGTCGTCGGGCTTGTCGTTGCCTTGCTGCTTGGGGTCGGCCATGGCGTTCTCCTGATCTTGAAGACCTAACTCAGGAAGCAAAGCCCGGGCCTGCGCTTCACTCGGCATGAGCGGCGCCCGTCAGCGAAATGATGAAATCGATAAAGGCGCGCACCTTGGCCGGCGGATGGTGCCGCGACGGATAAAGCGCGTAGAGCGGATAAAGCTCGTCGCCCCATTCGGGAAAAAGCTCGACCATCTTGCCGCTCGCGAGCAAGGATTCCGCGCCGAGCGCGAGGATTTGCGCGATGCCCTGGCCCGCGGCGCACACGCTGTGCAAGGTGCCCACATCGTTGACGGTCAGGCGGCCTTGCGGCGTGACGACGATTTTCTTGCGGCCGCGATGAAACTCCCAACTGAACGGATAACCGGTCAGCGGATCGCGAAACTTGATGCACGCATGCTGGCCGCTTTCGAGTTCCGCAGGATTCGCCGGATGCCCATGCTTCTTCAGATACGACGGCGCGGCCACCGTCAGAATGCGCGTGTCGAGCAGCTTGCGCGCGATCAGCGACGACACCGGCGGCTCGCCAAAGCGGATTGCAACGTCGAAACCGTCGCCGACCATATCGCCCAACTGGTCGCGCGTGATCAGTTCGAGCTGCAAATCGGGATGTTTGTCGACGAAACCGCCGAGTCTCGGTCCGAGCACGAGGCGCGAAAAGAACGGGTCCATGTTCACGCGCAGGCGTCCGCGCACGGCCGTCGCGCCTCGGGCGGCGCTGGCCGCCGCGTCCTCGAGGCCGCTTAGCAGCGGCACGATCTGTTCGTAGAAGCGCCGGCCTTCGTCGGTGAGCGTGACCGAGCGCGTGGTGCGATCGAATAGCCGGATGCCGAGCCGAGCCTCGAGCCGCGCCACCGAACGGCTTACGCCCGATTGAGACATGTCGAGCGCAACGCCTGCTGCCGCGAAGCTGCCGCAATCGACGATCGCCGTCAGCACGCCCATGCCGTTCAGCACGCGCTCGTCAAATGGCATCGGAGAATCCTTTTCTTGTTCGTTGACGCGGTACATGCTAACGCGAAACGCGCGGCGGGGAGCCCGTCCACGAAGGATCGCGGGTCCGTCATGCGCGGCGCATATGAGAAGCGACAGCGTGTGAAAGCAACGCGGCGGCGCGGACTCAGTTGCAACGTTACCGAACCCGAACCCGAACCCGAACCCGAACCCGAACCCGAACCCGAACCCGAACCCGAACCCGAACCCGAACCCGAACCCGAACCCGAACCCGAACCCGAACCCGAGCGCGAATCAGCGCCCCGCGCCCTGGCTAGCCGGCGCGCGCACGGCGGGCGCCGCGTCGAGATGGCGGAACACCCACGCGGACAGCAGCGTGATCGCGCCGACGCAGACGAAGCTCAGCCGGAAGCCGAGGGCCGCCGAGCCCCATTGCGCGGCAAAGAGCTTCACGAGCCCGCCGCCGATGGATACGCCCAGGCCGATCGCCAGCATCTGCACCATCGAAAAGAGGCTGTTGCCGCTGCCGGCGTCTTCGTGCGAGAGGCCCTTGAGCGTGACGCTGTTCATCGCCGCGAACTGCATGGAGTTGGCTGCGCCGAATATCGCGAGAATCACGATTTCGACGATGAGCGGCGTGCCGCGCGAGATCGACGCAAACGCCACGATCGACGAACCGACGATGAGCGTATTCACCAGCAGGAAGAGGTCGTAGCCGTAGCGCCGCACGAGCGGCGCGATCCAGCGTTTGGCGACCGTGCCGGCGAGCGCCGCGGGCAGCATCATCAGCCCCGAATGCAGCGGCGTGTAGCCAAGCTGAAGCTGCAACAGCAGCGGCACCAGAAACGGCACGGCGCTCGAGCCGATGCGGCACACGAGGTTGCCGATCAGCCCCACGCTGAAATTCGGCTCGCTGAACAGCGACAGTTTGAAGAGCGGGTTACGCCGCCGCCTCGCGTGCGGAATGTAGGCGAGCGCGCTCACCGCCGCGAGCGCGAACAGCGCCGCGGACCACGCCGCCTGATGCGTCGGCACGGGGGCATCGACGGCCAGCGAAAACGCGATCATGCAAAGCGACAACAACCCGCAGCCGATGAAGTCGAACGGCGGCGCCTGGGTCTCGCCATGCGGCGGCAAAAAACGCTGCACCGCGTAGAGACCGGCGGCGCCGATCGGCACGTTGATCAGAAAGATCCAGTGCCATGTGATCGCCTGGACGAACCAGCCTCCGAGCGTTGGTCCGACAATCGGGCCGAGCTGACCGGCGACTGAAATAAACGCGAGCGCCGCGACGTATTGCTCACTGGACACGCTGCGCAGCACGGCGAGGCGTCCGATCGGCAGCAGCATCGAGCCGCCCACGCCTTGTAGCACGCGCGCGAGCACGAGTTCGCCGAGCGTGTGCGCGCTCGCGCAGCAAATCGAGCCGATCACGAAGACGAGGATCGCGGCGAAGTAGACGCGCCGCGTGCCGAAGCGGTCGGCGAGCCAGCCGGAGGCGGGCGTGAGCATCGCCATCGTCAACGTGTAGGCGACCACGATCGGCTGCATCGCAAGCGGCGCGACATGCAGGCTGTGCGCGATGGACGGCAGCGCCGTGTTCACGATCGTCGTGTCGAGCGACTGCATGAAGAAGCCCGCGGCGACGATCCACAGCAGCGCGGTATGCGACGAATCCCTGGTCATGTGATGGCAAGCGGCGGCGCGCGGGCGCCGGTTAAGCGGAGTTTTTTGTCAGCAAACGCTTCAATGATACGGCATTGAGCGGTGTTGCAAGGCGGGAATGGGGAGGGCGTGCGAGCGGTGGAGGTGTGCGGTACGAGTGCGCAGCGCGAGCCGCCTCTTTGAATCGCGTGATCCAGCCGAGTTGAAAGAGGCGCTGCGCCAGCGGTGCTGCTATGTACAGTGACGCGCTTATTCAGGCATCGAGCGGAACGAAATCGCGAAGCGGTTCCATGCGTTGATCGTGGAAACGAGCAGCGTGAGGTCGACCAGTTCTTCGTCGCTGAAGTGAGGGCGGACCGCTTCCCACACGGCGTCGGGCACGTGATCGTGCGAGATGAGCGTCAACGCTTCCGTCCATTCGAGCGCGGCGCGTTCGCGATCCGTGAAGAACGGTGTTTCGCGCCACGTCACGACCGTTGCAAGACGGCGGTCGGTTTCGCCGCCTTTACGGGCGTCGGTGGTATGCATGTCCACGCAGAACGCGCAGCCGTTGATCTGCGACGCACGCAGGCGAACCAGTTCCGCGAGCGACTTTTCAATCGACGATTTGCCGATGCGTTCTTCGAGGCCCAGCATTGCCTTGATCGCAGCGGGACTGGCTTTGTAGTAGTTCAGACGTTGTTTCATGATTCACTCCTTCGCTTTGGTGGGACGCATCCGGTGATGCGATGAGTGAATACTAGTCCCGGCATTGGCTTTGCAAAATGGCCATTTTCGACGATTTATAGGTGGCCACTTGAACGCCCGCAACCGGCTGCGAATCCCCGCTTAAGCGCCCTTGCTGGCTGTAATGGCATCGTTGCCGCGCTCACGGCGATTCGGTATGGTGGGTCATCACCTTATGAAGAGATAGCGAATGACGTCCGCCGCCGAGCCTGTTGTGCAACCTGGTTCACCGCCTATCCGCACCGACGTGCTGATCGTCGGCGCGGGTCCCGTTGGGCTCTTTGCCGCTTTCGAGGCCGGCGTGATCGGCTTGTCCTGCCAGATCGTCGATGCACTCGGCAAGATCGGCGGTCAATGCACCGAGCTCTATCCCGACAAGCCGATCTACGACATTCCCGCGATTCCGTCGTGCACGGCGCGCGAACTCGTGGACCGCCTGCTCGCGCAATGCAAGCCGTTCGACGTGCCGATTCATCTCGAGCAGCGTGTTGAATCCGTCGAGCAGCGCAGCGACGGCCGGTGGACCGTGCGCACCGATCGCGGCCTTGTGTTCGACGTCGCGGCAATCATGCTGGCCGCGGGCAACGGTGCATTCGTGCCGCAAAAGCTGCCGCTTGCCGAAGCCGTGCCGCTCGAATCGCGCCACGTGCATTACAGCGTGCAGCGTCTCGCCGATTTCGCCGACAAAACCGTGGTCGTGGCGGGCGGCGGCGATTCCGCGCTCGACTGGGCGCTCGCGTTGCGCAAGGTCGCACGGCGCGTGACGCTCGTGCATCGGCGCAACGGATTCAGCGCCGCCGATTCAAGCGTCGAGTTGATGCGGCGCGCGGTCGAAGCCGGTGAGATGGACTTTATTGTCGGCGCGATTTCAGGGCTGAAGGTGCAAAGCGACGCGCAAGAGAACGCCGAAAGCGCTGCACTCAAATCCATCACATTGCGACATATCGAGGGCGAGACCGAGTTGCCGGCGGAACAGCTCGTCGTGCTATACGGACTGGTCGCGGACCTCGGTCCGATAGGGCAGTGGGGCTTGAGCCTGCACGGCGGCCGCGTCGATGTCGATACGTCCAACTACGAGAGCTCGCGGCCAGGCATCTTCGCGGTCGGCGACATCGCCAACTATCCGAACAAGCAGAAGCTGATTCTGTCGGGCTTTCACGAGGCGTCGCTCGCGTTGCGCAAAGCGTATTCGTATGCGTATCCCGAGCGCAAACGCGTGCACGTCCATTCGAGTTACGACGCGAAGCTCGCGGAAAAAGTCAGCGCGGCAGGCTGAGCGTGCAAGACGATTGAAAGAGACCCGCTGGAGACCGCACGATTGCAAGATGGTCCGATCGCAGCGGGTCTTTTTTACATCACAAGCTGCTATTTCCCCGCAGGCTGACTCGCGGCCGCCGCCGCGCTGGCCGCCTTGTCTTTCTTCTTTGCTTCATGATGGCCGATCGCGCAGCCTGCTGCTGCGCCGGCCACGCCGTGGCCACCCGCAATATGTCCGCCGACGCCGCCGACCACCGCGCCTTTAGTGCAACCTTCGGCATGCGCCGCGGCGTGAACGAACGCGAATGAAACCACGAGAGCCGTGGCGAGAGAGGCATGTTTCAAGGCAAGCTCCTGATGTTGAATTGATCGTGTGTCGATAAAGCAAGTGCGAGACCTGACCCGTGTTTAGCGGTCTGAAAGGTTCGTTTCTTGCTGCGCGATGAGCGCTGCTCGACGAAGCGCCGGGCACTTCGCACGAGGGTCGGGCGCCGCGCCGCGCAGCGTGAGTCCCAGGTCGAAACGCAATCGGAGCCGAGCGGCATGCCACGCACGAGGACCGCGCGAATCACATCGGACAGGGCAAACTTTTTCGCGCGTCAGAGCGCGTGGCCCGCGCTGAGCCTGTTGTCCGCGAGCGCTGTTCTTCCATCCACCGCTTCTGCCGACTCCGCGCCCCTCGCGTATTTTCTCCACACCGCAGGGCCCGCTGCTGCGCCGACGATGCGCCTCGGCTGGGTGCTGACTGCAATCGTCGTGCTGGTGGTGCTGATCGTGAGCGGCTTGCTTGTCGTGGCGCTCGCTCGCAAGCGGCCTGCTGAACCGGCGGACACGATTGGTCCCGAAGCGGGCGGACTGCGCTGGATTTACGTGGGGACCGGTGCCTCGTGTGTGGCGTTGCTCGGCATGCTCGTCTACACGATGACGACGCTCGAATCCGTCGCTTCGCCCGCATCGCATGCGCGGCTTGTCATCACCGTGACCGCCTACGACTGGTGGTGGAAAGTCGATTACGCCGACGACCCCGACGCCGCGCGAAACTTCAGTACCGCCAACGAAATTCATATTCCTGTCGGCGAGCCCGTGAAGGTGCGGTTAAAAAGCGCCGATGTCGTCCACGCGTTCTGGGTGCCGCAGCTTGCCGGCAAGACGCAGACCATTCCCGGTCAAACGAACGAGCAATGGATTCAGGCCGATCGTCCCGGCATTTATCGCGGACAGTGTTCGCAGTTCTGCGGCGCGCAGCATGCGCATATGGTCTTCGAGGTCGTCACACAAAGCGCCGCAGATTTCGATGCGTGGCGAGACGCGCAAGGGCGCAACGCGATGCCGACGCAGGCATCGGCGCACGATGCGCACGACGCGCAATTCAGCGCGGGCAAGAAACTGTTCGACGAGCGCTGTGCCGGCTGCCACACGATACGCGGCACCGACGCGCACGGCTCGCAGGCCCCTGACCTCACGCATCTCGGCTCGCGACGTCTGATCGCGGCCGGTGCGCTGACGAACACGCCCGAACATCTGTTGGACTGGGTGCAGCACGCGCAGCGAATCAAACCGGAAGCATTGATGCCGAGCATCGCATTGACAACGAGCGATGCCGCCGCGCTGTCCGCTTATCTCGCGACGCTGCATTGAACCCGAGCCGGTCGCGAGTTTGCGCGACCGCCTAACGTAAGGAGCGCATTTCGATGTCCGATCACGCCGACGCGCCGAGCTCGAGCGCATCGTCTTCGTTAGCGGCTGCACATGCGCCGCGCCTCGCGCGCCGGCCGCGGCGCGGCCGCGTGCCGCCTGGCAGCGCCGACGAAAAGCGCCTGCGCGAGATCTGGGAAACGCCGCCGGGCTGGCGCGGCTGGCTTTCGTCGGTGGATCACAAGACGATCGGCTTGCGCTATCTGGTGACCGCGTTCGTGTTTCTGCTGATGGGCGGCGTCGAAGCGCTCATCATGCGCGTCCAGCTCGCGCGGCCGAATGCGACGGTGCTCACGCCTGAGCAGTACAACCAGCTCTTCACGATGCACGGCGTGACGATGATCTTTCTGTATGCGCTGCCTGTGCTGTCCGGCTTCTCGAACTACCTGTGGCCGCTTGTGCTGGGTTCGCGCGACATGGCTTTTCCGCGGCTCAATGCGCTGTCGTACTGGATCTTTCTATTCGCGGGCATCTTCCTGTACGCGAGCTTTCCGACCGGCCAGGCGCCCGACGCGGGCTGGTTCAACTACGCGCCGCTCTCGGGCCTCGAATACAGCACCGGACCCAACATCGACATCTACGCGCTCGGCATGGTGCTGCTCGGCATTTCAACGACAGTCGGCTCGATGAACTTCGTCGTGACGTTGCTGCGCATGCGCGCACCGGGCATGTCGCTCGATCGCGTGCCGGTGCTCGTGTGGGGCACGCTCACTGCATCGGCCGGCAATCTGCTCGCGGTGCCGTCAGTGAGCCTCGCATTCTTTCTGCTGTGGATGGACCGCCGCATCGGCACGCATTTCTTCGACGTACTGAACGGCGGACGGCCGCTGCTCTGGCAGCATCTGTTCTGGATCTTCGCGCATCCGTGGGTCTATGCGGTCGTGTTGCCGGCGATGGGCATCGTGTCCGATGCGTTGCCGGTGTTCTGCCGGCGCCCGCTGGTCGGCTACGGTCCTGTCGCGCTCGCCACGGTCGCGACGATGGCGATTGGTTTCGTCGTGTGGATTCACCACATGTTCGCGACGGGAATTCCGGCGCTCGCGCTGTCGTTTTTCGGCGCGGCGAGCATGGTGATCACGATTCCAAGTGCTGTAGCCACGTTTGCATGGATCGCGACCATCTGGACGGGGCGGCCGGTCTTTCGCGTGCCGTTCCTGTTTTTCGCGGGCTTCGTTTTTCTGTTCGTGGTGGGCGGCGTTTCGGGCGTGCTGACCGCGGCCGTGCCGTTCGACTGGCAACTCACCGACACCTACTTCGTCGTCGCGCATCTGCATTACGTGCTGCTCGGCATCAACGTGTTCCCGGTGATCGGCGGCATCTACTTCTGGTTCCCGAAGTTCACCGGCAAGATGATGAGCGAGCGTCTTGGCAAGCTCGGTTTCTGGGTGATGTTCGCGGGCTTCAACATCGGCTTTTTCCCGATGCATATCGCGGGGCTGCTCGGCATGCCGCGCCGCATCTACACGTATCCCGCCGATATGGGCTGGGATACGGTGAACCTCGTTACGTCGCTCGGCTCCTTTCTGTTTGCGTTCGGTATCCTGATCTTTCTCGCCGATCTCGCGGTGAGTCTGAAGCGCGGCAAGCCGGCGGGCAATAATCCGTGGGACGCACCATCGCTCGAATGGGCCGTGAGCTCGCCGCCGCCGCCGTACAACTTCGCGGTGGTGCCGACGCTCGCGAGCCGCCATCCGCTGTGGGAAGGCCGTATCGAGGAACCCGGCAACGCGGGCAACGTGCGCTCGCAAATCGACGAAGGTTATCTGCTGGCGGAGGGGCGCGAGGCGCTCGGCACGACCGCGCTCGAAGCGAATCCCGACGTGATTCTGAAGATGCCTGGCGACTCGTACGCGCCGTTCTTCCTTGCGTTGTTCGCCGCGCTTTTCTTCGCGGCGCTCGCGCTCGCGGCGTGGCTTTTCGCGGGCGCGATGCTGGCGGGCTGCGCGGTGTCGATCATCGTATGGCTGTGGCCGGAGCGCGAACTGATTCAGCGCGAACCGGTTGCTGTCCACGACGCTGGAGGCTGACATGAGCGACGCCGTCAACCTGCAGCGCTCATCGCGTGAGCCTCGCGAGCCGGACGAACCGGCCGGCGTATTGCCGACAGGCAGCGCCGGCGAGCGTTCGGGCGGCTGGTGGGGTTGCCTCACGCTTGTGCTGACCGAAGGTGCATTGTTCGGATACCTGATCTTCACGTATCTGTATCTCGCTTCGCAAAATCCGCAGCACTGGCCGCCGGAAGGTCTGCCCAAACTCACGCTCGGCGTCGTCAACACAGTCATTCTGCTGACTAGCAGCGTGTTCGTCTGGCTATGCGAGCGTTGCGTGCGCCGCCGACGCATGCGCTGGGCAGTCGCGTCGATGGCCACGGGTGTCGTGCTCGGCATCGTCTTCATGGGCATTCAGCTTGCGGAGTGGCACGACCATCCTTACGGGCTTACGACGCATCTGTATGGCTCGCTCTACTTCACGATCACCGGCTTTCATATGGCGCACGTCGCCGTCGGCATCGTCGTGTTGCTGTTGCTGCTGTTATGGACGGCGCTTGGCTATTTCGACGAGCGGCGTTGCGCGGCGTTGAGGATCGGCGGACTGTATTGGCATTTCGTCGATATCGTCTGGCTGTTCATCTTCAGCACGCTGTATCTGACGCCTTACCTCTTTCAGGAGTGGTCATGGCCCAGGACATGAACACGCCTTCGACGAGCCCATTGCCCGGCGCGCCGCACCCGCTGCGCCATGTGCTGATCGGTCTGCTGGTCGCGCCGCTCGCCTGGCTCTTGCAGATGACCGTCGCCGAAATGCTCGCTGCGCAAAGCTGTTATCCGTTCGATCATCCGTTATCCGAACCAATTCTGCCGTGGATGAAAACAGCGCTCATCGTGCTCGGCGGATTGTGCCTCGCGGCGGGCTCATTCGGCACCTGGGTCGCGTGGCGCGAAATGCGGCAGCTTGCGCCGGTCGAGTGGGCCGCGCTCGATGCCGCGCGCCGCAAGCGGGTAGAGTTGCAGCGCTTTTTGCTCAGGATCGCGGCGTTGTGCAGCACGCTGTTTCTGGTCGCTTTGATCGCGGTCGACGCCGCCATCGCGATCGTCTCGCCGTGCAAATGGTGGTGACGATGCGCGGCCTTCGTGATTTTCTCGCGATGCGCGGCAGCGGCTTGGTGCGGCGAGGTTGGCGTGCGGGCAGTGTCGCCGCGGTCGCGCTCGCGGTGATGGGCATGTTGTTGCACGATGCCGCGAGCCATGCCGGAGAAGCCGCGGCGAGCGGGGCGGGCAAGGGCATAACCAGCACCGCAACGAACAGCACGGCCACGGGCGAGGCCAACGCCAACACCAACGCTACCAACACCAACCCCACCGAAATCGCCCGCGGCGCCTACCTCGCGAAAGCCGCCGATTGCGCCGGCTGCCACACAGCCCCGCCGCGCGTCACCCAGCCGGGCGCCAAGCCCGTAGCGACGCCGCCGTTCGCGGGCGGCCTCGGCATGGGCTCGCCGTTCGGCACCATCTATTCGTCGAACATCACACCCGATCCGCAAGCGGGCATCGGCCGCTACAGCTACGAAGACTTTGCGCGCGCGTTGCGCGAGGGCGTCGCGCGAGGCGGCAAGCGGCTTTATCCGGCGATGCCGTATCCGTCGTTTTCGAAAATCACCGACGACGACCTGCACGCCCTCTACGCGTACTTCATGCACGGCGTGCAGCCTGTGCCGACACCCGCGCCGACGACGCGTCTGCCGTTCCCGTTCAACCAGCGTTGGGCGCTGCTGTTCTGGGACTGGGTTTTTGCGCCGACCAGGCAGTACCAGCCGGATCCCGCGCATGACGCGCAATGGAACCGCGGCGCCTACCTCGTGCAATCGCTCGGACATTGCGGCGCGTGCCACACGCCGCGCGGCCCCGCGTTCAACGAGCGCGGCTACAGCCATTCGAGTTCGACGTATCTGACGGGCGGCACCAATGACAACTGGTTCGCGTCGAACCTCACCGCCGATCCCGGCTCGGGCCTCGGCCGGTTTTCCGCCGACGACATCGCCGCCTTCCTCAAAGCCGGCCACGGCGGCGGACTCGTGACTTTCGGCAGCATGGTGCAAGTGGTCGAAGACAGCACCCAGTACCTGAGCGATGCCGACCGCGCCGCCATCGCCGCGTATCTGAAGAGCCTGCCGTCGCGCGCGCCGAACGGCCGCTTCAACGCAAACTCGCGCGCCGCGCAGCAGACCGTACGGGCGCTCAGAACCGGCGACGTCGAGCGGCCCGGCGCCGGCATCTACGCCACGTATTGCGCGCGATGTCATCAGATGGACGGCGCCGGCGTGCCGCAAAAGTATCCGCGGCTGGCGGGCAATCCCGCCGTGCTCGGGGCATCGAGTACATCGCTCGTGCGCTTGCTGGTCGAAGGCGGCGAGAGTCCGCACACACTCAGCGGTCCGGAGCCGCGCAAGATGCCGTCCTTCACGGACAAACTGACCGATAACGAAATGGCGCGCGTGCTGACGTTTATCCGCAATACGTGGGGCAACGCGGCTGCGCCGGTGACGTCGCGCGATGTGTCCCGTGTGCGGGCGAAGCTGGGGAAGTAGCGCCTCGAATAGCGTCTCGAATAGCGCTTCAAAAAGCGTCGCCGCGTCCGGCGATCGGCACATGGTTTGCTTCTCCTTGGCATCTGCTGCCGGTACTGCGCATGGCCTTGCCTTCATCGAACGGAGGCGGGCCGGACCCGGAGGACAAAACAATGATGGACGCGATTTATCTGCTGTTCGGGCAAGGGCGCGATCTCGACCCGCTGCAGATGAGCCTGCGCGCGGTCGTCGTGTTTCTGATCGCACTCGTGCTGATCAGGATCTCCGGACGGCGTTCGTTGGGACAGCGCTCGCCGTTCGATTCGGTCGTGGTGATTCTGCTGGGCGCCACGTTGAGCCGCGCGATCGTGGGCGCGTCGCCGTTCGTCGCCACGGTGCTGGCATCGCTCGTGATCGTCGTTTGCCATCGCCTGCTTGCGTGGATCTGCATGCGCTCGCATGCGATCGAGCGGCTCGTCGGCGGCGTCGAGCGCGAGCTGTTTAGCAACGGCGCATTCAACGAGGATCAACTGCAGGCCGCGCTGATGACCTCGAACGATGTGCGGGAAAGCGTGCGGCAGAAGATCGGCTCCCGCTCGCTCGACAAGGTCGCCGCGGCGATTCTCGAGCGCAACGGCGAAGTGAGCGTGATCCGCAAGGAGCAGTGAATTCGGCGCGGCGGGCAGTGCGGCAGACGAGCAGCGCGGGAGACCTGCGGCGCGACAGACGAGCAGCGTGGCAGACGAGCAGCGCGACAGACGAGCAGCGCGACAGACAAGTAGCGCGGCAGACGAGCAGCGCCGCAGACAAGCAGCGCGGCAGACCAGCAGCGCGACAGGTAAGTCACCAGCTCGCCAACCCACTAGCCCTCGCCGACCGCGCTATCCGCTCGTCGTCAGCCGCGCCCACCGCGCGAGATTTCTTCCCCGGCGCCACGCGGCAGCCGCAACGTCACCGGAATCGACGCGAACGAGCACAATCCCACCACGAGAAACGCGGGCCAGAAATCCGACCACATGATCGCGTCGTGGCCGTTCATCAAGCGCGAAATCTGCAGAACGATGCCGCCGACCGTCACACCGAGACCGAGCGACATCTGTTGCACGACACTGCCGAGGCTCGTCGCCCGCCCGACGTCGCGGCTCGCGATTTCCGCGTAGGTCAACGAATTGAGACTCGTGAATTGCAGCGCGGGAAAGAAGCCGCCGAGCAGCACCACGACCCAGATGATCCACGTCGGCGTGCCGGGAAAAAACAGCCCGCACGCCGCGATCGAAACGCCCGACAGCGCCGCGTTGACCACCAGCACCGAGCGAAAACCATAGCGATGCAGCACGCGCGACGCGACCGTGCGCATGAACATGCCGCCGAATGCCGACGCGCAGGTAATCAGCCCGGACTGAAACGCGCTCATGCCGTGACCTTCCTGAAGCATCAGCGGCAGCAGGAACGGCAGCGCGCCGAGACCGATGCGAAACAGCGATCCGCCGAGCACGCTCGCCTGAAACGTCGGCACCTTGAAAAAGCGCAAATCGAGCAGCGGCAGCCGCGCGCGCTGTGCATACACGACGTAAAGCACCAGCAGCACCGCGCCGATCCCGCACATGCCGAACGCGTCGCGATTGGCGATTAATTCGCCACCGATCAGCGACAACCCGAGCAGAAGCAGCACCGCGCCCGCCGCCGACAGAAAAAAGCCGATCCAGTCGAGCGGGCCGGGATGCGGCTCGCGCGTGTTGGCGATGTGCTTGTTCGTCAGATAGATGCCGAGGATGCCGATCGGCACGTTGATAAAGAAAATCAGGCGCCAGTGCAGATAAGTCGTGATGAAGCCGCCGAGCAGCGGGCCGGCCGCGGGACCGAGCATCGCGGGCACGCTCAGATAATTCATCGCGCGGATGAAGTCGACCTTGTGGACGACCCGGAAGATGATGATGCGGCCGACGGGCACCATCATCGCGCCGCCGACGCCCTGGACGAAGCGCGCGAGCGTGAAGGTGGCCAGCGAATTCGACGCCGCGCACAGCAGCGAGCCGGCCACGAAGATGCCGATTGCCGTGCGAAACACGGTGCGCGCGCCGAAGCGGTCGGCGAGCCAGCCGCAAACGGGGATGAACACGCCGAGCCCGAGCACGTAGCTCGTGACCGCGATTTTCAGCGCCACCGGGTCGCGCCCGAAGTCGCGCGCCATCGCGGGCAGGGCGGTGACGATCACGTTGGCGTCGACGCTTTCCATGAACATCGCGCACGCGACGATCAGAGGCGCTATCAGGGCGGTGCGGGCGGCGGTCATGGACAAAGCTGCGGCGGGCGGTCGCAGGCAAAGGGGTCATTATTGCACCTGTACGGTGCGGTTTGTTAATACCGCGGGCCTGCATGCCGCCCTTTTTGTGGTCGTCGACCTTGAAAGCCGCTGCCGACGCCGCTGTGATTCTTGCGCAACAGCTTTATTTTTTGTTGCACTGCGCAACGAGAGGACTATAATCGGGTTATTCCCTAGGTAGAAACCCTATACAGGAGCCTCGATATGAACACCGCCACGAACGCTGCATCCGCCCGTAACACCGTTGCCGCCAAGGGCAACTGGCTCGCGAAACTGCGCGCTCTCGCGCTGCACGCACTGAATCTGCATCTGCAAAACTGCGCCGTGATCGCTGAAGCGCATCGCCGCCCGCAGTAAGCGGCAAACGCGGCCGGGCGCGCTGAAAGGCGCTGTCGACGGTCGCGCGTTAAAGACGGTCGCGCGTCAAACGAACGCGGGTCAGCAAGCAACAAGCGGCGCATTTCGCGCCGCTTTTGCTTTGTGAACGCCGCGCGCTTCCCGTGGCTTATTCGCGGCTGACTCGCGGCTTACTCGCGGCTTACTCGCCCGAACGACGCGGCAAACGGATAAGCGTAACCGTTCGCCGCATTTTCGCCGCTCGCGCGGACCAGGCGCTCATCGCCAGCACGGTCGACGCGAGGGCCGCCAGATACAAGCCCGCCATCATCCAATCCTGTTCGGCCATCATCGTTTCTCCCGTCAAGTGCCCCGTTTGTGCGACCAACGGATCGCATCTCGCGAGGCTATTGCTTGCGATTACGGCACTTGCGGCAAAAAGCTTAGCCAGCCGTGGCTCACAGCTCACGTCAACCCGCGACGAATCTTCGTTGACCGTCCACGATTAGCGTTTAAACTTCAGCCCCCTGACTTCCGGGCCGGCCGGCGCGGCGCGGGTTCCGCCCAGGTTAAACCCCGGCGCAAAGGCCCGCAGTGTCAACCTTTTGATCTGCTTGCCGTTATCCAGTTGTAATCGCCGCAAGGCGACCTGGCGGCAGACGGCCCGTCGCCGCGACAGCTGACAGCTCCACGCAAGGCCCGCATTGACCATGTTCCATCGATATAAGAATAAATTCGACCGGCTGGGCGCGCTGTTCGTCCGCGCATCCAAAGCGCGAGGCATCAGGGGATTGCTCTCGCCCGTGCTCGCGCTGGCGATCTGCGCGCTGCTGCTCGGTGTGCTCCAGCATTTGTCGCAGGCCGTCGACTACCGTTCGGTGATGCACGAGCTGCGCCTCTTGTCCGCCTCGGAGTGGACCGCCGCGCTGGCCGCTACCGCGCTCAGCTACGTGGCGCTCGTCGGCCGCGATGCAGTCGGCTTGCGCTACCTGGGTGCAAGCGTGCCGCGCCCGGCGCTATGGATCGGCGCGACGGCCGGCTCCGCGCTCGGCAATGCCACCGGCTTCGGCGCGTTGACGGGCGGCGCGGTGCGCGCCCGCGTGTATGGCGCCTCGAGCATCACGCCCGCGCAGATCGGCCGCATGACGGTCTTCACGAGCGTCTCGCTCGCGCTTGCACTGGTCCTGATGACGGCGTTCGGCATGGTCTGCCTCGCCGGCCCGCTTGCACCGATGCTGCATCTTTCGCCCGGCACCGTCCGCTGGGTCGGTGCGTTGCTGCTCGCCGCGCTGATTCTGCTGACCGCCGCATGCCGCGCCGAGACGCGCGCGATCCGCACGCGCTGGCAATGGCTTTCGTTCGATATCCCCGCGCGCCGCGATCTGCTCGAGCAAGTCGGCCTTGCGGTCGTCGACGTGATCGCCGCCGGCCTCGCGTTGTGGGCGCTGCTGCCGCATGCGCATGTGAGCTTCGTCACCTTCATTACCGTCTATGCCGCGGCCATGCTGCTCGGCCTGATCGGCCATACGCCCGGCGGCGTCGGCGTGTTCGAAGCGGCCATGGTGTTCACGCTGAACGGCAGCGTCGCGACCCAGCAGATGGTCGCCGCGCTGCTCGCTTATCGCGCGATCTACTTCGGCGCGCCGCTCGTCGTGTCGGCTGCGCTGCTCGCGGGTTTCGAGGGCCGCGCGCTGAAAGGCCGCCTGCCGCTGCGCCATGCGGCGGCCGCGTCGAAACTCGCGCCGCTGTTTCTGAGCCTCGTTACGTTCGTGGTCGGCGGCATGCTGGTGATCTCGAGTGCGACGCCCGCGTTCTGGCAGCGCCTTCATATTCTGCGCGACGTGCTGCCGCTGTGGGTGCTCGAAAGCTCGCAGATGCTGTGCAGCGTGCTCGGCGTGCTGCTGCTGTTCGTCGCGCGCGGGCTGCTGCGGCGTCTCGATGCCGCCTGGTGGATGACCTTGCTGCTCGCGGTGCTGAGCCTCGCGTTGTCGCTGACCAAGGGCCTCGCGTTCGTCGAAGCCGGTGTGTTGTGCACGCTGATCGTGCTGCTGCTCGCGACGCGCCGGCGCTTCAATCGTCATTCGTCGCTGTTCGCCGAGCGCTTCACGGCCGGCTGGCTCGTCTCGGTCGCGATGGTGCTGATGCTCGCGACGTGGGTCATGCTGTTCGCGTTCCGCGACGTTCCTTATACGCGTGACCTGTGGTGGCAATTCGCCTTCGACGAACGCGCGCCGCGTGCGCTGCGCGCAACGCTCGCTGCGAGCCTGTTCGCCGCGACGTTCTCGTTCTGGCAGTTGCTGCGTCCCGCGCCGGGCCACTTCGTGAAGCCCGCGCCGGAAGATTTGCAGGACGCGGCGCGCATCGTGCGCGCGCAGGAGCGCAGCGACGCCGGCCTCGCGCTGATGGGCGACAAGAGCTTTCTGTTCTCGGAGTCGCGGCAAGCGTTCCTGATGTACGCGAAATACGGCCGCACGTGGGCCGCGCTGCACGATCCGGTGGGTCCGCGCGCGGAGTGGGCCGGTCTCATCAGCAAGTTCGTCGCGCTCGCGCATGCGCACGGCGGACGCGCGGCCTTCTACCAGGTGCGCGCGAACGCGTTGCCGCTGTATCTCGACGCGGGCCTCTCGCTGATGAAGCTCGGCGAGGAAGCGCACGTCGTGCTCGACGATTTCGATCTCAAGGGCTCGCACCGCGCGCATCTGCGCTACGCGCTCAAGCGCGGCGAGCGCGATGGCTTCACGGTCGAAGTGATCGACCAGGCGAACGTGCCGGCGTCGCTCGAAACGTTGCGCGGCATTTCCAACGGCTGGCTCAATAGCCGCGATGCGCGCGAGAAGAGCTTCTCGGTCGCCGCTTTCACCGACGAATACCTCGCCGCGCAATCGGTGATGCTGGTCCGCCAGAACGGCGAGCCGGTCGCGTTCGTCACCTTCATGACGACCGACCTGAACACCGAGGCGACCGTCGGCGTGATGCGTCACGTGGAAAGCGCGTCGCCGTACGCGATGGAATATCTGTTCACGCAACTGGCCTTGCATCTGAAGCAGGCCGGTTTCCGCTCGCTGAGTCTCGGCATCGCGCCGCTCTCGGGCATGCAGCCGACGCCGCTTGCGTCGCGCTGGCACCGGCTTGCCGGCATCGTGTGGCGCTTCGGCGGCCGCTTCTATAACTTCCGCGGACTGCGCGCTTTCAAGAGCAAGTTCCAGCCGCATTGGGAGCCGCGCTATCTCGCGGCGTCGGGTTCGGTGGGCGTGGTCTTCACGCTCGCGGACCTGTCATTGCTGGCAGGAGGCCGGCGTTCATGACTTTGCAATCGTTTTTCAGGCTCGCCGTCGTGGCGAGCCTCGTGGCGGGCAGCACGCTCGCGAACGCGGCGACGACCACCATTTCCGGCGGCCGCTACGGCAACGTCACCGTCACGCAGCCGGCCGGTCCCCTGCGCGGCTTCGTGGTGCTTTACTCGCAGGCGAGCGGCTGGAGCGCGGCCGATCAGCAAAGCGCCGACGCGCTGGCGAAGCAGGGCGCATTGACCGTCGGCGTGGATACCGCGCGCTATGCCGCGAAGCTCGCGACCGATCCCGCGCAGAAGAAAGAAGCCTGCCATCAGCTCGTCGGCGATGCCGAAGCGTTGAGCCATCAACTCGAGCGGCAGTCGCTGTCGAACCATTACTTCGCGCCGATCGTCGCGGGCACGGGCCAGGGCGCGACGCTCGCGATGCAGGTGCTGGAGCAGGCGCCGTCGAACACGATCGCCGGGGCTGTCGTGGTGGATGCGGAGCACACGCTCGATCCGCGCTTCAAGCCGTGCCCGCCCGATTCGACGATCATTCGCGACAAGATTCCGGGCTTCGTCGAAAAGGCATCGACGGGCAACGCAGGCAATGCGGGCAACGCCGACCGCGCGCGTCTCGTCGCGCTGATCGCGCCGCATCTGCAAACCGTGTCGACGCATGACGAGGACGTCTCCGATCTGCCGCTCATCGAACTGCCCGCCGCGCATCCGAACGGCCTGATGGCCGTCGTCATTTCCGGCGACGGCGGCTGGCGCGATCTCGACAAGACCATCGCCCAGGCGTTGCAGAAAGACGGCGTGTCGGTGATCGGCATCGACAGTCTGCGCTACTTCTGGAGCGAGAAGCCGCCCGCGCAAACGAGCCGCGACCTCGCGCGCGTGATGCAAACCTACGGCGCGCGCTGGCATGCCGAGCACATTGCACTGATCGGCTATTCGTTCGGCGCGGACGTGATGCCGTTCGCGTATAACCGCTTGCCCGAGGCGTTGCGCGCGAAGGTGTCGCTGATCTCGCTGCTCGGCTTTGCGCCTGACGCGGATTTCCAGATTCGCGTCGGCGGCTGGCTCGGCATGCCCGCGAGCGACAAGGCGCTGAAAGTGCGCCCTGAACTGGCGCGTGTGCCGCCCGCGATCGTGCAATGCATCTACGGCCAGAACGAGGAAGACACGCTGTGTCCGACGCTGACGAAGACCGGCATCGAAGTGATTCGCACGTCGGGCGACCATCACTTCGGCGGCGATTACAACGCGCTCGAGCGGCGCATTCTGAGTTCGTTCAAGAAGCAGAGCGGCGTGCGGGACTGAGTGCGCTGATCGCGCGCTCGTTTCGCACGGCGTACTCGCGGCACACTTGCATTGACAAATCCTGACCAGTCAACGATGATCGTCCGCATGAACTGCCTCGACATCCGTATTGCGCTGATTATTAGCATCATTCATCGAATGGTGGGTTAGCGCGCGTCTGATAGCAGTCACACATAACCCGCCCCACGAGGCGGGTTTTTTTATGTCCGCTTGCTCCTGCCTCCTGGTCGACTTTCGATGACACGTCCTTGCCGCACAGGAGCTTGCCTTGCCCTCACGCGAATCACAACCGCTCGATGAAGCCGTCGACCATGTCGCGCTTCGTCACGACTACCTGAAAAAAACCCTCACCGCGCGCGTCTACGACGTGGCCCGCGAGACCGAGCTCGAACGCGCGCCGCATCTGTCGGCGCGTCTGCG